>NZ_SMBR01000021.1:0-98191 GCF_004346455.1 Bradyrhizobium sp. R2.2-H
AGCCGGGAAAGCCATCTGGCGCGACCGATTAATCGACATCGGATCGTCATCGGCAATGGCGCCATCAGGGTAACATTCGCAGATGCGGCAATACGGGGGGGCAAACTTTGGCGCTTATTCACACGCAAGCGGCAAAATGCGGCCGTGATGGCGACGCAAGAGCTCGTTTCCAATTAGGAAAGAGACTTGGAGCGGGTGAAGGGAATCGAACCCTCGTATTCAGCTTGGAAGGCCGCCTTCGACGAGATCATGGCGACACCGGTCAAGCGCCAGCACGAACCTCAGCGCCTTCTCGGCCACCTGCTCAACGCCGAGATCAACGAGAAGCATGCCCGCTCAATCAAGTACCGGCTCACCATCGCCAAGCCCCGTTGACCAAAGACCTCAAGGACTTCCAGTTCGACTGGGTCGCCGATCAACCGGACGCTGGTCAATGAGCTCGGTGGCAGCGGCTTCATCGCCCAACGCATCGTCTTGGTCGGCGGCACCGGCACCGGCAACACCCATCTGGCCATGGCAATCGTCAGGAGCTGCATCCGATCCGGTGCCCGTGGCCACTTCTAAGTGTTCGATCTCGTCGACCGGCTCGAGATCGAGACCGCACGGACGGCAGGGCCGGCTTGCCGAGTGACTGACGCGGATGAACTTCATCGTCCTGGACGAGCTCGGGCTCTGCCCTTCGCCCGGTCCGGCGGCCAGCTTGTGTTCCATCTCGTCAGCAGGCTACGAGCGCGCCTCCGTCAGCGTCACCACCGATTTCGCCTTCGGCGAATGGCCAAGTGTGTTCGGCGACGCCAAGATGACCACTACGACGGGCTGACCCATCACCGCGACAGCTACCAGCGATTCTAGAGCCGAGACGTCAGCCCGCGCTCGTCTCGTCTCCGCGATCCCGACCTGCTCCGACGAGCCGAGCGCTACCGTCAAACCGCGGCGCGCGAACGGGGGGCAAATTTGAACGCCAATTAACAACGCCGGTTAGGGGTTAAAAGCCGCGCCCAGCCCGGGGGCGGCGCTCCACGTCGGACTCCGAGTTATGGAGACTCGGCGGGCTCTCGGAATCCGAATCATGCAGATAGCTAGCTATCTCGCTATTGACATCACCTGTTGTTCCTGCTCTGTTCTTGTTGGTTGGCGTTTGTCTTGAGGTCGTGTGATGCCAGGCGTCGTGCGAGATTGGCGGGTTGAACTGGTCGAGACCTACCCGGATCTCTTCCACCCGGTCGGCGATCCGCCATCAGCACAAGGCTGGCCCGAAGTTGGCGATGGCTGGCGCGACCTGCTGGACCGGGCCTGCGTTCGGATCCGAGCGGCGATCCAGGCTGACGGCGGGACGTTTCACGCAACGCAGATCAAGGAAAAATACGGGACGCTGCGCTTCTACTGGGAAGGCGCGCTGTCGCCCGAAGCCGACGCCAAGGTTGAGGAAGCGATCGACTTGGCCGAGGCCCGCAGCGCCTGCACCTGCGAAGTCTGCGGCGAGCCGGGCCGGCTGCATGGCTCAGGCTGGCTGGTGACGCGCTGCGCGGCATGCGCCGCGGGGCGGCCTCTCGTCGAGAGTCGCCCCGGCTTCGAGAACATTTTCGTCGTGGAGCGGATCGTGGGAGACCGGCGCGACGTCCGGTGCCGACGCTACGACCGGACGACCGACAGCTTCATCGACATCGATCCCGCGTCCGTCGGTATCGAGGAGGAATGAAATGACGCAGCATCGCGACTGGCGGATCGACCTCATCGAGGCACATCCTAGCCTCTTCCATCCTCCGGAGGGACATCCGGAGCAGGCGTCCGGCTATCCGTGGTGCGAAGCGGGCTGGCGCGATTTGTTGGAGCGCATGTGCGGTCGCATCGAAGCCGCACTGCGCGACCGGGAGACGATCCGCTTCTCCCAGATCAAGGAGAAATTTGCCGGCCTGAGAGTGTATTGGCGCGGCGACTTGTCCCCCGAGACCACGGCACGGATCAACGAGGCCTTAGCGTTGGCTCAGGCGCGCGCGGCCTGCACCTGCGAGGGATGCGGCGCAGTGGGTCAGCTCTATCAGCACGCCGGCAGACACCAGACACTCTGTCTCCCCCATGCGAAGGGCACGCTCATCCCTGCCGAGTCCGGCCGTGAGGACGTGCAGTTCGTCCGGGCTGTCACGGCTCGCGGCTTCAGGATCGGCCCGCGTCGGTACGACCGCGAAGCTGACCGCTTCATCGACCGTCCGCCCGGCGAAGAGCAGTGAGATGTCAATGAACTGGCCGCGCGACCTCATGCTGTGGCACCCGCGTCTTTTTCTGACGATGATGGAAGAGCCCAGCCGCTCGTTCGGCTACCCGCATTGCGAGCGCGGTTGGCAGGACATCCTGATCAGACTCTGCCGCCGGATCGAAATCGCGCTTGGCGAGCGCGAGGAGTTCGAATTCGTCCGCATCCGGCAGAAGATGGGCATCCTGCGCGTCGACTGGGACGCCGAGGCTTCGGAGGACACCGAGGCCAAGATCGGCCACGCCGTCGATCTCGCGGTCGCCCGTTCTGCTTGCACCTGCGAAATCTGCGGCGCCGAAGGCCGCCTCTATCACAACAAGGGTTGGCTCGGGACCCGCTGCGCCGAACACGCCGCGGGAGAGCCGGTGGCGCGCCGGTACGGACACGGCTTCGAGAACATGCGCCGACTGCGGCGGTGGCGCGGCCAGGCCGACATCTATTTTGCGCGCTACGACCGCGAGACCGACACATTGACCGAGGTGCCGCCGCCCTCGCAGGAACGGGAGCGCTGAGATGGCCGTATTTCGCTGCCGCACGTGCGGGAAGGAAGGCACCTGGGCCTACGACCGGGAGCGCTTCACGTGCCCATTGTGCGATTCCATCGACGTGCAGTTCATCATTTCTCGGGATGCAGTGCCCGAGGGCGATCCACTGCTCAATGATCCTGACTCTCCATCCAAGAAGAGCGACGAGACATCGCAATCGAAGAAAGCGGTGGAATAGCGATGGCCAGATTTCGCTGCCGAGCCTGCGGCCAGGAAGGCGAGTTCGTCTACGACCCGAAGCGTCACGAATGCCCGCGCTGCGATTCGCCCGACGTGCAGTTCGCACTCGGCATGGACGAGATGCCCGAAGAACTCATTGACCGGATCGTGCAGGCGCTGAGCCATGCCGAGCCGCTGGACGACCATCCAACCGACGAGGACTGAACCGTGTTGTTGTGGATCATGTCAGATCTGCATGTCGAGCTGACCCGCGGCTGGGACCTGCCGTCCGGCGACGCGCGTCCTCGATTCGACGTGCTGGTGGTCGCCGGCGATCTCATTCCGCGTGCGGAGCGTGGGGTGAAGTGGCTGCGCGAGCGTGTGACGGGTCATCCCGTCATCTACGTCATGGGAAATCACGAGGCCTACGGCACCGACATCCAGCGGACACTCGAGAAAGCCAAGAACGCGGCTGCCGGTACGAACGTGCACGTGCTGGAGAACGAGACCGTTCGGATCGATAACGTCACGTTCGCGGGCGCAACGCTCTGGACTGACTTCGCTCCCAAAGGTGACGCGCATCGCGCGATGATGATCGCCGGCGACCGGATGAACGACTACAAGAAGATCCGTATTGCGGCTTACCGGCGGCCTTTCCTGCCGCATCACGCCCTTACCCGACACTTGAAATCCCGTGCGTTTCTGAAGGCCGAAATGCGCAAGCCGCGCGGCGACGGAAAGCTGGTCGTCGTCACCCGTCACGCGCCTGTGCCCGTACCCGTGCCGGAGATGTCGCATGAAAGCCGAAGATTGGGTACCGATCATGGACTCGACGCCGCCTACCGCAGCGATCTCAGGTCACTAATGTCTCCGGTCCCAGACGATGACTGCGGCGCGCTGTGGCCGCCAGACCTCTGGATCTACGGGCATACCCACGAGTCCGAGGACACCGTGATCTTTTCAACGCGCGTGGTGTCGAACGCCAAGGGCTACGGCCCTTGGCCGCCGCAGCAGCGCGCCTGGGACAACCCGCACTTCGATCCGAATTTAGTAATTGAAATCTAAGCGACGCTAGCCATGACGGACAGACGAGCGCTCAAACATCGACACGAATTGCCCTATCCGGTTCGATTCGTCCCATCCACTGCACAGAGTTTGTCGGTGCTGTCGGCGGCGACAGGAGTCCAGATGAGTACAGATGCGTTAGACGGCGACGATCGCGCCCCAATGGGACTGGTGACGGACCACGCGGAGTGGAAGCCAGTCCTTGACGCTTTGGAGTCTGAGGGCATTCCCGCATCCGCGGCGACGATCCAGCAGGAGCACAGATGGGATCGGCAAGCGGTCCGTTATTTTTTGGGGCCTCACGTCAAGATTGAAGTACGGGATGCGCGCACTTGGGCCATGAACGAGTCCGAACGTATTGGGCTAGATGCGAAGCTTCGCACTGCCGCGCCGCCAGAATGGAACGGGCCTGACCTCGTCATACTCTGGTGCAGGCCGGTGGCCAAGGAGTGGGCGGGCGCTTGGCTCGATGCGATCGACAAGCTCTGGCGCGACTGGCGCCGCCGGCGCATCGCGGATGACGCATTCGAGGACGCCCGAGAGGCCCTCTCCGTGCTTCATCGACGAGTGTGGGACGAGACGGAGGATCACGGCCCGCTCCTGCCGAAGATCGCCGAAATCCTGGCCCAAGCACGCTGTCGTCCCGCCAGCATCGCGACAGTTTCCGCCGTTGTCACCGGGCGAAGTCGACGTTGCAGAGGTGATGAACGTTTTGCGGCGCATCGCGACCGGGTCAGCGCGCCCGCAGGTCGTTTTTCCAGCGGATGGCTGGAAGCATCTTTGGCACGGTGTCGGCGAGTTCATTGTCGATGGCTGGTCGATCGAGGCGTTCAAGCGCAATTTCGGGATGAAGTATGTGCAGGAGGCTCGCTCGCCGGATGGGCGGACGGGCGACTACGAAACGTTTGCCTCGCGAGAAGGCAATCCGTTCAGTCTTCTCGAAGACGATGAGCAGGACGCCATCTGCGAAATCCTCGAAAACCCCTAGGCATGGAGGCATGGAAATGTCCGAGGTCACCTACTATGTCGTTCTGCCTTTTGTCATTACCGACGATGGCATCGCGCCTGGCGAAGCTGTCCAATGCTTCAATCCGGACTCAGCCGTCGTGCGCGCCGAGGTGTTCTCACACAAACCCGGCTACGTCGGCGCAGTTGCGTTCAGCCGGACGGGTGATCCCGCGAGGGGGCACTTCCGGGACGCCAAGATCATACGCAGCTTCGGCAGTGTTCCAAACGATCTGACCGCGTTCTGATGCGGTTCGAGGCGGTTGCGTTTCGCCGCGCTCACGGTTTCGGTACCCATCTCCTCAACCGGCCTGCGCCAAGCGAGGAACCGAGCAATGTCTCAGACAAAAAGCATTCGGATGCCCTTGCCAGTCGAACTCCTATGGCAGAAAGGCTGGCCCGCGGCCGCCCTGCTCTTCTGGTCACGTATTAGTGAAATTGAAGTTTTATCGCGCGATCTGGTTGCCGCTGATTTCTGGTCGGGAGAGAAAGAGCGGTGCAAGGCCGCCTGCCAAACGCTCGCCGACCTCTTGTTCGCGGCAGGCCACGGCGAGGAGGCGATCGCGGCACTAATGCTCGCCGCCGACCCGGTCGAACCGCAAACGTTTGAGATCGTGCTGCCACAGCTTAGCTACGGCATCGAGCATCTCTGGGATTGGCCAGTTGCCACTATCACAAGAAATCACACCTTGCGGCGCTTGGGCGTTTGGTGGAGCGCAGCACGAGGCGATTTTCGAGACGATGAGCATAGCATCTTCTTCATAACTCGGCTCGAGATACTGGATCAGGAGACGGCCTCCAGCGACCTAGCCGTCACAGGTGAGCAGAATCAACCCAAGCATCGATACGAGCCCAGAGATTTCGGTCTTGTCGTCATACAGAAGGACAAGGCAACCTCGCTTAGCAAGGATCAGTCCGGGTTCAAGGAACTCCTCGATGTGCGATTGCCGCTGGTCGTCGCGCGCGATCTCGATATCGTGCGGACGACGCTGATGACGGAATACCCGCACGCCACCACTGCCATCGATCTTGTGCTGCGCGACCTGCGGGAAGGCGAGCCAGTGCGGCTAAAGCCAGTCCTGCTAACTGGACCTGCTGGGGTCGGCAAATCGCGTCTGGTGCGCCGGCTCGGTGATCTGCTCGGAATCGGCGTCTACCGCTATGACGGCTCCGGCGCTTCCGACAACATGTTCGGCGGTTGCCCCAAGGCATGGAGCAGTAGCATTCCGTCAGCACCAGCGCGCGCCATCAACCAAATGCGCATTGGCAATCCTATTGTGATGATCGATGAAGCCGATAAATCGGGCACCTCAACGCAGAACGGCCGGCTCTGGGACGCTCTATTGCCATTTCTCGAGCGCGAGACTGCGGCGAGGCACCGGGACGTCTCGCTCGACGCCGAGCTCAACTTATCCTTTATCTCGTACATCGCTACCGCGAACTCGATCGAGCTTCTCCCCGCTCCTTTGAAGGACCGGTTTCGTATCATCAAGGTGCCAGCGCCTGGAATTCTTGATCTGCCTATCCTTGCAGCAAACGTGCTTCAGGAGCTCGCCGTCGAGAATGGGGAGCACGGATTCGTGTGGCCCCTAGCTCATGACGAACTCGAAGTGATAGCCCGCGCCTGGGAAAAGGCTGGATTCAGCATCCGCAAGCTGCAGAAGATCATGGAAGCTACGATCGAGGCGCGAAATGCCAGCGCTGTCAGGCACTGAATGTCGCTGGTGCGGACGCACCCAGACCGGAACAGCGATCCAAAGCTGGCGAAAACGACAGACCTTGGAAAATGGCGAGAACCTGCACTTCTTCGTCAATCCGCTGACGTTCCAAGCTCGCCCGAAAGCATCGACAACGCCTAGTTGAATTTTGGAATCCTGCACATGTCAGCCGACGATATCGACGCCGCCGGAGAGCTAAAGCTCGACTTCGAGTCATATCTGAAGGGTGAGGAGCCGCCGCCGCCCGAACTCGCCTGCGCCCCACTGCTTCAGAGCTGGCGCGTGACCCTTGTGAAGCCCAAGCTCGAACACAGTACGTTGCCGATCGTCTTCGTATTGGTAGGATATGTGACCGGGCATCCGCTGTACACTAACGCGCGGGCGATTCATACGTCACAATTGATCTGGTTCGACCGTAATCGCAAGTGGGCTCGCACTTGGAATCGACTTTACCGGCTCGGGCACCCAGCAGAGGAGGAACCAGTAGTGGGGACCTAGCAGGGCATAACGATATTAGCGGTATCTGGGACCGTAACACGCCAACAACCCTTATAATCCGCAAAATTCGGCCCAATTGGGCCCGGCGGTTACCGAGATGTGGCCCGAAACCTGCTGGATTTCATGCGTAGTCGAGCAGCTCGCGTTAACACGCTGGTCCATACTTTTCGCTACCGCTTCCGCTTCTCCCTCGACAGCCACTCTTTGATCGCTTCTTCGGCCAACTCGTACGCCGGCTGCTCCCGCTCAAGCGCCGCTCGCTTGAGCGACATGATCAGCTTAGGCGACAAATAGATCAACAGCTGGCGTCGGCCGTCCTCTCTCTTGCGAGAGCTAGATGCCTTCCCTATCGGCTTTTGCACTCCCACCCTCTCCCGCAGATAGCCGGCTATTCGCGCCGGAGATTTCCACTAACACTTTGGCGCAAAAGGGAAAAGCCCAAATCGGCAGTATGCCGGCAGAGGTCCACAGCCTCGTTTTCTCCCTTTCAGAACCCAAACTCAGGCCCCATCGACACGAGTCACCGCGGATCTCCACTCAAATCCCACCAATAGCTATCCAGCTATCTAGCTATCTATTGACTCGTTGCTGCGCGGCGTGGTTATTTCCGAACGAACGTTGCGAGATCTCTAACGTACATAACGGTTGCGAAGAGGAGCGGCAATCGTGGTTCAGAAGACGGAGCTATCGTCGGCTAGCGGTCGGCCTCTTGCTCGCCCTAGAGGGCGTCAGACCGTAGATGCACTGCGCAAAGTTCGACGTGCAAGCTCTAACACGAGGCGTCCTCGAAACACCCCCGATCTTGTCCAAAGCTGCCCTTCTAAGTTTGCCGATCTGGCAATTCAGCTCCTGCTTGATCCGGCGGTTTTTAGACTCCGATACATTAGATCGATCTCATATCAGCGCCGCCAAGTGCCTGTCGAAATGCTGGTTGCTGAACTCGGAAGTGGCCGCGTTGCGTTCGATATTGTCGACGAGCGCCCCTCTAGAGACATCGATGAGGAAGGCCTTCTCCTCCTGGCTCTTGCCCACCATAAGATTCGGCTTATTGAAATTGATTGCGCCGGGATCGACGAGGAACCGCGCGCGGAAAACTGTCGACGCATCTGGAGTCACAGAAACTATGAGGTTCCGCCATCACATAAGACTGGCGTAGTTCGCGCCTTGGCGAAAGCGCCCCATCGACACCTTTCAATCCGCTCTCTAAGCAATTCGATCCGCGTTCGAGATCCAATGAACTTGGTCTGCGCGTTGATCAGTCAAGGCGTTCTCGCCATCGATTTGACCGCACCTCTTACGCTTGATTCAATCGTGGGCCCCCGATCGGACCGCCAGCACCCGCTTCCTCTTTCTGCCGCCGGGCTGGGCCGGTTCGGGATACATGCCAATGAGTAATGCTGCGCGAGTTATGTACGCTGAAATGCGTGGAGTTCGAGACGTCGAGGCCGCCGCGGTTCGGCTACGAACACAGGCGACACATGCCAGTCCTATGCGTCTCTTAGGCACGAAATTTGGCGTACTCCCGGATTATCAATCGTTGGTTAAGGGCGACGAGTGCGCAAAATGCATCTATGACCACGATTGTGCTGGTTTCTACGAGAGCTATGTGGCCCAAGGTTTATTTGAGTTTCGCTGCGTTAGGCCTTAGGCGTTCCGCGCTTTGATATTGGTCCCGTGATGGGATCGCCTTGCTCATCGAGTGACCCGAGGGTGTGAAATCCTTCCGCGCCTCCGAATCTAAGTCCTTCGAGGGCACTAGCGTGATCGCGATCCAATCCCCTCCTCAGACCCTTCGGATACCGCAGCCTTCCGCAGAGGTGAAGGTGGCGGAATTCATGATAGGGGCCGCCGATCGGCTGTCGCTCCAGGTTGAGACTGAGCGAATAGCCGCTATGCCGGTGCTTTGAGCAGGACTTGAGGATGCGCACGCACAAGGACGGTAAGTAAACTCCCGGCGCTCAGTGGATCAAACCTGCGACCTACGATAGGAAGCGCACGATGAGGCGTTCAAGGTACAAGTTCGTGTGCGACTCACGAGTTTTGGTTTTGGGCAAAAATCGACTCACGAATCTTTGGTTTTTCGACTCGCGAATTTTTGGCGACCAACAAGAAATCAATTACTTAGTCGACTCGCATTTGATTGGTCCCGACACTTCGGGCTACGCGTGGCACAGCCACGCAGGGGCCCGAACGGCGAAGCGTGGTGTCCGGCGTAGCTGGAGCGCAGCGGAAGCGAAGACGGACTGTTGCAGCGAGCTTCGGAGCGGCAAGCCGGCGCAACTCATCAAAGTGAGCATAAAGGCTGCCGTCCCGGAGCGGACGGTCGAAGCGGTTGGTGCTTGCAACTCCAAGGATCTTTTCGATAAATTTGCGACCATGACCACCTTTGCTCAAGCCCCGGAGAAAGAGGCTCGTAGGCTCCGGTGGCTCCCCCTTATTGCAGCTATTGCCACGGTTACGACCGCGACTCCGCTTGCGTGGGACAGTAAGAACTTTAGCACGTTTCTGCTTGTCATCTCAGTCTACCTGCCGGCAGTGGTAGCAGTTGGCCTCGGCCTTTGCATCTGGGCAGGAGTTGAGAGGAAATCCCCCCGAGCGCGTTCGATCGTAATCTCGCTGGTGGTCATGCTTACGCTGATCGGCGGAACATTCTGGGCAGTGCCGCCGCTGAAGGATGAACTTCGGCTTCTGACTGTGTCTCTCACTCGCAACGACGCACTGCGAGGGTTCGCAGACAAAGACGCGATCATTCTGGATTGGGAAAGCTGGGGGATGGCAGGTATGGAAAATGACGCTTACCTCGTCTCGAACCCAAGCGACACGCTTGCCGAGGACGGTGGAGCTTCGGAGTGGCTCCGCCACGTCGGATCGAGTTGCGAAATCGCGGATTCGAAACGGATGCGTCGTGGAATCTTTATCGTCACGACTTACAATTGTCCTCTCCGATGAGCAACGGCCAAGCGAGAACGTCAGATCACGAAGCCGGAACTGATCACCACCGTCGCGAGGAATGACCTTGCTGACTGGCGGCAAAAGGGCGGCGCTTTAGGCGTTCAACCTAAAGCCATTGCCTATCCGCTACTACCTCTTTTCAACTCTCATAGCTTCCACGATCCGCATAGTCTCGACGCTCACGGTCGTGACTCGCATTAGGAGATCAATGACCATTTCCTTGTGATCAGATAAACGATAAGCATTGAACTTCGCTTGTATCGTCGGGTCTTTAGACTTCTTCTCTTTGAACTGGTCAAGAAAGTCACTAAGCCGCGAACTGCTGGCAATGAAAGGCGAGACTTAGGACCATTTTCAGTTCGCTTGCCAAAAGACATTCCAGTCCAGCACTGTCGCCGAAATTGGGGGGAAAGCAAATCGGGCCGACGACACGGTGGCGGCGAAAAGCGAGTGAGCGCTGGTCCGAAGTCCGGTGCAGCGATGTGACCCTGCCGTCGAAGATAATACTCCTTTCAGATGTTGCAGTTAATTGGCCGCGGGGCCTATATTGAGGTTAGGAGAGGACCTCACCATGACCACCCACGTACTGCAATTCGTCGAGCTCTCGAACCGCGACCGCAAGGCGGCTACGTCCCTGGGCAAGCTTGGCAAGGGCGATCAGGTCGAGGTCCGGGTCCGCCGCAAGTCGGGCGAGGATCAGGTCGTCAGGCTGCCGCCGGAAGCTGCGGCGCTGCTCGAGACTGCACTCGGCCATCTCCTTCAGGGTGAACGCGTCGCCGTCCTTGTCGAGGATCAGGAACTCAGTCCGAACGACGCGGCAGATATCTTGGGCATCTCCCGACCGCTGGTCGTGCACCGCATGGACGTTGGCGATCTGCCCTTTCGATATGTCGGCAAGCACCGACGGACGAAGCTAAAGGACGTGCTGACACTGAAGACGAAAATGGACGCCCAACGGAAGGCGATGAAGGCCGTTGCCGCCGATGCAGAAGAATACGAGCGGGCCAGTCCCGTGAAGAAACTTGAGAAAAGCATCGGACGCTCCTCCAGCCGAGCGCCCACGCCAAAGGATGTCGATCAACTCGTTCTTGGCACAACGAACGCTCCGTACCGCCGGACAGTCAGTTCGACTGAACTTGTTGCTCGCCTCGCATCGAGAGATTGGCAAAATTGGATTGCACACGTCGTCACATTCTTCACGGAGGTACGACCGGAACTTGTTTTGCAGTTCGCCCAGCTTCACGCTATTCCCATCAAGGATTTGGCTGCCGCCTATCGATCGATGAAGTCGGTCACTGGCGAGACGAACCCCGCATTGGAGCGCGCACTTGAGCGGCTGGCGTAGGCTACTCGGTCGAACGCTCGATGGGCTTTCGGACCTGGAGCAACAGGGCCAGCCGGTGCCCGACTGGTTACTCGGTGGGGGCACGGCCTTGATGCTCCACGCCAATCATCGATTCAGTCGAGACATCGATGCGTTCATCGACGATCCGCAATATCTCGCCGTGTTGTCGCCGGAGACCACGGACGTCTGGAATTGCGACGATTGGGACAAGGCGGCCCACTACCTCAAACTCAGATATCCCGAAGGCGAGATCGATTTCATCGTCAGCGGCGCAATCTCGGATCTTGATCCCGTCGAGAAGGAAATCGACCTGACGTCGATTCGAGCGGGGTGGAAGCCAACGATTGCGATCGAGCCGCCAGCGGAAATCGCTCTCAAGAAGATGTATCATCGGGCGACGATGCTGAAGCCTCGCGACATTTTCGACATCGCAGTTATCAAGAAGATCGATGGCGGCCCCCTCATCGCAAACTTGGGCGAAGTCGCCTCCAAGAAGAATGACCTCGTTCGCCGTCTGGCCAGCATTCGCATCGACTACCTCAAGGCCGACCTTGCCGAATTGGACATCCAATCTGGATGGGAGCACGAACAGGAAACATGCCTCGAAACTGTCCGCTCGCTCGTAGCGCAGATTCCGAACGAGCCCTAGGTGTGCACCACGACACCATCGATCACGAGCCGGCGCAGCCAGATCGCGCCGGGATCGTCGTGGCTTCGTTCGTGCCAGAGCAGGCGATAGCCGTAGGGCGTCACCTGCGCTGGCGGTTTCAGCATCACGAGGCCGAGCCGCGGCGCGAGTTGCCGGGCCGCCCGCGAGGGCATGGTCACCAGGTAGTCCGACGCGGCCGTAATCACCGCGGCCGTTGCGAAATAGGGAACACGCAGCGCGACGTGCCGCTTGTAGCCGCGCTCGGCCAATGCGGTATCGATCGGCCCGCCCTGCCCGCCGAAAATGCTGACCACGATGTGCGGCCAGGCCGTGAACAGCTTGATCGGCAGCACGTCCTTCGCCCCGCGCATCTCCTTGAGCAAAGGGTGGCCTTGCCGGACCAGCGTCACGAAGCTTTCGCGGAACAGCTCGCGCGCCCGAAACGAGCCGGATACCGGATTGTCGGCATACAGCACGAAATCGACCTGACCGTCGGCGAGCATCCGAAACACATCACGCGAGAAGCTGACGATTTCGATCGCCGCATTGGGCGCCTCGCGCGCAAAGCGGGCGGCGACATTGGGCAGGATGGCGAGCGCGCCATAATCGGTCGTCGCGATGCGAAAGACGCGGTCGGTGGCGGACGGATCGAACTTCGGCTTGTGGAGAAATGTCTCGACGCCGCCGAGCAGGGTCGCCAGCGGCTCGCGCATCGCCTCGGCGCGGAGCGTCGGCATCATGCCGCTTGCCGCCTTCACCATCAGCCGGTCCCCGAACAGGCGCCGCAGCTTTGCCAGCGCACGGCTGATCGCCGGTTGGCTGCTGCCGAGACGCTCGGCGGCGCGCGTGACACTGCCGGTCTCGAGCAGCGCATGCAACACCACGAGCAGATTGAGATCGACCTTCGCCAAATCCATTGAACGCATAATGCAATTTCTATCATGATATTTGTGGATGACGCCAGGTGGGCGTACACAGCCTTCCATCGCCGCCAGGCCGGAGGAGCCGTCATGCCATTCCATCTGAACATCAGTCGCCGCCTCCTGCTCGCCGGCAGCACGGCCGGAGCGATGACGCCGCTGCTGGGCATGCCGACAGCGATCGCGCAAACGCCGGCGCCTAAGACCAATTCCGGCCACTACAGCTTCCGGGTCGGAGAGATCAAGGCAACCGTCGTCAGCGACGGCACGCTGAGCGGCGATCCGCGCATCTACGCCTCCACCGCGCAGGCGGAGGAACTCGGCAGGACGTTGAGCGATGCGTTCCTGCCGACCGACACTTTCAGGCTCAACCTCAACACGCTTCTGCTGGAAACCGGCGGCAGGAAAATCCTGATTGAGGCCGGTGCAGCGCAAACCCTCGGCCCCGATGGCGGACATCTGTTCCGCAATCTTGCGGCGATCGGCGTAGAGCCCGAGCACATCGACGCCATCGTGATCACGCATACCCATCCCGATCACGTCGGCAATCTCAGCCGCGCCGACGGATCGAGCGCTTTTCCGAAGGCGGCCGTCTATCTTCCCGAGAACGATTTTGCCTTCTTCATCCGGGGCGAGCCGGACCTGTCGCGGCTACCGATGCCGGAAGACTTCCGGCGCACCTTCATCGCCAACATCAAGCGCAGCGTGGCGCCGGTCGCCAGGTCTGCCGTGCTGTACCGGCCGGGCAGCGAAGTGTTGCCGGGCCTCACGACGATCGCCGCGGGCGGCCACACGCCGGGCATGTCGGCGATCCTGGTGCATTCCGGTGCGCAGCAATTGCTGATCACATCCGATGCCGCGTATAGCCCCCTGCTCAACATCGACAATGCCTGGCGGCCCGGCCCCGATCTCGATCCCGACTCCGCGTTGCAGTCGCGCAGGCGCCTGTTCGACCGCGCCGCGGCGGACCGCATCCCGGTGCTCGGGTTCCATTTTCCGTTTCCGGGCATCGGCAACATCAGGAAAACGGACGGCGGCTATCGCTGGGTGACGGCGAACTGGCGGTTCGAAGGCTGAGCAAGCGCAAAGATGCCAAGGCCGTCATCCGGGGTGACACGCGCATCACGCGCCGTGCTCCTTTGCCGCCTCACCCCTCCACGCGCCACAGCCGCCACCGCTCCGGCACGCCCTTGAGCCGGTGCACGCCGTGATCCCTCAGGCTGATCGTGGACTGCGCCGTCATCAGCTCCTTCACCGCGCTCGACACCAGCACCTCGCCCGCGCGCGCTTTCGCCGCGACGCGGGTGCCGATGTGGAAGGCGAGGCCGACCATTTCGCCGCCGCTGATGGTGTATTCGCCGGCGTGCAGGCCGACCCGGATCTCGAGGCCGAGCGTGCGCATGGCCTTCTGGATCGCGGTCGCGCAGGCGATGCCGGCGGCGGGCTTTTTGAAGGTCGCGAGCACGCCGTCGCCGGTGGTCACGACCTCCCTGCCGCCGCACGTCTTCAGCTCCTTGCGGACGGCGGCGTAATAGTGACCCATCACCTTGGTCCAGCGGGCATCGCCGAGCTTGGCGGCTTTCGCGGTGGAGCCGACGATGTCGACGATCAGGATGGTGGCGAGCGCCTGCTTGAGCTCGGTGCTGCGTGCGGCCGAGGGACGCTGGTTCGCGATGGGTCCGGTCAGCGGCTCATAGCGATGATTGCGGCGCCGCGCGATCGCGGCCTTCGTGTAGTCCTGCGCGCGCTGCGCGCTGCCGCAACGGACCGTCTTCTCCTGCGGCAGACGCGACCAATAGACTTTGCGGCCGGCACCGGCGCCATGCACCTCCACCGCGCCCCACTTCAGGAAGACCGCCGAGCCGACGCGCCTGACGCACCACGCCTTCGACGTGTAGCCGGAGACGTTGGACTGATGGACACCGATGCGAAGGAATTTCGGCATGAACGTGCGGCCAAAGACCGTTTGCGTAGCTTTCGCAAAAGCTAGCCGCACGACCCGGCGTTGGCAACCGGACTCCCGTCCCGCCCCTCCGCCCTGCAGTGCAATCGCATGTGAGAGCGACGTCTCTGTGGCCATCCTTCGAGACGCCCGCCGTTGGCGGGTCCTCAGGATGAGGACGGAGTGCGCGGTAGCAGCTTCAACGGGCACCGATGCCGCCTGGCCTTACGCTGAGGCGACGCCATGGCGATTGCCCTGCCCTGCGCATCCCAGGCTGGCAGCCTAAATTCCTCTGCCGCCGCCCTGCTTGCCGATCGTGCAACGCCACCCGGCCAGACGTTCGGCCGGATGCTGCGCCATCCATGCGGCGAGTTGCGGC
Organism: Bradyrhizobium sp. R2.2-H; assembly: GCF_004346455.1. Lineage (NCBI taxonomy): Bacteria > Pseudomonadati > Pseudomonadota > Alphaproteobacteria > Hyphomicrobiales > Nitrobacteraceae > Bradyrhizobium > Bradyrhizobium sp. R2.2-H. The sequence goes on from NZ_SMBR01000021.1 coordinate 15,429, forward strand.
GCGCCGATCAGGCAGGACTGCATCGTGACGTCGGCGAGGTCCGAGGTCGTGACGATTTGTTCATGACAGTCGGTCGGAGACGAGAGGCTGCAGAGCACGGCGATGATCCTGATCATCTCACACGAGCTCCTTCGGCCAATCGTATTCGGGCCTGGCCGCCGAGCGCGCCACCGGTTTGGCGGCATCGACGCTCGAGGCCTTTTCGGCGCGGCGCTGATAGTCGTCGGCTAGCAGCTTCAGGCGCGTCGCGACCACCTCGTCGGTCATGCTCATCGCAGCGCGCAGCAGGCTCTGCGCCGTTTCCATGTATTGCTTGCCTCGTCGTGACATCTCTAGGGTCATAGCATCCTCGCGCGGTTTTCTGGAGATAGATCGATGGCGATCGGGACACGGCCGAACCAGTCGCGGTCATCCTGGCGGCGCGTCGCGAGACGTTCGACGCACTTCTTCGAGCAGAGCGGCTTGCGCCAAGCGTAATACCTGACAAGACCGAACCGGCCGTCGCAGACGGCACAGCGTCCGGTTCGACCATGAGGACTTGCGGAGCAGGTTGGCATTGACGTCTCCTCTCGTTGTCGCGCCTGATGTCGCCGATCACCTCTTCTGTTGCACCGGGGCTTGCCTCGCCTCCCGATGACGCGGGCGGCATTCGTCGTCTGAGCCGCCAACGAAGCCAGTCTACGAGTCCTGCGCGGCGATCTCTTTCACCAAGGCGCCCTCAATTGCGCATCCGCACGACGCGCGGCCCGGCACATGACGGGCCGGCTAACGCCGGTCTGCCCGGCGCGGCTTCCATCGACTGGAGGAGGCGCAGCGAAAAGCGATGTGCTATCCTCCCGCAGGGGCGGCGGGATAGAGAACGCAGAGAGAAACCATGGCAACGAGTGTCAAGCAAATGCTGGAAGCTGCGAACGCGGCGGTCCCGAAGATCACCTCCGATCAGGCGGCCGAGATGATCAGAAGCGGCGACACGCTGGTCGTCGACGTTCGCGATGCGCCGGAAGTCGCCGCCAGCGGCAAGATCGCGGGCGCCGTGCACGTCTCGCGCGGGATGCTGGAATTTCGTGCCGATCCGGAGTCGCCCTATCACGACAAGGCGTTCGACAAGACCAAGACCGTGATCCTCTATTGCGCGTCCGGCGGCAGATCGGCACTGGCCGGGAAGGTGCTGAAGGATATGGGCTACGACAAGGTCTACAACGTCGGCGGCTTCAAGGATTGGTCCGGGGCGGTCGAGAAATAGGAACAGGCAGCGCGGTTCCCGTTTCCTGGCGCTTGCACATCACGTCCATGAACGATCGATCCCGGGGCGCGGACCTTGGTGCCGCGCCCCGGGCGATCGGCGGCGCCTGACTTGCTCGGTCGATCGAAGCTTCATCCTTGACGCAACGATCCGCCTTCACGCGCGTTTTCCCTTCGTCGAGAACCGCGCGAGGCGTGTCATGACCAGGGATAACGAACTGAAGCCCGACGATTTCCCGATCGAAGCCGACAAGGACAAGCTGAAGACGCACAAGGGCGAGCCCGTCGCCGAGGCCGAATCGGAGCAGATTGCGGACGAGATCGCCGAGCGGCTGAACGAGCACGCGCACCGGGAAGAGCAGGATCGCTGGTCGGCCTAGCGGCAGCCGCCGCCCAGCGGGATTCGGAACGACCAGGCGCTCCCGCGCATTGGCCCGCGCCGGATCCCACTTGTTCCGGCAATGGCGGCCCCGGCATGAACCGCCCCCGGACGGCCGGGGCCGCCTGACCGCGAGCGAAAGGAGCGAACATGAAAGCGCTTGTTCTTGCAGGGCTCATTGCAGCTCTCGCGTCTCAACCTTCCGCGTTCGCCCAAGGCGGCGCGGGTGCTTCCAGAACCGGATCGAGCATCGATGCAACCGGAACAGGCGGCGCGACGGGCGCGGGCGCATCGAGCCTCAACACGTCATCGGACGCCAACGGCGGCGGCTCGAGCGCACCGGCGAAATCAAAGACGGAACGCCCCGGGGCCAATGACACAAGGCAAAGCCAGGGCGGCCAGATGAACGCACCGGGCGCCGGCACGATGGGAACGAACCGCAAATAGGCGCGGGCGGAAGCTCGCTTCCTTACTCCGGATACGCGAACAGATCGATCGGCTCGTTGAAGCCGCGCACCTCGTGCCGGCCGACATGCTCCAGCGCGAACTCTTTCTCCACCAGCTCGGCGAAGGCACGCGACAGCAGCACCTTCTTGCCGATGGTCTTGGTCAGCGCCTCGAGGCGGGAGGCCATGTTGACGGCCGGGCCGATCACGGTGAAGTCGAGCCGGCTGGTCGATCCGATATTGCCGTACATGACGTCACCGACATGGACGCCGATGCCGTAGTTCAGCGGCGCGCGGCCGGTGCCTTTGTTCCGTTCGTTCAGCGCGGCCATCGCCTGCCGGGCCTCGGTCACGGCATGCAGCAGGTTCGCGCAGGCGCCGGGCGCGCTGAGCGGGAAGATCGCGAGCAGCCCGTCCCCGATGAATTTCAGGATCTCGCCGCCGTGCCGCGCGATCGGCTCCGACATCGCATCGAAATAGTCGTTGAGCAGGTCGATGACGTCGTCGCGCGGCCAGTTGTCGGAGATCTTGGTGAAATCACGCAAATCGCAGATCATGATCGCGGCGCGCACCGTCGTGCCGGTGCCGCGCCTGGTGGCGCCGGCAAGGATCAGCTCGCCGGCATGGGAGCCGACATAGGTCTCCAGCAGCGTGCGGGCCAGGCGGTTCTTGATGCGGATCTCGCTGACCAGCGCCAGCACCGGCAACAGCTTCTTGAGGCCGGCGATATGCGCATCGTCGAAGCCGCCGGGCCGGTCGGTCGCGAAGGTGACGATGTGCCGCTTGCCGAGCGTATGGTAGAGCGGCCAGGCGACATAATCGGTGAGGCCCTTGGCGCGCATCTCGTCGTAGAGGGCGTGCTTGCGGCCGAGCGAGGGATCCTGCTCGAGCCTCTCGCGCAGCTCGGTGGCGCCGTCATTGATTTCGTGGGCGGCGCTGCCGATATATTCGGGCCGCTCGCGCACTTCATAGTCGACCAGCGCAATTTCGGCCTCGCGGCTGCCGTCGGACCACATCATGCGGGCCCCCAGCCATTGCGGGTGATTGATCAACACGTGGAGCGTCGCCCGCTTCACGGGAATGCCGGCCTGCTGGAGGCGGATGCACATCTGCGCGAAAATGTCGTCGATGAAGCGCTCGTCGCGCGTGCCGTTGGTCAGCCAGTCGATGACGCCGTCGGCAGGCGTGGGGGCAAGATTGTCTGGCGCGTTCATATTCTGCCCCTACGAGCTGCGGTCTGCTACCGAAGCAGATATCATGCTCCGGCCCGGCGGCGTCAACCTGGCCAGTTGCATGGATTGTGCGCAGCGGGCGACCGGCGCAGCGGCCGCCTAGGCGAGCAGCCGGATCGATCCCAGCACTGCGAGGCCCGAGACGAGCGCGAGCTTCGCCGGCTCCGTCAACTCGACCTTCAACGTGCCCTCCTCGGGAATCGTAAAATTGTCGTCATCGAGACGGATGCTGCATTCGCCGCGCGCGGCATAGACGAGATGGGTGCCCGCCGCGAGCGGCCGCTCGCCGGGCTCCCTGAGCGCGAGCAGATCAATCTCCGCCGCACCGCGCCGCGCCATGAGGTTCACGACCTCGACCGGGCCGGCCTCGAGCTCGGTGACGATCTCGAGCTCGCCGGTGAAGCGCACCGTCGTAAAAGGTTCACGTTCGTCGAATGCCTGCGTGGGCGACTTCAGCACCAGCCCGCGCCCGCCCACGACCATCTGCAAGCGGTCGATACCGGGCATGTAGGAGAAGGGACCGGGCGCCACGATCGGCGTCGAAGCAAAGCGCCAGAGCAGGCTGTCCCAATTCTTCTGGCGCGCATCGTCCCGATGAGCGTCCGCAATGTCGGTGAAGATGCCGCCGCCGTTCTTCCAGGGCGAGCGGGTGTAGTGTTCAGGATTGAGCAGTGTGGTTTTCATCGAGATCCTCGACACGGTGCGGGTGCGATGAAGCGCCGGCGCGCGCTTCAAGAAACGGTTCGGCTTGCTCCCGCACGGCGTCCAAATGCGTGAACAGCGCCACATGGCCGCCATCGGCTAGCGCCAGCAGCCTCGCCTGCGGAATCGCCCGGCAGACATTCTCGGCATGCGAGAACGGCACGACGTTGTCGGCGCGGCCGTGCACGACGAGGGTGGGCGCCAAGATCGATCCCGCGGGCAACTGTCCCAGCGCGGCAAACTGCGCGATGTCGTTGACGGTCCTTGGAAGCCGCGCATGCAGATGCCAAAACACGCTCGACTGCAAGGCGCCGAACAGCGGACCTGCCGCCGGATGGCGCAAGGTCCGTTCGCGCATGGCGTCATCGGGAATCGAGCGGCGCGCGCCGACTTGCGGATTTCGTTCCGCCTGCCACCTCAGGACGCGCGGCAGCCCGGGAAGACGCGCAAGGTGGCGCATCATGCGCAGGCGCGCGGCGATCTCAGGCGGCGTTCGCAGCGTGCCCGTGCAGGCCGAGACCAGCACCAGCGAGCGGCAGCGCGAAGGGTGCCGCGCGGCAAATTGCAGCGCCGAGGGGCCGCCGGCGGAGACCGCAACGACCGCAACGGTCGAAATCCCAACCGCGTCGAGCAGCGCGCCGTAGACATCGGCCTGTTCGTCGGGCGACGCGCCAAGCTCGAGGGCCGAGCTGAGGTAGCCGGGGCGGGACACGGCCACCACCCGCTTGCCTCTGAGCGTCTTCGCGAGGGCGCGGGCCAGCAGCCACGACTGGTCGTGTCCGCCCATGCCGCCATGGATGGCCAGAATGGCCGGCCCCTCGCCCGCGATTGCGCACTGGATCGTGCCGCGGGAGGTCGTCACCGAGACCGGAGCGGGCCCGGTGAGCGGCAATGCGTCTGGATCTAGCGTCATGTCGCGGCTTCCGGTCGTCCGGCTGCGCCGGCCTTGAGGCAACGCAGAAGCGCCGCAGCCTCCGCCGGCGGCCGACGTTCGATCCGTCGATACGCGCGCCCATCGGAGGTGCGGACGACCAGGCCGTGATCATACAGCGCGCGGCGAAGCAAGGCATCATCGGCGAAGGCATGCAGCCTATTCAACAGCGTCTTCACGTCCGCCTCGGTCAGGCTGCAGCGCGGCGGGAAGCCGGCCCACAACACCCAGAGGCTCAGCTGCTGTAAATTGTGGCGGGCCGGCCAGCGAAGCAGCCTGCCGCGTTCGTCGAAATGGCGCGCCGCGCGCTGCACGCGCTTCAGATCGACCGCCTCGTCCCGGGCCGTCCGTATCCTGCGGTCATCAACGGCAGTGCCGACCGCGCCTGCACGGAAATGCTGATAGTTCCGGTGTCCCGTCGCACGCGCAAGAATGTTGAGCAACTCGACGTGCCCCGGTGGCGACGTGCGCTCCAGGAGCTGGGCGCGCAGGGATTTCGCGAGCGCGGAGATGTCGCCCGCAACGAACGCAATTGATGTTCTGGACATGACCAATCCTCGATGTGCCGATCCACAGGCGGATTGTCGGAGGTCACCGGCTTACGACGCGGCACGAGGTTTGGTGTCGGTTCGACTGAGCCTTGCAGGTTTAGCTTCCCTCGCGGGACGGTGACGCCTGGGTGAACTGCAGACCCGGACAAACCCTTACTATAGACGCCAGGCGAGCTCAAGGGCCCGCCATTTGGGACGCGCTGTACCATGGTCGGAGCGCCGAGCGTTGCGAAATTGGCGACGTCACTTCGTTGTCAATGCCGCTACGGCCCGCCAGGCGGGGTCGGGCGCAGCCGACATGAGCTGCCGGCAGCGGTCGCGCATCAAGGCCGCCGGACGATCGCGGCCGCGCTGCTTCAACACCGCTTCGAAATCGGCGAGCGCATCGGCAAACCGGCGTGCACGATAGGCGGCGAGGCCGCGCTCGTAATCCGCGATCCAGCCGATCGCGTCACTATCATCGACCGTCTCGCCCGCAATCCCGATCAGCTCGTGGACGGAGATCCCCTCCTCGCGTCCGTAGACCGCGATGCTGTCGACCTCGCGCGTGATGACGACGCCGCGCGCCAGACGTTCGGTCGCCGCACCGATCAGGATCTGCGTCCCGTAGGATTTGTTGGCGCCTTCGAGCCGGCTGGCGACGTTCACGGCATCGCCGATCACGGTGTAGTTCAGCCGCAGCTCCGAGCCGATATTGCCGACCAGCATGCGGCCGGAATTAATGCCGATGCGGATCTGGAGCGGCTGGCCGAGATCATCGACCAGACCGGACTCTGCCACGGCCTTGCGGCAGGCGAGCGCCGCGCGGCAGCATCGCGCGGCGTGATCGTCTTGCGGCTGCGGCGCGCCCCAGAACGCCATCACGGCGTCGCCGATGAACTTGTCGATGGTCCCGCCATTGGCGACGATGATCTCCGAATTGATATCGAGATAGCGCGACAGCAGCGGCACCACGCGGTCGCCCAGCCGCTCGGACAGCCCGGTGAAGCCGACAATGTCGATGAACATCACGCTGAGCTCCTGGACGCTGCCGCCGGGCCTCGCCTCGACGCCCTGGCGCAGCAAGCCGCGGACGAGATCCGCCGGGATGAACTTGCGGAAGGCCGACAATCCGGCCGCCATCTCGGCGATCGCGCCCGACAGGCTCGCGATTTCCCTGAGCCGCGACGGATGGCGGCGGACCTGTTCCAGCGCGAAGGCCTCGACATGACGCAGCTCGCCGGCGACGCGCGACAGCGGCGCGGCGATGACTGAGCGCGCCAGCATCGCCGAAGCCAGCGCCGCGAGCACGGCGCCGATGGCAAGGCCAAGGATCAGGCGCCGCAGCGTCGTCTCGACCGGCCCGAGAAATTCGGCCTCGGGGATCACGGTCGCGAGCGACCAGCCGGGAAACGGCAGCGGCGTCAGCGCCACTTCATAGGCGGCGCCGCCCGACATGAGCCGGCTCCGCCAGGCCTCCTTGCCGCCGGCCTCACCCGCCTTGCCGAGCGCCAGGCGCGCGAGCGGCAGCAGTGCCGTGTCGCCGCGCGCCGGATGAAGCTCATCGGCCTCCTTGTCCGGCGCCGCGACGAGCTCGCCGCTGTCATCGACGATGAAGGCGGTCCCCGTGCGCCCGACCTCGAGCTGCGACAGGAAGCGCGCGAGCCTGGTGTATTCGATGACGACGGCCAGTACGCCTTGCCGCTCCTGATAGACATCGATCGGCCCCGCAAAGGCGATCGACGGCCGCACGCCGGTCGCATGGTCCAGCACCCTGAACCATTGCGGATCATCCGCGGTCAGCCCGGCCTTGAACCAGGCCTGGTCGGCGACGCGAAACGAGGTCGGCTCGAAGCGGCGGTTGGCGAACTCGATGTCGCCGGGCACGACGTCATACTCATCGACGCGACGCTGGCCGGCATGGTCGGTCAGCGAGATCTCCATCATCTCCAGCCGGCGATCGCCGAGCTTGTGCGCGGCGAAGAAGGAGCCGTCGGGCCAGCCGAACGCGACCCAGGAAATCGTCGCCTGCGACTGCAATTGCGAGAGAAAGACGAACTCGCGCTTGTCGGCCTCGCGGGTGTCGAGCACGTTCTGGAGGAACAGCGTGCGGATGGCGGTGTGGGCGGCGCGCGCCTCGTCGACGATGGCCGACACCTCCTTGCGCACGGCCGCCACGATCTGCTCGTTGATGGTCGAGGCGAGCTGCCGGCTGGTTGCTTCCGCCGTGCGCCACCACAACAGACTCGACAGCGCGGCCGTCAACAGGATTGCCGCCAGAACCAGCGCGGAGACCGCAAGGCGGATGCTGACCGTCAGCCCTGCGATCGCACGAAGCCGTCGTTCGGGATCGACATTCATCGCTGCTTTCGCGCCTCGTTGCGAGTCACTGACATTGTTTTACGCCGCCGGCGCTCGTTCGTTACGTCTGGCAGGAGCGAGCGCGCGCAGCCAATGCCCGCTGGCTACCATCTCGATAGAAGCTGGGCATTGGCTTCGAGCCGCCGCTTGCCCGCTAATCGCCGCCCGAGCGCACCGCCCGTGCGCCCGATCCCAATCGGTCTCACGGATTCGTGAGCAGCCTGCCGGTAACGCAGGTGGCGAGCGGAGCGAAAGAGATCATGCGCAGTCGCCTGCCAGGCGACGCCGTCTCGAACAGGAGAATCTCGATGTCTGCCAAACATGCTGTCACCTCCCTCGTCCTCGCCGGTGCGATGTCGACCGCGCTCGCGACCCTTGCCGCCGCCGGGCCACTGACGAAGGCCGAGGGCGATGCGGCCGTCGCCGCCAAGAAGGAAAAGTGCTTCGGCGTCGCACTGAAGGGCCAGAACGATTGCGCGGCGGGTCCAGGCACGACCTGCCAGGGCACCTCGACCGTCGACTTCCAAGGCAACGCCTGGAAATTCGTGCAGGGCGGCACCTGCACCAGCATCGAGCTGCCGAACGGCAAGAAAGGTTCGCTGAAGCCGGTGTAACGGCCGGCGCGACATCGCCAGGACGCACGAACGGAGCAGCACGATGAGCACGGTGACCCAGTCGACCGGACCTGCGGCCGTGCCGCTCCGCTTCGCGAAGCCCATCGGTGGCGTTGCCGGGACGAGCTTCAAGCCCGAGCATCTCCCGGCCATCCTCGCGGCAGGGCCTCGGCGCGGCTTCTTCGAGGTCCACGCCGAGAACTACATGGGCGCCGGCGGCCCACCGCATCGTGCGCTGGAAGCGATCCGCCGCGACCATCCGCTCTCGCTACACGGCGTCTGTATGTCGATCGGCGGGCCGCGGCCGCTCGACAAGGCGCATCTGGCGCGCTTCCGCGGCCTGGTCGCACGCTACCAGCCGGCGCTGGTCTCCGAACATCTCGCCTGGTCGACGCATGAGACCAGCTTCTTCAACGATCTGTTGCCCCTGCCCTATACCGAGGCGACGCTGGCTTGCGTTTGCGATCACATCGACCAGGTGCAGGAGGCGATCCACCGTCCGCTGCTCTTGGAAAACCCCTCGACCTACGTCGCCTTCCGCGAATCCTCGATGAGCGAGACCGAATTCATTCGCGCCATTGCCGAGCGCACTGGTTGCGGCCTGCTGCTCGACGTCAACAACGTGTTCGTCTCCGCCACCAACCAGGGATTTTCGGCGCTCGACTATCTCGCGGACTTCCCGCTGTCGCGGGTCGAGGAAATTCATCTCGCCGGCCATGCCGAGCAGGCCGACGACGAAGGCGATCTGCTGTTGATCGACAGCCATGACGGTCCGGTCGCGGACGCCGTCTGGAAGCTCTACGAGATCGTGATCCGGCGCCGCGGCGCGGTGCCGACGCTGATCGAGTGGGACAGCAAGATACCGGACTGGCCGGTGCTGCAGGCGGAAGCCGCCGCGGCCCAGGCGATCCTCGACCGTCATCAGTCCGCCATGCCGGCAGGAGAGCGTCATGCCGCATGAAGCCGGCCTGTCCTTCGCCGCTTCGTTCGCGCCGGCGCTGCTGGAGCCGGCGCGCAGCACGCCCGACGGCGTGACCGGCCCGAACGGCAAGGCCGCCGGCCGGCGCTACGACGTCTACCGCAACAACGTCACGGTCAGCCTGATCGACGCACTGGCCGCGATCTATCCGGCAGTGCAGCGCATCACCGGCGTCGACTTCTTCCGCGCCATGGCGCGGACCCATGTCCGCGGCAATCCGCCGGCCTCGCCACTGCTGTTCGAATACGGCCGCGACTTCCCGGAGTTCATGGCGCGGTATGAGCATGCGCTGGCCATGCCCTGGCTACCCGACATCGCCCGCATCGAACGCGCCTGGCTCGATGCCTATCACGCCGCCGACGCGCTTCCGCTGTCGCCGGCCCGGCTGTCGGCGGTGACGCCCGATCGTTTGGCGGATCTGGTGTTCATTCCGCATCCCGCCACACGATGCGTGCGCTCTCAATATGCCGCCGTGACGATCTTTGCCGCCAACCGCGACGATGCACCGGTCATGCGCATCGATGCCTCCACGCCCGAGGATGCCCTGATCACGCGACCCGAGTTCGACGTCACCGTGCGCCGCCTTCCGGCCGGCGGGGCGGTCTTCGCGGACGGCCTGATGTCGGGGCGACCGCTCGGCGAGGCCGCGGCGGCGGCGCTGGAGGCCTCAAGCGAGTTCGACATCGCCGCGAACATCGCCGGACTGATCGAGGCCGGCGCCTTCACCTCGCTCGCTTGCGGAGACCAATGATGATCACGGACCAGCACATGAGCACCGACAGCGGCTCGCTCGCGCCAGGACTGCTCGTCGACAGGGCCAATCATCTGGTGCAAATGATTGCCGTCCCTTCGCTGGTCCAGCTCGTGCTGCGCGTCGCGCTGGCGGTGCCGTTCTGGCGCTCGGGCATCCTCAAATGGGACGGCTTCCTCAGGCTCAACGACACCGCCGTGACGCTGTTCAGCGACGAGTTCATGCTGCATCTGCCGGGCGGGCCCTATCACTTCCCGGCACCGACGGTGATGGCGTTCCTGTCAGGCTGTGGCGAGATCATGTTTCCGATCCTGCTGGTGCTTGGGCTCGGCACGAGGTTCGCCGCGCTCGGGCTTCTGCTTATGACCGTCATCGTCGAACTCACGGTGCCGGACGGCTGGCCGATCCACCTCACCTGGGCCGCGATGGCGCTCGGCATCATGGCCTACGGGCCGGGGCGCATTTCGCTCGATCATCTGATCTGTCGCGCGCGATCGACGGCGCGGTAGCGCGCCCGTCACATCCCGCTCAGGCCGCTATCCACCGCGAGGGTCTGCGCAGTCACGTAGACGCTTTCGTCCGAGAGGAAGAACAGCACGGCATAGGCGATCTCCCATGCGGTGGCCTGGCGGCCGAAGGGAACATGGCCCTTGCCGCGGTTGGGGCGGCCGGCGCCGGCCTCGCGGCCGTTGGGAGTGTCGACGAGGCCGGGATAGACGAGGTTGGCGCGGATGCCACGGCGCGATCCGAGATGGGCGATGTTGCGCATGAGGCCGCCGAGCGCGGCCTTGGAGGAATCGTACACCGCCATCTGCGAGCCGGCCTTCAGCGCGGCGATCGAGGAGATGAAGACGATGGCGCCGCCATCGTCGAATTTCGGCAGCGCGGCGCGGCAGCACAGCATGGGGCCGCGGACGTTGACGTCGTAGATTCTATTCCACTCCTCGGGGCTGATCGCGTCGAGCCCGACCTTGCCGAAGGTGCCGATGTTCAGCACCATACCGTCGAGCCCGCCCATCACGCGGTTGGCTTCCTCGATCATGCGCTGAACGTCGGCTTCGGAGGTCACGTCGGCCGCGATGGCGAAGCCCTCGCCGCCTTCATCGGTGATGCGTTTGACGGTCTGCTCGGCAGAGGGGCGATTGAGGTCGGCGACCGCGACCTTTGCACCTTCGCGAGCGCATAGAATGCTCATGGCGCGGCCGTTGCCGATCGGGTCGGTGGCGGCGTCGAAGACGCGCTGGCCGCCGCCGACGACGAGGATGCGGCGCCCTTTCAAGCGCCCCCTGCCCGGCGCTTCGCCCAGCGATTCCGCACTCGGCGGACGGACATAGCGCTCCGGCTTGCTCTCGGTCTCCGCCATCTCAGCCACCCGGCCTCTTGCCGCCGTCATAGACCTTCATGCCGGCTGCTGGATCCAGATCGGTCTCGGTGGCCTCGGTCAGCCGCGCCATCATCATGTAGAAGCCGAGCGCAACGATGGATTCGACGATCTCCTGGTCGCTGAAGTGGTTTCGCGCAGCAGCGAAGGTCGCTTCCCCCACACGGACGTTCTCGACCACCTCGCGGCCGAACTTCAGCAGCGCACGCTCGGCCTCACCCAGCGCGGCGGCGTCGTAATCTGCGCGTTCGATCGCATCGATCTGTTCTTGCGTACAGCCGACGCCGAACGCGATCGGCACGTGCTGGCGCCATTCATAGGCGCCGCCTTCGAGCTGCGCGGCCTGCAAGATCAGCAGCTCGCGGTTGACGGCCGAAAGCTTCTGCTTGTGCAGAATCGAATTGCCGAGCCGCATCGCCGGGATCATGTTGGCCTCGGCGTGGGCCATCATGCGGAAGATGTTGAGCTTGACCGGCATGCGGTCGAACGAGGCGCGGATGTCGCCGCTCGTCGTCTCCGGATCAATCAGGGGCAGCCTTGCCACGCGTTTCTCCCTTGGGCTTTCGTTTCTTGTTGTCGCCGTCATTCCCTGCCGCGATCAGCGACAGGAAGAAGGCGAGATAGCGGTCGATCGCCTCGATCACGTTCGCCCGCGGCGAGGGCACCGCGCCCATCACGTAATGCTCGAGCCGGATGTAGATCAGCCCGGCCGCGAACAGCCGCGCGGTCTCGCGCGGATCGGGGGTGGAAATCAAACCGGCTAGCGCAAAGCCGCGGAAGTAGTCCGTCATCAGGTTCTGCTCGCGCGCGTAGAAATGGTCGGCGAACTTGGCGCGGATGCCGGGCACCCGGTTTCGTTCGGCGGTGATGACCTTCTGGAACTGGTGCTCGCGCGGATCGGACCATTGCTCGACGAGGTCGAGCGCGAACTGCCGGCAGAACGCGGCGGGCTGCCGCGCGAGCTGCCTGTAGCGCGGCTCCTCCAGCCGGCTCGCCGAGCTGGCCGGACCATGCTCGGCAACGATCGCCTCCAGGATCGCGGCCTTGCCCGGGAAGTGATTGTAGAGGCTGCTCTCGCGGATGCCGACGCGCCGGGCGAGCTCGCGCATCGAGGCGCCGCCATAGCCGCTTTGCGCAAATAGATTGAGCGCTTCGGACAGGATCCGCTCGCGGGTCGTGGGCGCAGCCGCTTCCGCCGCGCTGGAGGTGTGGACAGCCATGCGGCTTGACTAACGAACGATCGTTCGCTAGTCAACCGTACGAACGATCGTTCGTTTCGCCAGTCTGGCGGCAACGGTCGCGGCCCGCAAGTTCGCTTTCGGGCAATGTTCTCGCGTTTCAACTCCGCTCCATCGAGAGGCGGAGAGCAATTTTGGGAGACGACGTCATGGCGCGCTTCGCCCGCCCTCGGCTTTATGCGGCTTGCATCCTGTTGCCGCTGCTCGCAGCAAGCACTGCCCAGACCCAAAGCGCGAAATACGATCCCGGCGCCGACGACAAGACCATCAAGATCGGCACCACCGCGCCGCTGAGCGGCCCGGTGTCGGCCTTCGCGCAGATCGCGAAATCGGCGGAAGCCTATTTCCGGAAAGTCAATGACGAGGGCGGCGTCAACGGACGGCGCATCCAGATGATCATTGCCGACGATGCCTACAGCCCGCCCAAGACGGTGGAGCAGACCCGGCGGCTGGTCGAGAGCGAGGAAGTGCTCCTGATCTTCGGCGGCGTCGGCACGCCGACCAACAGCGCCGTGCACAAATATCTCAACGAGCGCAAGGTGCCGCAGCTCTTCCTCGGCTCCGGCGCCGCCAAGTGGGACGACCCGAAGAATTTTCCGTGGACCGTCGGCTGGCAGCCGACCTATCGCGACGAGGCGATCGCCTACGCCAGATACATCAAGGCGAGCCACGCCAATGCCAAGGTCGGCGTGCTCTACCAGAACGACGATCTCGGCAAGGATTATCTGAAGGCGCTGGAGGAAGGGCTCGGCAGCGGCGAGGCGATCGTCGCGCGGGCGGCTTACGAGACCTCGGCCCCGACCGTCGACACCCAGATCCTGCAATTGAAGACCGCGGGCGCCGACGTGGTGCTGGTCGCGGCGACGCCGAAATTCGCGGCGCAGGCGATCCGCAAGATCGGCGAGATCGGTTGGAAGCCCGTGACCATCATCTCTAACGTCTCGGCCTCGATCAGCGGCGTGCTGGAGCCGGCGGGCAAGGACAATTCCACCGGCGTCATCTCCAGCCAGTATCTGAAGGACGCGACCGACCCCGCGCTGAAGGACGATGCAGGCTACAAGGAGTGGCTGGCGTTCATGGACAAGTACATGCCGGAGGCCAACAAGAGCGACTGGCTCAACGTCTACGGCTACACCATCGCGCAGACGCTGGTGACGGTGCTGAAGGCATCAGGCAGCGACCTCACCCGCGCCAACGTCATGAAGCAGGCGACCACCATGAAGGACGTTCGCCTGCCGATGCTGATCAACGGCACCGCCGTGAGCAATTCGCCCGAGCGCTTCACGCCGATGACGAGCCTTCAATTGATCCGCTTCGACGGCACGCGCTGGGTGCCGTTCGGTGACCTCCTGAAGAACTGATCATGCGGGGGTTGCGGATCGGCAGCATGCGGGTCGATCTCGTCAGCGAGATTCCCGCGCTCGCGTTCGACAAGAGCTGGTTGTTCGCCAACATCACCGACGATGTGATCGCGGAGAACCGGAGCTGGCTCGACCACCGCTATATCGAGCCGGAGACCGGTCGCTTCATTCTCAGCCACCACTCCTATCTCGTGCGCACGCCGCGCTGGACCGCGATCGTCGACACCTGCTGTGGCAATCACAAACCGCGGCCGCGCGTGCCGGCGTGGAACAACCTGAACCAGCCCTATCTCGAAAATTTGCAGGCGCTGGGCGTCGCCCCCGAGCAAGTCGATTTCGTGATGTGCACGCATTTGCATGTCGACCACGTCGGCTGGAACACGCGGCTTCACGATGGCCGCTGGGTGCCGACCTTCCCCAACGCGCGCTATCTGATGGGGCGGGACGAGTACCGCCATTTCGAGGCAGCGCACAATGTTGCGCCGAACAACCCGGTGAATCACGGCTCGTTCGCGGATTCCGTGCTGCCGGTGGTCGCGGCCGGGCTCGCCGAACTCGTCGAGAGCGACCACTGCCTGTTCAGCGATCGCGACGCGGCCCTGCGCTTCGCGCCGGCGCCAGGCCATACCGCCGGCAACATGCAGATCCACCTCAACGGCGACCACGATCACGCGGTGATGTCCGGCGACGTCATCCATCATCCGATCCAATGCGCCGCGCCGTGGCTGTCGAATGCCGCCGACGTCGATCCGGCTGCGGCACTCGCAACGCGGATGGCGCTGCTGGAGGAACTCGCGGACACGCCGAGCTACCTGCTCACCGGCCATTTCCCGGCGCCGACTGCGGGCCGCGTGATCCGGCACGGCGAGACCTACCGATTTCGTTTCGAGGACTAGACCATGAAGCCGAGTTCGATCGGCGGCCCCGGAGTTCACCTCTCCCCAGCGGGGAGAGGTCGGATTGCGCAGCAATCCGGGTGAGGGGCCGCAATGCGAAGCGAGACCGTAACCCCTCACCCGGATCGCATCTTCCGATGCGACCCGACCTCTCCCTATGGGAGAGGTGATCCGAGCTCGTGGCTCGCAATCGATTCAACCAAAACCTATTCATCTTCAGGAGATGCCACATGATGCTGCGCACGGTCACGCTCTCTTTGCTCGCATTGCTGTCGGCGGGATTGCCGGCACGCGCCGAGGACCCTGCCGCCTACCCCACCCGCAAGATCAAGATGCTGCTGCCCTATGCGGCCGGCGGCGGCGGCGACGTGGTCGGCCGGCTGCTTGCGGACAGGATGAGCAAGACGCTCGGACAGAGCATCTATATCGAGAACCACACCGGCGCCGCCGGCACGCTTGGCACGCAGATGGTCGCGACATCTCCGAATGACGGCTACACCATCACCGTCGGCGGCATGACCACGCATGTGCTTGCCCCCGCGATCTATCCAAAACTGCCCTACGATCCGATCAAGGATTTCACCACCATCGGCCGCGTCGGCACCTCCTCGATCATGCTGGTCGCGACCAAAAACTTCGCCGCCAATGACATCAAGGGCCTGGTCGAGCTGGCCAGGAAGGGCGAGCCGATCCAGTACGGAAGCTGGGGCGTCGGCTCGACCGGTCAATTCTGCGCAGAGATCCTGATGCAGCAGACCGGCATCAAGATGGACCATGTGCCGTTCAACGGCATCGCAAAATTGGCCGGCGATCTGCTCGGCGGCCACATCTCGCTGGCGACGCTCGACGTCGCCACGGCGACGCCGCTGGTGAAGGACGGCTCGATCAAGGCGCTCGCCGCCTGCGGCGAACGTTCGCCGAGCCTGCCGGATGTCGCCAGCTACAAGGAACAGGGCGTGCCGTTCGATCGCAGCCTGTCCTGGGCGATGTATGCGTCGGCGGGGCTCGCTCCGCCGACCGCGCAGAAGCTGTCGGCGGCCCTGAAGGAGGCGCTCGGCGACGAGGTGGTGAAGCAGAAACTTCTGGGCCTCGGCATCACGCCGCAATTCGTCCCCGGCGACGAGCAGCGCGACATCAATGCCCGCGACATCACGGCCTGGAAGCAGGTTGCCAAGGATGCCGGGATCGAGCTCAAGTGAGCGGCTGGGCTGTCACGTACGAAGAAGACGTGGCGGGCAGCTTGCCTGCAGCCCATCCTTCGAGACGCCCGCCTATGGCGGGCCCTCAGGATGAGGTCACGTCTTGCGGCAAGATTTCAGACCCGCATGGTGAGGAGCCCGCCAAAGCGGGCGTCTCGAACCACGCACGCCGTGCTCATGCGGCAGCCCTCCGCTGGTCGTATGCGATAGCGCTGAACTGATTGAGAGCAGAAAAAGGAGCGCGGGCATGAGCCGCATCTTCGGCGCGGTGCGCCAGAATGGATATGTGGTGCGTGACATCCACGCCGCGATGACGCACTGGATCGAGGTGATGGGCGTCGGACCCTGGTACTACATGGACCGCGTCAAGATCGATTGGTTCCGCCATCGCGGCCAGGATTCCGCCGTCGAGATGAGCATCGCGCTGGCCAATTCCGGCGATCTCCAGATCGAACTGATCCAGCAGCGCAACGACGCGCCTTCGCTGTACAAGGAGTTCTTGGACGCCGGGCACGAAGGGCTCCAGCACATGTCGTACTGGAGCCACGACTATCAGGCGCTCTACGACAGGGCGCTCGGGCTCGGCTACAGGATCGGCCATGAGGGCCAGATCGGCGGCGACAAGGGCCGCTTTGCCTATTTCGACACGCAGGCCCATCCGGGCACGGTGATCGAGATCTCCGACATCAGCGGCACCAAGGGACCGTTCTTCGAAAAGGTCCGCCAGGCCGCGATGAACTGGGACGGCACGCGGCCGATCCGCGAGGTCGGCGGCGGAAAATCGTAAGGCTCGATGTCCGGCTTTGCCGATGTTCGACGCCGTCCTGGGCCGGTCTATTTCACATCCTTGCCGGCGCATCCGTGGTAAGGTTTGGCCTCACGTCCGAACCTTCAGCGAGGCAGGCATGTCCGACACTGACAAGGTTTTCGCCGGCTCCATCCCAAAACTCTACGATGAGCATCTCGTCCCGATGATCTTCGCCGGCTACGCCGACGACATCGCAAGACGCGTCGCCGCGCTCTCGCCCTCCGTGCTGCTCGAGATCGCGTCCGGCACCGGCGCCGTGACGCGCGCCGTGGCGGCGGCTTTGCCGGGCCGCGTCCGCTACGTTGCGACCGACCTCAACGAGCCGATGCTCGCGGTCGCGGCGCAGCGTCAGGCGGGCGATAACCGCATCTCCTGGCGCCAGGCGGACGCGTTGGCGCTTCCGTTCGGCGACGCCGAGTTCGACGTGGTCTGCTGCCAGTTCGGCGTCATGTTCTTTCCGGACCGCGTCAAGGGCTATTCGGAAGCAAAGCGCGTCCTGAAGCCCGGCGGCACGTTTCTCTTCAATGTCTGGGACCGCATCGAGGAGAACGTGTTCGCCGATGACGCAACGGCCGCCCTGGGTAAGCTGTTTCCCGACGATCCACCCCGCTTCATGACGCGGACACCGCACGGCTATTTCGAACAGCCGATCATACGGGCCGATCTCGCACGCGCAGGTTTCGGCAACGTCTCGATCGAAACGCTGGCAGCGACCAGCCGCGCAGCGACGCCCGACCTCGTGGCGTTCGCCTATTGCCAGGGTACGCCGCTGCGCGGCGAAATCGAGGCGAGAAGCGGCGGCGATCTTCAGGCCGCGACGGACGCTGTCGCCGCTGCGATCCGCGCGCGCCATGGGTCCGGACCGGTCGAAGCCAAGATCCAGGCCCTGGTGATCACGGCGCGGGCATGAGCCTGCACCGCAGGCAAGCCCGGCTTCTTCACCAGAAGCCGCGCTGCATCGGCTGCGCCGGCTGATAGTACTGATATTGGCTGCGGCGGCGCGGATTGGCCGGCTGCACGTAGGGATCGCGCTGCTGGAAGAAGAAGCCGAAGCCGTTACCGCCGTTGTCCCAGCCGTCGTCGCTCGCGATCATGGCAGGCGCGGTCGGCTTGCGCGTGATGAAACCGCCCTGCGGCTCGTTGCTCAGCACCGCGACGAACTCGGTGCGGTAATTGGTCTCGCTGCTCAGGGGCTCATCCGAGACGACGATCGACGAGCGCGGCAACGCGGTCGGTCCGATGCGATCCCACACGTCCTGCGGGATGGTGATGCGGTCGAGCGCATTCCTCGCCTCGTCGCCGTTCTCGATCGTGACCACGTTCCAGCGCAGGCCGGTATCGGTCTTCGCCATCGCCGTGAAGATATGCGTGCCGAGCGGCTGGTCGGGATTGCGGATCGTAACGGGAACCTCGATGCTGGTGTCGAACACCTCGCCGCCGCCGTCGGGCGCCGGCTTGTGCGTGTTCCGCCGCACGTAGAGCTTCTGCGTGGCGCGGCTGATGTAGACCGAGACCGGCTCGCCTGCGAGCTTCGCGTCGGTCGCCGCCTTGACGGCGTCGGCTTTCCGGGTCGCGGCCGCCTTCGCGGCTTCCTTCGTGGCGGCCACCGCATCGCGCTTCTGCTGCGCGGCGGCCCTGGCGGCGTCGAGCTGCGTCGTCGCGTCGGCCGCCTTGGCCTCCGCCTTTTGCTTCAGCTCCTCGGCCTTGGCGCGGGCCTGATCGGTTTTGGCGTTCGCAAGCATCTTGTCGGCGAAGGCGAGCCCGGCATCTGCGCGGGCCTTCAGCTGTTCCAGCTTGCGCAGCGCGGCGGGAAGCGAGGCAGCTTCCTTCGCGGCAGCGGAAGCGGCCTTCTTGGCCGCATCGGCTGCCCTCGCGGCCTCCTCGGCCTCGGCGGAGAGCTTGTCGGCCAGGCCGGGCACTGCCGCGATGGCGTCCGGCTTCGGCACGAACAGCGAGGGGTGGGAGAAGTCGGTCGGGACTGCGTCGTGCGGCGAGATGATCACGCGCATCCCGATATTCGTCTTGTCGAACAGATTCTCGGCAAAGCCGAACGGCATGCGCACGCAGCCGTGCGAGGCGGCATAGCCGGGCAATGGTCCGCCATGCAGCGCGATACCGTTCCAGGTGATGCGCAGCATGTTCGGCATCCAGGCATCGTCATACATGGTCGAGCGGTGGTCCTTGTCCTTCTCGACGATGGCGAACACGCCGGCCGGCGTCTCGCGGCCCGTGGTGCCGGTCGACACCGGCGCGCGCATGATCCAGCCGTCGGCGTCGTAGAAAGTAACCTGCTGGCTCTTGATCGACACGATCGCCATGATCGGCTCGCCGGCCACACGCGGCGCCACGGCCTCGGCCGCCTGGCGCGGCTGCTTGGCGGCGGTTGCCGGGGTCGCGGTCAATGCGCCCATTGCCGCCAAGGCCACAATTGCGGAAGGGCCCCAACGCCGCATCGCCACGATGGATTTCGCCGTCGTCAGTCGGTTTTTCATGCCATCCTCGGTCGAAATGCCAGTCCGCCTGTGTCGATCACGCGTCAGATTGGAATCATTGGATTAAGAAATCGCAGCTGCCTTACGTTCCGTCTGTGGCGAGATTCGGCACGTTCCCGCGATAAATCTCTCATATACGACGGTCTGCGCTGGCGAAAGACGGCCTGCGGCCGAGGCTGGTCCGAAGCTGGCATCAATCGCTGCGGCAGAATGTCCGGGCACGCCCTGGTGCAGCCTTACGGGCCGACGTCGGACGGCACGCTCGCTAAGCGCCGAGCGCCTTGCGGTTCAACGTTCGCAGGAAACGCAGCGACAACGTCCGCACATTCGCAACATTCAGCAACCAGGCCGCAGCCGCATAAGCGAGGCCGCCGGCGAGACTGACGATGGCGAGCGGCACGAGGCCGGTGCCGCCCGCCTGCGATCGCGCGATCAGGATCGCGGCCGCCATCGCGGCTGCGGAGACGGCAACACCGGCGAGGCGGTTGAACTCGAACGGGACCGGGTGGGCCCGATGCATCAGAACGACGGCAGCGAGGAAGCCGATCGCCTCGGTCGCCAGCGTTGCCAGCGCCGCGCCGTGGAGGCCATAGCCGGGGATCAGCGCGAACATCAGGATCACGCTGACCACGAGCGTGAGGAAGGACTGCGCCGACAGCATGAAGGGCCGCTCGGCGAGCTGAAAGCTGATCTGCACGTAGAACTGATTGGCGATACCGAAGGAGCGGGCGAGCACAAGGGTCGGCAGCAGCGCCGAGACGCCGGCGCGGAAGTCGACGCCGACCAGCGTGCCGGCCACCTGGTCCGCGGCGAGCGCGAGCCAGACCGCAACGGGTGCAACGACGACGAGCAGGAGCTCGAGGCTTTCGGTCAGCCGCTCGCGTGTCGTCTCGCCGTTGTTCTCGGACAATGACCGGAACACCAGCGGCACGGTCGCCGCGGCAACGCTGGATGCGATCATGACCATGAACTGGCGCGGCAGATCGGCGGCAACGCCGAAGATGCCGGCAGCGTCCTTGCCGAGCAAATAGGCGACAATGAGCCGGTCGGAGGCCGAATAGACGGCGACGGACAATCCAGCCAGCGTCAGAGGCAGGCCATAGCGCGCCAGCTGCATGAACTGGCTGCGCTGGAAGCGCGCGATCCTGGTGCGGTCGCCGACGAGATTCAGGATGATGCCCGCAAGCGACCCCAGACCAAACGCGGCGAGCAGTCCCAATCCGCCCCAGCCGAGCCAGATGCCGAGCAGACCGAAGCCGACGCTGGAGACGCTGCGCACGATCGAGATCGCCGCGAACCGGTAGGGGCGCAATTTGGCGCGCTCGAACTCCTGGCCGACATCGACCGCGTTGGCCATGATCGCGACGAACATGCTGGCGAGCAGCAGCTCGACACTGACGTCGCTGCGGAACAGGACAACCAGCGGAGTGGTGGCGCAGAGCACCGCGGCCGTGAGGGCGAAGGCGACCATCGCCGTGCCGCGGAAATCGACCTCCGCCGACATCGCCTGATAGCGGGACACCGACAGCTTGATCCAGGCGAAGAAGATCGCGCCCAGGATGCCCGCAAGGCTGATGCCGACGACATAGACGCCGTACTCCGCAGGGCTCAAGAGCCGCGTATAGGCGGTGACAGCGAAGAAGCCCACCGCCGCGGGCAGGATGTAGGCGACCAGATAGATCGAGAAATGGCGGTTCAGCATGCGGGCACGGGACCGTTGGCGGCCATCAGGATTAACGAGACGTTAAGGCAGTTGGACTTTGGTGTGACAATCGGATTGCGCCGCTGGCATCGGCGAAGATAGCTGCATAAGCCTGCAAATCGGACCGCGAATGGAGCGAGCGCGCGGTTATCGCGCGTTAGCGTTAAATTTGCCCTGTCCTTGAAGCGGCCGGTGCGATCACGGAAAAGAAGCAATGATGGCGAAACGTCGCTCGACTCCTCCGATGCGCTGATGTGACCGACATGGACGTTGCCGAACCAACCCGGCTGAAACCGGCCTCGCTGCCGCGTCGCGGCACCAACGTGCCTGCGGTTCCTTCGGATTTCGGCGCAGGAGGCCGCGACAGGATGGTCCTCAACCTCTTTTTCGAAGAACGGGACGACCGCTGGTTTCCCGGCGACCGTCATCTCCGGCCGCTGCTGCGACGTTTGCTGCTGGGCAAGTCTTTCATCAGCGGCCAGCGGCGCGTCCTGCTCAATCTGTGCGCAGGCCTCGATCGGCTCGGCATCCGCTACCGCGTCAACGACTATCGCCACATCCGGAAGCACCCCGAGGAACTGGCCTGCATCATCGGCCGGCCGTTCGTGCTCGACTGGTTCGAGTGGAAGAACCCGCTCCTGCTCGGCGTCGCCATGTATGACCACCCGATCGATGCGCCGGAGAGCCTGAAGGACCTCGATGTGAGGCGCGTGCTGGTGCCGTGCGCCTGGTATGCCGACATGTTCCGCCCGCACTGGCCCCACGTCGGCGCCTGGCCGGTCGGCATCGAGACCGATCTCTGGACACCCGCGCCGGCGGATCGGAAGAGCGTCGACGTGTTGCTCTACGACAAGGTCCGCTGGGATCAGGGACGGTACGAGCGAGAACTGATCGAGCCGATCCGCAGGCATCTCGAGGCAAGCGGACGTACCGTCGAAGTGATCCGCTACGGGCACTACAAGGAAGACGATTACAAGGCCGCACTGGCGCGTTGCCGCAGCATGGTCTTCCTCTGCGAGCACGAAAGCCAGGGCATCGCCTGCCAGCAGGCGCTGTCGAGCGGCGTTCCCGTCTTTGCCTGGGACCGTGGCGGACCGTGGCAGGATCCGAAATATTTCCCGGACAAGGTGAGGTTCGAAGGCGACGTGTCCTCGGTGCCCTATTTCGACGGGCGCTGCGGCATGACCTTCACCGATGGGAGCGGATTCACCGCAGGCTGGGACGACTTCTGGTCACGCGTCGGCGCGGGGGACTTCGCGCCGCGCGACTATGTGCTGGACCACCTGACGCTCGAGAAAGGCGCGCTTCACTACTACGAGATCGCGGAAGCGGCGATGCAGCGTCACGCGTGACCGGGCTCGACAGACGCGAATTTCTCCTCGGCAGCGCCGCGGCCCTCGCGGCGGGCGCATCTGCGTCCGCCGTGCCGGCATCGAAACGCGCCCAGCGCCGGCCGGGCTATGGCGCTGCGGCGACGCTCTGGGACCTGCAAGCCGATCCCAGGCTCGGCGAGGCCATCAGCACCTATTGCACCCAGGTGGTTCCGGTGCTCGAGTTGAAATGGCCGATGCTGCGGCCGGACGCGCATACGTTCGCCTTCGAACGCGCCGACGCGATCCTTGATTTCGCGCAATCGAACGACCTGACGATGCGCGGCCACGCGCTCGCCTGGTATCACGACATTCCGGACTGGACCAAGCAGATCAAGGATTCCAAGGGCGTCGAGCGCGCGTATCGCGATCACATCGGCACCGTCGTCTCCTATTACAAGGACAAGCTGACGTCGTGGGATGTCGTCAACGAGCCGATCCCGGACAATCCCCGCAGTCCGAAGGACCGGCGCGACACGTTCTGGACGCAGCATCTGGGTCAAGGCTGGATTCCGCTGGCGTTCCGCACGGCGGCTGCGGCCGATCCCTTGGTCAAGCTCGCGATCAACGAATACGACATCGAGTCGGCAAAGGACTCGTTCATCGCCAAGCGGGCAGCCTATCGCAACCTCATCATGGACCTGCTCGACCAGGGCGTTCCGCTCCACGCCGTGGGCCTGCAATCGCATCTGCACGCCGAGCTCGAGATCGACACGCACGGGCTCGCCGCGTTCGTGGCCGAGCTGCGTTCCTGGGGGCTAGAGGTGCTGGTCACCGAGCTCGACGTCGACGACCAGAAGCTGAGCGGCAATCCGGCCGAGCGCGACGCCATCGTCGCCAAGCGCGTCGACGATCTCCTCACCGCGATCTCGACCAGCGGCCCGGTGCGCTCGATCCTGACCTGGGGCATCTCGGACCGCTACAGCTGGATCAACGGCACCTTCGCCCGCAAGGACAAGCAGCCGAACCGCCCGCTGCCGCTCGACGGCGAGTTCAAGCCGAAGCCGTTCATGGACGTCATCAGCAAGTTTACGAAGGACGCCTGAGGCGCCGATCCTCAGCGTGTCTTCGGCGTTTCGAACGCGGGCGCATCTCCGATGTGATCGGGAGCCAGGCTCGGACTGCGACGGTCGCGCGAGGAGAGGCGGAACACGTCGCGGATGTCGTCGATCGAGGTCGACGAATAGGACTGGATGCAAAGCGCGACCTGCTTGGGCGAGGCCGTGCGCATCATGGCCTCGATCGCCGGGCGGTCGAGCGGCGTGTCGTCCCAGTGCGAGACCGCGATACTGTCTTCCGTGACCCGATGGGCCGCCAGATGCTCAGGCGAATTGGCGACGAAATTGCCATACAGCAGGTATTCGGAGAACTTCTTCTTCCGGCACAGTGCCAGCGCCCAGCCGAGGCCCGTCGCCGACTTGATGGCGTTGGTCATCGCACGCGCGGTGCCCTTGTCCCAGACCAGCGCGTTGTCGACATAATCGTCCGCCGGGAACGAGCGCTCCTTGATACCCAGAAGCTGATCGATGGTGCGGAGCCACACGCCATGCACCGGGTGGTCCGCGCCGATCGCGCTGCGGGTGACGAAGAGCGGTGTCTTCTCGCCGCCGGCATATAGGCCGACGTCGAATTCGCGGAAGAACAGATTGTCCGAATCCAGGATGCAGACGCGCTGCTCGGGCGCATTGAGGACCCCGGCGATCTTCAGGATCTGCTGGATGTGCCAGCCATGCACGGGTGACGACAGCAGCGAGAGCCAGACACGCCGGTTGCTGAGGAACTGGAGGGCCGGCGGCACCGCGAACAGCCATTTCGGCAGGTAGCGCGAGGCCGGAACGATGACCCGCTTGTCGGAGGCGAACCGCGCGAACAGCGGAACGTCCTCATCGTTAACGAGAACATAATGCCGCGTATATCCCGACAGCCAGGTGTCGATGCTCTCGCTGAGCAGCGAAAAGCGCTCGATATCCTTGGCGTAGCTGGCAGTCAGCAGGGCAACGGAATGCATGGCGCGCGCTCGAATGGCAGTCATTCCGCACTCATAGCGGCAATGGGGGGCGTTGGAAACTTGCGATCGCAATCAAGGTAAAATGAAACGAAGTATTAGCCATCCGCCGGCAGCCCCTGCGCGAGGCTGCGAAAGCGCAGCGGTGCCAGGGCCGATGCTCGCTGCCACCAGTCGGCGACGCGGTCATCGAGGGCGGTCGTGCCGCGGCCCTGGCCGGGAAAGATCCGGATCTGCTGGATTGCCTCGGCTTCAAACCCCCTGCCCTTGCGCGTGATCCTGA
Organism: Bradyrhizobium sp. R2.2-H; assembly: GCF_004346455.1. Classification (NCBI taxonomy): domain Bacteria; kingdom Pseudomonadati; phylum Pseudomonadota; class Alphaproteobacteria; order Hyphomicrobiales; family Nitrobacteraceae; genus Bradyrhizobium; species Bradyrhizobium sp. R2.2-H. Next base: position 40,331 of record NZ_SMBR01000021.1, read on the forward strand.
GCGCCGCGCCTTCGCGATCCCGCTGCGTCAGCGGCACCAGGAGGCGGCCGCGCGGACGGAGCGACTGGAGCCAGAGCGGGTGCGGTTGCGGGAAGCCGGCATGCACGATGATCACGTCGGCGGGCTCGCCGACGTCCTTGCATCCGTCGCCGTTGACGACCGTGACGTTGCGATATCCGTGCAAGTGGCTCGCTGCTCGGGCCGCGAGCCGCTCGTCGCATTCGATCGCACATACGCTGCCCCTTGGACCGACCATCTTCGACAGCACCGCGGAGAAATAGCCAAGTCCGCAGCCGATCTGCACGACGCGGTCCCTCTCCCTGACGTCGAGAACGTCGATGAGATGCGCCCACAGGCTCGGCAAGCCGGTATCGAGCTTGCGGCGAGCGTCGATCGCGACCAGCACGTTGTCGTAGAGATGAACGGGATCCGCGTCGGGCGTCAGCCGATAGCTGCGCGCCGCCTCGCTCTTGATGCGCCAGGGCCCCTTCGACAGAAAATCCTCGCGCGGAACGGTGGCGAGCGCCTCGAGCAGGCGGTGCGAGGAAATCCGCTCGCGCCTGGCAATCCGCTCCACGTAGCGCGCACGCGCGGCGGCAAGATCGCGCATGTCACAGATCGGCCTGTTCGCGCGCGGGCGTGTCGGTCCCGAGCTCGGACACGAGCTGCATCGCCTGCTTCAGGTCGGGCGTGTTAAAACCTTCGCTGAACTTGCCCACGACCGGCGCGAGGAGACTTGCGTGCTCGCGCCTGCCGGCTTCGATCGACAGGCGCCCGAGGCTGACGGCGGTGCGAAGCTCCCAGGACAGCGCACCCTGCTTGCGCGCTGTCGCCAGCGACTGGGCGAACAGCTCCTCGGCCTCCTGTACCGAGGCCGGATCGCCATCCGACAGGATGATCTCGCCTTGAAGGCGATAGACCTCGGCGAGGTAGGAATGATCACCGGTCCGCCGCGCGATTGCGAGCGCGCCGTCCAGCGCGCGCAAGGCGGCATCCCGCATCCCGATCTTGGCGTAGGCTTCCGCGAGCAGGCAGCGGAACCAGCAGCCGGCGAGCCAGGAATCCATCGCCTCGTACTCGTCGAGGCCGAAGCGCATCTGGCTGAGGCCTTCGTCGGTCTCGCCGAGCTGCGTCAGCGCCCAGCCGCGCAGGATCGTCGCCTGCTGCTTCCAGTGCAGGAAATTGTGCTCGCTGGCGATGATCATGGCGCGGTTGGCGTGGTCGCGCGTACCCTCGACGTCGCGCAGATGCTGGCAGAGATAGGCGCCAAACACGAGCGCAAAGGCGAGCGTGAAGGGATGGCGGATCTTCTCGGCATTGGCGATCGCCTGCTCGCTGTGCTGGCGCGCCGCGTCGGGCCGGCCGAGGAACCAGAGGAGATAGCCGAGATAGGACCGCGAGACGACGCCGGGATCGGTGCCGTGCCGCTCCATCAGGTCGGAGTGCAAATCGGGGCTGTAGAGATTGATGCAGCGGTGCAGATGATGCTGTGAGGCGGCAAAGCGGCCGCGATAGAGCATGGTCATCGCGATCGCACGGTGCGCCTCCATCAGATACCCGGTCTGCTGCGCCGGCTGCGAACGCTCGCTCAGCCGCTGCCGCTTGGCGAATCTCAACAGCTCGACGCTGAGATCGTGCGCGCGGGTGAGATCGGCGCGGATGAAATGGCACACCCAGAGTCCGCGAGTGGCTGCGAAGACCTTTTCGTCGTCATCGAGCTGATGGCCGAGCTCCAGCGCGCGGATGTAGTTTTCCTCGACTTCCTGCACCGCATAGCCCTTGGCGGCAATCAGCGAATTGCCCAGTGCGATGCGCAGCTCGAGCTCCATCTCGTCGGCCCCCGGTATGCCCGCGCTGGCGTGCACGACGCTGAGGCCGCGGCGCAGATGGCCGATTGCCTCCAGGTTGGCGCCGCTCCTCGCCGCCTGCTTGCCGGCCTTGAGCCAAAAGCTGGCGGCGCCCTCGCTCTGGCCGGATTCGGTCAGGTGATGGGCGAGCAGCTCCGGCTCGCGCTCGGACTTCTCCGGATACATTTCGGAAAGCACCTGGACGATCCGGGAATGCAGCTTGCGCCGCTCGCTGTGCAACAGGCTCGCATGCGCGGCGTTCTGGATCATCACGTGCTTGAAGGAGTAGAGCGCGTCCGGCGGATGGCCGCGGCGCATGATCAGCCCCGCCTCCTCCAGATGATTGAGTGCCGCCACGATCTGCTCGGCCGGCGTGTTGGCGACGGCGTGCAGCGTCTCGTAGGAGAACTCGCGACCTATCGTGGCGCCGATCTGCGCGATCCGCTTGAACGGTCCCATCCGGTCGAGCCGCGCCATCAGCGAGTCGGTCAGGGTTGCCGGGATTGCGAGCTGCCGCCACGGCCCGGACAGCACATAGCGCCCGTGCCGCTCGGTCAGCAGGTCGGATTCGAGAACCGTCTTGGTCAGCTCTTCCAAAAACAGCGGCACGCCGTCGGTCTTGACGATGATCTCCTCGACGACCTCCTTGGGCAGCTCGCGTCCCGCCACGCGCTCGACCAGCGTCGTGCGCAGTTGCCGGCTCAGGCGGTTCAGGACCACGGTGGTGATGTGTGAATGCGCGTTCCAGCTCGGCTGGAATTCGGAGCGCGCGGTGATAATGACCAGGATCGGCCGGTTCTGCACCCGATCGACCAAAAGGTCGATCACTTCGCGAGACGTCGGGTCGATCCAGTGCAGGTCCTCGAACGCGATCACCAGCGGCATCTCGCGCGCAAGGCCGAGGAAATGGTTGACCAACGCCACGACGGTCGCATCCTTCTGCTGCCGCGGCGACAGTTCGAGCGGCGGATAGCGGTCCCCGGTCGGTATCGACAGCAGCGCGGCAAACAGCGGCGTGACCTGCTCGATGTCGCCATGTGCGGCGGCGATCGCGGTCTCGAGGCTCGCGAGCGACAGCGCGGACGACTCCTCGCGATCGAGGCCGAGGGAAAATTTGAGCTGGTCGACGAACGGATGGAACGCCGTGGAGGTGTAGTAGGGCGAGCATTGGAGCGAGACTTGTCCATGGCGGTCGCCCGATATCCGCTCGAAGATTTCCTGGATGATGCGCGACTTGCCGATGCCGGGCTCGCCGAACTTGACCACGACCTGGCCGTCGCCGTCCTTGGCCTGCTGCCAGCGCCCCATCAACAGCGCGATCTCCTCCTCGCGGTTGACGAGCGGCGTCAACCGCGAGCCCCTGGCGGCGGCGAAGCGGGTCTCCACCCGCGAGGCGCGCACCACGTGCCAGGCCTGTGCCTTCTCGGGGATACCCTTCAGGACATGGACGCCGAGATTGCGGTAGTCGAACTTCCCCTTCAGCAGCGACTGCGTCGAGGCCGAGATCACCACGCCATTGGGCGGCGCCAGGGCCTGCAGGCGCGCAGCGAGATTGACGGTTTCGCCGACCGCGGAGTCGCGTTCTTCGGTGCCCTGGCCGACGAGGTCGCCGACCACGACGAGGCCGGTCGCGATCCCGATACGGACGGCGGGTGAATGGCTGAGCGCACCGCGCTGCTCGACCGCGTGCGCCGTCGACAGCACCCGCACGATCTCGAGCCCGGCGCGCACCGCGCGCTCGGCATCGTCCTCATGTGCGGTCGGATAGCCGAAATAGACCAGGATACCGTCGCCGACGAAACGGGCGGCAAAGCCCTCATAATGCTTGACCACGCGAACGCAGGTTTCGCGGAAGCCCGCAATCATGTCGCGGACGTCTTCGGGATCGAACTGCGCGGACAGCGAGGTGGAATCCACCATGTCGCAGAACATCGTGGTGAGCTGGCGCCGTTCGGCTCCGACCTCCGCCCGTGCTTGCGGACGCACCGCCTCGATTGGCGCCTCCGCCGTTTCCGCTCGAAACAGCGCCGCCATCGCCCGCTGGATCCGCTTGCGATCGCCGAGCGGCAATCCGAGTTCGACCAGGTCGGATTCGGTCAGGTCCCCGATCACGTCGAGATCGAGACGGTGCTGCGCGAAGAGATCGGTGTAGTGACCGAGGCCGATACCGTCGAGCCAGCGCTTCAGCTCGCCTTCCGTCCCCGTGCCCGGCTCGTTCTCCAGCATAGTGATTCTGCCCGACCATCACTCCATCGAAGGGCTCCGATGCCCCTCAACCACAGATTTTGGGGCTCAAACTTCACCTCAGACTGGACGCGTTCCCCAACTTCTTGGAAGAATAGCCCAATCGGATCAAAAGGGAATGGCGTTGTCGGACATTGCATCCGGAGCAGACGAAGGATCAGCCGGTGCCACGGCCGAAACGAAGATATTCGCGCATATCAGCGGCCTTCTCGAGTTCTACGCGCGCAGGACACCGGCGGCGCCCGCACTCCTCGCCCCTGGCCGACCGGTTCTCACCTACCGCGCCTTGGGCGACCGGACGCAGGATCTGATCGGCACGCTGCGCGGGCTCGGCATCGCGCCTGCGGACCGCATTGCAGTTGCACTGCCGCGTGGCGCCGACAGCGCGTTGGCATTGATCGCGGTCGCGTCGGCCGCCGTATGCATCCCCGTCAGTCCGGATCTGACGGCGGACGAGCTGCAACGCTATTTCAGCGAATTGAAGCTGGCGGCGCTCGTGACCCGGGCCGACATGAACTCGGCGAGCCGCGACGTCGCCAGGGCGCTCGATATCGCGGTGATCGATTTCGTGCCGGGGCCGGAAGACGATCTCGGCGGTTGCGCGTTCATCGGCCCGCCGGTCGGACCGGCGAGCACCAGTGGTCCCTCGCGCGGCGACGACGATGCGTTCATCCTGTTGACGTCAGGCACGGCGGCGCGGCCGAAGATGGTGCCGCTGACGCATCGCAATGTCTGCCTGTCCGCTTACAATGCCGGCCATGTGCTGTCGCTCACGTCGCGCGATCGCCTGCTCAACGTCCTGCCGTTGTTTCATGCCCATGGCTTGATCTCCGGCCTTCTCACGGCGCTGGCCGCCGGCTCCAGCGTGATCTGCACCGACGGCTTCGATTCTTCGTCCTTCTTTGGCTGGATGCGGGAGCTGCAACCGACCTGGTACACGGCGGTACCCACCATTCATCGCGCATTGCTGACGGCGGCGGAGGCGAACCCGGACCGTGCCCGACCGTCGTCGCTGCGCGTGATCCGCTCCGCCTCGGCCTCGCTCGCGCCTGCGATTCTTCGAGGGCTGGAGGCGACGTTCGGCGTTCCCGTGCTGGAGACCTACGGGATGACGGAAGCGGCTTCGCAGATCGCGGCCAATCCGTTCGAGCTGCGCAAGGTCGGATCGGTCGGCCGCGCCGCCGGCCCCGAGATCACGATCATGGACGACACGGGCCGCACGCTTGCAAGCGGCACGCGCGGCGAGATCATGCTGCGCGGGCCCAACATGAGCCGCGGCTATTACAATGACGAGGCGGCGACGCAGGCTGCGTTCCGCAATGGCTGGTTCCGGACCGGCGACCTCGGCTATCTCGATGCCGACGGCTATCTCTTCATCGTCGGCCGCATCAAGGACGTCATCAACCGCGGTGGGCAGAAGATCTCGCCGCTGGAGGTGGAAGAAGTTCTGCTCGGCCACCCGGCGGTGCTGGAGGCCGGCGTGTTTGCCGTGCCACACCCGAAGCTCGGCGAGAACGTCGCCGCCGTCGTGGTGCTGCGGCCGAATTCCGAGGCCACGTCCGACCAGCTGCGCCAGTTCGCACGAAAGCGGCTCGCAGCCTACAAGGTACCGAGCCTGATCCGCAGCGTCGCGGCACTGCCGAAGGGCGCCAGCGGCAAGGTCAAACGCGGTGCGCTCGCCGGACTGATTGCAGCAGTGGACGGCCGTGACGAGACCCGGCTGCCGCGCAATGCGATGGAGACCCAGCTCGCCGAAATCTGGGCCGGTCTGTTGGAGCTGCCGCAGCTCGGCGCCGACCAGGATGTCTTCGCGCTCGGCGCGGACTCGCTCGCGGTGACGCAGATGCGCTCGCGCCTGCGCGAACGCTTCAATGTCGAGTTCTCGTTCGAGGACATCTTCGATTGCACCACGGTCGCAGCACTTGCGGCACGGATCGAAACCGCCGCAAGCCGGCGCGAGGCGGCGCTGCCGGCGTGGCGCAACGCTGCGGGCGCAGACGCACCGCTGTCGTTCCAGCAGCAGCGGATGTACGTCCTCTCGCGGCTCGACCCGACCCGCTACAATTACAATGTCGTCGAAGTTGCGCTCCTCGACGGCCCGGTCGACGGCGCCGCGCTTTCTGCGAGCCTCACTGCGATCTGCACACGCCATGAGGCGCTGCGCACAATCTTCATCGAACGTCGGGGCGAGCCGGTGCAGCTTGTGCTGTCATCGCCGCCGCAACTCGCGCGCGTCAAGCTCAGGCCCTGCCCTGCCGGCAAGCGGCTCGCGGTTGTCCGGCGCGAGGCGCTCAAGCTCGCGCAACATCCGTTCGACCTGGCTCACGAGCCGCCGCTGAAGGTCACGTTGCTGTCGTTCGACGGGAACAGCCATGCGCTGCTGGTCAACGTCCATCATCTCGTCACCGACGGCTGGTCGCAGCGGCTGTTCTGGCAGGAGCTCGCCGTCCACTACGCCGCGGCACGCAAGACGCACCCGGCCGCGCTGCCTCCGCCTGCCTTCCAGTATCGCGACTTCGCGCTCTGGCAGCAGAGCTGGGCGCAGACGCCGGCGGCGAAGGAGCAGCTCGATTATTGGAGGGCCCAGCTCAACGGCGTCACCACGCTGCCGCTGCGAACGGACCGGCCCAGGCCGGAGATCTGGAGCGGTCACGGCGCGCGCCACTATCTCGAATTTTCCAGAACGCTGTCGGGCGACCTGCGCGCACTGAGCCAGAGCCAGGGCGTCACGCCATTCATGACGCTGCTGGCGGCCTTCCAGTGCCTGTTGTTCCGCCACACCTCGCATGAGGATGTCGCGACAGGCTCGCTGATCGCCAACCGCAACCAGATCGAGAGCGAGCGCCTGATCGGGCTGTTCGCCAACACCCTGATCCTGCGCAACGATTTCAGCGGCGATCCGAGCTTCGGCGAGATGTTGCGGCGGGTGCGACAGGTCACGTTGGACGCCTACCGCAACCAGGACCTCCCGATCGAGGAAGTGTTGCGCGCGCTCCAGATCGCGCGCCGCAGCGACGGCAATCCGCTGTTCCGGATCATGTTCATCCTCCAGAACGCCTCGATCGAGGCGGCACGCTTTCCCGGCCTGTCAGCACGGCGGCTGGAAATCGATCCGAAAGTGGCGCGCTTCGACATTACGCTCGAACTGGTCGAGGCCGATGGCCGCTTCAGCGGATTCTTCGAATACGCCACCGACCTGTTCGACGCCGCGACGATCGCAGGCATGGCCGCGCAGTTCAGGACGCTGCTCAAGGCCGTCATCGCCAATCCGGAACAGCGCATCTCGCGCCTGCCGCTGCTGACCGAGGCCGAACGCCGGATGTTGCTGGCGAAAGGCCGGGGCGTGCCGGCCAATTTCACTACGCGCGGCAATTTGAGCGAACGCTTCGAGCGTCAGGCGAGGAAGACGCCGAACGCCGTTGCGGTGTCGGACGGCCGCACGTCCCTGAGCTATCGCGAGCTGGCGCATCGCAGCCTGGCGGCCGCGCGCTGGCTGGCCCGTGAGGGTATCGGCGCCGAGAGCGTCGTCGCCTTGCTCGCGGAGCGCGGGCCCGACCTGCTCGCCGCGATGATCGCGGTACAACGCGTGGGTGCGGCCTTCCTCAATCTCGATCCCGACCAGCCGACCGCCCGGCTCACGACCATGCTCGGATCGAGCTGTGCCCGCGTGCTGCTGACCGGACGGGCTCAGTTCCCCATGGTCGAGGCACTGCTCGAGCCGCTGGTCGAACGCATGCAGGTGGCCTCGCTCGAAGACGCGATTGCCTCGGGGGTGACCAAGCCCGCTCGCGCCGCACCGCGGGCCGCCTCCAGCCTCGCCTATCTCGTCTATACGTCGGGCTCCTCCGGCGCGCCGAAGGGCGTCATGATCGAGCAGCGCGGCCTGTCGAACCACCTCGCTTCGCTGATCTCCGAGCTCAACCTCTCCGCCGGGGACGTGATCGCGCAGACCGCGCCGCAGAGCTTCGTCATCTCGGTCTGGCAATTCCTCGCCGGGCCGATGGTCGGCGCGCGCGTGCATGTCTGCGGCAACGCGATCGCGCGGGACCCGATCCTGCTGGCGCGGGAGATCGAGCGCGAGGGCATCACGGTGCTCGAGATCGTGCCTTCGCTGCTGCGCGTCATTCTCGATCGCCTGGACGAAGTGCCGATGCTGCGCGCCTTCTCCAGGTTGCGTCTCTTGATCTCGACCGGAGAGCCGTTGCCCGTCGAGCTCTGCCGCGCCTGGTTCGCCCGCTGTCCGAAAGTGCCGCTGATCAATGCCTATGGCGCGTCGGAGTGCTCTGACGACGTCTCCCTGCATCGCCTGACCAAGGCCCCGGCGGTCGCGACCGGCAACGTTCCGGTCGGCGCGCCGCTGCCGAACACCCAGCTCTACGTGCTCGACGCGAACCTCCAGCCGCAACCGATCGGCGTGACCGGCGAGCTCTGCATCGGCGGTGCCGGCGTCGGCCGCTTCTATGTCAACGATCCCGCGCAAAGCCGGCAGCGTTTCCTCCCCGATCCGTTCTCGCGCCAGCAAGGCAGCCGGCTCTACCGGACTGGCGATCTCGCCCGGCGCCGCGCCGACGGAACGATCGAATGCCTCGGCCGTGCCGACCTCCAGGTCAAGATCCGTGGCCATCGTATCGAGCTCAAGGAGATCGAGAACGCGCTTGCCGATCATCCCGGCGTTCGCGCCGGCATCGTCGAGCCGCGCCGCGAGGCGAGCGGCGATATCAGGCTGATCGCCCATATCGTCGCAAAGCCCGGCAGCCGGAGCAGCGCCAGCGAGCTGCGCGAATTCCTCAAAGCCAGGCTCTCGGCCCACGCCATTCCGTCCGCCTTCCTGTTCCTGGATCAGGTGCCGCTCAACGCCCATGGCAAGGTCGACCGCTCCGCGCTGCTGGCCTCCGCCCCGCCGGAAACGTCCGGGCCGGACGCGGCCGTGCCGGCGCGGCGCTTCACCGAAAAGGTGCTCTCCGACATCTGGGTCGACCTGCTGAAGCTCGATAGCATCGGTGTAACCGACAATTTCTTCGATCTCGGCGGCCATTCGCTGCTAGCCGGCCAGACGATGGCGCGCGTTGCGCGCGCGCTTGGCGTGTCGCTGCCGATCAAGACCATCTTCGAGGCTCCGACCATCGAGGAGCTCGCTCGGCGGGTCGACGAGGCCGTGGCGGCGCAGCCGCACAAGCCCGTCGCAGGCGTGCCGCGATTGGCCGCGAGCGGGCCTCCCGCGCTTTCCATCGCGCAGGACCAGATGCTGCGGATCGAGCGGAATCTGCCGGAGCTGCCGTTGTTCAACCTGCCCTTCGCCTTCCGTCTAGAGGGCCTGCTCGATCCGGCCGCCCTGGCAAAGGCGATCGATGATGTCGTGCGCCGGCACGAATCGCTGCGGACCGCGTTCACCTGGAACGGCGAGGAGCCCGAAAGCCGCATCGTCGCGCCTCGCGCCCTTGCCCCCGTCATGACCGTCGAGACGATCGGCGACGGTCAGCCCCACAACAACAAGCGGCGGAGGGCGCTCGAACTCAGGAAGATCGATCTCCTGATCGAGCAGGAAGCCCACACCTCGATCGACACCACGCACGCGCCGCTGCTGCGCGCCCGGTTATTGCGGCTCCACGACGACGATCACGTGCTCTTGCTGACGCTGCATCACGCCGTTGTCGACGGCTGGTCGATCGGCGTGCTGTTCGAGGAATTGTCGAGCCGGTATGCGGCGCTGGCCGGATATCCGTCGGCGCCGCTGCCGAAACCGCCAGCGGCTTATTCGGCTGTCGCGCGCTGGCAGCGCTGGTGGTGCGATACCGACGCCGCCCGCCGCCAGGCGTCAGACTGGACGGAGAATTTGCGCGGAGCGGGCCCCGTCTTCGACGGCGAAGCGCGCCCGGGCGCATCCACCGGGCACCATCCGGTCAGCCTCGAGCGTGAACTGGTCGGCCGGCTGACGGCGTTCGCCGGCCGGCACAATTGCACGCTGTTCATGTGCCTGCTCACCGGCCTGAAGGGCATGCTGCTGGCGCGGACGGGCCGCACCGACATCGCGGTCGCGACCGCCATGGCCAATCGTGCCCAGCCGGACACCGACCGCATCATCGGCCCGTTCGAGAACACGGTGATCGTCCGTACGACGATCACTCCGGAGCTGTCGTTCGCGCAGGCCCTGGTGCGGGTGCGCCAGAGCGTGCTCGACGCGCATGCGCGACAAGAGCTGCCGTTCAGCATCCTGGCCGACCATCTGGAGCGGGAAGGGATCGATCCGGCCTCGCTGCTGCAGGTCTATTTCACGCTGCAGAATCCGCTGCGCCAGCCGCTCGATCTTCCCGATCTCGCGACAACATCGATCGGCAACGTCGCGCGCGAAGGCCAGCCGGTGCTGCCGATCGACCAGACCCGGCTGTCGCTGATGCTCAAGGAGCGGCCGACCGGCATCACCGGCTCATGCAACTACAAGCGCGAATTGCTCGAGGGCCGAATAGTCGGCGAGTGGATGGAGGATCTCGTCGCGCTGCTGACGGCGGCCGTCGCGCAACCCAACACACCGCTCGGCCGGCTACTCGCACGCAGGGCAGCCTGAGCGGATTACGTCGCGGACGAGTGCGGATTCACGTGCGAAGGCTGTGAATGATCAAGTTGCGTCTTGATTATTTGGCGTCGCCGCGCAAGATTATTCCCGCGCTTCGATTTGGACGATTGTTTTCAACCGGGGGAATATTATGGGTTTCGTCAAATTTACCAAGGGCACCTCGTTGAGCGACAAGGACCGCAAGGCCCTCCAGAAGCTGCTGACCAACGAGAAGAAGAAGCTGCAATCCGCGCTGAAGGACGTCGACGCCAGCCTTTCGATGCTGGGCGGGTCGAAGAAGACCAAGAAGAAAAAGAAGTAGAATTCGCCGGCCGGGAGGCCGCAGCAATCTCCAGACTTCAACGTTCGAGCTTCAGTTCTCGGACTTTGGATTTCAGTCTTTGACTTTCGGCCTTTAATTTTTGGCCTTTGGTCTTCGGTCGTGGGCCGCTCGCTGGTCGAGTTTGGGTCTCGCACAAGCTTGCGCCTGTAAACCGGCCGGCAAATCGACAAGAATTCGCCTGGGTGGACCGTTAGGAACGGTCCTCTTGGTGATTCTTGCGCAGTTGAATCTTCCGTCAGGACCGGGGATTTGGCCTCGCCTGACGTCATGGGCCCAAGTGATGGCGAACGACAGAATTGAACTCTTTGTCGGGCTGATCGAGGCCATTGACAGGCCGGGCGCGGTCGAGGCGTGCCGGCGTCTGCTCTCGGTCGACGAACGAGCCCGGGCCGATCGCTTCATGTTCGAGCGGCACCGGCGGCAATACATCTTCGCGCACGCCATGTTGCGCCTCGCACTATCGCAGGTCGCGCGCAACGTCGCGCCCTCCGACTGGTCCTTTGCCGCGGGCCGCTATGGGCGGCCGTTTGTCGCAGCGCCGGTCAGCTCGACCCCGCTGCATTTCAGCCTGTCGCATGCCGACGGCTGCGTAGCCTGCGTGGTGTCGCGGCATGAGGCCGTCGGGGTCGACGTCGAAACCGTGTCCCGGCGCGTCGCCCCGCTGTCCACCGCGCTCCGCTTCTTTGCGCCGGAGGAAGTCGAAACGCTGCGCGGACTGCCCGAGCCCGCGGCCATCGAGCGCTTCTTCGACTATTGGACGCTCAAGGAGGCCTATCTGAAGGCGCGAGGCTTTGGACTCAATCTGCCGCTCGACGCCTTCGCGATGCAGGTGTCGAGCAAGGCCATCGAGATCAGCTTCAAGCCCGACATCGCCGACGATCCGGACGGCTGGCGCTTCTCGCTGTGCTCGCCATCGCCCTCGCATCGCCTCGCGATCGCCGACGGCTCCCGTGCGGACGGCGGCCTGCCCATCAGCCGTCATGCCTGGCCGCTCCAGCAAGCGGCTGAATGATGCCGCCGCGGCTGCGCGTCTTTCCGGCGATTTCACGCAACCGCGATCCCAAGGCCTATGTCGGCGAGATGATGCGGGTGGCCGGGTTCGCCGACCGCAACGGCTTCGAAGGCATCCTGCTGTTCGAAGGCAATGACGTGTTCGTCGAGCCCTGGACGATGGCCCAGCACATCATGGCAGAGACGACGCGGAGTTCGCCGCTGATCGCCGTCAATCCGCTCCACATGCACCCGTTCACGGCCGCGAAATTCGCTTCGTCCTTCGCGCAGCTCTACGGCCGCAAGGTCTATCTCAACATGATCACGGGGACGGCGATCAGCGACTTGCAGGGACTGGGCGACGAGCAGTCGCATGCCGATCGTTACGTTCGGCTCGGCGAATACGTCGCGCTGATGCGCCAGTTGCTGGCAAGCCCGCGACCCGTCAATTTCGCGGGCCGGTTCTACCGCGCCAGCAATCTGCAACTTCGTCCGCGCCTGCCCGCGGAGCTGATGCCGGAGTTCCTCATCGCCGGCCAATCCGAGGCGGCCCGGCGCGTCGCGGAGGAGACCGGCTGCATCAAGATGCAGATGCTGCCGCCCGACCTCGATCGCGGGCTCGACGCAGCAGGCATGAATTTTGGAATTTTCGCGCGCGAGCGGCGCGACGAGGCCCGACAGGCCGCAACGGCGCGCTTCCGCGACAATCAAGATGATCGCGAGCTGCTCGCGCTCACCGTGGAGAACAGCGACTCCGTGTGGAAGCGCCGGCTCCACGAGGGGCAAAGCGGCGAGCTTCAGGACAACGGCTACTGGCTGCTGCCGTTCCTGACCTTCCAGGCCGACTGCCCGTATCTCGTCGGCAGCTACGACGAGATCGGCGCGAAGCTGAAGCAGTTTTCGGCGAAAGGCCTGACCACGATCATGCTCGACATGGTCGCCGACGAGTCCGAGATGCAGCACGTCTGCAAGGCGCTCGCGGCGAGCGGGACGTTCTAGGCTCTTCTCCTTCCCCCGCACGCGGCAGAGCTATGCATATGAGGAAACGCGGCGGGAAACTCGCCCTGCGGCCATCCTTCGAGACGCCCGCCTCCGGCGGGCCCTCAGGATGAGGGCGCGTTTTGCGGCGAGATATCAGACCCTCATGGTGAGGAGCCCGCCAAAGCGGGCGTCTCGAACTATGCAGGCCCGGCTCATCCGGCAACCCCCACTGTCATATGCGATAGCCCTGCTCGCTTGCGGGGAGAGGCGAAAGAGACCTCACCTTGCTTCTTCGAATCCTGCCAGCACCGAGGTCAGGTTCGCGCCGAGGATATCCGAGAGATAACCGCCCTCCTGCACGAACACGGTCGGCAGGCCCATTTTTGCGATGGCCTGACCGATGCGGCGGAAGCCGGGCGTGGTGACGGCCAATCCCTTCAGTGGATCGTGCTCGGAGGCATCGAGACCGAGCGCGATGACGAGGGCGCCCGGCGCAAACGACTCGATCGCCTTGCGCGCGAGGTCCAGCGCCTGGATGTAGCCGTCATCGCCGGTGCCGATGGCCAGCGGAATGTTGAGATTGGTGCCGAGACCGGGGCCTTCGCCGTGCTCATGCGCATAGCCCCACACGAAGGGGTAATAGGCGGTCGGATCGGCATGGATCGAGATCGTGTAGACGTCCGGCCGTGCGTAGAAGATGCCTTGCGTGCCGTTGCCGTGATGGACGTCGACGTCGAGGATCACGACGCGCTCGTGCTTGAGCCGCAGATGCGCGGCGGCGATCGCGCTGTTGTTGAGAAAGCAGAAGCCGCCGGCCATGTCGCGATAGGCGTGATGGCCGGGCGGACGGCACAGCGCGTAGGTCGCGTCCTCGCCGTCCATCACCATCTGCGCGGCGGTAACCGCGACGTCCGTGGCGGCACAGGCGGCTGCCCACGTGCCCGGCCCGATCGGCGCTGCGGTATCTGCGGTGTGCCAGCCGAGCTTGCCGACGATGTGGGTCGGATAGGTCGCAGCATGGCGCACCGGATGGATGTTGCCGATCATCTCCGGGCCGGAATCGCCGAGCGCAGTCCAGGCGTCCCAGGCTTCGCTCAGGAACGACAGATATTCCGGACTGTGAATGCGCGCGCGCGGCCCCTGCCCGAACCTGGTCGGCTCGACCAGTTGATGCTTGCCGTCCTTCAATCCCTTGAGCAGGCGGTCTGCGCGCTCGGGCTGCTCGGTGGTGCGCTTGACGACACCGCGCACCAGGAAGAATTGCGGATCGTGGCTGCGGTGCAGTTCGGTATGGACGGCTTTCACTCAAACACTCCGTTGTCGCATGCTACTGGGCGTGCCGCAGAGTCTTGATCGCCACGGCCGCCGGATGCAAGCAAGAAGAATGCCGCTCCCTCTCCCGCTTGCGGGAGAGGGTCGGGGAGAGGGTCTTTCCTCGATGGGACAATCCCCAAGAGGAGAAAGCCCTCACCCGGCGCGCGGGACGATGCTTCGCATCGTCCGGACGCGCCGACCTCTCCCGCAAGCAAAGCGGGAGAGGTGAGCCACCCGCGGCACCGCTTCAACCTCAAGCCTTTGCTCTTCAGCAACGCCCGCGCTGGAGGCAGTGCTCGCGCCCCTGCTGGTCGGTGTGGAAGGACTCGATGTAACCGCCCTGGCGCTGGGTGACGAAGACGGTCTTGCCGTCGCTGCCGCCGAAGGCAAGGTTGGTCGGCTCCTTGGCCCTCAGCGGGATCTCGCGCTCGACCGCGCCGGTCGGCTTCATCAGCGCGATCGTGCCCTTGAGAATGCGCGCGACGTAAAGGCGGCCGGCGACGTCGGTGCGCAGGCCGTCGACGGTGTCGGGCTGAAACGACTTGACGAGTTTTGCAGCCGTCAGTTCGTTGCCGCTGATCGCATAGGACCAGATCTGGCCGCTGCTGGATTCGCCGACATAAAGCGTCTTGCCGTCCGGACTGAGATCGATGCCGTTGGTGGTGCCCATCGCGCGCGGCGCAGCCATGACCTGGCCCTGCACCATGCCGTCGGCTCCCTTCGCGATGCGCCAGATGTATCCCTGGCGGCCCTTCCAGTTCGGATCGCTCGCATAGATCGTGCCGTCGCGGGCGATGGTGATGTCGTTGGGCTGGTTCATCTCCTCGGAGTGAAACCAGACGGCCGGCTTGGTCGCGCCCTTCGGGATCGCGAAGATATTGTGCTTCTTGTAGTCGGCAATGAACATGGTGCCGTTCCGATCGAAACGGATGGCATTGCCGACACTGCCTTCGGGAAGCACGGTGAACAGCTCCGACGCCGCGCCGCCGGCCGGCAGCCGGCCGATGGTGCCGGGCTTGCCGAGATTGACCACGAAGAGGTTGCCGTCGATGTCGGCGGCGGGCCCTTCGATGCCGAACGTGTATTCTCCCGCAGGCGTCACCTGCACGCTTTCGAACAGCCTGGTTTCGGCCCGGGCGGACGCGGTCGCAATGACGAGAAGAACGCTACCGCACAGGCACCAGAAATTCCTGCCGGATGTAATAGCCATCGCCGTCGGTGCACTCGCCGTTCAGATAGGGATCGGCCGGCCGGAAGAAGCGGCTGAAGCCGGGTTTGTCTACAGCGCTCCTTTGTGTCACGACGACGACCTTGGCGGCCGGTATTTCGCCGCATTCCTTGTTCGTCCTGCCGTAGAACTTGCGCTGCGGCGGACCCGACTTGATCCGCATCCGCGTGCCCGGAACCGTGTTCGCGACGAGCTGATCCGCGGTATCCAGCAGACGTTTGTAGCCGGGCTCGGTCTTCGGCAGGCTCTCGCCGCCCGGCGGCATCAGCTTCTCCGCGCCAAGGCCGCGCAGGCGCGTGCGCAGCTTGCCGGCGTCGGGATCGCCCGGATAGATCCAGCCGTCCTGCGACAGCATGAAGCGCAGCACGGCCCCGTCCTTCTCCGTCTCCGATTGACCCGGCGCCAGGCCGAAATCCGCGTGGCAGCCGACGCAATGCTTCTCGACGAGGCCCTTGCGCAGCGTGGTGAGCCGGGCGCTGTTCTGCGTGTCCCTGGCGACGAAGGCCGCGAGCTGGTCGATCATGGCCTGGCTGCGCATGTCACAGGGCAGCGGTGGCGGCGGATCACCCGCGGCGCGATCGATCCGGATGACGGTCTTGTTCTTGTCTTCGACCAGCCAGATCGCGCCGTCCTCGGCGACCGTCATGCCGACGGGCGCACCTTGCGGCCGCGCGCCGTTGACGCGGTGCCAGCCTGCAATCAGTTCCTCGAACGGCGCGGCAGCGACTTCGCCGGCGTCGGTCTGGAAGCTGCGGGTCGGGTCGGCGGCACAACTGACGTGATACCGCACCGGCGCCGGGGCAGGTTTGGGAAAGCCGTGATCGTCGACGTCATAGACGAGCAGGCGGCTGCCGGTCGGGCGATAGCCATGCAGGCCGACCAGCAGCTTGCCTTCGAGTTCCGGGAATTTGCCGCCGTGATAGTACAGCATCGCGAGCGGCGCACCGTGCGGCGGCAGCAGCGAGAACGGCGCCTTGTAGAGCGCATTGGCCGTGCAGAGCGATTTGTAAATCCCCGATTGCAGCACTCGCCTGAATTCGGGACTCGGCGTCGACAGGTCGTAGCAATAGGGCCAGCCATAGTGCCGGCCCTGCTCGATCGCGTTGATCTCCTCGTTCGGCTTGAAGATGTCAGGCAGATCGCGACCGTTCTCGCCCTGCAGGAAGGCGTAACCAGCGTCCGGAAACATCGGGTGCAGCACCAGCGCCATCGAATTGCGCAGGCCGCGCGCATAGACGGTGTGCGGCGGGTCGGGATCGCCAGGCTTCAAGGCCGGAAACACACCGCCCGCTGGCGGCGTGAACAGCCAGATCGAGGCCAGCGCTGACGCGCCCTCGGCCGCCGCACAGGGTTTTGTGATCGGCGCCGGCGTGACGCAGTCGTCGCTGTGCGAGCCGACATTGACGAACAGCCGGCCGTCGCGATCGAACACGAACTGCTTGAGCGGATGCGCGCTCTCGTCGAGCCTGGTGCCATCCGGCAGCCTGATCCGCCGGCCGGGCAGATGACGAATGATGGTCTCCATCGTGCTCCGCGGATTGTCCGCGAGCGGATCGAACCGGAAGATCGTCTCCGGGGTCGAGGCATAGAGCTTCCTCTCCGGGCCGATGACGAGGCCGAACGGATACTCGATTCCGGTCAGCAGCTCCTTGAAACGTCGGTCCTGTCGCGCGTGCGGGTCGAGCAGCAGCAGCCGTCCATCGGAATGACCCCAGCCGCCCATGTCGGCCACGACGAACAGGTCGCGGCCGGGCACCTGGACGATCGAACGCGGAAATTCGAGATGATCCTCTTCGCTGGCGACGAGCCCGGCGCAGAATCCCGCCTTCATGTCGATCTGAATCCTGGGAAAAGCGAGATCGCCGCTGCCGCAAACGTCCGTGCCGGTCGCATAGCCGCTTTTCCTGACCGGCTCGGAAGAAGCCGGGGCGAAGGCGAGCAACGCGCCGGCGACGGCCGCCGCAAACACGCGCAGGCCTCGGCGTTCGCTCAGGAATGTGAATTGGTTCACGGTGCCCCCGACCTTCCCGGAAAACTTGTTCCATGCCGCCGGAACGCCGTCCAGTTGATCATCACCCGCCTGTGATAAAACCTGTAGCGGCTTCCGCAGCGACCAACCTCCGTAGATTCCCTTACCGGGCTCGACCCGAATGTCTCGCGAATGCCTTGGGTGGTATCGATATGCCATCCCGATCGCTCTCACAGGAGGCGCACATGGTCCAGGTCTATTTCCACTGCTCCAATACCGAGGGCACGCTGATCGACCGCTCCGGCGCCGCCGTGTCCAATCTCACCGAGGCCCGCGACCATGCCGCCCAGATCATGCGGTCGATGATCCTGACGCCGAGCAGCGAAGATTGGCGCGACTGGGTGATTCACGTCAGCGACGATGACGGCGAGGAGATTTTCGATCTCCCGTTCACCGCCATTCTCGGCAAGCCGCATTGAGGTGATGCCATGTTGCTGTCGTCACTGAACCTGCTCCGCCAGCCCCTGACCTTCGTCACCACCAAATGGCAGACGATGATCCGCGTCGCGGGCACCCCCTACCGCCCCGAGCTGCATTACATGCGCGGGCCCGGCCCGAAATGGCGCGCCAAGCATCAGGCCAGCCAGCTGGACCGCTTGCGCTGAGGCGGCGCTTTCGGCGCTTTTTCACACATCTGTATTTTTCGTTATGGCCGGGCTTGTCCCGGCCATCCACGTTTTCGGATGCGGATATGAAGACGTGGATGCCCGGGACAAGCCCGGGCATGACGAGATTGGGGAGCAGCCCCGCACCTCACCTCCCGGTAAACATCGCCTTGCGCTTCTCGATGAAGGCATTGCGGCCTTCGATGGCGTCCGCGCTCTTGCGGATCGTGGCCTGGAGCTCGATCTCGCGGCGGAACTGCGCCTCGTAGGTCGCATGCTCGCTCTCCTCGATCAGCGCGCGCGTTGCCACCAAGGCGCGCGTCGGACCATCAGCCAGACGGCGTGCCAGCGTCAGCGCCTCCTCCATCAGCTTGGCATCGTCGACGACCTGCCGCACCAGGCCGATCTCCTGCGCACGTTCCGCCGTCAGCGGCTCGTTCAGCAGCATCAGCTCGAGCGCGCGCTGCCGGCCGACCAGCCGCGGCAGCAGCCAGGTCGAGCCGAGATCGGGCACCAGCGCGATGCGGCTGAACACCTGGATGAAGCTTGCTGACCGCGCCGCGACGATCATGTCGCCAGCCATCGCCAGACTGAAGCCGCCGCCGGCCGCCACGCCATTGACGGCGACCACCACGGGCACGCGGCACTCGCGCAAGGCCTTGAAGGCCGGCCAGTAGAAGCGCATGACGCCGGCGGCGATATCCTGGCCGAGCGCCTCCGAAGCCTTCAGGTTCTGGCCCGAGCAGAAGCCGCGCCCGGCCCCGGTCAGGATGAGGGCGCGGACGTCCTCGTCCTTCGTCATCTCGGCGAGGGCGGCGGCGAGCGCGCCGAGCAGGTCCGGCGTCATTGCGTTCAGGCTCGCCGGCTCGTCGAGGGTCAAGATCCCGACCGTGCCATCCCGCGCCTGTTTCACACCAGCCATGTCGCTGCTCCCTTTTGATGTTCTCGTTCTCCGCAATGTGCCATGGTCCGCGCGCTCCGCCAATTGCGGAGCCTCGATCTCAACGCAGCACACAAGACGACATCATGCCTCACCAGTTCAGCCTCAACCAAACCGTCCGCAAACCCGCCGTCAGATCCAAGGGCGGCATCGTCGCCTCGCAATCGCGGCGAGCGGCCGAGGTCGGCGCCGAGGTGCTGGCGGCGGGCGGCGACTGCGTGGACGCGATCGTGGCAACCACCATGGCGCTGAACGTGCTGGAGCCCTGGAACAGCGGCATCGGCGGCGGCGGTGCGATGGTGCTCTACCGCGCCAAGGAAAATCGCTACGAGGTGATCGACTACGGCATGTCTGCGCCGCAGAGCCTGCGCGCTGCCGACTATCCGCTCAGCGGCGAAGGCGCGGCCTCCGATCTCTTCCCCTGGCCGCGGGTGAAGGACGATCGCAACATCCACGGTCCCGGGTCGATCGCCGTGCCTGGCGTCGTCGCCGGAATGGAAGAGGCGCATCGCCGCCACGCCAAAATGCCGTGGAAGGATCTGGTCGCGCCGGCGGCCGCGCTTGCCGGTGAAGGCCTGCTGGTCGATTGGTGGACCACGGTGACGATCTCGGGCTCGGCCGCCGATCTCAGGCGCTATCCCGCGAGCGCCGCGGCGTTCCTGAAGGACGGGCTGCCACCGAGCGCACCATGGGGGATCAAGGCCGAGACGCGTTTGCCGCAAGACACGCTGAAAGCAACGCTGTCCCATCTCGCCGAAGCCGGACCGCGCGATTTCTATCAGGGTGACCTCGCCAGGAGCATCGCCTCCGACATCAAGGCTGATGGCGGTTCGCTGTCGGTCGAGGACCTCGCCGCCTTCCGCGCGCATTTGCGCGAGCCGCTGGCGATCCCGTATCGCGGCGGCAAGGTGTTTGCGACGCCGGAACTCACGGCCGGCCCGACCATGGCGCATGCGCTGCGCCTGCTGCAGCAGAATTTGAAGCCGGCAGGCACGCTGGACGCGGCCGCCTATGTCGAATATGCACTCGCCTTGCAGGCTGCCTTCCGCGAGCGGCTCAAGGACATGGGCGATGCCGACGGCAAGCGCTCGCTCGGTGCCGAATATCTCGCGCCCGCCTGCACCACGCATTTCTCCGTGGTCGACCGCCACGGCAACATCGCGGCGGTGACGCAGACGCTGCTCTCGTCGTTCGGCTCGAGATACGTCACGCCGCACACCGGCATCGCCATGAACAACGGCATCATGTGGTTCGACCCGACGCCGGGTACGACCAACTCGCTCGCGCCCGGCAAGCGCTGCCTCTGCAACTACACGCCTGTCATCGCGGAGACGAAGGATGGCAAGCGGCTCGCGGTCGGCGCCTCCGGCGGCCGCCGCATCCTGCCGTCGGTGATGCAGCTCGTGTCCTTTGCGATGGATTTCGGCATGGACCTCGATGCCGCCATTCACCAGCCGCGCATCGACGCCAGCGAGGGCGCGGTGGTGATCGGCGATGCGCGGCTGCCGGCGGAGGTGCGCAAAGCCCTGGCCGCGCGCTTCGACTACGAAGAGTGCCAGGTGCAGACACTGCCGCAGAAATTCGCCTGCCCGAGCGTTGTGATGCGCGAGGGCGACACGAATTCTGGCGCGGTCGAGATCTTTCAGCCCTGGGCCGACGCGGTGGCGGAGGTCTGAGGCTAAACTCCCAACCGGTCCCGCACGCGGCCCGCAATCACCGCGGTCGTCACCCCGACCGGCCAGAACGCGTGCAGCGGGATCGGCTTGATGCCTGTGATCGGCATGTCGATCTCGGCCTTGGCGCCGCCGATCAGTCGGCGCGCAAGTTGCGCCCCCATCGCGGTCGAGAGCGCGACGCCGCGGCCGTTGCAGCCGAGCGAGATCAGGATGTTTTCCGCTGGTTCATGCACGTGGGGGTAATGATCCGCGGTGATGGCGAGGCGGCTATTCCAGCCGTGCGTCCAGGCGACGCCCTTCAGCTGCGGCCACAGCCTCTCGGCATATCGCATAAGATAGGCAACGTCATATGGCGACTTGATCCAGCGCATCGGGCCGCGGCCGCCCATCAAGAGGCGGCTCTGCTGATCGATGCGGTAATAGACCGTGATGTGGCCGCTCTCGTAGAGGACGGGGCGCGTCGGCATGATCGAACGGGCGACCTCGTCGGAGAGCGGCGCGGTGGCGGCGATCGAGGAGAACACCGGCACGATGGTGCGGCGAAGCGCCGGCCAGAGGTCATCTGTGAAGCCATTGGTGGCGAGCAGCACCTTGTCCGCGTACACCACCGCGCGCGGCGTCTCGATGCGCCAGCGCGTGCCGTCGCGGCGCAGGGACAATGCCGGTGTCTCGCCAAAAACCTTCGCCCCCGCCGAGATCGCCGCGCGCGCAAGGCCACGGGCGTAGCTCAGGGGATGCAGATCGCCGCCGCGCGTGTCCAGCATGGCACCGATGTAGCGGTCGGTGCCCGTCATCTCACGGAGTTGCTCACGGTTCAGATGGGTCACCGGCATACCGCGACGGATGCACTGCTGCGCTGTCGTCTCGATCGCAGCGGCGCTGGCCTCATTGTAAGCCGCGCGCAGGGTGCCGTTCTGCCGCGCCTCGCAGGGAATCTGGTAACGGCGGATCAGCTCATGGGTGAAATTCGTGGTGCCGTAGGCGAACTCGATCATGCGGCGACCGAGGTCCGCGCCGAAATCCGCTTCGATCTGATCGGGATCGTGCTTCAAGCCGGGATTGGTGTGGCCGCCATTGTTGCCGGACGCGCCCCAGCCCGGCTCCTGCGCCTCCAGCACCAGCGCCTCGACGCCCTGCTCGGCGAGATGCAACGCGGTGGAGAGGCCGGTGTAGCCGCCGCCGACGATTGCGACCGAGACGCTCTTGTCGGCGTCGAGCGGCGGCGTGGCCACGGGTGCGACGGCGGTGTCGGCATAGAGCGAGGGCGGCAGAGGCAGGCGCGTCATTGGCGAAGACCGGTCAGAGCGGATGCAGCACACGGCGCAGGAAATCCTGCGTGCGCGGATGCTGCGGTTGGTTGAGCAGCGCCTTGGCCGGCCCCTGCTCGACGATGACGCCGCCGTCGATGAACAGCACGCGGTCGGCAACGTCGCGGGCAAAGCCCATTTCGTGGGTGACGACGACCATGGTCATGCCGTCGTCGGCGAGCTTGCGCATGACGCCGAGGACGTCGCCGACCAGCTCGGGGTCGAGCGCCGAGGTCGGCTCGTCGAACAGGATGGCCTTGGGCTGCATCGCGAGCGCCCGCGCGATCGCGACGCGCTGCTGCTGGCCGCCGGAGAGCTGCGGTGGATGCGCATCGGCCTTCTCGGCGAGCCCGACCTGGGCGAGCAGCATGCGGCCGCGCTCGAGCGCCTGCGCGCGCGACTCTTTCTTCACATAGAGCGGCCCCTCGACCACGTTCTCCAGCGCCGTGCGGTGTGGGAACAGATTGAAGCGCTGGAACACCATCGAGACCTGGGTACGGATATCCACGATCGACGGCGCGTCGCGGTCGACCTTCAGCCCCTCGACGCTGATCTCGCCGCGGTCGTAGCTCTCCAGCCCGTTGATGCAGCGCAGGATGGTCGATTTGCCGGAACCCGAGGGGCCGATGATGCAGACCACCTCGCCCTTCTGGACGGAGGCCGTGATGCCCTTGAGCACCTCGACCTTGCCGAAACTCTTGTGGACGTCGCTCAGCTCGATCATCGCTTGCCTGCCCGCTTCTCGAAGTGACGGACCAGCAGGATCAGCGGGATGCTCATGGTGAGATACATCAGCGCCACCAGCGTGAACACGCTGGTATTCTTGAAGGTCGACGAGGCGATCAGCTTGCCTTGCAGCGCGAGCTCGGCGACCGTGATGGTCGAGGCCTGCGACGAGTCCTTCAGCATCATGATCATGACGTTGCCGTAGGGCGGCAGCACGATGCGCACGGCCTGCGGCAGCACCACGCGCCGCATGGTGAGCCACCAGCCCATGCCGATCGACTGCGCCGCCTCGATCTGGCCCTTGTCGATCGCCTCGATACCGGCGCGGAAATTCTCCGCCTGGTAGGCCGAATAGGCGATGCCGAGCCCGAGGATCGCGGCCTGCAGGGCCGACAGCGTGACGCCGAGATCGGGCATCACGAAGTAGAGGTAGAACAACAGCACGATGATCGGGATGCCGCGGATCACGTTGATCAGGCTGGCGCTGAGCATCGACAGCGCCTTGATGCCGGAGACCCGCATCATCGCCCAGACGAGGCCGAGCACCGTCGAGAGCAGCAGCGAGCCGATCGTGACGACGATCGTCAGCGCGACGCCGTTCATCAGGATCGGGAAGAACTCGACGGCGTCGTGCCAGAAGCCTTTCATCGGGCAGCCTGGTCTCTACCGATCAACCCTGGGCCTTCAGGCCCCATTTATCCAGGATCTTGTCGATGGTGCCGTTGGCCTTGAGCTTCGCCAGCGAGGCGTTGATCTTGCCGAGCAGCGCAGTCTCGCCCTTGCGCACGCCGATGCCGACCGAGCCGACCGTGACCGGCTTGTAGCCGTCGACGAGGCGCACCTCTGGGAAGCCGCCCTGCTTCAGATTGTAGGCGAGGATCGGATAGTCGGCGTAGCCGGCCTTGAGGCGCCCGGTATTCACGTCGCGCAGGATGTCGGGAATGGTGTCGTAAGCCTTCACCTCGGCAAACAGGCCGGATTTTTTCAGCGCATCGACGAAGGCGGTGCCGACCTGGGCGCCGACCGTCGCGCCTTTCAGATCGTCCTGCGTGGCATAGGCCTTGGTGTCGGACTTCGGCACCACGAGGCCCTCGCCGTAGCTGTAGATCGGGTCGGAGAAGTCGACGACCTCCTTGCGCGGCGGCGTGATGAACATCGCAGCCGCAATGATGTCGATCTTGCTCGAGGTCAGCGACGGGATCAGGGCCGAGAACTGCATCGGCTCGATCTGCACGTTGAAGCCGGCGTCCTTGCCGACCTCGGTGATGAGATCGACCATGATGCCCTGGATGGTGTTGGTCTTGGTGTCGAGGAAGGTGAAGGGAATGCCCGTCGGCGTCGAGCCGACCTTCAGCACCTGCTGCGCCGAGGCCGGCACCACGGTTGCAATTGCGAGCGCCGCGATCGCGGCCAGACCAAAACGCTTCATCGCATCCCCCTTTGGGCTCGGCCGGTGGCGGCGCTCGCGCATGTCGTGATCAGACGTTGCGAGCCAAGCCATTTCGGCCTATTTTCACCAATATGAAAATTTGGTCATACTTTCACAGACGATGCAAGCGGTTTTCATGCACATGAAGGAAGCGGTTTGACGTGAGCGGTGGCAAAAGAATGCGCAAACCGGCCGCCGCAAAGCCGGCGAACAAGGTGAAGGCCAAGGCCAGGACCAAGTCTGTCACCAGGCAGGCGGAGCCGGCGATGGACGTCGCGGTCGGCCGCCGCATCAGGGATCTCAGGCGGATCC
The DNA here is from genome assembly GCF_004346455.1 of Bradyrhizobium sp. R2.2-H. NCBI lineage: Bacteria > Pseudomonadati > Pseudomonadota > Alphaproteobacteria > Hyphomicrobiales > Nitrobacteraceae > Bradyrhizobium > Bradyrhizobium sp. R2.2-H. Next base: position 64,852 of record NZ_SMBR01000021.1, read on the forward strand.
GGCAATTCTCGCTGGAAACGGTCGCCGCGCGGACGGACCTGTCGATCGGCTTTCTCAGCCAGATCGAGCGCGGGCTGTCGTCGCCGTCGCTGCGCGTGCTGGCAACGCTCGCCGACGTGCTCGGCGTCGGCATCGCCGCGCTGTTCGGCGCCAGCCCGGGCACCGACGGCGCCTCCGACCAGGTTGTCACGCGCGGCCTGCAGCGCCCGGAGCTGAAGCTCTGGCGCACCGGCGTGTCAAAACAACTGCTGAGCCCGGCCAGCGCCGACAACAAGCTCAACCTGTTCCTGGTGCACCTGGAGCCCGGCGGCTCCACCGGCGACGAGCTCTACACCCATGACGGCGAGGAAGCCGGCCTCGTGCTCGAAGGCGAGATGATGCTGACGGTCGACAGCGAGACGTGGTCGCTGAAGACGGGTGACAGTTTTCGCTTCGCGAGCCGCAGGCCGCACCGGTTTTCAAATCCGGCGAACGATGCGAAGGCCGTGGTGCTGTGGGTGAATTGCGTGACGGGGGCGGGGTGACTGCTCTCCCTCTCCCCGTTCTTACGGGGAGAGGGTTGGGGTGAGGGGCCGCTTCCGCAAAGACGGAACAGCGGGACTCGCGGAGGCTCCCCCTCACCCGGAATTTGCTGCGCAAATTCCGGCCTCTCCCCGCACGCGGGGAGAGGCGAAGAAATCACCCGAACCGATGATTGTACCTGTCCACCGTCAGCGCACTGACGTCGATCTCAGGCTTCCTGCCCGACAGCATGTCGGCGAGCACGCGGCCAGAGCCGCAGGACATGGTCCAGCCCAGCGTGCCGTGGCCGGTGTTGAGGTGGAGATTGGCGTATTGGGTCGGGCCGATCACGGGCGGGCCGTCCGGCGTCATCGGGCGCAGGCCGCTCCAGAACGTCGCCTTGGCGAGATCGCCGCCGCGCGGGAACAGGTCGGTCAGCGAATGATCGAGCGTGGCGCGGCGCGCGTCATAAAGCTTGTCCGAGAAGCCCGAGATTTCGGCGGTGCCGCCGACGCGGATGCGATCGCCGAGACGGGTGATCGCGACCTTGTAGCTCTCGTCCATCACGGTGGATTCCGGCGCGCCGGAGGCGTCCTTGATCGGCACCGTGATCGAATAGCCCTTCACCGGATAGACCGGCAGCGAGATGCCGAGCGGCGCGACGAGCCGCGACGACCAGCTGCCGAGCGCGAGCACGTAAGCGTCCGCCTGCAACAGGCCGGCGCTGGTCGCGACGCCGCTGACGCGGGCGCCCTCGGTGACGATGCGATCGATGCCGGTGTTGAACATGAAGCGCACGCCGAGCGCCTCGGCATGCTTGGCCAGCGACTGGGTGAACATGTGGCAGTCGCCGGTCTCGTCCTGCGGCAGGCGAAGGCCGCCGACGAACTTCTCCTTCACTCCGCCGAGCGCCGGCTCGACCGCAATGCAGCCCTCGCGGCTCAGCACCTCGAAGGGCACGCCGTATTGCTTGAGCACCGCGATGTCTTCGCCGGTGCCGTCGAGCTGGGCCTGGTAGCGAAACAGCTGCAGCGTACCTTGCGAGCGCTCGTCATACTGGATGCCGATGTCGCGGCGCAGATCGCGCAAGCGATCGCGGCTGTATTCCGCGATCGGAATCATCCGGCTCTTGTTGACCGCGTAGCGCTCACTGGTGCAGTTGCGCAGCATCTTGAGCAGCCAGACCCACATCACCGGATCGAGCTTCGGCCGGATCACCAACGGGCCGTGCTTCATCAGAAGCCACTTGATCGCCTTCACCGGCACACCGGGGCCGGCCCAGGGCGAGGAATAGCCGGGCGACACCTCGCCGGCATTGGCGAAAGAGGTCTCCAGTGCCGGCTCCGGCTGGCGGTCGACGACCGTCACGTCATGGCCGGCACGCGCGAGGTAGTAGGCAGAGGTGACACCGATGACACCGCTGCCGAGGATCAGAACTTTCACGCTTCGTCAAACTCCCGCGGCATCACGCTCGCCGCTGCAAGGAAACAACTCGCAACGGCGAGAGCAATTATCAGGCCACCTTCTTGATGGCGTCGCCGAGGATCGAAACCATCTGGTCGATGTGGCTCTTCTCGACGATGAGCGGGGGCGACATCGCAACGGAGTCGCCACCGGTGCGAAGGTAGAGGCCGCTGTTGAAGCATTCGACCAGCATGTCGTAGCCGCGTGCACCTACCGCGCCGTCACGTGGTGCGAGCTCGACCGCGCCCATCAGGCCGCAGTTGCGGATGTCGACGACGTTCGGCAGACCCTTCAGCGAATGCAGCGCATCGCGCCAGTATTCGGCGAGCGAGGCACCGCGCGTGAGCAGGCCTTCGTCCTTGTAGATGTCGAGGGTCGCGATGCCCGCTGCACACGCGACCGGATGTGCCGAATAGGTGTAGCCGTGGAACAGCTCGATCTGGTTCTCCGGGCCGTTCATCATGCCGTCGTAGATCTTGCGGCTGGCGAACACCGCGCCGCAGGGCACGGTCCCGTTGGTGATGCCCTTGGCGGTCGTCATCAGGTCCGGCGTGACGCCGAAGAAATTGGCGGCGAACGGCGTGCCGAGGCGGCCGAAGCCGGTGATGACTTCGTCGAAGATCAGCAGGATGCCGTGCTTGTCGCAGATCGCGCGCAGGCGCTGGAGATAGTTCTTCGGCGGCGGCAGCACCGCGGTCGAGCCCGGCACCGGCTCGACGATGACGGCGGCGATCGTCTCCGCGCCGTGCAGCGCGACCAGACGCTCGAGATCGTCGGCGAGCTCGGCGCCATGCTCGGGCAGGTCCTTGGCGAAGGCGTTGCGGGCGAGATCATGGGTGTGGCGGATGTGATCGACGCCCGGCAGGAGGGTGGTGAAGGCACGGCGGTTGGCAACCATGCCGCCGACCGAGGTGCCGCCGAAGCCGACGCCGTGATAGCCGCGCTCGCGGCCGATCAGGCGGGTGCGGCTCGCCTGGCCGTTGGCGCGGTGATAGGCGAGCGCGATCTTCAGCGCGGTGTCGACCGACTCGGAGCCGGAGTTGGTGAAGAAGACGCGGTCGAGACCCTTCGGCGCGACCTCGGCGAGCCGCTCGGCGAAGTCGAACGCCAGCGGATGGCCCATCTGGAACGACGGCGCGAAGTCCAGCGTCATCAGCTGCCGCTCGACGGCGGCGGCGATCTGCCTGCGGCCGTGGCCGGCGTTGACGCACCAGAGGCCGGCCGAGCCGTCGATCACCTGGCGGCCGTCGACGCTGGTGTAGTACATGCCCTCGGCCGAGGAGAACAGGCGCGGCGACTTCTTGAACTGCCGGTTGGCCGTGAACGGCATCCAGTACGAATCGGTCTTGATGGTGTTCGGAATCTGATGAAGGGTCACGGCCGCGCTCCTTTGCTGACCCAATAGCTGAGACACGGTTTCGGAACCGCAACAAGTCCTTTTCTGGCGACCTGCAAGCCATTGATTCGACTTGGCCCTTCGGTCCATATTTGCGCGATCCGCAACACCTGTAACAGGGACCAGGGGCATGAGCGTCGACATCGGTGGACGGCTGCGATTCATCCGGGCGCGCCACAAGCTGTCGCAGCGCGAACTCGCCAAGCGCGCCGGCGTCACCAATTCGACGATCTCGCTGATCGAATCCAACCAGATGAACCCGTCGGTCGGTGCGCTCAAGCGCATCCTCGACGGCATCCCGATGGGGCTCGCCGAGTTCTTCGCGCTGGAGCCGGAGTCGAGGCGAAAGATCTTCTACCGTGCCGAGGAACTCACTGAAGTCGGCAAGAAGCCGATCTCGTATCGGCAAGTCGGCGACAATCTGTTCGGCCGCAGCCTGCAGATCCTGAAGGAGCGCTACGAACCCGGCAGCGACACCGGCCGCGTGCATCTCGTCCATGACGGCGAGGAAGGCGGCATCGTGATCTCGGGCAAGCTCGAGGTCACCGTCGAGGACGAGCGCCGCATCCTCAATCCCGGCGATGCCTATTATTTCGAAAGCCGCCGGCCGCATCGCTTCCGCTGCGTCGGCGGCAAGCCCTGCGAAGTGATCTCGGCCTGCACACCGCCGACGTTTTGAAGGCGCGATAGGGTATCCGGACTCTTACGGAGTCACCGGTTTCTTACGGAGCTTGAGCCATCTCAATTTCCCCGGGCCGCACCGCTATATATTGCGAACCGTAGCCGAACAGCCTGGCGCAAAAGGTGCTGAGGTTATCGCCCGGTGTCCCAGGCACGCCGGGGACCGCGTCGTAACAGGGCTCGCAGATGAAGATCACGCTCGCCAATGCAGAAGCCGCGCTCGACGAAGTCCAGCGCGACGCCGACAAGCTCCATTCGCGCGAGCTGCGCAAGGTCATCGCCGACTACATCGCGATGCAGCGAGAGGCGCTGAAGGCGCTCCGCAAGAAGCTGCATTGACGAGGCGCGGCGGAGCGAGAAGATCTCGCCCCGCCCTTTTGCCTCAAAGCTGCGTCAGCAACTCCTCGATCCGGATCGGAAAGCGGCGGACGCGCACGCCGGTCGCGTGCCAGACCGCGTTGGCGACCGCACCGGCGCTGCCGGTGATGCCGATCTCGCCGACGCCCTTGATGCCGAGCGCGTTCACGTGCGGATCGTGCTCCTCGACCGTGATGACGTCGAGCGGCGGCACGTCGGCATTCACCGGGATGTGGTACTCGCCAAGATTGGCGTTCATGATCCGTCCGCTGCGCCGGTCGGTGATGGCCTCCTCGTGCAGCGCGAACGACATGCCCCAGATCATGCCGCCGAACAGCTGGCTCTGCACCATGCGTGGATTGACGATACGCCCGGCCGCGAAGGCGCCGACCATGCGGGTGACGCGGACCTGGCCGAGATCGGGATCGACCTTCACTTCCGCGAACACCGCGCCGTGGGCGTGCATCGCATATTCCTCCATCGCGGCAGGGTTCGGCGCGCCGGTGCCGCGCGCCTCGACCTCGGCGACGCCGGCGCGCGCGAGGATCTCGGGATAGCTCTCGCCGCGGCTCTCGTCGTCACGACGGATCAGCCTGCCATCGCGCGCGATCACGCCGGCATTGCCGGCGCCGAACAGCGGCGAGCGTTCGTCGTTGGTGGCGAGATCGGCGAGCCTGGCAATCACGGCCGCTCCGGCGCTGTGGATCGCGGCACCGGCGGTGGCCGTGTGCGCCGAGCCACCGGCGATGCCGGCATCCGGCAGATCGGATGTCCCCGCCTTGAACTCGACGCGGTCGACATCGAGGCCGAGACCGTCGGCCGCGATCTGGGCGAGCGCCGTCCAGGCGCCCTGCCCCATGTCATGCGCGCCGATCTCCATCAAGCCGGAGCCGTCGCGGCGGATCGCCGCCCGGGCTTCGGCCTGGAACATCAGCGCCGGGAAGGTCGCCGTGCCCATGCCCCAGCCGACCAGAAGGCCGGCATCGTCGCGCATCTGCCGCGGCCGGAGCGAACGCTTCGCCCAGCCGAAACGCGCCGCACCTTGCTCGTAACAGGCCCGCAGCGCTTTTGAAGAGAACGGCTTGCCGGTGATCGGCTCGACCTCGGCGTAGTTCTTGAGGCGGAAGGCGAGCGGATCCATGCCGCAGGCCCAGGCCATCTCGTCGATCGCGCTCTCGAGCGCAATCGAGCCGGTCGCCTCGCCCGGCGCGCGCATGAACAGCGGCGTGCCGGTGTTGACGCGCACGGCGTCATGCGAGGTGCGGATCGCGGGCGCCGCGTAGAGCGTGTGCGAGGCATCAGCGGCGGGCTCGTAGAAATCGTCGAACGTGCTCGACACCGTCCGCGCATGGTGATCGAGCGCGGTCAGACGTCCCTCGGCGTCTGCGCCGATGCGCAGGCGCTGTCGCGTCGGCGCGCGATGGCCGACCGGGCCGTACATCTGCTCACGACGCAACACCAGCTTGATCGGCCTGCCGACCAGCTTGGCGGCCATGATACCGAGGACCGGCGGACCGCCCATCAGCCCCTTGGAGCCGAAGCCGCCTCCGAGAAAGGGACTGCGAATGTGGATCTTGTCGTGCGCGATGCCGAACAGTTCGGCAATGCGCGCCAGCGACAGCATCAGACCCTGGGTCGGCATGTCCACGGACAGCCTGTCGCCGTCCCATTGAACCACGATCGCGTGCGGCTCCATCGCGTTGTGATATTGCGGCGGCGTCTCGTAAGTCGCGTCGATCCGCTTCTCGGCCGAGGCAAGGCCCGCCTCGACATCGCCGTGGTGATTTTCGGCGGGGTTACCGACACCAACGACCGGCGGCACGAAGCTCTCGCCGGCATCGAGGCCGACCAGCGGAGGCAGAGTCTCGTAACGGGGCGCCAGCAGCGCCGCGCCTTCCGTTGCGGCCTCCAGCGTTTCCGCGATCACGACCGCGATGGGCTGGTTGGCGTAACGGACTTCGTTGCTGTGCAACGCTTCCATCCGGAACACGAACGGATTGGTCTTAATCTCCGGATCGATCGCGAGCTCCGGCTTGTGGTCCGGCGTCATGACGTCGACGACGCCAGGATGGCGCTTGGCGGCGGCGACATCGAGCGAGACCACGCGGCCGCGCGCGATGCTGGACACGGCGATCACCGCGAACAGCATCCCGGGCGGATGATTGTCGGCGGCATAGGTCGCTCGCCCCGTGACCTTGAGGACGCCGTCACGGCGGGTCAGCGGCTGGCCGATGTTCGAGCCGTGCCTGAGATGGGCGGGCGCGCTGGTCAGGTTGAGCTCAGGCATGGATGGCTCCGGAGGTCGCGGCAAAGGGAGAAGCCGGCAGCGCGGGGATACGCGCAGGCGTGCCGGCGGCGGCGAGTAGCAGCGCGCGCACGACGATGCGGCGCGCGAGCTCGATCTTGAAGGCATTGTCGCCGGACGGTTTTGCGTCGGCCAGCGCCCGCCAGGCCGCCTCATGGAACGCGTCGGCCGTCGGCGCAACGTTCCTGAGCACGTCCTCCGCGGCACGGGCGCGCCAGGGCTTTGCGGCGACGCCGCCGAGCGCAAGCCGCGCCTCCGCGATCTTGCCGTTCTCGATCCGCAGCGCAGCCGTGGCCGAGACCACGGCGAAAGCATAAGACGTTCTCTCACGCACCTTCAGATAGCGCGCATGCGATGCAAACGCGCGCGCCGCTGGCGGCAGACGCACCGCGACGATGAGATCGCCGGGCTCGAGCACGGTGTCGCGCTCAGGCGTATCGCCGGGCAGGCGATGCAACTCGTCGATCGCGATCTCGCGCCGGCCGCCCCTGCCCTCGATCTCGACGACGGCGTCGAGCGCGACGAGCGGCACGCCGAAGTCGGACGGATGCGTGGCGATGCAGCTCTCGCTCCAGCCGAGCACGGCATGGCTGCGGTTCTCGCCGTCGCGGGCGTCGCAGCCGCTGCCGGCCTCGCGCTTGTTGCAGCGGCTGGCGGTGTCGTAGAAATATGCGCAGCGTGTCCGCTGCAGCAGATTGCCGCCGACGGTTGCGGCATTGCGCAACTGAGCCGACGCGCCGGAGAGCAGGGCCTCGGCGACGGCGGGATAGGACCTTGCAAAGTCCGCATCGTGCGCGAGATCGGCGTTGCTGACGAGTGCGCCGATACGCAGACTGCCGTCGGCGAGACGCTCGATCTGATCGAGGCCGTCGAGATGTGTGACGTCGACCAGCCGATCCGGACGACTGACGCCGCCCTTCATCAGATCGAGCAGGTTGGTGCCGGCGGCAAGAAAAACAGCGCCCGGCAGAGCGGCGGCGGCAACGGCCTCCGCGACCGTGGCGGGCCTGACGTAATCGAACGGCTTCATGCGGAGCGCCTCTGATTGGATTCGTCCATATGTCCTTGCGCCTCCAGCACCGCATCGACGATGCCGGCATAGGCGCCACAGCGGCAGAGATTGCCGCTCATGCATTCGCGGATGCGTTCGGGATCGTTGCCGGCCTGCGCCTCGCTCATCATGCCGATGGCGCTCATGATCTGGCCAGGCGTGCAGAAGCCGCATTGAAAACCGTCATGGGCGATAAAGGCGGCCTGCACGGGATGAAGCTGGTCGCCGCGCGCGACGCCTTCGATGGTGAGGATGTCGGCGCCGTCGTGGCTGATGGCGAGCGCGAGGCAGGAATTGATGCGCTTGCCGTCGACGAGGATGGTGCAGGCGCCGCACTGGCCGCGGTCGCATCCCTTCTTGGTTCCGGTCAGATGGAGGCGCTCACGCAGGAGATCGAGCAGCGTGACGCGCGGATCGTCGAGGACGAAGTCGCGCCGCGCACCGTTCACGGTGAGGCTGATGGAGTGGTTCATACAAGGCTCCGATCAGATTTGGACATGAGTCATCGCGCAGCGCGCCACCGCCGTGGCCGCCGTCGATAGCGCGCCGCCCGGACACGATGCGGGTCGACGCTCGACCGAAGATACGGAGGCACCCTCCGTTTAACAAGGGTCGCCCGCAAATATTTGGAATTCGTCAAAAGCCCTTGCGCTACCAACGCGATGCGGCCCTTTTGGGTTCGACGAGGGTTCAATCTAACCAATTCGTGATCTACATTGCCGCCATGGACGACCACGCCGATCACACCCGCAAGCCTCGCGCCGATGCCGTGCGCAATCGCGAGCGCGTGCTCGAAGCGGCCAAGCTGGTGTTCAATGCGGGCGGTTCGGAGGCGAGCCTGGAAGCCGTGGCGAAGCGGGCCGGCGTCGGCATCGGCACCTTGTATCGGCATTTTCCGACGCGCGAGGCCTTGTTCGAGGCGGTGTACCGGCGCGAGGTCGAGCAACTCAGCGAGCTGGCCGAGCAACTGAAGAATGCGAAGGATCCGGTCGAGGCGCTGCGACGCTGGCTGCGCTCGGGGGTCGAGTTCGTTGCGACCAAGAAGGGAATGATGGCAGCACTGGCGCTCGCGGTACAAAGCGGGTCGGAACTGCATGCCTTCTCCTTCGAGCGTCTGACCAAGGCGATCGGCTCGCTGCTCGACCGGGCGGTTGCGGCCGGCGAGATGCGCGCCGACATCGGCCCGGAGGATCTACTACGCGCCTTCTTCGGCATGTGCTACGTGCACGACCAGCCCGGCTGGCAAGAGACGGCGCTGCGCCTGCTCGACGTGTTCGTCGACGGCTTGCGCGTGCCGCCGCCCGACAAGGCCAAGGCGCGCGCGTCGAAGCCGGCGTCGAAGCGAAAGCGGTAGCGGCGTGTACGCATAAAAGAATGTCGGCTCGTGAAGGCCCAGTGGAAATCTGCTGATCGGCCAGAGCACTTCCGAGGGCTGAGCGAGAGAAGCGCCGCGGCGGAGCTGCCGAGGCAGCCTTTGTCTGCTGACCTTGTCACGCCGCGTGCCGACCGTCGGCCTTTAACCGGTGGCTGACGTCGATGGCCAGTGAGCAACGACCGCTAAAATGGGCACACCCAACAACAGAAAGGCGGCCACCCAAAACAATATGCCGATGAAGACTTCAACGAATGGATTTGATTTCATCCGCCAATGGGACAGGACTTTTCGGCCTGTGCTTTCGAACACCCCTTCGATCAAAAACGCCAATGATGCGCAGGATGATTTCGGCCATCGGCACTAGACAGGGTAGCGCCATTTCAACGCGCGGCGCAGGAAGAGCAAAGCTGCAATGATCGCGAGGGCGGCGAGCCAGAGGAAAGCTGGAACGGGCGACTGATCGTGTATGTGGGCGATGTACAACACGAGGCCCGACAGGACAGCAACCAGCGCGTTCGACACCCAAAACAACGGTGAGCGCCCAATTCCCGTTACTGCGAGTTCGGCGGCTCGTTCGCGTACTTTTGCTGCGCGCCACCAACAAAAGCCGGGAAATGCAAGAGCAATGAGCCAGTCCATCGCATCACAATCAATTCGATTTGCGTCGTTCGTCTTCGAACGGCGGACGACTGAGATGCCTCGTGAGGCGCCCTTCATTGCCCCACCCGTAGCGCTTAGCGAACGGAACGTACAGAAGGCCGGCTACGCCCAACCCTATCAGTACCATGATCAGGCTGAGGCCAAGGAACACGAACATGCTGGACGTGCCCCCGACGACGAGGGCGAGCATAAGGGTGGAACGAATGCTGAAAAGCGACATGCTCGCCAAAGTAGCATGAGGACGAACTTAGGTGGCAGCTCTCTGGCGAACAGGGTTTGCAGACCATTAAGTCAGCTTCTGGCCCATCGGCGCCCCTCAACCATCTCTGCTGTTGGTGCCGCCGTTGAGGGATCAGCGGGCATCCGGGGCACCAAGCCAAGCGCGTGATGAGTCCCCACCGCTGGCGCCGCAACTGTGCTAAAATCGCCTCCGCCGGGATCTCAACGCGGAGCCTGCCATGCGCATCGCAGCCTTGCTGATCGCTCTCATTGTTGCCTGTCATCACGCAGCGTTTGCCGGCGATGTCGCGGCGGCCCAAGGCGTCATTCGCGCCCAGGAGCAGGCCTTCATTCGCGACGATGCGGCGGCGGCCTATTCCTATGCGGCGCCGGCGATCAAGGAGATCTTTCCCGCACCCGACATCTTCATGTCCATGGTGCAGAGCGGCTACGCGCCGGTCTATCGTCACAAGAGTTTCGAATTCGGCGACAGCAAGACCGATAGCGACTGGATCGCCCAGCGTGTCCATATCGTCGATGCCAACGGCGAGGCCTGGGAGGCGCTCTACACGCTCGAACAGCAGGCGGACGGCAGCTACAAGATAACCGGCTGCTCGCTGCTGAAGGCGGGACAGTCCGTCTAGGTGGCAAACCCGCCCCCGTCTTGACCGAGCCCGTCCGCGCGCGGATCAAGAGCAGCACGACGATGCCGATGTTCAGCGCATTCCAGGCGACGCCGTTGGCGAACGCCGCCGCATACGAGCCGGTGGCGTCGAAGATGACGCCGGACACCCAGCCGCCGAAAGACATGCCGAACACGGACGCAAAGATCACGATGCCGACGCGGGTCGCCGCTTCGCTCGCAGGCATTGCCTCCGTACGATGATGGCATAGCTCGGCACGATGCCGCCCTGGAACAGGCCGAACATCGCGGAGGTCAGATACAGCGAGGTCAGGCTGTCGAAGAACAGATAGAACACCAGCGCAAAGCCCTGCGCCAGCGATCCCACCAGCAGCGTGTTGGTCGAGAGTTTGAGATCGACCCGCGGCGGCGGCGCATCGGCGTGATCGCGAACCTTGTCGTTCCCCATCTGCGCGCGCAGCACCAGCACCGTCATGAGGCCAGCGCAGACGACGCCAATGCTGAAATGGGTGAGATGGCCAACCGCAAGTCGAAGCGCGAGCGCTGATTGGACAATTTGTCCTGTTGAGCGACGCATCTCCTCGCACGAGTGTCTCACACCGATGTGAGGATGCGTTTTGCGCTCGATCAAGCCGCACCCGCCTCAGGAGATCTATCGGTATCCGTGGACCGGACCCGCTCGGATCTTCGATCGTGGTCGGCTGCATGGACCGAACGCATGTGCTTCAAGCTGGACGAATGACTCATGGCCGCATCCGGTCTGAGACGTAGCCTTACGATCGTACTCACGATCAAGATCGCAGTCATCCTTGGAGCCGCGATTTTCGTGTTCGCGCCGAGCAAGCGCCCTCGGATCGACGCCAGCGCCCTCGACCGCCAGTTTCTCGACCCCACGAACTCCGCCAATCAAGGACGCACGCAATGACATCGCTGGACGTCGTGTCGCTTTCACGGCTGCAATTCGGCCTGACCGCGCTGTATCATTTCCTTTTCGTTCCTCTGACGCTCGGACTTTCGATTCTGCTCGGAGTGATGGAGAGCGTCTACGTGATGACCGGACGCGCGATCTGGAAGGAGATGACGAAGTTCTGGGGCCTCCTGTTCGGGATCAACTTCGCGATGGGTGTTGCCACCGGCATCACCATGGAATTCCAGTTCGGCATGAACTGGGCCTATTACAGTCACTATGTCGGCGACATCTTCGGAGCCCCGCTCGCAATCGAAGGGCTGATGGCCTTCTTCCTGGAGGCCACCTTCATCGGTCTTTTCTTCTTCGGATGGGAGAAGCTGAGCGCCCTGCAGCATCTCACCGTCACCTGGCTCGTCGCGCTCGGCTCGAACATTTCGGCATTGTGGATCCTGATCGCCAACGGCTGGATGCAATATCCGGTCGGCGCCGAGTTCAATCCGGCAACCATGCGAATGGAAGTAACGAGCTTCATGGAAGTGCTGTTCAACCCGGTCGCACAGGCCAAGTTCGTTCATACCGTCAGCGCCGGCTACGTCACCGGATCGATGTTCGTGCTCGCGATCTCGGCCTACTACCTGCTCAAGGGACGACATGTCGAGTTCGCCAAGCGCTCGATGACCGTGGCGGCCAGCTTCGGCCTTGCCTCCGCCCTGTCCGTCGTCGTTCTCGGCGACGAGAGCGGATACACGGCCGGCGAAAACCAGAAGATGAAGATTGCGGCGATCGAGGCGATGTGGGAGACGGAGCCCGCGCCGGCATCCTTTACGCTGTTCGGATTCCCCAATCTCGAAAAGCACACCACCGAATATGAGGTGAAGATCCCCTGGGTGCTCGGATTGATCGCGACGCGATCCCTGGACAAGGAGGTGCCGGGCATCAAGGAGCTCGTCGCGCAGGCCGAGCAACGCATCAAGAACGGCCTCGTCGCCTACGACGCGCTCGAGAAGCTCCGTGCCGATCCATCCAGCGCAACCGAGAAGGCGCGCCTGGATGCAACGGCGGCGGATCTCGGCCACGCCCTGCTGCTCAAGAAGATCCGCCCCGACGTCCGCAATGCAACGCCGGAGGAGATCGCGAAGGCGGCGTGGAGCACCGTGCCGGCGGTGTCTCCGCTGTTCTGGAGCTTCCGCATCATGGTCGGGCTCGGCTTCTATTTCATCGCCCTGTTCGCGGTCGCCTTCGTGCTCGCCAGCAAGCGGCGGCTCGATCGGTACCGCCTCTTCCTGTGGGCGGCGCTGCTCAGCCTGCCTCTGCCCTGGATAGCGGCTGAGCTCGGCTGGATCGTCGCCGAGGTGGGACGTCAGCCATGGGTCATCGAGGGCGTGCTTCCGACCTTCCTGGCGGTGTCCAACCTTTCGGCCGCCAACGTCTGGACCACCCTGATCGGCTTCGTCGTGTTCTATTCGACTCTTGCGGTCGTCGACGTCTTTCTGATGGTGAAGACGGCCAAGGCCGGGCCCCAGGAGCCCCGCACCGAGCCGACCGTTCGTCTTGCCGCTGCCGAATAGGAGCATCACCGCCATGTTCGACTACGAAACCATGCGACTGATCTGGTGGGCACTGCTCGGGATTCTGTTGATCGGCATTGCCGTCATGGACGGCTTCGACTTCGGCGTCGCGATCCTGCTTCCCTTCGTGGCCAGGTCGGACGTCGAACGCCGCATCGTGATCAATACGGTCGGGCCCGTCTGGGAGGGTAATCAGGTCTGGTTGATCCTCGGCGGCGGCGCCATTTTCGCGGCCTGGCCGTTGCTCTATGCCACGGCGTTCTCGGGCTTCTATCTCGCGATGTTCCTGGTGCTCGCTGCACTGATCCTGCGTCCGGTCGCGTTCAAGTTCCGCAGCAAGGTCGACGATTTGCGATGGCGCGCAACCTGGGACGTCGCATTCTTCATTGCAGGCCTGGTGCCGGCGCTCATCTTCGGCGTCGCATTCGGCAACGTCATCGTCGGCGTTCCCTTCCGCTTCGACGACACGCTGCGAATGACCTACGAAGGCACCTTGCTGGGCCTGCTCAATCCGTTCGCGCTGGTTTGCGGACTGGTCAGCGTCGCCATGCTCACCCTGCACGGCGCCAACTACCTGGCCCTCAAGGCCGAAGGTCCGCTGGTCGCGCGGGGCATACGCATCGGGCGGATGGCCGCATTGGCAGCGCTCGCACTGTTCATCGTCGCCGGCATCTGGGTGGCCTACGGCATCGAGGGCTATTCGATCGCTCAGCCCATTCCCCATGACGGCCCGTCCAACCCGTTGCTGAAGACGGTGACGAAGGAGGCCGGTGCCTGGCTCGTCAACTATCGCCTGTTTCCGTGGACCAAGGCGGCCCCGATCGTGGCCATCCTGATGCTGGCGGCTTCCGCGCTGCTGCTCGGCAGGCAGCGCGCCGGGCTCGCACTTCTGGCCAGCGGACTCGGCATCGCCGCCATCATCGCGACGGCCGGCCTTTCGCTGTTTCCGTTCATGCTGCCGTCATCGCTCGATCCGCGCGCCAGCCTCACCGTCTGGGACACGTCGTCGAGTCTCCTGACGCTGCGGATCATGCTCGCGGCAACGGTGATCTTCCTGCCCGTGATCATGCTCTACACCGCCTGGGTCTACAGCGTGCTGCGCGGACCGATCAACGAAGCGTTCGTCAGGGACGACGGGCATTCGACGGTGTACTGACTGGAGACGACAATGTGGTACTTCTCGTGGATTCTCGGCGTCGCCTTCGCAGGGACCTTCGCCATCCTCAACGCGCTGTGGTTCGAGGCCAACACGCAGCGGGAACTCGGCGATACCGACACCGGACATCATGACTGAAGCGGACACCCGCACGCAGCCGTCCGTGCCGGTTCGTCGAACTTTCGCGCCGGCAGCTCCGGTCGACGCAGCCGGCAACGTTTGGGACGGAAGGCCTAAGTCGCGAAACCGGGACCGGTCTTCGTCGCGCTCATCCGCGAGCGGATCAGCAGCAGCACGACGATGCTGATGTTCAGCGCATTCCACGCCACGCCGTTCGCGAACGCCGCAGCGTAGGATCCGGTGGCGTCGAAGATGACGCCCGACACCCAGCCGCCGAAGGACATGCCGAACACGGAGGCAAAGATCACGATGCCGACGCGCGTCGCCGCCTCGCTCGCCGGCATCGCCTCACGCACGATGATGGCATAGCTCGGCACGATGCCGCCCTGGAACAGGCCGAACATCGCGGAGATCAGATACAGCGAGGTCAGGCTGTCGAAGAACAGATAGAACACCAGCGCAAAACCCTGGGCCAGCGATCCGACCAGCAGCGTGCGGATGCCGCCGATCTTGTCGGCGAGATAGCCGGAGCCGATCCGGCTGACGATGCCGCATGCCATCATCAAGGACAGCATCTCGGCGCCGCGCGCCACGCCATAGCCGAGATCGCCGCAATAGGCGACGATGTGCACTTGCGGCATGGCCATCGCCACGCAGCAGGCGATGGCCGCAATCGAGAGCAGCACCGTCAGTGTGTTGGTCGAGAGCTTGAGATCGACCCGCGGCGGCGGTGCGTTGGCATGATCGTGGACCGTGTTGCTGCCCATCTGCGCGCGCAGGACCAGCACCAGAATCGTCATCAGGCAAGCGCAGACGATGCCGATGCCGATATGCGTGTAGCGCCAGCCGATCTCCTGCGTGCCCCAGCTCACGATCGGCGGCCAAATCGCGCCCGCGACATAATTGCCGCTGGCGACGATCGTCACCGCCAGCCCGCGATAGCGCTCGAACCAGTGCGAGGCCTCCGCCATCAACGGGGCGAAGGTCGCCGCGGTGCCGAGCCCGATGAGGAAGTAGGCCGCCACGAACTGCCAGAGATGGCTCGACAGACCCGCGAGCACGTTGGCGACGCCGAGAAAGGCGATGCTGATCGCCATGGCCGGTACGATGCCGAACCGGTCGGTGATCTTGCCGGCGATCACCCCGCCAAGCCCGAAGCCGAACATCATGAGGGTGAAAGCCAGCGACACCGCGCCGCGCGTGGCGCCGAATTCGGCCTGCACCACGGGAATCACGACCACGACCGCCCACATGCCGACGGCGCCGATCGAGCCGATCAGCAGCGCAATGATCAGCCGCATCCAGGCCTGACGGGAATCAGGGCTGAATGATTGAGGCGTCTGCCCTGGATGATTTGGCGCGTGCACGGGCCGGACCATGGCCCGCGGATCGCCACAGGGTCAAGCATTGTGGCGCGATATTGGGCATGCGCGGTGCACTGCGGTAAGAAGGAGCTTGGCGACCGCGCAATTTGCCACTAGTTTGCAATCCGCGTGTGCACCTTTGCCGCGCGAGAGCATGCCGGCGGATGTTGCTGCGATTGACGCGATCGATGCGGATCAGGGTGGGGCGGATCATCGCCCTCGCCTACCTGTTCTGCGTGCTCGCACCGGCGGCAAGCCTTGCCTGGGGCAGCGCTGCGCCCTGCCTTGGCGACGAGGGTCTCGCTGACCTCGCTCCGACGCATCAACATATGGCTGCGAGCCATGGCGATGTTCCGCACGAGCATGCAGGAACACCCTCCCAGACCGCCGCGAAGGACGCACCTGCTCCGAATCATCACGACGGCAAGGGAACAGTGGGCCCGTGCTGTGCGATGATGTGCGTCAGCGCGCTGCCGGCCGATCTGCCCAGCGTCGCTACGCCGGTCCGCCCGATGTCGACCTGTGCGCCCGAGATCGCACCCAGCTTGCACAGCGCCGCGCCGCCCCAGCACTACCGCCCTCCCATCGCCTGATCTGACACGACGATTTCGGTTTCGATGCGCGCTTTTGCGCGCGCGGACCTGTGGTCTTTCAGATCGGGAATTAAGACATGGTTGCGCTTTCCGGGGCGAAATCTGCCGCATCTGCGGTGGGTGATCGACACTCTCATTTCATTTGGCTGCTGCTGGCCTTTGCCGCGCCGGCACTGTCCGGCTGTATGCCGGCAACGACGCACATGGCCAGCGCGGATCCTGCCGATCCGGCGGCGAAGGTCGCCCCAATCGGCTATCGCTCGACCATCGCGTCCTATACCAGCCTGCGCCCTGCGACGCTGGCGCCATGGCGTGGCCGCAACGAGGCGGTGACGCCGCAGCCGAAGCAAGAGCGGTAGGAGCGCGCCATGTCACAGCATTTTGCGCGAGGCCTGCTCGTGCTCGCCGCGCTCGGTCTTTCCGGCTGCGCCGCGTTCTCGCCCGACGGCGGCATGACTGACGTCTCGGGTGTGACGAGCCGGACCATCAACAAGGACGTCGCCTTCGTGCGCTCGGCCGAGGGCGCCGCCGCGGTCGACGCCCGCGTCCGCCAACTGCTCTCGCGCACGCTCAGCGGCGACTCCGCCGTGCAGATCGCGTTGCTCAACAACAAGGGACTGCAAGCCGCCTATAACGAGCTGGCGCTGGCCGAGACCGATCTCGTCGAGCAGAGCCTGCCGCCCAATCCCGTGTTCGCGATCTCGCGGATATCAGGCAACGGCGCCAGCGAGATCGAGCGCCAGGTTGTCGGCGACATCCTCGCGCTGGCCACCCTGCCGTTCCGTTCCGACATCGCCCGCGACCGATTCCGCGGAGCGCAGCTGCGCGTGGCCCTGGCGACGCTGCGACTCGCCGCCGACGTCCGCCGCGCCTATGTCCGCACTGTTGCCGCCAACGAGATGGTGGTGCTGCTAACTGACGCGAAGGCGACAGCGGAATCGACCGCACAGCTTGCGGTCCAGCTCGGCGAAACCGGCTCGCTCAACAAGCTCGACCAGGCCCGCGAGCAGGTATTTTATGCCGAGACCACCGCCGACCTTGCAACGGCACGCCAGGCGGCGGCGAGCGCACGCGAAAGGCTGGCGCGGCTGATGGGGCTGTGGGACGACGGTCTCGACTTCCGCCTGCCAGATCGACTGCCGCCGCTGCCGCGTCGGCCGCAGGCCTTGCCCTCGATCGAGACCGACGCAGTGGCGCACCGTATCGACCTGCAGATCGCACGGCTGGAGCTGGCCGCGCTGGCGAAGGCCCTGAACCTCACCGAGGCGACGCGCTTCGTGACGCTGCTCGATCTCGCCGGCATCTCCCGCCGCACCCAGGATCCGGAAGGGCCGCCCTTCCGCGAACGCGGCTTCGACGTGCAGTTCCAGATCCCGATCTTCGACGGCGGCGAGGTGCGGGTGCGGCAGGCCGCCGAGACCTACAATCTCGCCTTCAACCGCCTGACCGAGCGCGCCGTGAATGTGCGCTCCGAGGCGCGCGATGCCTATCGTGTCTATCGCTCCACCTACGACATCGCCGGCCATTACCAGCGCGAGATCATCCCCTTGCGGAAGATCATCACCGAAGAGATGCAGTTGCGCTTCTCCAGCATGCAGGTCGACATTTTCGCGCTGCTCACCGAGGCGCGACAGCGTCTGGCGTCGCTGCGCGGCGCGATCGACGCCAGGCAGCGATTCTTTCTCGCCCAGGCCGATTTGCAGACTGCCATCAACGGCGGTGGCGTGCCGGCGGCCGGCGGCGACAATCCAACCACCATCGCCGCGGCAGCGCCTGCCGGCGGCGGCCACTGAGATGGAGGCCAGCATGTTTTCCCGCCGAGGATTCTTAGGCAGCGCCGCGCTTGCCGGCGCGTCGGCCATCAGCGGCCGTGTCCAGGCCGCTTCGATTCCGGAAGCACCCACCATGGACAAGGCGGTGATGCAGCCGCCGCTGCATCCGAGCAGCGGCCCGGAATATCGCCCCGTGGTCACGCTCAATGGCTGGTCGCTACCGTTCCGCATGAACGGCGACTGGAAGGAATTCCATCTCGTCGCCGAACCCGTGGTGCGCGAATTCGCCGAGGGCATGAAGGTGAATTTGTGGGGCTACAACGGGCAATCGCCGGGCCCGACCATCGAAGCCGTCGAGGGCGACAAGCTTCGCATCTTCGTCACCAACAGACTGCCCGAATACACCACCGTGCACTGGCACGGCATGATCATTCCGAGCGGGATGGACGGCGTCGGCGGGCTGACCCAACCGCACATCCAGCCGGGCAAGACCTTCGTCTACGAATTCGAGATGAAGAAGAGCGGGACCTTCATGTACCACCCGCATTCCGACGAGATGGTGCAGATGGCGATGGGTATGATGGGCATGGTCGTCGTGCATCCGCGCGACCAGAGCTTCCGGCCCGTCGACCGCGACTTCGTCTTCGTGATGAGCACCTATCGCGTCGACCCCGGCACCTATCTGCCGCATGTCAACGAGATGACCGACTTCAACATGTGGACCTGGAATGCGCGGGTCTTTCCCGGCATCGATCCGCTCCCGGTCAGGCTCGGCGACAGAGCGCGCGTGCGCATCGGCAATCTCAGCATGACCAACCATCCGATTCACCTGCATGGCCACAGCTTTGCGGTCACCTGCACCGACGGCGGCTGGATCCCGGAGAGCGCACAGATCCCGGAGACGACCACCGACGTGCCGGTGGGAGCTGTCAGGGTGTTCGACGTGCTCGCCGACAATCCGGGCGACTGGGCGTTCCACTGCCACAAGTCGCATCACACCATGAACGCGATGGGACACGACGTGCGCAATCTCATCGGCGTGTCGCGCAAGGATCTCGCCAAGGCCGTCGGCAAGCTCGCGCCCGACGGCATGGCGATGGGCTCGACCGGCATGGCAATGGGCAACATGGAGATGCCTGCGCCCGACAACACGCTGCCGATGATGACCGGCACCGGCCAGTTCGGGCCGATCGAGATGGGCGGCATGTTCACGGTGATGAAGATCCGCGAGGACCTCGCGCGCGACGATTACCGCGATCCCGGGCCGTACAAATTCCCGCAAGGCACCGTCGCCTACGAGGTCACGGCGCCGGCCGCAGAGCCCGCCCGGCAAAAGCCAGGCGGCCCGCCAATGAAGAACATGAAGATGTGAGCGTTTCGATGAACCACCAACTGGAGACCACGATGAAGACCACCATCAAGCTCGGCCTCGCGCTAGCCGCGCTTTCGATCGCGCCGGCCTTTGCCCACGACAAGCACGGGCACGGGACCTTTTCGGCGGGCGAGCCCGGCGATCCCAACAAGCCCGCACGCACCATCGAGGTCCTGATGAACGAGATGGACTACACACCCGCGAGGATCGAGGTCAAACGCGGCGAGCAGGTCCGCTTCGTGCTGCGCAACGTCGGCAAGGAGGACCACGAATTCCTGCTCGCCACACCGAAGGAAAATCTCGCGCATGCGGTGGAGATGAAGAAGCACCCGCACATGGAGCACGACGATCCCAACGGTGTCCGGCTCGCGCCTAACAAGACGGCCGAGATACTTTGGAAATTCAGCAAGGCCGGCACATTCGAATTTTCCTGCCTAATTCCCGACCACCGCGACTACGGCATGGTCGGCCACGTCACCGTGAAGTAACGAAGGAGACTGCCATGAACCGCGTCATCCGTATCACTGCTGCGCTCGCGCTTGCTGTCGGCCTTGCGACCGGGACCCTCGCAGCCGAGGGCGCTTCGATCAGCGGCGAGGTGAAGAAGATCGACGAGGGCGCCGGCAAGATCACGCTGAAGCACGGACCGGCCAAGAGCCTCGGCATGGAGGACCCCATGACCATGGTCTACCGGGTCAAGGATCCCGCGATGCTGAAGCAGGTGAAGGTCGGCGACAAGATCACCTTCGAGGCCGAGGAGGCGGCGTCGGGGTACACGGTGACGAAGATGGACAAGGCGAAGTAGGGGCGATTTCCCTGGCACCCTTGAGTCGCCAATAGCTCCGTCATGGCCGGGCTTGGCCCGCCATCCACGCCTTTCCGCGCGGCACGGAGAACGTGGATGCCCGGGACAAGCCCGGGCATGACGAATTCTCCGCAATCTCCGCCCCGTTCTCTTCCCACCCTCCGTTAACCCTTTGCTAACCATACACCCGGCAAGAATTGCCGGGTGAAGTCGAGTGTCGTCAGCCGCGTAGAACGGGAGCTCCCGTGGACGCCAGTGCGGTGCCTCACTTTCGGAACGGCGGCCCATCGGCCGCCGCGCAGACGTTTGGGGCGCGCGGACGGCAGTCGCGCGGGGAGGCAGCTACCATGGTCGACGTCACGGCGGGACAGGGCGTAGGCACCGCGAAGCCCGGCATCCCCTCAATCAACGAGATCGTCAACATCCTCAAGCGCGGCGACATCGCGCTGGCGCTCGGCGTCCTCACCATCCTGGTGGTGCTGATCCTTCCCCTGCCCGCGATCGTGCTGGACCTGTTCCTGGCGATCTCGATCACGCTCTCGATTCTGATCCTGATGACGTCGCTGTTCATCCAGGCGCCGCTCGAATTCTCGGCCTTCCCGACCGTCCTCTTGATCTCGACCATGCTGCGCCTGTCGCTCAACATGGCCTCGACCCGCCTGATCCTGTCGCACGGGCACGAGGGCACGGCCGCCGCCGGTCACGTCATCGAAGCCTTCGGCAACTTCGTGATGGGCGGCAATTTCGTCATCGGCATCATCGTCTTCGCCATCCTGATCATCGTCAACTTCGTCGTCATCACCAAGGGTTCGGGCCGTATCGCCGAAGTCGCGGCGCGCTTCCATCTCGACGCCATGCCCGGCAAACAGATGGCGATCGACGCCGACCTCTCCGCCGGCCTGATCGACGAGAAGGTCGCCAAGGAGCGGCGCAAGGAGCTGGAGGACGAGAGCGGCTTCTTCGGCGCGATGGACGGTGCCTCCAAATTCGTCCGGGGCGACGCCATCGCCGGCCTCCTGGTCGTCTTCATCAACGTGGTCGGCGGCATGATCATCGGCGTGGCGCAGCAAGGCATGTCCTTCGCCGACGCCGGCCGCACCTACACGCTCCTGACCGTCGGTGACGGTCTCGTCACCCAGGTGCCGGCGCTGATCGTCTCGACGGCGGCCGGCCTGCTCGTTTCCAAGGCCGGCGTGTCCGGCGCCGCCGACAAGGCGCTGATGAAGCAGTTCTCCGGCTATCCGCAGGCACTGGCGATGTCCTCGGCAGTGATGCTGGTGCTGGCGGCCCTGCCGGGCATTCCGACCCTCCCGTTCCTGACGCTCGGTGCCGGCGCCGGCGCGCTGGCCTGGAACGCCCGCAACCGCAACCGCGCCACCGCCAGGGCCGACGAAGCCGCCAAGGCCGCGCCCGCGGCAGGTCAGCCCGGCGCGCCGGGGGCCGCTGCGACCGAAGAGCCGATCTCGGCCGCACTCAAGATCGACGACCTCAAGATCGAGCTCGGCTATGCGCTCCTGCCGCTGGTCAACGGTCCCGACGGCACCGATCGCCTCACCGAGCAGATCAAGGCGCTGCGCCGTTCGCTCGCCATCGAGATGGGTTTCGTGATGCCGGCGGTGCGCATCCTCGACAACGTCCAGCTCGAGGCCAACACCTACATCATCAAGATCAAGGAGGTCGACGCCGGCACCGGCAAGATCTGGCCCAACCAGTTCATGGTCATGGATCCCGGCGGCGGCCAGGTGCAGGTGCCCGGCATCCACACCACCGAGCCGACCTTCGGCCTGCCCGCGACCTGGGTCGACGCCAGCCTCAAGGAAGAAGCCTCTCTCAAGGGCTACACCGTGGTCGACGCAGCGACCGTGCTCTCGACCCACCTCACCGAGCTGCTCAAGGCCAACATGTCGGACCTGCTCTCCTATGGCGAGGTGCAGAAGCTTCTCAAGGAGCTGCCGAAGGAGCAGAGCGAGCTGGTCAAGGACATCGTTCCCGGACAGGTCACGGTCTCCGGCATCCAGCGCGTGCTGCAACTGCTGCTCGCCGAACGCATCTCGATCCGCGACCTCTCGACCATCCTCGAAGGTATCGCCGATTCGCTCGCCTTCTCGCGCAACCCCGCGACCATGGTCGAGCACGTCCGCGCGCGTCTGGCCCGGCAGATCTGCGCGCAGAACACCTCGTACGCCGGCTATCTGCCGCTGATCGCGCTGTCGGCGAAATGGGAGCAGGCTTTTGCCGAATCCATCATCGGCCAAGGAGAGGAGCGCAGCCTCGCGATGCAGCCCTCGAAATTGTCGGAGTTCATGACCGCCGTGCGCGAGGCGTTCGAGCGCGCCGCTCGCGAGGGCGAAGCGCCGGTGCTGGTCACCTCTGCGGCAATTCGTCCGTTCGTCCGGTCCCTGGTGGAGCGGTTCCGGGCCCAGACGACCGTGCTGTCGCAGGCCGAAATCCACCCCAGGGCGAGGCTGAAAACGGTCGGAAGCATCTGATTTGCCTTAAGAAGCCGTGTGTTTTTCAGCCACAGGCAAATGGTTTTTGAGTTCCCGGCGCCCTGTCGACCAAACGCTGCCAAGACGCCCAATCTGCAAACTATATCATTGAAATAATTATATAATCGAACGATCCCGGATCGCCTTCGATCGCGACCTTTCACGTCCTATCACGCTCTTGTGATCGCCCCTTGGGAACGAATCCCGCCAATACTAGGTTGTTGGGCACCGGAAGCATGAACCTGCCTGAACTGGCTGGCGACTACTTCGGGTAGGTGGCGGCAGGAGGCTTCCATGAACCACTCGATCTACAGCGCAGATCGCTCGACCCACTTGAAAATCGTGGTCGTGGCCCTCGTCGCGGGGATCGCGGTGGCAGGTCTCGGCATTACGGCGCGTTCGGGTTCGGATGAAGGTTTGACCCAGACCGCCCGCGTCATCAAGGCCGGCAAGCCGGTCGTTGTCACCAGTTCGGACACATCTCTCGTTCGATAAGGAGATCCAGAGTTTCAGGAATTCACGCGGCTCTTTACCAGCCCCCCAAAGTCGCCACGTGGATATGTAGACGACCCCAACCCCAAGTCGACTACAGAAAGCGCCCGCCCCCCACGGGCGCTTTCTCATGTCTGGGGGTATCTTGGGGCACACTCAGCCGACGTCCTCCAACCAGCATCAATCAGATTATCACCGCCCGCCATAAGTCGGCGGCGGCGCCTGCACGGTCGGCGCTGCGGCAGCGAACAGCTCGTCCTTGCTCCCGGTCAGCGGCGGATAGATCCGCTTGCGGTTGATGGTCTGCTTGGTCGCCTTTGCGGCCGCGCCGATGGCACGGACCTTGCGATCCCACCCCTCCGTATAGAGCGCACCCCAGCCGCCGAGATCGAGCACGGTGACGTACCAGTCGATCCGCAGCGGCAGCATGGGCAGGCCGACGAGATCGGCCACCACGTTGTGGCCTGCGAAGCGGCCCATGGGGCGGGCGAACTGACAGGACATCACGGTCGGATGCAACCCGTCGATCACGCTCGAAGCAATGTCGCCCGCCGCGAACACGCCGCCGACATCCGCAACCCGCATCAAGGGATCGACCAGAAGGCGCCCGAGGCGATCGCGTGCGCCCGGAAAGCTCGCTGCCAAGGGGCTTGCACGCATGCCCGCACACCAGATCACCGTCTGCGCCGCAATGAACTCGCCCGAGTTCAGGCGCATGCCAGCGGCCTCGATCGACACGACACGCACACCGAGCCGCGTCTCGATGTCGAGCGCAGCCAGGGCCGTCTCGACGACCGGGCGCGCATGCGCGCCGATCGTGGCGCCGACCGCTGGATTGGGATCGACCAGGATGATGCGGCGGCTGCCGCTGATGCCCGCACGCGCCAACCGGTCAGGCATCTCGGCTGCGACCTCGATGCCGGTGAAGCCGGCGCCGACCACCACCACCGTTGAACGTTCCGGACACGGCGCGCTGCGGCCAAGCGAAACCAGATGTTCTTCGAGGCGGAGCGCCGCGGCATAGGTATCGACGTCGAAGGCGTGCGCGGCAAGGCCGGGAATGTCGGGGCGCATCAGCTCGCTGCCGAGCGCCAGCACGAGGCGATCATAGCCCAGCGCCTCCTTGCCGCTGCTGGTGACGAGCGAGATCTCGCGCCGTACCGGATCGATGGCCTCGACCTCGCCGAGGCCGTGGCCGACACCGATCGGATCGAGCAGTTGCGGCAGCGGCAGCGCGACCTCGCCGAGATCGGCCTCGTAGTTGCGCACACGGATATTGTGATAGGGGTTGCGCTCGATGACACGGATCTCGATGTCGCGGTCGCTCGCGCCGATCTCGTCGCGCTTGCGCGCAGCGCCGATGGCCGCCCACAGGCCTGCAAATCCGGCACCGAGCACGACGATACGCGCCATGTCCGCCTGCACACCTTCCAGAGGATCCTGCGGTCTCGCCGCCTGGACAGACTAGCTCAACGGCCGGCGTCGACCAAATGCGGCAGCGCCCGCACCGCCGCACGAAATCGCGACTTACGCCTCGCGCAGCTCCGACGGCGTCGCCCCGAAGCGCTTGCGAAAGGCGCGATTGAAATAGGACAGATCGGAGAAGCCGGACGAATGCGCGATGTCGCTGATCTTGCGCGCCCTGGCGCGGGGATCACCGAGCAGCTTGCGGGCCTGGAGCAGGCGCTGCTCCAGCACGAATTCGGTGAAGGTCGTGCCGGCCTGCTCGAACAGGCGCTGTGCCTGGCGCGGGCTCAGTCCTGAGCGCGTCGCGACTTCGGCGAGGCAGAGGTCATTGCGGCCGAGCGAGGCCATCACGTCGGCGCGCATCAGATCGAGGCGAGCCGCCGCCTGCCCGCGGCCGTGTGCCCGGCTTGCATGCTCCGCATCGGTGCCGAGCAGGAGACCGACGAGATCGACCATATGCTGCGCCGTCAGGCGCTGGCCTACCGCATCGAGATGCGGCGCGTGGTTGGCGGCGAGCGCATGGTAGCGGAGGATGGTCTCGGCGACGGCGCCGTCGCAGAGCACCTGCGAGAGCTTGTCCTCGGCGCGCGGATTGATGTCGAGCAGCGCACGGCGCGGCATGCGAATGGTGGTGAAGCGGTCTTCGTCGGTGTGGCCGACGGTGCCGGTGATGCTCATGTCGACGAGCACCATCTGCGCGGGCGTGAGCTCCACGGTATGCCCATTCTGTCCGACGCGGACGAGCCCCGCATGCGCCGCGATCAGGACGAGGTCGTCGCTGCCGTCGGCGAGGTGGCTCTGCGTACGGGAATATTGCGCGGAGGCGCCTTCCGGAATGGCGAGCACGATGTTGTCGATGACGCTGACCTGGAGCCGGCAATCGATGCTGTCGCCCTGGCTCGGCCCAATGTCGAGGCCGCAACGACCGAAGGCCCGCCCGCGCCAGTCTTCGAACGCCGGGCCGTGCGGCAGCCCCGCATATTGGTGAAGGAAGATGCCCGGCGTTCTCGCTGCATCCATCTGATTCTCTCGCCCTCTCCGGCATCGCCGACTTCAAATTCCGGGGATTTGACGCCCGGGATCGGGCGGAGGTTCAAATCGCGGGTGGATTCGGAGGGAGTTGTCGGGATACGACGACGGGACGGACCGTGGCGACAATTCGTAGCCCGCATCGTCCGGCGATATCGGCTACGGAATTACTTCGTCGCGGGCGCCTGGGGCTGGGCCGGCGGCACGGTCTCGATCAGCTTGCCGGAAAACACCGGGGCCGAGGTGGGCTGGCCGTTCGGCGAGCCACCGGCCTGTTCGACGGTGACGGCGTAGGTGGCGCCGTTGACGACATCGGCATCGTAGGAGGCGAGCAGCGGACGCGCGGTGAAATCGCCGGCCCCGATGACGCCGAGCGAGCGCGGGCGCGGCAGCTTGTCCGAGATCAGCCAGAGCTCGAAACTCTTGCCGGGCTCCGGCGTCGCACCGACTTTCCGCACCGTGAAATTCCGCGTCGCGCCATCGATGGTAAGGATGAAGGCGGGGCCGCCGCCCTGGTCCTGCAGCAGCGCGACATATTGCGCGGAGGCGGCGAGCGGCGCGGCCGGAGTTTTCACCTCGACCGTCTGGATGCGGGGCGCAGGACGCAAGACGCCCGGCAGCGCATCAGGCAGGAATATCTGAAGCGACAGCGTCACGAGCAGCGCGGCCGCGAGCGCGCCGACGACGGATGCAATGTTGCGCCAGCGCTTCACGCGTCCCTCGAGGCGGATCACGTCACCATCGACGACCGGCGCCAGCTGTGCGCGCAAAACATTGATATCCGGAGCATGGACCTGCGGAATAAATTGCGGCGCGATGTCCGGGATGGCATCGGGTTCGGGGCGCGACGACCCGGGCTGCTCCGCGGCGGGATGCGATGTCTGCGGGAGCCCGTTCTCCGCGGAAGATTCCGACGTCGCAGCTTCCTCCGCGGGCAGGTCCGGCATGGGCGCAGGCGGCGGCGAAGCTTCGGCAGGTGCAGGCGGCTCCTGCGCAAGCGCGGTGCGCGCGATTTCGGACTTGATGTTCTCCCACACGACCGGACGCGGCTCGACCGAGCCGACCATCTGGTTGAGCGCGCCAAGTCGATAGGACCAGGACTGCACGATACCGGCGAACGCCTCGTCAAGCGCCATCATGGCCTCGACCTGCGCACGCTCATCGGCGTCGAGCGTACCGAGCGCGTATTCCGCGGCGAGCGCGATATGATCCTCCGTGTAGGCCATCAATTGCGGTCCCAGAACCATCCTCATCATCAGGCCATCACAGCCCGAGGCACTCCCGAATATCCAGCATGCTGCGCCGGAGCCACGTCTTCACCGTGTTGACGGGCGCGGCGAATTTCTCCGCCAATTGCTCGCGGCTCCAGCCGTTGTAATAGGCGAGAAGCACGAGCCTCTGACGGTCCGGCTCGAGCCGGCCGATACATTCCAGGAGCCGCTTCAGCTCCTCGGTCATCTCGCGGCGCGCCAGCGGATCGGGACTCTCGGCCGCGACCTCCATCGCCTGAGGCTCTTCCTCGATGGAGACTTCCGACTTCTTGCGCACGATGTCGATTGCGCGGTTGCGCGCGATCGAGGCCATCCACGTGATCGGCGACGACAAGGCCGAATTGAACCGGCCGGCGCTGTTCCAGATCTTGACGTAGGTCTCCTGGATGACCTCCTCTGCGAGATCCTGTCGGCGCAAGATACGGAGCACGACGCCATAGAGTTTCGCGCGCGTGGCGGCGTAGAGGCGCTCGAACGCGGCTTGATCGCCCTTCGCCACCGCCTCGATCAACTCGACCAGCTCCGCTGGCGTCAGCATTCAGCCCCCCAACGCGCGGCCTGCCGCTTCCTTTCACCTCTCCCCACCGGGGAGAGGTCGATTTGCGCAGCAAATCGGGTGAGGGGGCGCAGGGCAAATGGGGGACCGTCACCCCTCACCCGACGCTCCGCGCCGACCTCTCCCAAGGGAGAGGTGGACACCGCCGTCGCTGGCACAGCATTCATCGCGGCCACCATAGCGCGGGGCAAAGCCGACCACCAAGGGGCGCGGTGCCCCGCTGTGGACAGCACATACGAAAACCCGGACCTTGCGGGTCCGGGCTTGGCAAATTCCAACGTGGTCTGGCTGCCGGCCGGCTCAGGCTACCGCGCCGATGCGGGCCCGCATCAGGCCGATGCTGTCGAGGTCGGCCTGCTCACGGGCGTTTTCCTCGGCGCGCTCGCGGGCCTGGTCGCGCTCGTCCAGGAGCTCGACCTTCTTCAGTTCCTCGAAGGCCTCGGCCAGGGCGGCCTTGGCTTCGTCGAGCTGGCCCTTCAGCTCATCGGCTGAACGGGTCAGGTTCTCGCGGCGCTGGATCGCGGCCTTGGCATAGGTCGGATAGGCGAAGTGCGAGGGATCGTTGATCCCGGCACGCTCCTGCTCGGTCTGGATCTCGCGTTCGAGATCGACCGACATCCGCTGGAAGTCGGCGATCATGGTCTCGATCTGGGTGACCCGGCGGCGCTTCTCGTCGACCTGAAACTTCTTCAGGCGGATAAGCGTATCTCGTGACTTCATCGACTCGTACTCCCCAGAAGTCCCCCCGCTGCACGTGGGACGGCACCGGTCGCCCCCCAGGCCCGATTGAGGCCAAGACCGGCTCTGCTACTCTGTGGGAACGGATGATGACCTGACAAAGTTAGCGTTCCGTTTCCAAATTGCCGAGGATCTGCGCCAATTGGCGGTAGCCGTCCGCCAGGGATGCATTCTCGTCCTTGCGCTGGCGCAGGAAGGCCTCCAGCGGCTCGTGGAGCCGGATCGCCTCGTCGACCTCCGGGCTGGAGCCGGCGCGGTAGGCGCCGAGCCGGATCAATTCCTCCATGTCGGCATAGGTCGCCATCACCTGGCGCGCCCGCTGGATGACGGGCCAGAACTGCGGATCCGCCGATTTCGGCATGGTGCGCGAGACCGATTTGAGGATGTTGATCGCGGGGTAACGGCCGCGCTCGGCGATCGAGCGCTGCATCACGATGTGGCCGTCGAGGATGCCCCGGACCGCATCCGCGATCGGCTCATTATGGTCGTCGCCGTCGACCAGCACCGTGAAGATCGCGGTGATTGCACCCTCCCCCAGGCCCGGCCCGGCCCGCTCCAGCAGCTTCGGCAACTCGGTGAAGACGGTCGGCGTATAGCCCTTGGCTGTCGGCGGCTCGCCGGCGGACAGGCCGATCTCGCGCTGGGCCATGGCAAAGCGCGTCACCGAGTCCATCAGGCAGAGCACGTCCTTGTCCTCGTCGCGAAAATATTCGGCGATCGCGAGCGTCAGATACGCCGCCTGGCGGCGCATCAGCGCGGGCTCGTCGGAGGTGGCGACCACCACGACCGAACGCGCGAGGCCCTCCTCGCCGAGATCGTCCTGCAGGAATTCCTGAACCTCGCGCCCGCGTTCGCCGATCAGCCCGATGACACTGACGGCGGCATCGACGTTGCGCGCGAGCATCGAGAGCAGCACCGACTTGCCGACGCCGGACCCCGCGAAGATGCCCATGCGCTGGCCGCGGCAGCAGGTGAGGAAGGTGTTCATCGCACGCACGCCGAGATCGAGCGGCGCGCCGACGCGCTTGCGCGAATGCGCCGGCGGCGGCGTATTGCGGAACGGCATCGGCGAAGAGCCTTGCGGCAGCGGCCCCTTGCCGTCGATCGGCTCGGCCAGCGCATTGACGACGCGGCCGAGCCAGGCTGCGGACGGCCGCACCTGATTGGCGGCATTGGCAATCACCGCCTTGCAGCCGCGGCGCACGCCGTCGAGGCCGGCGAACGGCATCACGACGGCATTGTTGCCGGAGAAGCCGATCACTTCGCAGGGAATGGTGCGGTTGGCGCCGGTCTCGATCACGAGCCGTGCGCCGACGGACATGGCGTGAATCGGACCGGCCACCTCGACCATCAGGCCGCGGACCCCGACCACGCGGCCGTAAATATTGACACCGTCGATGTCGCCGATCTGTTCGGCAAGAGCCTTCATAAGGTGGTCGCCTTCGTCATCCGGGGCATCACGGTGAAAGCCTTAAGTTTCGCCACATTTCTGAACGGCGCTTAACCTCGTGTTTACCCGCATCATTAATCATTGCGTCACTGTCTTTGTGACTGAGCGTGACTCCCCTTCAGAAGAAGGCTGAGTCGCGGGAGTCGGTTAGGCCCGTCTCTTAAAGTGGAGCTTGAACGGAATCGGGTAACGAAAGCTGCTTCATACGCAAGACCTTAGGGCGATTCGGCAAAAATTGCACCGTGGGGACTTGCGTTCCAGAATCAGAGTTTGTTAACCATCTGTCGTCAGGATCCGAATCAGTTGTTCAAAGGCGTTTTGTTGAGTGCCGCGAATGCGGCCGACCTGACGCCCAGGAGCGGCGACTATGGGGAACTGGCATGCGCGTTTTGCTGATTGAAGATGACAGCGCCGTCGCGCAGTCGATCGAGCTGATGTTGAAGTCAGAGAGCTTCAACGTCTACACGACCGATTTGGGGGAAGAAGGCGTCGATCTCGGTAAACTATACGATTACGACATTATTCTCCTCGACCTCAATCTGCCCGACATGTCCGGCTACGACGTGCTCAAGCAGCTCCGGGTTTCCAAAATCAAGACACCGATTCTGATCCTCTCCGGCCTCGCCGGCATTGAGGACAAGGTCAAGGGTCTCGGCGTCGGCGCCGACGACTACATGACCAAGCCCTTCCACAAGGACGAGCTGGTGGCCCGCATCCACGCGATCGTGCGCCGCTCCAAGGGCCATGCCCAGTCGGTCATCCAGACCGGCGACCTCGTCGTCAACCTCGACACCAAGACCGTCGAAGTCGGCGGCCAGCGCGTGCATCTGACCGGCAAGGAATATCAGATGCTGGAGCTCCTCTCGCTCCGCAAGGGCACGACCCTCACCAAGGAAATGTTCCTCAACCACCTCTATGGCGGCATGGACGAGCCGGAGCTGAAGATCATCGACGTCTTCATCTGCAAGCTGCGCAAGAAGCTCGCCAACGCCTCCGAGGGCCGCAATTTCATCGAGACCGTGTGGGGCCGCGGCTACGTGCTGCGCGAGCCGCACGAGGCCGACGAGCGCATCCCCGCCTGATCTTCTGGGTTACGTCGCGAGCCTCCGGTCTCGCTCCTCCCAGCCTGGACCCCGCCGCAAATGGCGGGGTTTTTGTTTTTGTGGGCGCCTTCGCGCTTTCCCGAAAGCGCGGGATTGCCGCTATCGCATTTTGCAAGACCTGAGCGCGCGCCTCGTCCTTCGAGACGCGCGCAAGGGCGCGCTCCTCAGGATGAGGCTAAGAGGCAGTGGTGCTCGTTGAAACTGGCGCAGCTCACGCGGTCCTCATCCTGAGGGCCCGCCAATGGCGGGCGTCTCGAAGTATGGCCGCAGCGAAATCGGTGCAGCAATCCTGCTGATGCGACTTCATCCCTCACTAACGTTTGAACCACTAGCCTTCCCCTGCCGACGAATGGTCGCTGCACGATGGGGGAACGATGATCCTGCAATCACTCGCCGGCCTGCCCGCCTTCCTGGTCTATTTCTGCACCGGGTTGATCGCGATCGTGGCCTATCTGTTCGTCTACACCCGCATCACGGCCCACAACGAATTCCAGCTCATCCGCGACAACGAGCCGGCCGCGGCGATCGCGCTCGGGCTCAGCCTGCTCGGCTTCGTGGCGCCGCTGGTGAGCGCGATCGCGCATTCGGCCAACGTGCTGGACTGCCTGATCTGGGCGACCATCGCGCTCATCGTGCAGGTCATCGTGTTCTATCTCGTCAAGGTTCCGGTGCCGAACCTGTCGAAGCGCATCGATGCCGGCGAGCTTGCCCCCGCGATCTGGCTCGGCCTGTCCTCGCTCGCCGCGGGGCTGCTCAACGCCGCCAGCATGATCTACTGACATGGCCGACAAACCCTCCAAGAAGGACTTCGGCAAGCGCCGGCCGGTCGCCGAGCCGGCGCCGCCGCGCCCGCCGGTGAAGCGCTCCGGCCATGTCGCGCTTCTGGTGATGGGCACGCTCGCGGTCGGCACCACCGCCTACACCTTGATGCCGCGGCAAAATTGCGAACCCACGCCGGGCGCCGTGCCGGGGCAGACGACGACGACCTGCACTAGCAGCAGTTCTTCGGGCAGCAGCGGCTCGCGCTGGTCGTCGCGATCGAGCTTTTTCAGCAGCGACTCCTCGAGCCATCCCTCGTCAAGCACGTCGTCCGATGTCGGCCACAGCAGCGTGAGCCGCGGCGGCTTCGGCTCGTTCGGCCATGGCTTCTCGGGCGGCGGCTGATCCATGCAACGCATCGCCTGTCCCGAGCGTGACGACTGGCGGCAGACCGCCGAGCAATGCGGCTTCGTCTTCCACACCATCGACGGCGAACGCTATTGGGACGAGAGCGCCTATTACGGCTTCACGCTCGACGAGATCGAGCGCGGCATCGAGGCGCCGACCGGCGAGATCGACGCGATGTGCCTGGAGCTCGCCGGCCGCGTCATCGGCGACGAGCGCGACCTGCGGCGCCTGAAGATACCGGAAGCGTTCTGGAGCCTGATCGCCGAGAGCTGGGAGCGCGACGACCGCAGCCTTTACGGCCGGCTCGACCTGAAGTTCGACGGCAAAGGTCCGGCAAAGCTGCTCGAATACAACGCGGATACGCCGACCTCGATCTTCGAGGCCGCAGTGTTTCAATGGACCTGGCTCGAACAGGCGATCGAGCGGCGCATCATCCCGTCGCGCGCCGATCAGTTCAACTCCATCCATGAGCGGCTGATCGCGGCGTGGAAGGAGATCGCGGCCGGCCACCACGTCCATCTCACCGGCATCACGGGCAACGAGGAAGACGCCGGCACGCTCGCTTATCTCGAAGACACCGCGCGCCAGGCCGGGCTCTCGACCAGGCTGCTCGACATCGAAGAGGTCGGCTGGCGCGACGAAGGCGGCGGCTTCGTGGATCTCGACGATGGCGACATCGCGCTGGCCTTCAAGCTCTATCCCTGGGAGTGGATGTTCCAGGACGCGTTCGGTGCAAAGCTCAAGGACGCAACCACGCGCTGGATCGAGCCGCCGTGGAAGGCGGTGCTCTCCAACAAGGGAATCCTGCCGCTGCTCTGGGAGATGTTTCCGAACCATCCCAATCTGCTGCCGGCCTTCTTCGAGGACGATCCGCGCGCCGCGGAACTCGGAACGTCCTATGTCCGCAAGCCGCTGCTGTCGCGCGAAGGCGCCAACGTCACGCTGGTGTCCGGCGGGATGCCGCTCGACGAGCAGGCGGGTCCCTACGGCGCCGAAGGTTTCGTGCGCCAGTCATTGTCGCCGCTGCCGAACTTCTCCGGCTTCTATCCGGCGGTGGGAAGCTGGCTGGTGAACCACGAGCCCTGCGGCCTCTCGATCCGCGAGGACGAAAGTCCGATCACGGGCAACCACTCGCGGTTTCTGCCGCACGCGATCTTGTGAGATGGTTTTCTTCCTTCTCCCCTTGTGGGAGAAGGTGGCGCGATGTCCAGACCGGATAGATAGGTAACACAGTAGACCGGATGGATGGGTGACAGTTCTCTATCG
>NZ_SMBR01000022.1:0-89552 GCF_004346455.1 Bradyrhizobium sp. R2.2-H
AAGTCCACACGGTCGGGACGAAGAGCTGGCCTGCAGTCGAACAAAGAGCTGACCATCCCACTTGACACACCAAATCCCCATGTGAGCAATCCAGAATCCTTCCGTGGAGAGATTCTGGATTGCTTCGCTCCGCTCGCAATGACGGAGTGTGGAGAGACGACGTCGCTCTAACGACTCGCATTTCATCCGGGACACACCTTCGCGGCCTCGCGGCGTCTTTCGCCCGAGTCTTGCTGTCCTATTTCGCCCTCCTCGAAAGCGAGGGCGCAGGGAAGGCTGGGCGCCGGCCGGCACCCGAAGTCCCGCGTGTGCGATGAGAACGCGCACGGGGGTGGACGACAGGTCGCCGGACATCCCGGCCTTCCCTGCGCGGATGGTTTTAACGGTGTCCTTCGTGATCTCCTCGGGGAGCGATGCACTATTGCCCCCGTCGCCATGCAGATGGCTGATGTGCGTGCCCGGTTGGGCCGTGAGCATCACCACATGACTTGACGCACAGACCCCGGGCGTCAGGACCACACGACTTCTCCGTCCGCGCACATCTTCGCTGGGTTCTCACCGGCTGGCGTGCGCTCACCGTCGAGACCATGCGAAGACGCTGTCAGCGCCGTGTCGTATCGCGCCGATCGCCGCTCACGGTTTCCCGCCCTGCAGCCAATCTTGCGCGCCGACGCCGTCGCGGCCACCGCATCCCGGCCCGCGTCCCGTGACGATCGCGAAACGCCCCTTGTGGCGGGCGGGATGTTTCGGGTTTTACGTCATATCCGAATTTCGGTCAATACGAATATCTTGCGGACCGCGATTGACCCAGCTTTAGCGTGTTTCGTCTGTCGGGCCACACAAGGGATCGTGGCCCGGGTGGAGCCAGCTCCCTATTTCCGTCAACTTTGACGGTCATTTGAGCCCTGATATTCTTCCACACGGCGTGGCTCGAATGAGCATGCGACCTATCATTGAACAAAGCTATTTGAGGATGCGGATGAGACGCACGACGTTCTTGGGCCTCGGCCTTGTGTGTGTCGGCCTCTGGGCACAGGATAGCGCGAGGGGGCAGGCTCCGGTGGCACCGCCGGTTTCGCTTGCTCCGATTGCATCGCCCCCACCTTCGAAGGCCAAGAATTCGCGGCCGAAGCGCGATCCAGCCTTGGCGACGCCCGGCACGGATACTTCGACGCCTGTGATCGGCGCACTACCGCTCTCGCCGAATCCCGCTGCCGATTACGATGGCTTCACCGTCGGCAGCGAAGACCGCGACGCCTCTAGTCTGGTCGCGCCGCTCGCGAGGTCACGCGCAGCGAAGAACAGTTCCGCAGGGCAGGAATCGCTCGACGATGAGGCGCTGAGGCGAAAGCTGACGATTTGCAAGAACTGCAAATAGGAGACTGGTCAGCCCGAGTGAGGCAGCGAACGCATCAATTCGGACAGGGTTGCCCGGCCGCTCCCCACATCGCCATGTCCTTGACGTGATCCTCGAAGGTGCCCGGCGGCGTCGAGCGGCCCGCTCCGGGCGCCCAGCCCCGCGGGATGAAGCCGTTCAAGGATGCATCGTGCCGCAGGTGCTCGACGAGACCGGCAGCGTCGCGGCCGCCATTGCGCTTCGGGTCCTTCATCTGCGCGCATATCTCGGCACCACTTTTGCCGAACCAGATGAACGCCACCGGCGCGAGTTGCCAGTCGATTCCGGCGCGTGGCGGCGACGGTGCCGGCTCGTTCGCCTGGGTCGAGGTCATGTGACAGGTCGAGCACGGGATCGCCTCCGCGCCGATGCGGCTCTCGCCGCCATGGATGTTCATGCCATGCGGGCGCGGCTTGGTTTCGCCGGCCGGCGTCCAGATGGGTATGGCCCTGGCATCGACATGGCAGTTGGCACACCGGGGATGGGTCACGACGGCCTCGATCCGCTTCCAGGCTTCCAGTCCCTGGACGCGGCTGACGCTGCCGGGCGGCAGCACGTCCTTTGCGGCCTCGTCCTTGGCCGCAACGATCCCGGTGAGCGCCGCGACGGCAGAAGCCGCGAAGACGACCGCAATTAGAGATCTCCTCATGGCTCGCCTCACACGAAATCAATGAACTTGTTGAAGGGCATTTCGCGGATGCGCTTTCCGGTGGCCGCGAAGATCGCATTGGCGAGCGCAGGCGCGGCCGGCGGAACCGGCGGCTCTCCGATGCCCCTCACCTTCGGATCGTTCTCCAGCCCGCGAACTTCGATGACCGGACATTGATAGATCCGCATGGCTTCATGATGGTTGTAATTGGTCTGCTGCACCGCGCCCTTGGCGTAGGTGAGCTCGCAGTTGATGGCGTGGCCGAGGCCCCAGACGACGCCGCCCTGCATTTGGCTCTCGAAGTTGACGGGGTCGATCACCTTTCCGACGTCGGCCACGGCCCAGACCTTGTCGATCCTGATGCCCCGGTCCGTGGCCGTCACCTCGACGACCTCAGCGGTCGGCGTGCCAAACGATTCCACGAAGGCAACGCCCCGTCCTCGACCGTTGCCGAGCGGTCCCTTCCAGTCCGACATCTCCGCCAGCGTCTCCAGCAGCTTGCGATAGTGCGGCACGCTGCACATCGCGATCCGCGCCTTCATCGGATCGAGTCCGGCGGCGTGGATCAACTCGTCGATGAAGCTCTCGGTGAAGAAGCCGGCCGTCGAGGCACCCACGGACCGCCAGGTGGTGCTCGGCGACAGCCCCTGCGCCTCGTAAGTCGTGGCCCGGAAATTGGGGATGTCGTAGTAGACGTTCCAGAGGCCGGCCGCCAATTGAGCGTCGGGATCCTTCGAGGGGACGCCCGAACGTTCGAGCAGCCCCTTGAGCGGCGCCGTCGACGCCAGCTGCAGATCGGCCGCGACGATCTTGCCCTTGTCGATGCTGCCGCGGTGCCGGGCGACCGCGATCTGCCGCGGGATGTCCTGGAGGAAATCCTCCTCGCGCGAGAACACCAGCTTGATCGGCGTGCCCTTCATCTGGTTGGCGATCTCGGCGAGAACGCGGACGTTCTCGTATTCGAGACGGTGGCCAAAACTTCCACCAGTCCACTGATTATGGAAGGTGACCTGTTCCGGCTTCAAGCCGATCGCGGTCGCCGCGACATGCTGCACGAATTGAGGGCTCTGGTGGCCGACCCAGATCTCCATCCCCTTGTCGGTGACGAGGCCGATCCCATTGAGCGGTTCGAGCGGCTGATGGGCGAGATAGGGCGCGCGATACTCCGCCTCGATGCGCGTGCCCGTCTTCAGGCCGGCTTCAACATCGCCGATCTTGCGCCATTCCTTGCCCAGGAACTCCGGCTTGAACGAAGATTGCAGCACCTTCCAATGGTCGGCCTGGTCGGCGGGGTACACTGAAGGCGCCCACTCACACCTGACGGCATCGGCGGCCCTCATCGCGTACCAGCTGTTCGTGGCGATCACCGCAATGCCATTTTTGATTTCGAGGATCTTCCTGACCCCCGGCATCGATTGCGCCTTGCTCGCGTCATAGGATTTCAGCGGCTGCCCTTTGTTGGGGTTCAGCTTGACGGAAGCGTACAGCATGCCTTCCATCTTCATGTCGATGCCGAACTTCAACTCGCCCAGAACCTTGGCGCGAACGTCAAGGCGCATCATCGGCTTGCCGATCAAGCGCCAGGTGGAGGGATCGCGCGTCTGCGCATCGAGCACCGGAGGAATCCCGGCGGCGTCCGCCGCGAGCTCGACATAGGGAATCTTCTTGCCGTCGGGGAGGATCACGTGCCCGGATCGGGTACGGATGTCGGCCACCGCGACGCCCGAACGCTTGGCAGCGGCGGCCTTCAACGTTTCACGCGCTACGGCGCCGGCCTTGCGCAGCTTCTCATAGGTGTCGGGGATCGTGCTCGAGCCGCCCGTCATCTGCATGCCGGACTTTCGAAGATCTTCGAGCGCCGCGGCGCGACCCGCTTCGGCCGCGGGGCTCCGATCCGAGGCGAGGAACGGCGCCAGTTCCTCCTTGAACCCGGTGTTGAAATAGGCGGGACTGGGACCAGCGAAGCGAACTTCGAACTGGCCGGGATCGAGGTCCATCTCCTCGGCGATCATGATCGGCTGCACCGAGCCGACGCCCTGCCCGATGTCGGCATGCTGTGCGATCAGCGTGATCTTGTCCGGGCTGATCTCGACCCAGGGATTGAACGTCACGGAATTCGGCCCGAGGCCGGCGGTCAAGGGATTGTCGCCGGCGGCCGGTG
The DNA here is from genome assembly GCF_004346455.1 of Bradyrhizobium sp. R2.2-H. Lineage (NCBI taxonomy): Bacteria > Pseudomonadati > Pseudomonadota > Alphaproteobacteria > Hyphomicrobiales > Nitrobacteraceae > Bradyrhizobium > Bradyrhizobium sp. R2.2-H. The sequence continues at coordinate 4,207 of NZ_SMBR01000022.1, forward strand.
CGGCCACTTCAGCACCGCTATAGGAGCCGAAGGCAATGCCGCCGGCCATCGCGGCGGAGCCGAAGACAAACGCGCGCCGCGAGAGGTCCTGCATATGGCCCATATCACTTCTCCGCCATTTTCTTGGCCGCGGCCGCATGGATCGCCGCGCGGATGCGCGGATAGGTGCCGCAGCGGCAGAGGTTTCCCGACATCACCTGATTGATCTGCTCGTCCGTCGGTTTGGGTATCTTCGTGAGCAGCGAGATCGCCTGCATGATCTGGCCGGTCTGGCAGTAGCCGCATTGCGGCACCTGATGCTCGATCCAGGCCTGCAAGACCGGGTGGTGATCCTTGTTGTCGAGGCCTTCGAGCGTGACGACCGATTTGCCGGCGACCTCGCCGATATGCGACTGGCAGGACCGCACCGCCTTGCCGTCGATGTGAACGGTGCAGGCGCCGCATTGCGCGACCCCGCAGCCATATTTGGCACTGGTGATGCCGAGCTCGTCGCGCAGCACCCACAGCAAGGGCATCTCGGAAACGACGTCGACCTGGCGCTTGATCCCGTTCACCGTGAGTTCGATCATGTCGGTCTATCCCCTCGCGTATCTGGTCGTCGTAACAGCACTGCACGATGCAAACCGAGCCGTATTCCCGAATCCTGCGGGATCATGCGCAATCCCTGCGGAATGCCGTATCGTTGCGATCGGCATTGATGTCCGCCTGGCCGCAGCACAGTTCGCGATACTGCCCCGGCGTGAGATTTGCGGCCTTACGGAATACGCGCGTGAAATTGGCCTGCGAGCCGAAGCCGAAGTCCAGGGCAATCTCGACCAGGGACAGGCGGTCGCGTGCGAGCTCGTGCCGCGCAGCCTGGACGCGGCGATCGGTGACGTAGCGGTGCGGTGACAGTCCGGTTGCCTCACGAAACAATCGTGAGAAATGATAGGGGCTGAGGCAGGCCTGCGCCGCCAGATCCTCGAGCCTGATGTCGCCGCCAAGAGAGGCCTCGATATAGTCCAGTACGCGCTGAAGACGCCGCGGCTCGAGCGACGGCGACCTTTCGGGCGCGCGCCAGCGCTCGATCGTATAATTTCCCAGAAGATGTGCCGCGAGCGCGACCTGGATCCCCTCGACGAACAGCGCGTCGGTCGGTTGGCGGGGACGATGGAGCAGGTCGCGAAGCGGCGAACAGATGTGGAAGAGCACCTGATCCGCCAGGCCGTGAGCGTAGGCGATCTCGATCTTTGCCGGGTCGATGTCGAAATCCGCAAGGGCGCTGTGGTCGAGCAGCGCCGGCGGCAGATAAAGATGCAGACATTCCATCCGGTCCGAAAGCTCGAGATGGCTCTCCTGCGTTCCCACGGGCACGAGGTAGCTCATGCCCGGCCGCGCCAGGCTCTTCTGGACCTCACCGTTGCCAGCGCGGCACACCATCCCGCCGCCTGACAGCAGCATGACGAGCTCGGTGCAGATGGGAACGGGCGTTGCCTGACATCCCGCCTCGAACTTGCGATGCTCGATGCTCAGTCCCGGCCAATCGCTGGCCGCCGCGAGCTTCTCGCTGTTCTGATATTTCTGATCTCCATGCGTCACGAGCGCCATTACGACCTCCGCTGGTTGCGGCGAATCCCGGCCCCGTATCGCGAACGAGCGATCATTCCATCCGGTGGTGAGTTGCAGCCCCGGCCACTGCCACGCCGATGAGAACTTCTCACAAGCCGCTGGAGCGAAGTCCAGAGCCGGCGCGGTTAAAAGAGGTAAAAGACAGCCAAAGCAAAGGCTTGGACGATGCGCTCGATTGGCTCGAGCGGCTGACCCAGTCCCGATCAGCAAGATGCGTCGGTCATCGCGCAGGAATCGGAAATACCGCAATGGCCGGATGAGCCATTGATGCTCCATCGGACGGCAGTCCTGCCGGATCGATGTGACGAAGACCAAACGTGCGATCGCCGAGGTCGACGTTGCCACAGTCGCCGACGATGGTCCCAGCCGTTACCAGCGAAGGATATGCACCATGGCTCTCAAGGATATTCTGCCGGGAAGACTGGGCTTCGGCGCGGCGCCGCTCGGCAACATGTTTCGTGACATCCCTGAGCAGGAAGCCCTCGCGACGGTGAATGCCGCCTGGGACGACGGCATCCGCTATTTCGATACGGCGCCCTTCTATGGCGCGGGTCTCGCCGAGATCCGCATGGGTGCAGCGCTCGCCGGCCGACCGCGTGAGGAGTACGTGATCAGCACCAAGGTCGGGCGCCTGATCCTGGACGAGGTCGAGGATGTCAGTGCCCGCGACCTCGGCGAGAAAGGCGGCGTCTTCAAACATGGTCGCCCGAACAGGATCGTGAACGACTACTCCCGGGACGCGACGTTGCGCTCGATCGAGGACAGCCTGAAGCGGCTAGGCACCGACCATGTCGATATCGCCTTCGTGCATGACGTCGCGCAGGATTTTTACGGAGACGAGTGGCTTTCGATCTTCGAAAGCGCACGCAAGGGCGCGTTCAGGACGCTCGACCGGCTGCGCGACGAGGGCGTGATCAAGGCATGGGGGCTGGGTGTCAACCGGGTGGAGCCGATCGAGCTGCTGCTCGCGCTCGAAGAGCCGCGCCCCGACGGCTTCCTGCTCGCGGGCCGCTACACGCTGCTGGACCATGCGAGGGCGCTTCAGCGGGTGATGCCGATGGTTGCGGAGCATGAGCTCGCGATCGTCGTCGGCGGACCCTACAGTTCGGGCGCGCTCGTCGGCGGTCCGAACTTCGAGTATGCGCCAGCCCCTCCGGAAATCCTCGACAAGGTGGCGCGGATCAAGGCGATCGCCGATCGCTATGGCATCAGCATGAAGGCCGCAGGCCTGCAATTCGCGCTGGCAAACCCGGTGGTCGCCGCCGTGATCCCCGGGGCGAGCCGGCCCGGCCGCATCGCCGAGGACCGCGCGGCCCTTGACCAATCAATACCCGGCGATTTCTGGCGCGAACTTCGATCGGCCGGTCTCGTCAATCCAGCTGCTCCGCTTCCGGACGCCGGCTGACCGGCACATGACATCGCTCACAGACCGAGGAGACGAGAATGACCGACGAAACGTGCAAAATTGCCGAAATCGAACGCCGCAGCCTGCTTCGCACGGCAGGCGCCGCGATGATCACCGGTCTTGCGGCCGGCAGCATGCCGTCAGCCGCGTCCGCGGCGCCGGAGGGCATGTCGACGGCCGAGCGCAACGAGGCGCCGCTCGGCGCGCGGCTGCAGGCGTCCAGCATTTCGGGCTTACGGTCCAGAACATGGAGCGGGCTTACGAATTCTATACGGAGGTGCTCGGCGGCACCGAGGTCTTCCGTCATGGCGACTTCCAGGGCGACGGGGTGCAGAACACGCTGCTGGCCGACCAGGAGATCGAGGCGAACGCACGCGGGGTCAATCCGCGAACGATCGGCGTTCCCGACCTGCGAAGCGGAGCGCAGCGGCTCGACGTCCGCTTCATCCAGTTCGACAACATGGTGCTCGAACTGCTGCAATATCGCGAGGCCGATCAGCCCATGGGCAGCGCGAAGAGCTTTGCCGAGCCGCTGGAGCATATGAGCCCGGCTTTTCCGCGCATGATGCACATCTGCTTCTACGTTCGCGACGACGTCGACTTCAACAAGTTCATCGCCGACCTCGAAGCCGAGTCCGCGCGCCGCGGCATGACACAGGTGAGAGCGAACCGCACCATCCGCGTCATGACGGAAGCAGACCGCAAGGCGGCTCCCTGCAGCGCCAACACGAACCGCGTGACGGCGGAGCCTTCGAACGGTTGGGAGCTGATCTATTGCAAGGGTCCCGAGGGCGAGCAACTCGAATTCGTCAAGGCGCTCGACCCGGTCAAGAAGCGCTTCAGCGAGGCCCTGGCAAAGCGGCAGCAAAAAGTCGTGCGCTGACGACTCAAACGTGGCGCGCGACCGGGTCAGTGCCGCTTGCCTGGCCGCCTCGCACTCACGACTACATGTGAAGGAGCTCATCATGCAAAGTCTCGTCCGCAATTCGCTTTGCGTCCTGCTGTCCGCCGCCTCGATGGCCATGACGGCGCCGTCCGCGGTCGCCGGGGAAGCGCCGCGCGTGCGCTATCAGGAGATTCCGGATGGCGCATATTCGGTCGTGGCGCAGGTGCGAGCCAAGCCCGGGAAAGAAGACGCGCTGCGCGCCGCCACCTTGCCGCTGATCGACCTGGTTCGCGGCGATCCCAAGAACCTGGTCTATTTCCTTCAGGAAGACCGCGCCAAACCCGGTCATTTCATCTTTTACGAGGTGTTCGCCAGCCAGGCCGATTTCGACGCGCACAACGCGATGCCTTATGTGAAGGACTGGTTCGCCAAGCTGCCGGAACTTGCCGACGGCGGCGTCGAAGTCATGCGCATGGCGGTTCTTGGCAAGCGCCAAAAATAGCGAGTGAGCGATTTTGTCGCAGCAATCCCGCGGTAGATGCCCGCGGCAATCGTGCGAATTCAGAACGTCTCTCTTCAACCAGTTTGCAGTGCATGATAATGGCATGCGATCTGTTCGATCGATTGGCATGGATCAATGAGGGCTGCCACGGAGACACGGCAACGGGCCACACTCCGACAGGAACTCACATACTGCTTCGGCCCATTTCGACTGGTTCCCCGCCGCCAGTTGCTCCTTCTCGACGGACGTCCGGTCAAACTGGGCGGGCGCGCATTCGAACTCTTGCAAGTGCTGGTGCAGCGCTGCGGCGAACTCGTCAGCAAGAATGAGCTGATGGCCGCGGCCTGGCCGGGCACCTTCCTCCACGACAGCAATCTCAAGGTCAACATGTGGAGCTTGCGGCGTTCGCTGGGAGATACCCAGATCGACCCCGTCTACATCGCGACCGTGGCGCGCCGCGGGTACAAGTTCATCGCCGAGGTGCAAATCAGCATCGGCGAGATCGAGGATGATCTGGCGCTCGCCGAACCGCTCCCGTTGTCCAATCCGCCAATGCCGCGCGGCATCATTGGTCGTGAAGCAGAGGTCGTCGAGATCGCCGGCCTGCTGGCCGACAACAGGCACGTGACCCTGGCTGGCGCCGGAGGAATCGGAAAGACGACGGTTGGCGTGGCGGTCGCCCAGGCGCTTGCGCCACGGTGTCGCGACGGCGTCTGCTTCGTCGATCTCGCCACGATCTCCGATCCGACGCTGTTCGGCGCGGCACTGGTGACGGCGCTGGGCATCAGAGGCAACCCGGACAACAGCCTGGCTGCGGCTCTCGACTATTTGAGACCGCGGCAGATGCTGCTCATTCTCGACAATTGCGAGCATGTGCTGCCCGCCGCGACGATCTTCGCCGGCCGGTTCATGGCGGACACATCGTCTTCCAGGTTGCTTGCCACGAGCCGGGAGCCGCTCGGCAACGCCACCGAGCATGTCGTCCGGCTGGGTTCGTTGGCCTCACCGAAATTTGGCTATGCCCTGACCGTCGATCAGGCCGTCAGGTTTCCCGCGGTGCAGTTGTTCGTTCGCCGCGCCGCCGAATGGTCGGACTACCAGTTCGTCGATCGTGATTGCGAGGCCATCGCTTCGATCTGCCACTCACTCGGCGGCATTCCGCTTGCCATCGAGTTGGCCGCAGCCCAGATCGGCCGGTTCAATCCTCGCGAGTTGGTGGCAATCCTCGACCACAATCTGGGTTTTCGCGCCCCCGCCGCCGATGGCGCGCCGCTGCGCCAGGAAACCCTGATGGCGACAATCGACTGGAGCTTCAGGCTGCTGTCGCAGAGGGAAGCCAGACTGTTCGGCCTGCTGTCGGTGTTCAGCGACGCCTTCGAGGTCGAGGACGCGGTCTTCGTCGCCGAGGCGGCAGGGCTCACGCCGGTCGACGTCGTTACCGGACTCGGCAGTCTCGTCGCCAAATCGCTTCTGAGCGCACAGGCCCAGGGCGCAAGCCTGCGCTACCGATTGCTCGACAGCACGCGGCGCTATGCCGCCGAGCGGCGCCGGGCCGATCCTGCCTGCGGCCAGGCACTGCCCCGCCATGCGCAACGTGTCCTCGCGCTGTTCGAACAATCCGAGGAGGAATGGAACTGGCGCGAGCCGGCCGATTGGACACAGCGCTACCTTGGTCGCATCGCCGATTTGCGCGCCGCTCTTTCATGGGCATTCGGCGAGGAAGGCGATCCTGTCCTCGGAATCAAGCTCACGGTTGCAGCGATCACCTTGTGGTCGGAAACCTCCATCCTGTCGGAAGCGCAGGCGCGGCTGGAGGACGCGCTCGCCCTGGCCGAGACCGTCGCGTGCGACGATCTGTTGAAGGCAAATCTCGCCTGCGCCCTCGGATGGAGCCTGTTCTACGCCCGCAAGATGTCGAATGAGAACGAGGTCGCCTGGCTCGATGCCATCGCTTTTGCAAGGAGCGCCGGCAACATCGAGTATCAGCAGCGCGCGCTGGTCGGTTTTGCCTTCTACCTGCTGCAGATTGGCCAGGTCCCGCGCGCCATAACCTATCTCGAGGAGGCCACGGAGCTAGCCGACCGCGACCGCGATTTGACGGCAACGTCCGAAGCCGACCGCGCGCTGGCCTGGGCCTGCGCGTTTGCCGGTGAATTGAGCAAGAGCCGCGCAGTTCTGGATCGTCTCGCGGCGACCTATTCGCTGGCCAAGGGCCGTTCGCGCAAGGATGCGAACGAAGTCTACCGGTTCATCACCGTCCGCTTCAACCTGCCATTCGTGGCGTGGATGCAGGGGCAAGCCGACTACGCTGCGAGGCTGGCCCGCGACGCCGTCGAGGCCGCGGATCGCAGCGGCCATTGGGTGTCGCAGTCGAATGCGCTCGGGCTCGCCGCGCTTCCTGTCGCGCTCGAAACCGGTAATCTGGATGCGCTCGCGCGCTTCACCGAGCGTCTGCGTCGCAACCTGGAACGTGAGCGCATCTCGCGCTGGGTTCCGGTCGAGCGCTATTTCTCCGCCTGCCTTCGCGACCTGCATGGCGATCGGCGCGCGGTGGAGGATATTCGGGCCGCGATCGAAGAGTTGATCGAATGTCGCTTCCTGATGCGGATCGGCAGCTATCTCGCGGTCCTCGCCCGCGCCTATTTGCGGCAAGGGCGGATCGCGGAGGCGCGCGAGGCCATCACGCGGGCGATCGGCCATCAGGAACGTCAAGGCGAGCGCTGGTGCCGGTCGGAGCTTCAAAGGGTCGACGCAGCGGTCCTTCTCCACGCCGGCGAGCCGCTGCGCGCTGAAAAACGGCTAGAACAGGCACTCGCCGAAGCACGCGCCATAGGAGCGGCGACATTCGAATTGCGCATCGCCACCGATCTCGCCGCGCACTGGATCGGGACCGGCCGCAGGGTCAAGGCTGTCCGACTGCTCGCCCCGATCTATGAAGGCTTCGCCGAGGGCTTCGAGACGCCGGATCTGGTTGCCGCCTCGCGCCTGCTGCAGTGCGTGCGTCCGACAGCGATCGGCTGCGGCCACCATCGCCAATCGAAGCCAGTGCACGCCCGCGGCGCATAGCTGGCCTACCGCCACGCTCGCCGCGCGCGCTTTACGCCTCGCGTAATTCCTGATCCTCTCTCCCCAACCAGCCGGACCAACCGGCCATGCCCCAGGGAGAGAGACGCCATGAAGCTCGGGACCGCGATCGCGGAAATCATGAGGCGCGAGGGGATCGAGATCCTCTGCGGCTATCCGGTCAACCATCTGATCGAGCACGCGGCGAAAGCCGAGATCCGCCCCGTGATGGTACGGCAGGAGCGCGTCGGCATCCACATGGCGGATGCGATCTCGCGGGTCACGTCGGGGCGCAGCATCGGCGCGTTCTGCATGCAGCACGGGCCGGGTGCGGAGAATGCGATGGGCGGCGTCGCCCAGTGCTTCGGCGAGTCCGTGCCGGTGCTGGTGCTGCCGATGGGCTATCAGCGCAGGCTTTCGCATGTCGAACCGAACTTCAATTCCAGCGAGGCGATGAAGCCGTTCGCGAAATCGTCCGAGCCGATCATCCTCGCGACCGAAGTCGCCAACATCTTCCGCCGCGCCTTCACCAAGCTGAAGAACGGCCGCGGCGGGCCGGTGATCGTCGAGATCCCCTCGGACATGTGGAACGAGGAAGTGCCGGAGCCGCTCGACTACACGCCGGTGCTGCGCACCCGTTACGGCGCCGACCCCGTGCATGTGAAGGAAGCGGCCGGTGTTCTGGTCAACGCGAAGCGGCCGGTCATCTATGCCGGTCAGGGCGTGCATTACGCACAGGCCTGGCCGCAACTGAAACGGCTCGCCGAGCGGCTGGCGATCCCCGTCACCACCAGCCTCGGAGGCAAATCGTCGTTTCCGGAAACGCATCCGCTCTCGCTCGGCTCCGGCGGCCTTGCGGTGCCGCGCGCGGTTCCGAAGTTCCTGAGCGAGGCCGACGTCATCTTCGGCATCGGCTGCTCCTTCACCGAGACCAATTTCGGCATCGCGATGCCAAAGGGCAAAGCCATCATTCACTCCACGCTCGATCCCAATCATCTCAACAAGGACGTGGAAGCGAAGATCGGCCTCGTCGGCGACGCCGCCCTCGTGCTCGACGCGCTGCTGGAGGAAATCGGCAGGACCGTCACCACGGATCGCGATGCCTCGGCGGTCGCGGCCGAGATCGCGGCCTCTCACAAGGAATGGCTGGCGAAATGGATGCCGAAGCTGACCAGCAATGACGCACCGTTGAGCCCGTACCGCGTGCTGTGGGACCTCCAGCACACCGTCGACATCGAGAACACCATCATCACCCACGACGCCGGCAGTCCGCGCGACCAGCTCTCGCCGTTCTGGAGAGCGGTCGAGCCCCTCACCTATCTCGGCTGGGGCAAGACGACGCAGCTTGGCTACGGCCTTGGGCTGGCGATGGGCGCCAAGCTCGCAAGGCCCGACAAGCTCTGCATCAATGTCTGGGGCGATGCGGCCATCGGCTTCACGGGCATGGATTTCGAGACGGCGGTGCGCGAGCGCATCCCGATCATGTCGATCCTGCTCAACAATTTCTCGATGGCGATCGAATTGAAGGTGATGCCGGTCTCGACCGAAAAGTATCGCTCGACCGACATTTCCGGCGACTACGCCGCGATGGCGCGCGCCTTCGGCGGCTATGGCGAGCGGGTGACCAGGCCGGAGGACATCGTGCCCGCGATCAAGCGGGGCATCCAGAAGACGCAGGAAGGCGTCCCGGTGCTGCTGGAGTTCATCACCAGCAAGGAGACCGAGGTGTCGCGGCCAGGCACGTGAGCGGGCGCGCTTGAGCATGGGTGGCATCAAGCCCGGCTGGTTGCGCCGCATCCACCTCACCCCGACGAGAGAGGTGATCCCGCCTGCCAGCTTCGTCGCTTCAATCCAGTCTCGTCTCAGTTCGGTGCCGCGGTCGTCGAGGCTGGCACCTGCCGCGCGGGATGTGATAATCCGGCCCGGTGCTGCGCCTGTCGCGGCATCAAGCCGGATTGCGAATGACCAACCTTCCGAAGGATATCGCCGCTGAACTTGCAGCCGAGAACGCGTGGCTGCGCGGCGAGCTTGCGATTGCGCGGGATCGCCAGAGCGCGAGTGCCGAGATCCTGCGCACCATCGCGGCCTCGCCCTCCGACGCGCGGCCGGTTTTCGCGGCGATCGCATCCAGCTCGAAGCACCTGCTCGGCGGCTTCTCCGCCACGGTGCTTCAGTTCATCGGCGACGAGCTGCACCTCGTGGCGTTCACGCCGACCAGCCCGGAGGCGGACGAAGCGCTGAGGGCGTCGTTCCCGCGCAAGATCGCGGACTTCCCGACCTTTGCCCTGGTGCGCGACGGCGAGACCATCCAGTTTCCCGACAGCGAGGCCGCCGACGTTCCGGAGCTGAACCGGGAGCTGGCGCGGCTGCGCGGCTTCCGCAGCGTGCTGTTCATGCCGCTGATGAACCGGGGCACGCCGGTCGGCATGATCAGCGTCACGCGCGCTGTAACAGGCGCATTCGCGCCCGACCTCGTGCAGCTGCTCCAGACCTTTGCCGACCAGGCGGTGATCGCGATCGAGAATGCGCGACTGTTCAATGAGACGAAGGAGACACTCGAACGCCAGACCGCCACCGCGGACATCCTGAAGGTGATGGCGGCCTCGCCGTCCGACGTGCAGCCGGTATTCGAGGCGATCGCCGTCAATGCCAACCGGCTGATCGGAGGCTTCTCCACCGCGGTGCTGCGTTATATCGACGGCGCCGCCCACCTTGCGGCATTCACGCCGACCGATCCGGCCGGCGATCGCGTGCTCCAGGCCTCGTTCCCGGTGCCGTTCGCACAATTCCCGCCCTATCAGCTGGTTGCCAATGGTACCGCCGCGCAACTGCCCGACACCGAGCTCGAGCCGGCCGCACGCGACATCGCGCGTGCGCGGGGCTATCGCAGCATGCTGTTCACCCCGCTGATGAGCGAGGGCGAAGCCATCGGCATCATCATCGCCACGCGCCGTGCGACAGGCAGCTTCGCCGAGCATCATGTGCGGCTGCTCCAGACCTTCGCCGACCAGGCGGTGATCGCGATCAAGAATGTCAGCCTGTTCAACGCCACCAGGGAAGCGCTGGAACGTCAAACCGCGACCGCCGATATCCTCAAGGTGATCGCGGCCTCACCATCAGACGTCACGCCGGTGTTCCAGGCCATCTCCGACAGCGCAAAGTCGCTGATCGGCGGGCACTCCTCGACCGTCACCCGCGTCATCGACGGCATGCTGCATCTGGCGGCCTTCACCACCGACAATGAAGCCGGCAACGCCGATCTGCTCAGCTCCTTCCCGGCGCCGCTGTCGGGCTCGGGCATTCACAGCCGGGTGGCCCGAAGCGGACAATATGCCTTCCGCAGCGACATGCAGGGCGAACCCGACCTCACCGAAGCCATGAAGGAACTGGCGCGAACGCGAGGTTATCGCAGCATCCTGGTGGTGCCGATGCTGCGCGACGGCATCGCGATCGGCACCATCGCCGTCACGCGGCCGGAGCCCGGCCATTTTCCTGACAAGGCGATCAACCTGCTCAAGACCTTTGCCGACCAGGCGGTGATCGCGGTCGAGAACACGCGCCTGTTCAACGAGGTGCAGGACCGCACAAGCGAGCTCGCCAGATCGCTGGACGATCTGCGCGCCGCGCAGGACCGACTGATCCAGACCGAGAAGCTCGCGTCCCTCGGCCAGCTCACCGCGGGCATCGCGCACGAGATCAAGAACCCGCTCAACTTCGTCAACAATTTCGCCTCGCTGTCCGCCGAACTGACCGAGGAGCTGAACGACGTGCTTGCGCCGGTATCGCTCGCCGAGGACGTGCGCGCGGACGTCGAGGAGCTGACGGGCCTCCTCAAGGACAATCTGGCAAAGATCGTGCAGCACGGCCGCCGCGCCGATTCCATCGTCAAGAACATGCTGCTGCATTCGCGCGAAGGCGGCGGCGAGCATGGGCTGAGCGACATCAACGCGCTGGTCGAGGAAAGCCTCAACCTCGCCTATCACGGCGCGCGCGCCGAGCATCCCGGATTCGACGTGACGCTAACTCGCGAGCTTGATCCTGCGGCAGGGCAAGCCGAACTATTTCCGCAGGAGATCACCCGGGTGTTGCTGAACCTGATCTCGAACGGATTCCACGCGATCACGCGGCGCAAGGCCGACGGCGGTGGCGGCGATTACCAGCCGGTCGTGACCGCCACGACCCGCGACCGCGGCGATCACGTCGAGATCCGCATCCGCGACAACGGCACCGGCATTCCGGACGAGGTGAAGGAGAAGATGTTCAATCCGTTCTTCACCACCAAGCCGGCCGGCGAAGGCACCGGCCTCGGGCTGTCGATGAGCCACGACATCGTGGTGAAGCAGCACGGCGGCAGAATCGAGGTCGCGACGGTGCCGGGAGAGTTCGCCGAATTCACGATTCTGCTGCCGCGGAAGAGCGGATCCATGAGGAGCGACAAGGGATAGCAACACCTCGGAGGATTCATTGAAGAGTCTCGCGTGGTTCATTCGGCGCCAATTGCTCTCACTCTCCGGCGTCGGCGTCATGCTTGGCGCGCTGCTCTTCGCGGCCGCGCTGACGCCGACGCTGATTCCGCGCAGCTATCTGACGCAAGGTGCCCTCGCCGGCGGCTGCTTTGCGATCGGCTATTTCACCGGCGTGCTGTGGCGGCGGCTGTGGCACTATCTGGAATTGCCCGAACCGTCGGCGCGGGCGAGATCGATTGCGAACGCGCTGGCCTCCGTCATCTGCCTGCTGGTCGTCATCGTATGCCTATGGCGCAGCGCCGAATGGCAGAACTCGATCCGCGCCGTGATGAAGATGGCACCGGTCGAGACCGCACATCCATTCAAGGTCTGCGCCATCGCCCTGGTCACGTTCGTGGTGCTACTGGTGCTGGGACGGCTGTTCACGCTGGTCGCCGGCTTTCTCGCCGCCCGCGCGCGGCACGTCATCCCGCCGAAAGTGGCGAACGTCATCGGCGTGCTGATCGCGGGCTTGCTGTTCTGGTCGATCGCCAGCAATGTCCTGATCCGCACCGCATTCAACGCGCTCGACTCCTCCTTTCGCGAGCTCGACATCCTGCTCGAGCCGGAGCGGCCGCAGCCGACCGCGTCGGACCGGACGGGCAGCCCGGACTCCCTCGTGAAGTGGCAGGAACTCGGGCGCATGGGGCGCCGGTTCATAGCCTCGGCCCCGACCGCAGCCGAGATCAGCGCCTTCACGGGACGGCCCGCCCGGGATCCCGTGCGCGTCTATGTGGGGCTCGCCGGCCGCGACACGCCGCGGGCGCGCGCCAAGCTCGCGCTCGACGAGCTGAAGCGTCAGCATGGTTTTGAGCGCAAGGTCCTTGTCGTGATCACGCCGACAGGCACCGGCTGGATCGATCCGGCCGCGATGGACACGGTGGAATGTCTCCACCATGGCGATGTCGCGAGCGTGGCGATACAATACTCTTATCTCAACAGCCCGCTGTCGCTGCTCTTCCAGCCGGAGTACGGAGCGGAGGCCTCGCGTGCGCTGTTCGCTGAAATCTATGGCTACTGGACGACGCTGCCGAAGGACGGCCGGCCGCAGCTGTATCTGCACGGGCTCAGCCTCGGCGCCATGAACTCGGAAAAATCTGCGGAGTTGTTCGAGACGATCGGCGATCCGATTGCAGGCGCGCTCTGGAGCGGGCCGCCGTTCGAGAGCCGCATCTGGCGCTCGATCACCGCGAACCGCAACCCGGGCACGCCGGCGTGGCTGCCGGAATTCCGCGACGGCCGCTTCGTCCGCTTCATGAACCAGAATGGAGCGACAGTGCCGGCAGATGCGCCCTGGGGTCCGATGCGCGTCGTCTATCTGCAATATGCCAGTGACGCGATCACGTTCTTTTCCTACCGCGACGCCTACCAGGCGCCGGCCTGGATGACGGTGCCGCGCGGGCCGGACGTCTCACCCGAGCTGCGGTGGTATCCCATCGTCACCATGCTGCAGCTCGCCCTCGACATGGCGGTCGCGACCCATACGCCGATGGGCTTTGGCCATGTCTACGCACCCGAGCATTACGTCGACGCCTGGGTCGCGGTGACCGATGTCAGTGACTGGTCGGCCGAGGCGCTCGCCCGGCTGAAGGGGCAGCTTGCGGCGAAAGCGCGGCAGACGACGAGTGCAGGGAATGACGATCCCGATCGCGGCGGCTAAAGCCGCTCACTCCGCCATCTCGACGTGCTTGGTCACGGTGGGGCCGGCCAGCGGCCGCTCCTCCAGCGCGATCAGGCACAGCGCAGCACCCGTCATCAGCGCGGTGGCGGCGCCGAAGACATAACGGAACGCATGCCGCATGTCCTCGGCGGGAATGGCATTGACGACGCCTGCGGCATGATGCTCGCCGGCGAGCGGGATGTCGGCACCCAGCGCGATCAGCAGGATGGCTGCGAAAGCTGCGACCGTGAACGAGGACATCAGCGAGCGGAAGAAGTTCAAGGCGCCGGTGATGGTGCCGACCTGCGGCCGCGCGACCGAATTCTGCACCGAGACCACGCAGACCGGAAAGGTGGTACCGAGGCCGAGCGCGAACGCAGCCATCAGCGTCAAAAGGCCCCAGAGCGGCAGCGTCGTCAGCGTCAGGCCAAGGCCGCACAGCGCGGCCCAGGACGTGCCGATGATGGCGACGCGCTTGTAGTGCTTGGCCCGCGCCATGGTACGGCCGGCGACGGCCGCACCGATGGTCGAGACCGCCGCGAGCGGGATCAGCGCAAGCCCCGCCTCGCTGGCGGTGAGATGATAGACGGATTCGTAATAGAGCGGCAGCTGGACCGTGAGGCCCGTGATCGCGCCGAGCGCGCAACCGCCTGCCATCAGGCCGAACGGCACGACCCGTCCGCCGAGCAGCGGCAGCGGCAGGAACGGCTCGTCCGCCCGCCGCGCATGCCAGACGAAGCTGACGACGAGCGCGACCGCGCCACCGACCATCGCGAGCACGGTCGGCGACAGCCAGGGATAGCGCGTGCCGCCCCAGGTCAGCACCAGCATGAAGACCACGGCAGAGGCCATCAGCAGCACGCCGCCGAGCCAGTCGACCTTGCGCTTGCGGTGGAACACGGGGATCTTCTTCATCTTCGGCAGCAGAAGCGCGATCGCGGCGGCCGAAAGCGGCAGGTTGATCCAGAAGATCATCGACCAGTGCAGATGCTCGGCGAAGACGCCGCCGATGACGGGGCCTAGAATGCCGCCGACCATCCAGACGCTGGAAAAATAGGCCTGGTATTGCCCGCGCTCGCGCGGGCTCACCACGTCGGAGATCACGGTCTGCACCACCGGCATGATGCCGCCGCCGCCGAGGCCCTGGAGGCCGCGCGCCAGGATCAGCATCGGCATGTTCGGGGCGATCGCGCACAGCACCGAGCCCGCGACGAACAGGCTGAGCGAGATGATGATCATGACGCGACGACCGTAGATGTCGCTGAGCGTGCCGAACACCGGCGCAACCGCGGTCGAGGCGAGCAGATAGGCGGTGATCACCCAGGAGAGATTCGAGACGTCCTGGAACTGCCGCCCGATGGTCGGCAGCGCGGTCGCCACGATGGTCTGGTCGAGCGCTGCCAGGAACATCGTCAGCATCAGGCTGATGACGATGGTGCGGACCTCGTCGGAGGTCAGCGGCACCGGCGGCGCGATGGACGGCGCGTCATCGACGCTCAACACCTCGCTGGGAAGGCGGGACAGCTCGTCGGCAATGTCGTCAGGCAATGTCTGGACGTCGGCAGCACTCTGCCGTTCGATTTTGTTCATCTCGTCGGACGTCATGTGGCGGCGCAACGCCGCGAAGGATTCGTTCTATGCAATCCAATGTAGACAGCAAAGTTCTTCCCGGGCAGGCACCACGGCGCATGGGTGCATCCCGCCCCGGGGTCATCCCGAACACGTGATCGCAAGGGGCGACGGATCAGTCCCTTGTCAGTCCCTTGTCAGTCCCTTGGGCGTCGCTTCAGACGAGCCCGTTTCGGCAGCACGGCCGGCCATTGCACGATGTGGTTCTCGAGCTCCTCGTCCGGGATCTCCTCCTCGCTTCCCTCGACGCGGCCGCGCACGGAGACGCCGGCTTCATGCACGGTGTTGGGATCGCCCGAGACCAGCGGATGCCACCAATAGAGGTCGCGCCCCTCGGCGACGAGCTTGTAGCCGCAGCTCGGCGGCAGCCAGTTCAGGCTGCGGACATTGGCCGGGGTCAGGCGAACGCAATCCGGAACCTTGTCGGAACGATTCGGATAGTCCTTGCAGGCGCAGCTCGCCCCGTCGAGCAGCTTGCAGCCGACATGGGTGAAGTAGATCCGGCCGGTATCCTCGTCTTCGAGCTTGTTCAGGCAGCAGCGGCCGCAGCCGTCGCACAGGCTTTCCCATTCGGACCCCGACATCTCTTCCAACGTCTTGGTTTTCCAGAAGAATTCTTCCTGGCCTGAGGGTCGTTTGGGAGCTGCGGTCATGCGCCTCAACAAAAATTCGAAAGAGCTACGGCGACGCCATCTAGGGGGCACGGCCGCAAGGGTGCAAGCGAGGCCTCTCCGAAGCCCGTAATGACCCGGGGTCAGTTAGGCCTGTTGTTCAAAATCGCGAGCGTGACCATTGGTTTATGGGCCCCGCTCGGCTAGAAGGAACAGCAAGTCCCTCGGATGCTGGCCGGGCGCCTTGGGTTTGCCGCAACATTCCCCCAAGACGTCTCGATGCCGCCCCGGCCGGGTGCTTGATCGCTTCGAAGCAGGGCTCAAGGGTTCTAGGTGCGACAGATCATACCACCGCATTGGAAGCAGAGGGTCCGGAATTTCTTCCTCGACCTCGATGCGCGTATCGATTCCTCGCTGTTCTCCTCGGCCAAGGGCATCCGCGAGCTCTACGAGCGCTACTCCACCTTCATGGACCGCTTCTATGTCGGGCGGTGGAAGCGCTGGGTCTTCATCGAGCCGTTCTCGGAGGCCGCGACGCTGGGCCTCGGCGGCCTCATCGTGATGCTCACCCTCGCCATCCCCGCCTTCCGCGAGACCGCGGACGAGGACTGGCTGAAGAAGTCCGATCTCGCGGTGAGCTTCCTCGACCGCTACGGCAATCCGATCGGCAGCCGCGGCATCAAGCACAACGATTCGATCCCGCTGGAAGATTTTCCCGATGTCCTGATCAAGGCGACGCTGGCGACCGAGGACCGCCGCTTCTACGAGCATTTCGGCATCGACATCGCCGGCACCGCGCGCGCGCTCGTCACCAACGCCCAGGCCGGCGGCGTGCGCCAAGGCGGCTCCTCGATCACCCAGCAGCTCGCCAAGAACCTGTTCCTCAGCAACGAGCGCACCATCGAGCGCAAGGTCAACGAGGCCTTCCTCGCGATCTGGCTGGAATGGCGCCTGACCAAGAACGAGATCCTCAAGCTGTATCTCGACCGCGCCTATATGGGCGGCGGCACGTTCGGCGTCGATGGCGCGGCGCATTTCTACTTCAACAAGTCGGCGCGCGACGTGACGCTGGCGGAAGCTGCGATGCTCGCCGGCTTGTTCAAGGCACCGACGAAATACGCCCCCCACATCAACCTGCCCGCCGCCCGCGCCCGCGCCAACGTCGTGCTCGACAACCTCGTCGATGCCGGCTTCATGACCGAGGGCCAGGTGTTCGGCGCCCGCCGCAATCCGGCCTTCGCCGTCGACCGCCGCGACGAGGCTTCGCCGAACTATTATCTCGACTACGCCTTCGACGAGATGCGCAAGCTGGTGGACACGTTCCCGAAGTCCTACACCGAGCGCGTCTTCGTGGTCCGCACCGCGATGGACACCAACGTGCAGAAGGCGGCGGAAGACGCGGTCGAGAACCAGCTGCGCCAGTTCGGCCGCGACTATCACGCAACGCAAGCGGCGACCGTCGTCGCCGATCTCGACGGCGGCGTCCGCGCCATGGTCGGCGGGCGCGACTACGGCGCCAGCCAGTTCAACCGCGCCACCGACGCCTATCGCCAGCCCGGCTCCTCGTTCAAGCCCTACGTCTACACAACGGCGCTGCTGAACGGTTACACACCGAACTCGATCGTGGTCGACGGCCCGGTCTGCATCGGCAATTGGTGTCCGCAGAATTATGGCCATTCCTATTCCGGCTCGGTGACGCTGACGCAGGCGATCACGCGCTCGATCAACGTCGTGCCGGTGAAGCTGTCGATCGAGATCGGCCGGCGGGATCAGCCGAAGGCGCCGAACCCGGCCAAGATCGGCCGCGCCAAGATCGTCGAGGTCGCGCGCCGCTTCGGTCTCAAGGCACCGCTGCCCGACACGCCGTCGCTGCCGATCGGTTCGGATGAAGTCACCGTGCTCGAACATGCCGTCGCCTACGCGACCTTCCCCAACCGCGGCAAGGCGGTGACGCCGCATGCGGTGCTTGAAGTGCGCACCGGCGCCGGCGACCTCGTCTGGCGCTGGGACCGCGACGGTCCGAAGCCGCGGCAGGCGATCCCCGCTTCCGTTGCCGCCGACATGGCCGGCATGATGAGCCACGTCGTCAGCGAAGGCACTGCACGCCGCGCTGCGCTCGACGGCATTCCGACCGCGGGCAAGACCGGCACGACCAATGCGTATCGCGACGCCTGGTTCGTCGGCTACACCGGCAACTTCACCTGCGCGGTCTGGTACGGCAACGACGACTACTCGCCGACCAACCGGATGACCGGCGGCTCGCTGCCGGCGCAGACCTGGCACGACATCATGCTCGCGGCCCATCAGGGCGTCGAGGTCCGGGAGATTCCCGGCGTCGGCATGGGCCAGAAGCTGCCGCCGCAGCATGTCTCCAACGCGCAGGCCAATGCGGCGGCGAAGGTGCTGGCGACCAAGCCGGGTCCGCCGCCGGTGCTGACCAAGCGCGGTGCCGACGTCCTGGTGCGCGTCGAGAAGCTGCTCGATGATGCGGCCAGGACCGCGAATAAATCCGCGGCCGACGACGGCAAGCCGGCCAAGCCGTCCTCGGCGACGAGCGCGCTCGCCTTCCCGCAAAACTATGCGGAAGAGAACGCCAACGCCTCTGCTCCGCGCAAGAACTGATCGAAACCCGTGCGGCTGATCCTGATCACATTGACGGCGCTTCTTCTCGCAACGGTGGTCGGCGTCGGCGCGACCTGGATGACGACGACGCGCGGCACCGAGATCGGCACGCTGACCATCGGCGCCTGGACCGCGCGGCCGCGCACCGGCACCGCCGACGCCGACCCCTATTCGCGCGCCACCATCGTGCGCAACGGCGAGCTGCCGATCGGCACCGGCGACGGCGTCGCCTTCACCGCCACCACCGACGACAAGAGGAAGGCGCTCGACGGCCGCTGCGATGTCGTCGTCTCCGGCGTGACGCCGCCGGCGCGGTTCTGGACGCTGACGCTGTACGACCGCAAGGGCCACCTCGTCGCCAATTCGCTTGCCCGCTACGGCTTCACCAGCCAGGAGATCGTGCGGCAATCCGACGGCTCGTTCGAGATCCGCATCGCCTCGCGCTCCCGTGCCGGCAACTGGCTGCCGACCGGCGGCATCGAGCGCTATGCCTTGATGCTGCGCCTCTACGACACCCCGGTCGGGGTCGCAACGCGCACCCAGCGCGATGCGCCGATGCCGAGCATCACCACGGTGGGCTGCTCATGATCCGGCTCGCGTTCACCATCATTGCCGGCGTGGTGCTGGGCCTCGTGGTCCATCTCGTCAGCGTGCTGGCGCTGCCGCGGATCGCGACGCAGGATGCCTATTCACGGCTGACGCCAATGACGAAGGTGAACGCCGTCACCCAGCTTCCCCTCGCCGACCCCAACACCTCGCCGATGCCGTTCATGGACCCGGCCTTCGCGCTGGCGATCTGCCGCTACGATCTGTCGGGCGGACCGATCAAGCTGACGGTGCCGGTGAGCCAGGCCTACACCTCTGTTTCGTTCTACACCCGCAACGAGATCGCCTATTACGCCATCAACGACCGCTCCGCGGGCCGCAAGGTGATCGAACTCGACCTGATGACCGAAGCGCAGCACAGCGAGCTGCCCGAGGACGAAGAGGTCACCGCGGCCGACCGGCTGATCATCGATTCCCCTGCGACCACCGGTCTGATCCTGATGAAGGCGCTCGCCCCCGAGCCCGGCCTGATGCCGCAGGCGCAAAGCTCGCTGGCAGCGGCGACCTGCGCGCCGCAGACCGAGCCGCCGGCCAAGGCCGAGGCACCGCGCGGAAGGCGCTGAGCGCGGCCGTTTTAGCGCTGCAGAACATAAAAGCGCGAAAACAACCCCATGCACAGTAGCGGGGGAATTGAAATCATTGCGTTCTTTGAGCGGCGACGACGAGGCGACTGGACGGGCGCGTATGCACCTTTGACTCGTCGGGCAAAACACCGGCATACTGGCATCATCGAAGTTCGTCATACCCGCGCGGAGCAATCCGGCGCGGGTTTTTTCATGCTGGAGCGCCGGCAGACCCGATGGCCGAAACTGCGCTCTCGCGCGCGTCGATCCAGCAAGCATGCGAACCCGACCCGTGTCCCGTCGCTTTCCCGGGACCACACCGCCATCGTGAGGCGCCGATGCGGATGCGCCCCCAGACGTCCAAACAAGCACCCCCCTGAATCCCGTCGGCTTTCCCACCGCGCGCGTCCAAGCCCGCTGTGATTGGCCCGCAATTTGCTCATGCAAGTATGACGATCGACTCAAGTCGTCATACTAATGTATGACCACTTACACGAAACATCACACCGCCTGCCGGAGACCGTCGCGCGGCCGTCGATGTGAAAGCGGGGGATAAGTTGCGTAAGATTTCTTGGCGCCTGGTTCTGGCCGGCATCGCGTTGTCAGGGGCTTCGGCCGAAGAGCGAGTTCACGCCCAGACGGCACCGGCGGCATCTGCGGCCGGTCCCTTGCCGCCGGTCATGGTCGCGGCGCCCGAGGCGCCACCCAGGCGCATGCGGCGCGCAGAGCCTTCGGCAAGGACAAACGCCGCGCGTCGGGCGCAGCGATCGCCTGTCACGCAGACTTCATCGCAGCAGCAATCGAGCGCGGCCCTCTCCGCTGGTGCGACGCCGGGACGGGGTGACGTATCAAGCGCGGTGACCGCGCTGCCGGCGGCGGTTACGGTGATGGACGCACCGGCCATCAGCCGGCTGGCG
This sequence comes from Bradyrhizobium sp. R2.2-H, assembly GCF_004346455.1. Classification (NCBI taxonomy): domain Bacteria; kingdom Pseudomonadati; phylum Pseudomonadota; class Alphaproteobacteria; order Hyphomicrobiales; family Nitrobacteraceae; genus Bradyrhizobium; species Bradyrhizobium sp. R2.2-H. The sequence continues at coordinate 24,784 of NZ_SMBR01000022.1, forward strand.
GTAGCAACCTATGGCGACCTGTTTCGCTCGCTCCCGGGCTTCAATGTGTCCAACTACGGCCAGGGCGGCATCGGCTACGGGCTTTCGCTGCGAGGCTATACCGAATCCGAGCACGGCCGCGACATCGCCTATTACATCGACGGAGTTCCGCTCAACGAGGTCTCCTCGCTGCACACGCCGAACTATGCCGACCTCAACGTGCTGTTTCCGGAAACGATCAAGAGCATCGAGATCGTGCGCGGGCCGTTTTCCGTCGAGTACGGCGACTCCAACATGGGCGGCTCGGTCAACATCACGACCAAGCAGGCCGAACCCTTTGCCAGCGTCGGCGTCTCCGGAGGCATGCAAGGCACGGCGCGGGGCGTCGCGACCTACAGCACGACCCAGGGCGCGTGGCTGCCCTACCTGGCATTCGAAGGGTATCACACCGACGGCTATCGCGATAACAGCTTCATCAATCGCTACAACTCGTTCAACAAGGTCACGACGACGCTTCCCGACGGCGCCACCGTGTCGTTCCGTGCACAGGCCTACGGCACCGAATACGGCTCGCCCGGCTATTCCAGTCGCGACGCCATCGCCGCCGGAACGATCTCCGAACGCTCGGCGACCAATCCGACCGACGGCGGCAACAAGCAACTGGAAAACCTCGTCACGAACTACAGCTCCGGCGCACTGGACCAGGAGCTGAAAGGCACCCTGTTCGTCAGCCACCAGTTCTCGAACCGGTTCTCGGATTTCGGCGGCGGCCAGCGCGTGCAGCACGACGACCGCACGATGGTTGGCGGCCGCGTCAGCAAGGTCTGGAGCGGGGCCATCGGCGACGACATTCCCGTGCAGGTCCTGCTCGGCAGCAACTGGCGCACCGACTTCATCGAGGCGTTCCAGGCGCCGACCATCGCCCGCGCGGTGTCCGGCCCGGCCGCAGTCAATGTCGGATTGACCGAGACGAACATCGCCGGCTTCGGTCAGGTCCAGGTCAAGCCGCTGCCATGGCTCAAGTTCACGGCCGGCGGCCGTTACGACCAGTTCTACTACGACATCAACGACCGCATCACGCCCGGCGGCACGCCGAACATTTCGAACGGCATCGCAAGCCCAAAGGCCGGCGTCGCCATCACGCCATTCAAATGGCTGGAGCTGTTCGCCAATTACGGCGAGGGTTTCCGCAGCATCGACGTGCCCGCGGAGCTGATCGGCAATCCCGGCATTCAGCCATTCAGGATCGTCAGCCGCGAGGGTGGCGTCCAGTTCACATTCGATCGCTTCAGGCTGCTCGCGAGCTATTGGACGACGGACTCTGCCAACGAAGCGTTTCAGGCGGCGCCCGGTCTGCCCGTGACGTTCCTGGGGAAGGCCCAGCGCAACGGATACGACGTCGATGCCCGCTGGTTCGTGATCAAGGATCCCGTCAACAATGTCTCGCTCTTCGCCAACTATGGCGGCGTCTCGGCCCGCCTCATCGACGCGGCGCCCTCCTACTTCGTCCCGAACGTGCCGAGCTACGTGGCCAATGTCGGCGTCGACTTCAACGTCGCGACGGTCAACGCGCAAGTCCTGTCCGGTTCGGCTTATGTGACCTTCGTCGGCAGGAAGAACCTGACGCAGGACGGCCTCATCACGACCTCACCCTACTCCCGCGTAACCGGCAAGCTCGCCTATTCCTGGCCCGAGGGGTGGACCGCGTTCACGCAGGCGACCTGGTATCCCGGTGATCGCCTCAGCGAAATCGCCATCAATTTCGGCGATCCCGTCGGCGCAAAAACCTCCGACATCTTCGTCAGCGCGCAGCCGACAATCGCCGTGCTTGCGGGCGTTTCTTATCGTTTCCCGACCGTGATGGCCGAGACAACTCCAAAGCTGGTGACCAAATGAACCGTACCTTCCCTCGTCTCGCCCACACGCTGCTCGCGACCGGATTCGTTCTCGGGTCGATAGCCTCCGCTTCGGCGCATGATGTCTGGCTCACGTTCTCGGGGCCGGCCACCGCACGCCGCGCCATCGTCAACTACGGTCATCCGGACGACCGGCCACCGGCTTTCGCGGACAAGGTCGTGGACCTCTTCATGGTGACACCGAAAGGCCGCAGCTCGCTGCTCGACGGACTTGCGGGCGCATCGGACAATGGCGTCCAGGTCGCACGAACAAGACCGTTCGACGATGCCGGGCATACGCTGCTGGCGGCGCGTTACGACAACGGCTTCTGGGTCAAGACGACAGAGGGCCTCTATCGCAACGCCACCAGGCGCCTGGTGCCAGACGCCGCCGAGAGCTTCTGGTCCGGAAAGTTTGCAAAGGCGATTACGGGGGCTGACGCGCCGTGGCAGGAGGTGCTCGGACACGATCTCGAGCTTGTGCCGCTCACCGACCCGGCCAAGGCGAGGCCAGGTGAGACGCTCAAGGTCAAGGTGCTGTTCCGCGGCAAGCCTCTCGCTGAAGCGGAGGTCGAACGTGGCGACGGCAAGACGGTCGTTGCGGAGAAGGACATCCCAAAATTTAGGACGGACGCCGAAGGCGTGGCGACTGTTCCCATCGCCAAGCCGGGTCCCCATCTGCTGGTGATTGATCATCGCGCGGCGCCGTCAGTCACGCCGGATCAGGCGACGGCCGACCTCTACAATGCCACGCTGTGGTTCAACGTGGCAGCCAAGCCGCGTTAGCCCGCTCCCTTTTTCGCTCTCGCGCGAAACCGGCCGCGCACATTCTCCGGAACCGATCTCGCATCAGCGCACGATGTCAGCAGCTGTCAGGCGACAGTAGGACGCAACTCCAAATCGCTTACGCTATTGAAGCCGCTCATTTCGATGGCTATCGATTCAAGAAATCGTCTCGATCGGAGGAACGCATGAGCACCATCACCGGCGGCTGTCACTGCGGCGCAATCCGTTATGAGGTCGAGGGTGACGCGATCGTGCACGCGCTGTGCCACTGCCGCGACTGCCGACTTCACGCCGGCGCCCCGGTCGTCGGCTGGACGATGTATCCGGACAATGCCGTCAAGGTGACCAAGGGCGAGCCGAAAGTGTACCGCTCCTCGGAACATGGCCGGCGGCACTTTTGCGGCGACTGCGGCACCGGCCTGTTCTATGTCAATGCCGGCATGCTGCCCGGGGTCATCGATATCCAGAGCGCGACCTATGACGATCCCGAGGCCGTGCCGGCGACGATGCAGATCCAGGTCGCCGAACGTCTTCGCTGGATGGAGCGTGCGCACGAACTGCCGGCGTTCGACCGCTATCCTCCACAGCCGTAGCGGCAGAGGATGAGACCGGCACTTTTGGCGTCATCCAGGGATTGGCAACGCTCGGCTCGTGCGCCAGCTCATCTGGCCAGGACTGCCGCCGCTGCCGCAGCCATCAGCCCTGCGGAGCGCCGCAGCATCAACGGGGGCTCGCCTGGCCTTCGTACATGAACGTCATTGGCTTCAGCCCGTTCATATAGCCGGTGCGCATCTCGTCGATGTGAAAGCCGTTCCGGGTCAAGACGTCGGCGATGTCCCGGTTGAGATGGCAACCGCCCGAGATGCGCATCCATGCGGGGGTCAGGCGATCCTGCCACCAGCGCACGTTCGGTTCGGGCGCGCGGCCATGCTCGACGAAGACCAGCTTCCCTCCCGGTTTCAGCACGCGCCGCGCCTCCGTCATCGCGCGATCGACGTCCGGAATGCTGCACATGGTCCAGGTCGTCAGGACCGTGTCGATGCTGCGGTCCTCGATCGGCATAGCCTCGGCCGACGCTTCAATGAGATCGACTGGAGTTTTCGGATGTGGCGCGTGCCGCGCCATTTCGAGAAGCCTTGGAGCGGGCTCGAGACCCACAAGCTGCGTCACCGCAGCTCCGTAGAACGGCAGGTTGCGGCCGGACCCGACGCCGATCTCGAGGACCCGGCCCTGAGCCGCGCGGGTTACGCGTTGCCGGTAAGGCGCAAGTTCCTTGTTGCCCATCGCAAGGTCGCAAAGCCGTGGCAGAATGACGTCGTTGTAGAAGCCCATGCGCGCATCTCCTGGCATCGCCGCACCCAATATTAGAGCGATGGCGACCAGCGCGGTGATCAATTCCATCGCCCCCAAACGTTGCCGCCACGATGTCGTGCATCATGGTTCAGGTTCCAGCAGCCGAATTCTCGGACTGATCGGCTTTGACGTTTCGGTCGGTTGTCCCCTGACTCACGTCGTCCGATCCGCACGAAGCAGCAGCAGCGCGACGAAGGCGGACACCGAGGCCAGCGCGCTGATCCAGAGTGCGCTGCTACCGAAATGCTCCACCATCAGTCCCAGCGCAAGCGGCGCGAAGGCGCCTGTTGCCCTCGACGGCAGCGAGATCATGCCGACACGCCTGCCGAATCCCGCCGGCCCGAACAACGCCAATGGCAGCGTACCACGGGCAATGGTGATGATGCCGTTGCCCGCGCCATACAGCACCGTGAAGGCCGGCGCGAGCCAGGGGCCGCCCGCGACCAGTGCAAGCACGCCGACCGGATTCATGAGCATGGCAAGCCTTGCCGACAGCAGCGGATGAAACCGACTGAGCCATCCTGCCTCCAGAAGGCGGGCCCCGACTTGCGCAGGTCCGACCAATGCTCCTGCGAACAACGCCTGTGCCGGCGTGGCGCCGAACGCAACCAGCATGGTCGGCAGGATGGCCGAGACTCCCGAGCTGACGAAGCTTGCCGCCGCAAAGATGTACGCCAGCAGCATCATCGCGAAGCTTTCGCTCTGGCCGCCGGAGTGTTGGCTCGCACCCGTGCCCGGTCGGGAGTCCTGGTGCAATGGAGCGGCACGGGGCAGCGAAAGATTGAGCGGCAACGCAACGCAGATATGGATCACCGCCCATACCTGGCAGGCCGTGCGCCAGCCGTACTCCGAAGCGAGCCACGTCGTGAGAGGCCAGCCGAGGGTGGAGGCGAAACCGGCAATCAGGGTGATGCCGGTGATCGTTGCTCGCGCATTGGTGCCGTAGATGCGCGCAAGCGTCGCGAACGCTGCTTCATAGAGGCCCATGCCCATACCGATCCCGAGCAGGATCCAGGCCGTGATCAGCAGCGCTACACCATGGGACACGGAGAGCAGGAGCAAGCCTGACGCGAAAACGAGATTCGAGATCGCAAGCAGGCCGCGCCCTCCGAACGTGTCGATGGCATGCCCGACTCTCGGGCCGAGCAGGCCGGAGATGACGAGCGCTCCCGACAGCGCGCCGAACAGGTAGGTCGGCGCGAGACCGAGATCGTGCGCAATCGGCGCAGCCAGGATCGCAGGGAGATAGTAGCTCGACGCCCAGGCAATGGTCTGGGCGCTGCCGAGCGCGACGACGACAGCGAGCGGTCTCGCAGTGCCTCGGCTCATGAGCAGCCGCATCCTGCTCTGCCTGCCTTCATGGCGGATTCGTCGGCCACACAGCAGGCTGAGGGTTCGGCCTTGGCCGGACCGCCGCAGCATCCCGCTGCGCCGGCGGACTCGACGCCGCCACGTGTGCAGACACCGGTCTCGGGCAGCACGAGCTCGACCCGTGCCGCAGCCTCCTTGTCGCCCGCGATCTCGGCGACGATCGAACGGACCTGCTCGTATCCGGTGGTCATCAGGAAGGTCGGCGCCCGGCCGTAGGATTTCATGCCGGCCAGATAGAAGCCGGGCTCGTCATGCGCCAGTTCGCGAGCGCCGTGAGGCCGCACCGTTCCGCAGCTGTGCTCGTTGGGATCGATCAGCGGCGCAAGTGCGACGGGCGCCTCGATCGCCGGGTCGAGCCGAAGCCGCAGCTCGGACAGGAACGAGAGATCGGGACGGAAGCCGGTCGACACCACCAGCTCATCCGCAACCACGCTGCGCGCACCGCAGCAGGCACCTGCCGAAATCCTGAGACGTCCTTCGACCTCCGAGAGATGGGTGACACCGAACTCGGTCTCGACCTTGATCTTTCCGTCAGCCACGAGCGCGGCGAAAGTGGATCCCAGCTCGCCGCGCGCGGCAAGCTTGTCGTTGCTGCCGCCGCCGAAGGCCTTTGCAGGATCGCCGCCGCGCAACAGCCAGACGGGCTGCGTGCCGGGCACCTCCTCGGCGAGCCGCGCGAGATCGATCAGCGTGCCCAGCGCGGAATGGCCGGCACCGAGCACGGCCACGGTCTTGCCGGCATATTTGTCGCGCGCAGCACCTCGCACATCCGGCATGCCATAGGCGATGCGATCGCTGCGCTCGCGTTCGCCGATCGCAGGCAGACCGTTGCTGCCGGCCGGATTGGGCGAGAACCACGTGCCTGACACGTCGATGACGGCGTCGGCGCGAAGCACCTCGGGGCCCTTGCCGTTCTGATAACGGAGTTCGAAGGGCGCCTGCTCGCGGCCCCTGGTCTTCGCCTTGTCGAAGCCGACGCGGCTGATCGCCGTGACGCAGCTCGACGTCCGGATCGTCTCGCGCAGCTTCGTTCGCGTTGCGAGCGGCGCGAGGTAGCGCTCGATCAGCTCGCCGCCGGTCGGATAGGATTGAGGATCGGGCGAATTCCAGCCCGTCGGCGCGAGCAGGCGCGCCGCCGCCTTGTCGACATTGAATTCCCACGGCGAGAAGAGCTGGACGTGCTGCCACTGCCGCACCGCATGCGCTGCCTCGGGTCCGGCTTCGAGCACGACGGGCGACATGTCGCGTTCGAGCACATGCGCGGCGGCGGCGAGACCGACCGGCCCCGCCCCGATGATGGCGACAGTCTTGTTCATTCCGACTTCTCCTGTAGTTCTAGAATTATGGAATAAACTGCCAAATGAATCAGGCTGCCGTCTGAGCGTCCTTGCATCCGGCTTCGTCCGCACAGCACTCCGCGACCAGATAGTCGACCAGGCCCCGCATGGCGTCGAAGTTGGCGTGGCAGATCAGGGTCGTCGATTCCCTGACCTGACTGACCAGTCCGACCGCGACCAGGGTCTTGATGTGGTGCGACAGCGTTGACGCCGGGATCTTCAGCTTGTCCTGCAAGCGGCCAACCGGCATGCCCGCGTGCCCGGCCCGGACCAATGCGCGGTAGATCTGAAGCCGGGTCCGATTGCCCAGGGCCTCCAAACGCGCGGCTGCGTCATCGATCTTCATGAGGCCAGGATGCACCCGTGCCACATCATCTGTCAAACGCTATTTCTAGAATATTCGAAATATTGCTCACGAGGTCGCGGATTTCAGGTTGACGCCGCCCGAACAATTCCATAAATCTGGATATATGGAAACAGAAGAAGCCGTCCTGGCGCTCGCCGCGCTGTCTCAACCGACCCGTCTGGAGGCGTTCCGGGCGCTGGTTAGACACGAGCCCGGCGGTCTTGCGGCCGGCGATCTCGCACGTCTGCTGGAAGTCCCCCAGAACACGCTCTCGGCGCATCTGTCGATTCTGAGCCGCGCGCGCCTCGTGATGTCCGAGCGACACAGCCGTTCGATCGTCTACCGCGCCAACCTCGGTGAATTTCGCGACGTCGCCGTCTTCCTGCTGCGCGATTGCTGCGGCGGACGACCGGAGGTTTGCGAGCCTGTCGTCGAGACTCTGCAATCGTGCTGCGCTCCCAAGCGAAGGAAGAAGGTCCATGCCTGACCGCGTCTACAATGTGCTGTTCCTCTGTACGGGCAATTCGGCCCGTTCCGTGCTCGCGGAATCGATCCTTCGCAAGGACGGTGCCGGGCGTTTCCGGTCCTTCTCCGCGGGGAGCACGCCGAAAGGCGCCGTGCATCCGCTGGCGCTGCGCACGCTGCAGAGCATGGACTACCCGACCGACGGGATGCGCTCGAAGAGCTGGCTGGAGTTCGCCGCGCCCGATGCGCCGGTAATGGATTTCGTCTTCACCGTCTGCGACAATGCCGCCGGTGAATCCTGTCCGGTCTGGCCGGGTCAACCGACGACTGCGCATTGGGGCATCGAAGATCCTGCGGCCGTCGAAGGCACCGAGATTGAAAGACTTGCGGCCTTCTCGACGGCCTTCCGCTACCTGAAGAACCGCATCGGCGCGTTCGTGAACCTGCCCCTCAGCGGCATCGACCGGCTTTCGCTGGGGACCAAGCTGCGGGAAATCGGCCGCTCCGAGGGGGCAACCTCCGGCAAGAGCGACGTGGCGTGACCATGAGCATCTTCGAACGATACCTCACCTTGTGGGTCGCGCTGTGCATCGTGGTCGGCGTCGCATTGGGGCACGTCATGCCCGGCTTCTTCGGCGCGGTTGCAGCCGCCGAGGTCGCCAAGGTCAACCTGCCGGTCGCGATACTGATCTGGCTCATGATCGTGCCGATGTTGTTGAAGATCGACTTCGGCTCACTGGGCCAGGTCCGCGAGCATTGGCGCGGCGTCGGCGTCACTCTCTTCATTAATTGGGCCGTGAAGCCGTTCTCGATGGCGCTGCTGGGCTCCTTTTTCATCGGTCACGTCTTCGCACCGTGGCTGCCGTCCGACCAGATCCCGTCCTACATCGCCGGCTTGATCCTGCTTGCGGCTGCCCCCTGCACTGCGATGGTGTTCGTGTGGTCCAATTTGTGCGAAGGGGAGCCCCACTACACTCTGAGCCAGGTCGCACTCAACGACGTGATCATGGTTTTCCTGTTCGCGCCGCTCGTGGGGTTGCTGCTCGGAGTGGCCTCGATCAGCGTCCCCTGGGACACGCTGCTTCTGTCCGTCCTGCTTTACATCGTTGTTCCCGTGATCGTCGCTCAGCTGTGGCGCAAGATGCTGCTGCGAGGCGGCGACGCCAGCTTCAACCGCGTCATGCGGATGCTGCAGCCTCTCTCGCTTGTCGCGCTCCTCGCGACATTGGTGCTGCTCTTCGGCTTCCAGGGAGAGCAGATCGTCAGGCAGCCCGGCGTCATCGCGATCCTTGCCGTCCCGATCCTGGTGCAAGTCTATTTCAATGCGGGCCTGGCCTATTGGCTGAGCCGGCGGTTCGGCGTGGCCTGGTGCGTCGCGGCTCCGGCTGCCCTCATCGGCGCGAGCAACTTCTTCGAGCTGGCGGTCGCCGCCGCGATCAGCCTGTTCGGCCTGGACTCCGGCGCGGCGCTGGCGACCGTGGTCGGCGTCCTCGTCGAGGTCCCGGTGATGCTGTCCGTCGTCCGCATCGTCAAGGCCACGCGGGGCTGGTACGAAGCGGGGACCGGCAAAGTCCCGACGGCTGCCGAGGCCCGCCAATGAGCTCATCATTTGCCGGCGGCGGTGCGGCAGCGATGGATGCCGGTCTGCCAGTCACGGAGACACGTCGATGAGCGTCACGATCTATCACAACCCGGCTTGCGGCACCTCGCGAAACACCTTGGCGATGATCCGGCAGAGCGGTGTCGAGCCTGTCGTCATCGAATATCTGAAGACGCCGCCGTCGCGCGAGAGGCTGGTCGAGCTCATCAAGGCCATGGGGATCTCCGCTCACGCGCTGCTGCGGGAGAAAGGTACGCCCTTTCGCGACCTCGGCCTCGATGACCCCAAATGGTCCGACGACGAGCTGATCGACCATATGCTCGCCCATCCCATCCTGATCAACCGTCCGATCGTGGTGACGCCAAAGGGCGCGCGATTGTGCCGGCCGTCGGAAGCCGTGATCGATCTCCTGGACAATCCCGTCGGCCGCTTCGTGAAAGAAGACGGCGAGGTGGTCGAAGCGCGATAGGCTTGCGGCGCCTCCTCGCGCCGGCTGATTGCCCGGCGCGCAGAGGCTCGCGCGACCTCTCGCGAAGATCAGCTTTTCGTGCTGACGCGGTCAGCCCTTCGAGACGACCGCCCGGCCGTAGGGCGGCTGTGCCGCGACCGGGGGATTGGCGGTCTGCGCGGCGAGCTCGCCGATCAGGCGGTCGGCATCGGCGGCCATGCCGTCGGGAGCCTGGATCACCAGGCGTTCCAGAGCCCAGCGGTAGGACGAGATGCGCTGCTCCAGGCACTGCTGCACCCACTGGATGATCAGCGAGTTCTCCTGCATGCGCGCGACCGCATCGTCCCTCTCCCTTGGCGAGAGCGCGGAGACACGCGCCATGCTGGCATCGCGCTTCCTGTCGAGATCGATGACACGGATCGCGCTGCCGAAGAACGGCTCGAACCGCGTGATGTCGTTGCGAACGTCCTCGATCAGCTGCGCATAGCGCGAGGAATGCGAGCGGTGCGGCTCGTCGATCAGCGTGCGTCCGTACATGGTGCGGTCGAACACGACCTTCTGCCGCCAGGGCGAGGGCAGCGCCTTGTAGTCGCCGAACACGCTCTTCCAGGCCGGCCGCGACAGCGGCGGCTCGATCATGGGATAGGCGAGATCGCGAAGCTGGCGCTCCTCGTCGGTGAGCTGGAATTGCGAGGGCTGCAGGCCGACGCTGGAGGTGACCTCCGCGCCCAGCCAGCGGTGCATGTCGTCGCTGCGCATGTCGGCGCGGGTGCGGCCGAAATCGCCGCCGCTGCAGGCGCACAGCCCCGCGCCAAGCACGACGAGCAGGACGGCCGAGAGGACGGGCCGGATCTGGCGAATGGATTCCGGCATTGCGTGAAGCCGGATGTCAGCGGCGGCGACGACGGCGCCCCGGCGCTGCGCCCTGCTCCGGCCCGCGATCGCCGCTGGTTTCGTCCGCCTCACGCTCGATCCGGATCACGGGAAGGATCACGACCGTTCCCATGTCCGCGCGTGGAGCGACATCCCCCGACGAGCCCACCCGGCGACCGGCCGGAAATTCGATGATGGTCCCCATGTCAGCTCTCTCAATTGCCGTGCGACAGAACGCGCCTCTGCAACGTGGCGATCATTAAGATCAGTTCATGGTTAACGGGATGTAAACGCGCGCCCTTGGACCGTAACCGCACGGGCGCGCCGCGCCGTCCCGTTGCGGTACGACAATGCCCTGAATTGCAGGGCCGGCTTCACGCCTCATTTTCCTTAACGAGGCTTTAAAAGAACCTGCGCTAGGTTCGCTCGCAAGTATCTTTTCCGAGTTGCGTACGCCTCCATGACCAAGTCGCTGTTTCCCGGATTCGACGGGCTGATGAACCTGTCCCGTCGCGAAGGTGTCGACGTCCGTCCGACGCTGCTGCGCGTGCTGACCGACCTGTATGTCCAGACCGGCACCCACAGCGAGGACGAGCAGCGGCAGTTCGTCGAGCTCGCCACGCGGCTGATCGACCAGGTCGACGATGCGACGCGCGCGGCCGTCAAGGCGCGGCTCGCGGTCTATCCGCACACGCCCGTCCCGGTCCTGCAGAAGCTCGGGCTGGTCGCGGCACAGGAAGGCCGCAGGGTTCCATTACCTCCCTCTCCGGCGCGCGCGCCCGCCGAGCCCGAGCAGCGCATGGCCGCCGACATGGCGATGCAGCCGAAGGAGGCGGCCGAGATCCACGACATGTTCTTCCGCGCCGGTGCCTCCGAGCGCGCGATGATCCTGCACAATCTGGCACAGACCCCGCTTAAGGCCGCCCCCCGCATCCCGACCGTGCGCGCCAAGCGCGCGATCCAGATCCTGGAAATGGCGGCGATCGCGGGCGACGTCGAGAACTTCGCCTTCGAGCTCGGCGACAGCCTGATCCTGCCCTCGCGCGTCGCAGCCCAGATCGTCGACGATACCAGCGGCGAGGCGCTCGCGGTCGCCGCGCGCGCACTCGACATGCCGAGCCCCGTCTTCCAGCGCATCCTGCTGTTCTTCAAGCCGGAGATCGGGACGTCGGTGAACGCCGTATACCGGCTGTCGCGGCTCTACGACCGCCTCGCCGACCGCTCGGCGCTGGTGATGCTGGCGGCCTGGCGCGGCTCGACGCTCGCCGTCACGCGCGCAAAGTACCAGGCAGCACTGCATGACGGCGAACGCCAGCGCGCGCGTAGCGGCGCGGGCCAGACGCGGCCGGGCGCGCAGCCCGGCTCCAGCCCGACGGTGCGGAAGGGCACCGGTTCGTCGGATCGCTGACAGCTCGCGCTCAGGCGCTGACCGTATGTGTGAGGCGCATGACGTCTCCCAAGCTCGTCATTGCCAATGCAGCAAGCGACACGTTTCCCCTTGTGCCCCGGACGCAGCGCAGCACCTCTTCGGCGGTGCGCTGCAGAGCCGGGGCCCATTTTGCCACTTCGATTCATGCTGCTTTCTAGGTCCCGGCTCTGCACGGCAACGCTGACGCGTTGCCGCTTGTCCGGGACACGGCCGCAGTTACATCTTCGCCAATTCCAGAAAATGCCGTCCGGCCCGGTCTTCGGTCTCGACGATCCAGGCGTCGGAATCGAAGCGGATCTCCTTGGTCAGCCGCTCCTCGATCGTGTGCTCCGGCAGAGGCTGCGGTGAGACGGGCACGAAGAAGCGATCGATGGGCCGGCCGTCGTCGTAAGAAGTCTGCGGCGCCGGCGCGTACAGCATCGCATTGCCGTCGAGCAGCGACACCTTGACGAACACCGCGCCAGCCTCCTCGGCGCCGCGGCGTCGTACGGCGCCGAACACGCCCTCGGCCTGGCAGCGGCGCAAGTAAGCCGCCACCCAAATGTTGGATTTCAAACGCATGAACTCGACGATAGGCCAGCGCGAGGTCTCACGCCAGCCTCACTTCGTCCATCTCACGCCTTGCGCGTGCTCTCCTGGCCGCCGCGAATCTGGGTCGCGACGAAATATGACAGCGGCATCGCCAGCGCGAATCCCACGGCCACGGCGTAGGGAATGTTCTTGATGGCATCCGCCGCAAGGCTCGGCACCATCAGCACCACGATCAGACTGATTCCAGCCAACGTGGTTCCCAACATGATCCAGATCAGAATCGAAACCTTGAACATGACGACCTCTCTCTTCCCTGATGAGGATGAGCGATCATGTTCCCCGAATCCGCCGGCTGTCATTGATCCCCAGCAAATCCCGCGCCCGCGGACGCCGAGCTGATGTGCGGACGCGCGCTATGCGGAATTGATCGGCGTCAATGACAGGCGGTACGGCTACTCGACGGGATGGCCGATCGCGGCGCCGAGCTCGCGCAGCAGCCGATCGGACACCTGCCCGGTGACGGGCATCTTGTGCTCGCGCTCGAACTTCTGGATCGCGGACTGGGTCTCGCCGCCCATCGTGCCCGTGATCTTCAGATTGCCGTAGCCATATTCGGACAGCGCGCGCTGCACGCCGGCGATACGCCGCGCGGCCGGGCTTTGCGCCGGAATCGGCGCCGGCGGACGCAGGGCCGCGGGCGGCGCCGAGGTCGTCGCCTTGACCAGGTTCGTCATCGGATCGTTCGCGCGCGTCGAGGCCGTCGCCTCGACGGGCTTTTCGGGCGCCTTCTCGACGGCACGCTCGGCCGGTTTGGGCTCGACGCGGAACTCCGTCGCACGCGGCTCGAGCGGCGAGCTATCGGCGCCGACGGGGCGCGGACGCGGCAACGGGTTCGCCAGCGGCACGGACGACGGCGCGGGAAGATTGATCACTGTGCCGAACATCGGCGCGGGATGCCGGCCGGTCTGGAGGAACAGCGCGTTGGCAACGATCGCACTGATCGCGGCGGCGGCGACGAGGCCGGCCAGCGTATCCTTGGGGCTGTGCAGCAGCACGCGCAGCACGAGGTTGCGTTCGGTCTCGACATCGACGACCGCGGCTTTGGCGCCACGACGGCGCGGCGCGGTGTCGTCCTTTGCAGACTTCTTAGGCACTTTTCTTCACCAGAGCGGGTTGGTCGTGAGTTTGGTCGTGAAGGTCCTGACCTTGAAGGTCCTGGCGCAGCCCCGGCGTCAAGGTCGCGATCTTGCTCTCGCTCGCCTTCTCATTGGCCGGCTTGACCTGTGGCGGCGTGTAGACGAGCGGCAGCTTGACGGTGACGGCGGTGCCCTCTCCCAACCTGCTTTGTACCGTCAATTCGCCGAGATGCAACGCCACGAGACTCTTGACGATCGAAAGTCCAAGACCGGTGCCCTCGTGACGGCGCTGATAGGTCCTGCCGGCCTGGAAGAACGGCGCGCCGATGCGCTTGAGGTCGTCGGGCGCGATGCCGACGCCGGTGTCGCTGACTCGCAGCGTCAGCTGCGAACCCGATACCGCGGCTGATACGCAGACCTGGCCGCCGCGCTCGGTGAACTTGATCGCATTGGCGACGAGGTTGAGCACGATCTGCTTGAAGGCCCTGGGATCGCCCGTCATGACGGGCAGGTCCTGCGGCGCGTCGGTGATCAGGTCGATATCGTTCTCACGCGCCTTCAGCGCCAGCAGATTGCAGCAATGGAGCAGCGAGGCGCGCGGTGCGAACGGCTCGGACGCAATCTCGAAATTGCCCGATTCCATCTTCGACATGTCCAGGATGCCGTTGACGACCGACAGCAGATGCTGGCCGGAATCGTTGATGAGCTGGGCGTATTCCTTGCGCTGCGCCGCCCCCAGCATCAGGCTCTGCTCCTGCGCGATCATCTCGGAGAAGCCGATGATGGCATTGAGCGGCGTGCGCAGCTCATGGCTCATGGTGGCGAGGAAGCGGGTCTTGGCGGCATCGGCCGTCTCGGCGGCGCTGCGCGCCTGATCCAGCGCCTGCTCGAAAAGCTTGCGGTCGGTGACGTCGCGCATAACCGCGACGACTTCGGCTTCGCGGGTTGTGTCACGATCGGTATCCTGGCGGCCGAGATCCAGGTCGAGTGGGCGGCAGCGCATCTCGACCCAGATGAAATCGACCTCACCGCGCTCGGAACCAACCGGCTCCCGCCGCAGCCGGAACTCGACGCTTGCGACGTCGCCGCGCGCCGCATCCGACAGAGCGGTGAGATAGGCCGGCCGATCGGCGACATGGACGCGGTCGAACAGGCCGTGGCCGAGCAGTTGCGCCACCTGCACGCCGAGCATGGCCTCCACGGCCGGCGAGATGAACTGCACGGCCCCGTTGCGCTGATGCCGCGAAATCACGTCGCTCATGTTGCGCGCGAGCAGGCGGTAACGCTCCTCCTCGCGCGACAAGAGCGCGACACTGGTGCGCGCGAGCGATTCCGCGCCGAAGGCGAGCCCCGCGGCATAGAGAGTCGCAGACGCAATGCCGAAGGCCATCAGCACGCCGCGCTCGGCCGCGCTCGGCTCCTCCACCGGCAGCCAGCCGAGCTGACTGATCAGGATCAGCATTCCGGCGCAGGACAGCGCGAGCAGCGAGGCAAAGGCCGCGACGCGGCGCGAGGCCGACAGCGCAGCTTCGAGTGGAACCACGATCAGCCAGACCGCGGCGAATGATTGGATGCCGCCCGTCGTGAGCGCGACCGCCATGATCAGGCCGGCGAGCGCCAGCGACGACAGCACATGCGCGCCTTCGTAGCGTCCGGTGCGCGACAGGAACCAGGCCAGCATGATGGGCGCGATCAGCCAGGCAAAGGCCGCGACCTCGACCGCGCTCGGCGCACCGCGCATGGCGAGATAAACCGGGAATGCGGCAAAGGCGGCCAGGCTGCCGAGCAGCCGCGGCGCCATGAAGGCACGATGGCGCGCTCGCATCAGCGCATCGTAGCGCGCGGAGGGATGCAGCAGCGCATCGAGACAATCGCGGATGATACTCAAAACTGTCACGGGTCTCGCGCTTCGGCTCAATCGTCTCTTGGAAGACGCGCCGGAACGCCTCCTTGTC
Source organism: Bradyrhizobium sp. R2.2-H (assembly GCF_004346455.1). Classification (NCBI taxonomy): domain Bacteria; kingdom Pseudomonadati; phylum Pseudomonadota; class Alphaproteobacteria; order Hyphomicrobiales; family Nitrobacteraceae; genus Bradyrhizobium; species Bradyrhizobium sp. R2.2-H. Next base: position 40,288 of record NZ_SMBR01000022.1, read on the forward strand.
GTTGAGCCACCGTGTCAGAGCGACCTTAAACGAGTGCTAAGGCGACGCCGCGTGCGGCCGGACACCGCGCGATCGCGAAGCTTTTTAGACGATTTGGCGACGTCTTCGGTTCGGATGGTGAACACAGGGTTTCACCTTCCTCCGCATGGTTTCGAATTGGTGGATGCGGGCGGCCGACGGAATCACGATCGCGGGCGTCAATCGAAAATTTACGACACCTTCGGCTTCGAAGAATCCTGCGCAAATTTTCCGCGAATTAAGCTCAAGGCAATCACTTGCGATTTATCGAGAGTTGCTAGGTCCGGCTTCCGCGGAGATCGCCGCGGGCGGAATCTAACGGACAGGTCGCAAGATGCGCTTTCTGCTTCGCATCACATTCTGGCTCGGGCTGGTGCTGGTGCTCCTGCCGCGGGACAAGACGCCCGAATCGGAGAAGCTGCCGCAGATCGGCGCCGCCGACGCGGTGCAGGCTGCGACTGCGGCCGTCTCCGACATGACCCATTTCTGCAAACGCCAGCCGGCCGCCTGCGAGGTCGGCGGACAGGCCGCGACCATCATCGGCCAGCGGGCCCAGGACGGCGCCAAGAAACTCTACCAGATCATCAACGACAAGAAAGAGCAGATCACCAACGACAAGAACGAGAAGACCGACAAGACCGACAAGAAGGCGCCCGACCATACCGGCTCGATCGCCATGGCCGGCGAAGGCGACAGTGTCGCAAGCGAGGCGCCGGGCGATACCCTGACCCAGGACGACCTTGCGCTCGAATGGCGCGGACCAGGGCCAGCGAATTAGCGGCCAAACCCTATCGATTTCACGGCTTCGCGACCCTATATTGGCCTGAACGCGAACACGGGCCAGCATGACGACGATCGACGAAATCAGGGACAATTTCGAGCTTCTGGACGAGTGGGACGACCGCTACCGGTATGTCATCGAGCTCGGCCGCACCCTGGAACCGATGCCGGAGGCGGAACACTCCGCCGCCAACAAGGTACAGGGCTGCGTCAGCCAGGTCTGGCTCCAGAAGCTGGTCGACCGCAGCAATGGCGAGCCGATCCTGAGATATCGCGGCGACAGCGACGCGCATATCGTGCGCGGGCTGGTCGCAATCGTGCTTGCGCTCTATTCGGGCCGCACGCCGCAGCAGATCCTCGCTACCGATGCGATCGCCGTGTTCAACGAGTTCGGCTTTCGCGATCATCTGACGCCGCAGCGCTCCAACGGCCTGCGCTCGATGGTCGAGCGCATCAAGACCGACGCGAAAGAGGCGCTCGCGGAAGCGTCGTAGGAAATCACTTCCGCTTTCGCTGCTGCTGTCCGAGGCCCATCTGCTTGGCCAGCTGCGAGCGCGCCACCGCATAGTTCGGGGCGACCATGGGATAGTCGGCCGGCAAGCCCCACTTCTCGCGGTATTGTTCGGGCGTCATATTATACTGCGTGCGCAAATGGCGCTTCAGCGACTTGAAGCGCTTGCCGTCTTCCAGACAGACTAGATAATCGGGCGCGATCGACTTCTTCAGCGACACGGCCGGCTTGGCGGGCTCGAGCGGCGCCGCCTCGGTGCGGCCCGACGACACCCGCACCAGGGCGCCATGCACCTGGCTGATCAGGTTCGGAATCTCAGCCGCCGGCGTCGGATTGTTGCTGAGATAGGCCGACACGATGCTTGCCGTCAGCTCGATGAAATTCCTGGCCCCCGCGTCCGACATCGGCCGCCCTCCCTCCACCTTGCGTCTCACGGGATTGACGACGCCAGAGTATTCCATGTCAACAATACGTTCGGCTCAAATAAGACAACGGACGATGATGTGCTGATTACTGGTGAACGGCGCTGCTTCACTATGCGCGGCAGCCTCAACCGCGCTGGTCGAGATGGGCGCGGAGCTCGTCGATCGAGGCAAAGCGCATCATGCCTTCCGGCATCTGCGCCTCGATCGAGCCGTCGGAATAGAGCGAATAGGCCATGCCGTCGACGACGCCGGATTTGAGCACGGTCACGGGTGCCGGCTCGACGGGCGGCGGCGGTTCGGGTGCAGGCGGTGGGGCGGCCTCCGCAAAGGTCGAGGGGGAACGCGGCGGCGCACGGCGCGGGGGAGGAGCCGGCGGCTCCTGCGGGCGCATACGATCCGGCCTCGGCCAGGCCGCATCAAAGCTCGCGGGCGGATGGTCCGGCGCCTCACCGGGCTCCTCCGCAGGTGGCTGCGACGCCGCGCCTTCGGTGGCCTTCTCCGCGCGCTCGCGCTCCTTGCGCGAGGTCGAGGTGAACAACAGGTTGCGCCGACGCGGCGCTTCCGCGGCGGGTGGCGGCGCAGGAGCTTCGGCCTCCTGCAGCCCCTCGACCCGCGGACGCTCGCGCGCGGCAGCTTCGCTCTGCCACGGCCGCGGGCCTGTGGACGGTGGCGGCGGCGCCGCCGGCTCGGGCGTGACCGTGCCTGACACGGCGAGGCCCGGCAGCACGGGCCTGACCCGAACATCGGACGGCGCGATCGCGGCGGCCAGCCGGCGAGCGATGCCCTTGAGCTCGAGCAGCACGAGATACAGGCCGACCAGTAACATTCCGGAGCAGACGCCGATGACGCCGGAGATTATGAGAGTTCCGCCGAGGCTGAATTCTCTGATCGTCAAGCCGAAAATGACCGCAAGGAGACCCGCCAGGACGGCGCAAATCCCCACGATCAACAATGCCAAGCTCATCGAACTCACCCCCGGCCGCGCATCCACACGCGACAACCGCTACGCCACGATACCGTCATACGATGTTCCACGCCAACGGCCAATTGTAGGCGGTGTTCCTAAAGGAAAGGAAATCAGGGACTTATTCACATTCCCTTCAGCTCCGGCTCGGTACTGCTCGGGGTCATCCGAAGAACGGGAATTGCTGCGTCGCATCAGGATATTAGCTATAATGCCCAATTACTTGGTAATGGAACTGCGCTATAGGGAGTCCGGGGAGCAGGCCCGTGCGCACCGGCAGGGCCAAGAGGGGATCCCGGGGCACCGACCGCTATGACATCCATCACGACTTCGGTGATCGACACGCCCCTCCGGCGCTCGGTCGAGCGGACTTGCGACGATCTCGCCATGCTGGTGCTGGCTGCGGTCGCCGTCATCGCAGGCTTGACCTTCCGCGACTACGGGCTCGGCTGGGACGACTACACCCACGCCGAATACGCCGACCTGCTGCTGCGCATGTTCGGTTCCGGCTTCAAGGACACCGCGGCGCTCTCCTTCGCCAATCTCTACATGTATGGCGGCGGCTTCGACATGGTCGCGGCCCTCCTGCACAAGGTCATCCCGCTCGAATTGTTCGAGACGCGCCGCCTGGTCGGCGCCATCGTCGGCGTGATCGGCCTTGCGGTGACGTGGCGGCTCGGCCGCCGCATCGGCGGGCCTCTTGCGGGTCTTGCCTCGCTCCTGCTGCTCGCGCTCTGCCCGATCTTCTACGGCCACATGTTCATGAACCCGAAGGATGCGCCCTTCGCGGTAGCCATGATCATCCTGATGCTCGGCCTCGTCCGTCTCGCCGAGGAATATCCGCGGCCGTCGCCGCGCACGGTCCTCATCGTCGGCCTGGGTGCCGGTCTTTCGCTCGGCTGCCGCATTCTCGGCGGGCTCGCACTCGTCTACGCCGTGTTCGGCTTCATACCGCTGCTGCTGGAGGAACTGCGCACCGAGGGTTTGCGCGAGTCGGTCCGCCGCTTTGCCCATGTCGTCTATGTGCTGCTGCCCGGCCTCGTGCTCGGCTATCTCGTGATGGGCCTGATCTGGCCGTGGTCGATCATGGAGCCAGGCAATCCCTTCGAGGCTCTGACCTACTTCTCGCATTTCTTCGAGAAGCCCTGGAAGGAGATGTTCGACGGCGCGATCGTGTCGGTGCCCGACATGCCCTGGTCCTATCTGCCGACGCTGTTCGCGCTGCAGCTGCCGGAGGTGATGCTGGTGCTGACGGCCGGCGCCGTGTTCAGCACCTTCGCCATGCTGCCGCGACGCGGGGTGCCGGCGCGCCGCAAGACCATCCTCTTGATGCTGACGCTGGCTGCGACCCTGCCGCTCGCGATCGCGATGGTGAAGCGCCCGGCGTTGTACAACGGCATCCGTCATTTCGTCTTCGTGATCCCGCCGATGGCGGTGCTCGGCGGCGTCGCGTTCGCCTGGGCCATGGAGCGCCTGCGCGCCAATCACCGCACCTGGCAGCCGGTCGTGCTCGCCACCTTCTGCTTCGGCCTCGCGCTGTCGCTCGCCGAGATGATCCGGCTTCACCCCTACCAATACACGCATTTCAACCACATCGCCGGGACCGTTCGCGGCGCCGACGACCGCTTCATGCTGGACTATTGGGGCCTCGCCCTGAAGCAGGCCTCCGACGAATTGCGCGAGCAGCTCGTCGAGCGCCAGGAAGTGCCGCCCAGCAACCGCAAATGGAAGGTCGCGGTGTGCGGTCCGCAACGCCCGGCCCAGGTCGCGCTCGGCCCCGACTTCACGATCGGCTGGGATTCCAACGCGGCCGATTTCGCCATGACGCTCGGCGAGTTCTACTGCAAGGGTCTCACCGCGCCCGTCATGGTCGAGATCAAGCGCGACGACGTGGTGTTCGCCCGCGTCTACGACATCCGCGGCCGCGGCATCTCCAGCCTGCTGTCGATCCCGGCGCCGTAAATTCCTTCCCCGGTCTCCGGGCTGCACAAGAAAAACGCAGTCGCGGCCTGGATGAGCGCCACATATCCGGGACCTTCGGGGCAGCCGCGCCTATCCCTTGCGCTCATGCGAGCTACGCTGAACTGCCGCGCTTTTGGCCGTCTTGCTGCCAGCCCGCAGCAAGACTAGGTTTTCGCCCCGCACAACGATGTTTCGGAGAGACCAGCCATGTCGCCAGCGGAAGCGCGCCTCAGGGAAGTGCCGTCGAACATGACGGAGGCAGAGTGGCAGCAACGGGTCAATCTCGCCGCCTGCTATCGCCTCGTCGCGCTGTACGGCTGGGACGATCTGGTCGACACCCATATCTCGGCGCGCGTACCCGGTCCCGACCATCACTTCCTCATCAACCCCTACGGACTGATGTTCGAGGAAATCACGGCCTCGAGCCTCGTCAAGGTCGACCTGCACGGCAACCAGCTCTCCGAGAGCGAATACAGCATCAACCCGGCCGGCTTCACCATCCATTCGGCGATCCACGAGGTGCGCGAGGACGCGATCTGCGTGCTGCATCTCCACACGCTCGACGGCACTGCGGTGTCGAGCAGCGCCGAAGGCCTGTTGCCGCTGAACCAGACTGCCCAGCTCGTCACCCACGACCTCGCCTATCACGACTATGAAGGCATCGCGCTCGACCACGACGAGCGGCCGCGGCTGCAGAAGGATCTCGGCGACCACAACCACATGCTCCTGCGCAACCACGGCACGCTCACGGTCGGCCGCTCGGTCGCCTCCGCCTTCGAGCGCATGTATCATCTCGAGCGCGCCTGCTCGATGCAGGTGCGCACGCGCGCGCTGGGCACGCCGATCTATCCGGTCGACGATATCGCGATCGACAAGAACACCGAGCTGCTGTCGAATCGCGACCGCGCCGAGTTGCGCGCCACCAACCTGGTGTGGCCGCCCTTGCTGCGCAAGCTCGACCGCGTCAATCCCGGCTACAGGTCTTGAGATATTTTGGATCTGGTGTAGAGTAGCGCCCAACGAACCTCTACGCCTTTTGGAATGAAACGCCGCCCAATCCCGGGCGGCGTTTTTGTTTCAGGGCTTCGTTGGGTGGATTGGCGAAGCGTAATCCACCATGTTTCAGCGAACGCGGAACGAAGTTGGTGGATTACGCCTTCGGCTATCCACCCTACCGCACCCAGCCTATTTCACCTCCGCCAGCGCGGCGAGGATCCTTGCCCAGGAGCGGATGCCTTTCTGGAAGCTCCGCAGGTCGTATTTCTCGTTCGGCGAGTGGATGTTGTCGTCGTCGAGGCCAAAGCCCACCAGCAGCGAGTCGAGGCCCAACGTGCGCTTGAAGTCGGCGACGATTGGAATCGAGGCGCCCGAGCCCATCAGCACGGTCTCCTTGCCCCACTCCTCGGCCAGCGCCTTGCTGGCGGCGGCGAGCGGCTTCATGGTCCAGTCGAGCGCGACCGCAGGCGCGGCGGAATGGTCGCCGAACTCGACCTTGCAGTCGCCGGGAATGCGCGCCGATACGTAATCGCGGAAGGCCTTGCGGATTCTCGCGGGATCCTGGCCCTGCACGAGGCGGAACGACACCTTGGCCGAAGCATGTGACGGGATCACGGTCTTGGAGCCTTCGCCGATATAGCCGCCCCAGATGCCGTTGACGTCGCAGGTCGGACGCGTCGAGGCCTGCTCGACCAGGAGCCTGCCCTTCTCGCCAGCCGGGAGCGACAGTCCGACCGGCTTGAGGAAGGTCTCTGGCGTGAAATCGAGCTTCTTCCACTGCTCCAGGATGTCTGGCGGCGTCTCCTTCACACCATCATAGAAGCCGGGGATGGTGATGCGGTTGTCGTCGTCGAACAGGCCGCCCAGTATTTTCGTGAGCAGGCGGATCGGGTTCATCGCGGTGCCGCCGAACACGCCGGAATGCAAATCGCGGTTGGCGGCGGTGATCTTCAGCTCTTCATACAGCAGCCCGCGCAGCGAGGTCGTGATCGCGGGCGTGTTGGGGTCCCACATGCCGGTGTCGCAGACCAGCACGTAGTCCGCCTTGAACTCGTGCTTGTTGGCCTCGATGAAGGGCACGAAATTCTTCGAGCCGACCTCCTCCTCGCCTTCGATCAGGAAGGTGACGTCGACCGGCAGCGAGCCCGTCACCTTCTTCCAGGCGCGGCAGGCCTCGACGAAGGTCATTACCTGCCCCTTGTCGTCCTCGGCACCGCGCGCGACGATGATCTTGCGGCCGTCGGCATGATCCGCGACAACGGGCTCGAACGGCGGACGATGCCAGAGATCGAGCGGATCGACCGGCTGCACGTCGTAATGGCCGTAGAACAGCACGTGCGGCCGCCCGCCCGCTCCGGTCCTGCCGACGACGGCGGGATGGCCCGCGGTCGGCCTCACCTCGGTCGCGACACCGAAGCTGGCGATGTCCTTGGCGAGATGCTCGGCCGCAGCCCTGCAATCATCCGCGAAGACCGGATCGGCCGAGATCGACTTGATCCGCAACAACGAGAACAGGCGCTCCAGGCTGTTGTCGAAATCCTTGTCGATATGGTCGAGCACGGATTGAAGCTGCGTGTTGGACATTGTGGTGTTCCTGATTGCGGGGGCTCAAGGTGCCTCCGCTTTTAACGCCGGCGCGGCCTCGGGGCCAGCCGCAACCGGCGGATGCCGGATGTGCCAGGCGAGGCACCCTGCGAGGACGGCCGTCGCAGCCAGGTTGTTGCCACAGGCCTGGATGACCTTGGGAAACCACGGCAGCGACAGCAGCATGAGGATGCCGGCGGCACCCATGGCGAGCCAGGTTCCCAGGCGCACATGCGCCCGCGCGTCGAAGGCGGCGCGATGCATCAGCACCGTCATCGGGAAGAACAGCCACATGAAGTAGTATTGCCGCGCCAGCGGCGAGGCCACCGTCATCAGGCAAAACAGGATGCCGAGCTCCTCGGCGTCCGAGCGCTCCGTCCGCTGCGCCTCCCGCGGCATGATCGCGACGAAGCCGAGCCCGAGCAGCGCCGACAGCGCCAGTACGATCCAGTTCGCTGTCCTGTAGTCGACCTCGACCACATTCATCGTACGCGGCGGTTTGCTGGGATCGTCCTGATTGTAGTTGATCGGCCGCACCAGGCGATGCGTGACGGCAATGAGGGACTGGTTGACCCACGACCAGTTCTGCTCATCACGCTGGCCAAAGCCCTTTTCCGAACTCGTCCCGACCATGCCCTGATACCAGACCGCAAGCTCGGCCGCATTGCGCTCGAAACCGCGGATCGGCGCCGGCACGACATAGAGCAGGATGCCGGTGAAGGCGATCGTGCTGCCGAGGGCGGCCCACTTCCGCCGCCAGAGCAGATACGGCAGCACAGCGATCGGAAACACCTTGATTGCGGCGGCGAGCGCGAACAGGAAGCCGGCGAGCCACGACCGCTGATGCCGCAGGCTCCAGAAGCCATAGAGCATCATCGCGAGCAGGACGAGATTCGGCTGGCCGAGATCGAACATGTCGAACACGAAGGCCACGGTGACCAGCACCGGCAGCGCTTCCAGCCAGCGGCCAGGCTTGCGGTGCGAGCCGGCCATGACTTGGGAGAGCGTCCCGGTGTACCACCACGCCAGAGCATTCAAGATCGACAGGACGACATAGAGCGGGATTTTGCCGAACCAGCTCGGAATCGCCAGCAGGATCGCGGGGAGTGGTGGATAGATGAAGTCGAAATAGTCGCGGGCCGTGGCAGGATAGAGCGGCCCATCCTGCAAGACCTGCTGTCCGGCCCAGTACCAGAGCACGTAATCCTTGGTCTTGCCGTGGCCGAATATCTCGGGGACGAGCACGTCAGCCGTCAGGAGGACGCAGCAGAACAGAAAAAGCAGATCCAGCGGCGCACGCGGCGACAGACGTCTCGGCGCATCAGGCTTGGCTAAGGGGGCGGGCGGGGTCACGAGGCGGGGATCCGGTGCGGCGACGAAACAGGACGTAGCAGACCCGCGGGGGCTTGGAGAGCCCCCTCACCTGAATGTGTGCGACGTTCGGCCCCTGGATCGAGGGACAGGTCGATGAGCTCGGCGGACGAATTGCCTTCCTGTCGGGCGGCCTGCCTAAAGCGCGATGCGATTAGGATGAATCGTCATCGCGCTTTAGGTTATTGTTTGAGCATGATCTTTTCGGAAAACCGCTGCACACTTTTCCGGATCATGCTCTACCGCCGCAGCAATCCACCGAGCGCGCCGCGGACCAGCGTGCGGCCGATCGAGCCGCCGAGCTGGCCGCCGACCGACTTGCCGATATTGGCGGCCATCCCGCCGATCACCTGATTGGTGACCGATCGTGTCACGTCGCGCGCAATGACCTGGCCGGTCGACAGACGGCCTCGCTTGACGTTGGTGCCGAAGATGGTGCCGACGATCGAGCCGATCTGGCCCAGGATGCCGCCGCCGCTTCCGCCCGCTGGACTGTCCGCCGTGGCCGCGGTGTCGGCGATGCGCTTCTGGAGCATCTCGTAGGCGGATTCGGAATCGACGGCGGTATCGTATTTGCCCTTCACCGGGCTTGCAGCCATGATCGCCTTGCGCTCGTCCGGCGTGATCGGTCCAATGCGCGCCGACGGCGGCCGGATCATCACCCGCTCCACCATCGACGGCGTGCCGTTGCCCTCGAGGAAGGACACCAGCGCCTCGCCCTTGCCGAGTTCCGTGATCACCTTGGCCGTATCGAGCTTCGGATTGGGCCGGAAGGTCTGGGCTGCAGCAGCGACGGCCTTCTGGTCGCGCGGTGTGAAGGCGCGCAGCGCATGCTGCACGCGACCGCCCAACTGGGCCAACACTTTGTCCGGTACCTCGATCGGATTCTGCGTGACGAAATAGACGCCGACGCCCTTGGAACGGATCAGACGAACCACCTGCTCGATCTTGTCCATCAACGCCTTCGGCGCATCGTTGAACAGCAGATGCGCTTCGTCGAAAAAAAACACAAGTTTTGGCTTCGGCAAATCGCCGGCCTCCGGCAATTCCTCAAACAACTCCGACAGCAACCACAACAGGAAGGTAGCGTAGAGCCTGGGGCTCTCCATCAGCTTGTCGGCAACCAGAATGTTGACCATGCCGCGACCGTCGCTATCGGTCTTCATGAAGTCCTTCAGCTCCAGTGCCGGCTCACCGAAGAATTTCGCTCCGCCCTGGTTTTCCAGCACCAGCAGCTGGCGTTGAATGGTTCCAACCGTCGCCTTGCTGACATTGCCGAAGCTCTGCGCGGCCTTGCGGACCTCGGCTAACGGATCTTCCTCGGCATCCGGTCCCTTCTTGCGACTGGCGGGAACGATCGCATCCAACAGCGATCGCAGATCCTTCATATCCAACAATGGCAGGCCATTCTCGTCCGCGACGCGGAAGGCGACGTTGAGAACCCCTTCCTGCACCTCGTTCAGATCGAGCATCCGCGCCAGCAGTAGCGGCCCCATTTCGGTGACGGTGGCGCGGACCGGATGTCCCTGCTCGCCGAACACGTCCCAGAACACGGTCGAGAACTGGTCCGGCTGAAACTTGAGACCCATGTCGCCGGCGCGCTTGAGAATGAAGTCTTTGGCCTCGCCGACTTCCGAGATTCCGGAGAGGTCACCTTTGATGTCGGCCGCGAATACGGGAACACCGGCGCGCGCAAATCCTTCCGCCAGCACCTGCAGCGACACGGTCTTGCCGGTTCCGGTTGCACCCGTGACGAGGCCGTGGCGATTGGCGAGCGCCAACGTCAGCCATGCCTGCTCGTTTCCCTTGCCGACGAAAATCTTGTCGTCGGTATCGCCGAGCTTGCTGTCCTGTGCGGTCATTATTCTCTCTGATCTCTCTGCCGAGTTTCGCGTATTGAAACTCAAATGCACCAGTTCCGTAGTTTAACGCATGTCGCGCACCGATTAAAACCATTCAACGCACGCCCCGAGCACGTGACATTGTCGGACACGAAGGGACAACATCAGCCGAAAGTAGGAACGAGGTATTCGCAGCGCGGCAATTTCTTGCCGATTCGATCTCGGCTCGTGCACGAGTGCAACACTTTTCGCGCGTTCGAGGATGAATCGCGACCGCGCATGCGTTCATCGCTTGAATTTCACATCACACCGGCTCAAGATCAATTTTCGGAAGCAATACTCCGGCGTGCAAACCGGCTGAGGGGCCTTATGGACGAGCTGATCGGACGGCTGGCGGCAAACGCCAGCATAGATGGTGCTGTCGCTGAAAAGACCGTCGGCATCATCCTGGGATTCCTCCGCAGCGAGGGTCCTTCCGAGAGCGTGCAGGCCCTGATCGACCAGATCCCAGGAGCGGAAGCTGCAATCGAGGCGTCCAGGAGCGGCGGCGGCCTGTCGCGGCTGATGGGCGGCGGCTTGATGGCGGTCGGCACGCGCCTAATGGGCCTCGGCCTCGGCATGTCCGACATACAAAACGTCGCCCGTGAACTTTTCCGCTACGGGCGAGACAAAATCGGAGCGGATCAGATGGGCAAGATCATCGCGGGGACGCCGGGCCTCAGCCAGTTCGCCTGAGCGACGCTTTTCACATCGAGTATCATGACATATCCGATCTCCGAGATTGAGGGCCTGCCGGCCTTTGCCGCCAACAAGCTGAAGGCGCAGGGAATCCGCACGACCGACGCGCTGCTCGAGGCCGCCTCCACCGTGAAGGGCCGCAAGGCGCTTTCCGCCAAGACCGGCATCAGCGAGCAGCAATTGCTGGAATGGGCCAACGTCTCCGACTACATGCGCATCCCCGGCATGGGCCGAGCCAAGGTCGGCCTGGTCCGCGCCGCCGGCGTCACGACCGTGCGGGAGCTCGCCTATCGAAATCCGGCAAGGTTGGCGCAGAGCATGCGCGAGGCCAACGAGAAGAAGAAGCTGGTCCGCGTCCTGCCTTCCGAGAAGTCGGTCGGCGACATCATCGCCAAGGCCAAGAAGCTGCCGCCGAAGATCACGTATTAGCCCACTTCCCTCTCCGTCATCCTGAGGTGCTCGCCTCTTCGGCGAGCCTCGAAGGATCCACGGCCACCGCCGCATCCGCACGGAGAGCGCCGGGCCGTCGCCCTTCGAGGGCCGCTAAGAAGCGGCCACCTCCAGCGACAACGGCTTCGCCGTTGCGCCGGGGTGACGGTGCTAGAGCGGCGCTCGCCCACCCCATCCCCGCTTGACTCCCCCTGCCCGACCGCGCAAAGCGGGCCGCATGAACGCCTCGCCCTCCCCTTCCGTCCCGCCGGCCGGCTCGGCCGGGCCTGATGCGCTGCGGACGCTGCTGGAGCGACCGCTTCCCGCGGTGATGGGCGTGCTCAATATCACCCCGGATTCCTTCTCCGATGGCGGCGCGTTCATCGCGCCCGCGCGGGCGCTGGAACGGGCGCGGGCGATGATCGCCGATGGCGTCGACATCATCGATATCGGCGCGGAGTCCACCCGGCCCTACAAGGGCGCCCGGCCGGTCACGGCGGCGGAAGAGCTGGCACGGCTGAAGCCGGTGCTGGCCGACGTGGTGGCGCTCGGCGCGCCCGTCTCGATCGACAGCATGAAGGCCGAGGTGGTGGCCTTCGCGCTCGACCAGGGCGCGGCGATCGCCAACGACGTCTGGGGCCTGCAACGCGATCCCGACATAGCGCCGCTGATCGCCGCAAGAGGCGTTCCCGTCGTCGTCATGCACAACCGCGACAGCGTCGATCCCGCGATCGATATCATCGCGGACATGAAGACGTTCTTTCGGCACTCGCTCGATATCGCCGCACAGGCCGGCATCGCGCGCGACAAGATCGTGCTCGACCCCGGCATCGGCTTCGGCAAGACGGCCGAGCAGAGCATGACCGCGCTGGCGCGCCTGCGCGAACTCGACATGTTCGGCTTGCCGATCCTGGTCGGCGCCTCGCGCAAACGCTTCATCGGCTCGGTGTCGCCGTCGGAACCATCGGAGCGGCTCGCCGGCTCGATCGCGGCCCACCTGATCGCCGCGCAGCGCGGCGCGAAGATCATCCGGACCCATGATGTCGGCGAAACCCTGCAGGCCCTGCGGGTAGCGCATGCAATCGAGAGCAAGCAATGACCGATACGATCTTCGTCACCGGCCTGTCGATCCATGCCCGCCATGGCGTGATGGATCACGAAACCGAAGTCGGCCAGCGTTTCGTCATCGATCTCGAACTCTATACCGACCTGTCCGAGCCGTCGCGCAGCGACCGGCTCGCAGACACGGTGTCCTATGCCGACGTCGTGGCGACGACGACGGCGGCGTTCAAGAACACCAATTACAAGCTGCTGGAGCGCGCAGCCGGCGCCGTGGCCGACGCCATCCTGTCGAACTTCCCGCGCGTCCGCGCCGTGAAGATCACGGTGCACAAGCCGCATGCGCCGATCGCCGCGATCTTCGACGATGTCGGCATCATGCTGACACGCTCGCGGCATCCCTGACATGGCGAGCGTGCTGATCGCACTTGGCGGCAATGTCGGCGATGTCCGCGCGACGTTCAAAAAGGCGATCGCGCATATCTGCGGCATGGCACAGGCGGCGCTGATCGCGCGCTCGTCCGACTATGCCACCCCGCCCTGGGGCGACGAGGACCAGGATCCCTTCATCAATGCCTGCATCGAGATCGAGACCGGCCTCGATCCGCACGCGCTCTTGTTCGCGCTGCAGAAAGTCGAGCAGAAGTTCGGCCGCACGCGAACCAAGGAGCGGCGCTGGGGCCCGCGCACGCTCGATCTCGACATGATCGCCTATGACGACGTCAGCTTGCAGAAGCCCGACCTGACGCTGCCGCATCCGCGCCTGTTCGAGCGCGCTTTCGTGCTGGTGCCGCTGGCCGAAATCGCGCCCGAGCGCGTGATCTCGGGTATTCGTGTGCGTGACGGCCTCGCCAGCGTCTCCACGCAAGGCATTGAGCGGCTTCCGGATACCGGTTAACCAAAAACAACCGTTTGCAGGGACGGTCTGCCGTGGCAATTTCGCCTGAGAACAACGAGACGTTTGGGAGCCCCTCGCCGCATGACCTCCGTGACTAACGACCTGCCGCTGGCGGCGGATTTTCCCAAGTCCACGCCTGAGGACTGGCGCAAGCTGGTCGACGGCGTGCTGAAGGGCGCGCCGTTCGAGAAGCTGGTCGGCAAGACCTATGACGGCATCAAGATCGATCCGCTCTATCCGCGCGCCAAAGGCGTTGCGCCCGTGGTGGGACGCCCGCCGGCTGCGCCATGGCAGATCGTACAGCGGATCGACCATCCCGACGCGGCGCTCGCAAATGCACAGGCCCTCACCGACCTCGAGAACGGCGCGACGGGGCTCGCGCTGGTGTTCGCCGGCGGCAGTGGCGCCCATGGTTTCGGCCTGGAACCTTCGGCGGATGCGGTCGCTAAGGTTCTGAAAGAGATTCATCTCGACGCCGGCATCGGCCTCGAGCTTCAGATCGGCCCGCAATCGCGGATGGCCGCGATCCATGTCGCGGAATATGTCAAGAGCAAGGGATTCGATCCGGCAGCCTGCAACATCCGCTTCGGGCTCGATCCGCTCGCGGCCGCCGCAGCGTGGGGCCACAGCCCCTACACCTGGGACGAGATCGTTCCTGCGCTCGCCGGCGCCATCAAGGGCCTTGCCGCGCTCGGCTTCAAGGGACCGTTTGCCTCCGCCGACGGGCGCGTGATCCATGATGCCGGTGGCTCGGAAGTGCAGGAGCTTGCCTTCGTGCTCGCCTGCGGCGTCGCTTATCTGCGCGCGATCGAAGGCGCCGGCATTCCCCTCGAGCAGGCGCAGGGCATGGTCTATGCGCGGCTCGCCGCGGATGCCGACCAGTTCCTGACCATGGCCAAATTCCGCGCGCTGCGGCTGTTGTGGGCACGCATCGAGCAGGCCTGCGGGCTGACGCCGAAACCGCTGTTCATTGCCGCCGACACGGCCTGGCGCATGCTGACGCAGCGCGACCCTTACGTGAACATGCTGCGCGCGACCATGGCAACGTTCGCAGCAGGACTGGCCGGCGCCAATGCGATCACGGTGCTGCCGCATACGCTGGCGCTCGGCCTGCCCGATCCATTCGCGCGGCGCGTGGCGCGCAACACCCAGCTTCTCTTGCTGGAAGAAAGCAACCTCGCCAGGGTCAGCGATCCCGCGGCAGGCGCAGGCGGCATCGAGACGCTGACGGCACAGCTTTGCGAGGCCGCATGGGCGCTGTTCCAGGAAAGCGAGAAAGCCGGTGGTGCCTTCGCGGCGCTTCAGCAGGGCGTGTTCCAGAGCAAAGTGGCGGCCGCGCGAAAGGCGCGTGAGGCCAACATCGCAAAGCGCCGCGACGTGCTGACCGGCGCCAGCGAGTTTCCGAACCTGCATGAGCGCGAAGCCACCGTGCTGACGACAACGCCGATCGCGCTTCCGCCTTACGGGGAGCAGACATACAAATTCGATGCGCTGCCGCCAATCCGGCTGGCGGAACCGTTCGAGTCGCTGCGCGACAAATCCGACGCAGCGTCGAAGGCACGTGGCGCGCGGCCAAAGGTGTTCCTGGCCAATCTCGGCACGCCTGCCGATTTCACCGCGCGCGCCACCTTCGCGAAGAGCTTCTTCGAAGCCGGCGGCATCGAAGCCCTGGACAGCGAGGGCTTTGCCGATCCATCCAAATTGGCAGCCGCGTTCAAGGCTTCAGGTGCGGAGCTTGCATGCCTCTGTTCAAGCGACAAGGTCTATACCGGTCAGGCGGAACCCGCCGCCCGGGCCCTACAAGCGGCCGGCGGGCGACATATCTATCTGGCGGGCCGCCCGACTGATGCCGAGGCGGCGCTGCGGGCCGCCGGTGTCACGGGTTTCATCTTCGCCGGAGGCGATGCGCTTGCGACACTGCAAGACGCCTATCGACGGATGGAGCAGCCATGACGGACGCCAGCAAACCCGTTCTCACCGGCGGCTGCCAATGCGGCGCGGTGCGCTTTGCGGTCATGACGGCGCCGACCAGGGTCTCGATCTGCCACTGCCGCATGTGCCAGAAGGCAGCAGGTGCGCCATTCGCCTCCTTTGCCGACATCAACAAGACGGACTTCGCCTGGACCAGGGGACAGCCCTCGTTCTTCCGCTCCTCCACCATCGCCGAGCGCGGCTTTTGCGCCGCCTGCGGCACGCCGCTGAGCTTCGGCCGCATCGACGGCGACCGGATCGAGATCATGACCGGCACCTTCGACCACCCCGACTGGGTGATCCCGACGCGCCAGTTCGGCACAGAATCCCGCCTCGGCTGGGTGGTCGGCATCGCCAACCTGCCGAGCCAGACCACGCAACAGAATTACGGACCGGAGAAGATGGCGACCATCGTCAGCCATCAGCATCCGGATCATGATTGATCGCTTATGATATGGTTGAAACCATGAGCCGCATTCCCAATTTTGCCGATATCGGTTTCGAGCGAGCCGCCACAGCCGCGCCATCAGGCAGCGCTGAACCGTGGCTGACGCCCGAGGGCATTCTGGTGAAGCCCGCCTATGGCGAGGCTGATATCGCGGGGCTCGACTTCCTCGAGACCTATCCGGGCATCGCGCCTTACCTGCGCGGCCCCTATCCGACGATGTATGTCAACCAGCCCTGGACGGTCAGGCAATATGCCGGCTTCTCCACGGCGGAGGATTCCAACGCGTTCTACCGCCGCAACCTGGCTGCGGGGCAGAAGGGCCTCTCGGTCGCGTTCGATCTCGCCACCCATCGCGGCTATGACTCGGATCATCCGCGCGTCGGCGGCGACGTCGGCATGGCCGGCGTCGCCATCGATTCCATCTACGACATGCGCACGCTGTTCGCAGGCATTCCGCTCGACCAGATGAGCGTGTCCATGACCATGAACGGCGCGGTGCTGCCGATCCTCGCGCTCTATGTCGCCGCCGCCGAGGAACAGGGCGTGCCGCCGGAGAAACTCTCAGGCACCATTCAGAACGACATTCTGAAAGAGTTCATGGTGCGCAACACCTACATCTATCCGCCAGCGCCCTCGATGCGGATCATCTCGGACATCTTTGCCTACACCTCGCAGAAGATGCCGAAGTATAATTCGATCTCGATCTCCGGCTATCACATGCAGGAGGCCGGCGCGACGCAGGATCTCGAGCTCGCCTATACGCTCGCCGACGGCGTCGAATACTTACGTGCCGGCCTTGCCGCGGGCCTCGACGTCGACCGCTTCGCGCCGCGCCTGTCGTTCTTCTGGGCGATCGGCATGAACTTCTTCATGGAAGTCGCCAAGATGCGCGCCGCGCGCCTGCTCTGGGCGAAGCTGCTGAAGCCGTTCAACCCGAAAGACCCGCGCTCGCTCTCGCTGCGCACGCACAGCCAAACCTCGGGCTGGTCGCTGACCGCGCAGGACGTCTTCAACAACGTGATGCGCACCACGGTGGAGGCCATGGCCGCAACGCAGGGCCACACCCAGTCGCTGCATACCAACGCGCTCGACGAGGCCCTGGCGCTGCCGACCGACTTCTCGGCGCGCATCGCCCGCAACACCCAGCTGTTCCTGCAGCAGGAGAGCGGCACCACCCGCATCATCGATCCCTGGGGCGGCTCGTACTACGTCGAGCGGCTCACGCGCGACCTCGCGGCGAAGGCGTGGAGCCACATCCAGGAGGTCGAGGAACTCGGCGGCATGGCCAAGGCGATCGAGGCCGGCTTGCCGAAGCTGCGCATCGAGGAGGCTTCCGCCAAGACGCAGGCGCGGATCGACGCCGGCAGGCAGGCGGTGATCGGCGTCAACAAGTACAAGCCGACCGACGAGGACAGAATCGAGATCCTGAAGGTCGACAACACCAATGTCCGCCGGCTCCAGATCGACAAGCTCAAGCGGCTCAAGTCCGAGCGTAACCAGAAGGACGTCGACGCCGCGCTCGCGGCGATCACGCGCTCGGCCGGCGAAGGCAACGGCAATCTGCTCGCGCTCGCGATCGATGCGGCGCGGGCCAAGGCGACCGTCGGCGAAATTTCGGACGCGATGGAGAAGGTGTTCGGCCGGCACCGCGCCGAGATCAAATCCATCACCGGCGTCTACAAGCGGGAGGCGTCCAGCATGGGCAACCAGGTCGAGAAGGTTCAGGCGCTGATCGACGCGTTCGAGGAGGCGGAAGGCCGCCGCCCGCGCATCCTGGTCGCCAAGATCGGCCAGGACGGCCACGATCGCGGCCAGAAGGTGATTGCGTCTGCCTTTGCCGACATCGGCTTCGACGTCGACATCGGGCCGCTGTTTGCCACTGCCGACGAAGCCGCGCGGCAGGCGGTCGAGAACGACGTCCACATTCTCGGCGTCTCCTCGCTCGCCGCCGCCCACCTCACCGCCGTGCCGGAATTGAAGGCCGCGCTGAAGAAGCAGGGCCGCGACGATATCATGATCATCGTCGGCGGCGTGGTGCCGCCGCAGGATTACGACGCGCTCTACGCCGCCGGAGCGGAGGCGATCTTTCCGCCGGGGACCGTGATCGCGGACGCCGCCGAGGAGCTGATCCGCAAGCTGAACGCGCGGCTGGGGCATAGCGAGGCGGCGGAGTAGCCGTCGCTCGAACTTCCGGCAAGAAGGATTTGCGTGATGTTTCTCGCGCCAACGTTCATGCGCGCGCTGGCTGCGGCCGCAGTTTGCAGCGCACTGTTCGGCATCGCCCACGCCGCCGACCCCAAGCCCGACGCCGTCGTCAGGACCAGGAGCATCGAGGCGCGCGTCTTCCTCGACGACAGGATCAAGGCGGATGCGGCGCTGGCGGCGGATTGCCTGGCCGAAGGCAAGAAGTGGCTCGACAAGAATGCCGCGGAAGCTGCCGCCGCCCGCAAAGCGGACCCACAGTTCTTCACGGACGGCGGCTGGGACTTCGAGCGCAAATATGAGATCCGCTCGGTCGTCGCCGATCGCTATGTCAGCATCCTCCGCAACGACTACATGAACACTCGCGGCGCGCATCCCAACTCGGACGTGAACACGATCCTGTGGGACAAGGCGGCGAACAAGCGCATCTCGATCCGCCCGTTCTTCACCGAGACCGCCGACAAGGGTCCGGCCATGAAGGCGATGGTGACGGCCATCATCACCTCTCTCAAGGCCGAGAAGAAGAAGCGCGGTGCCGGCGAGACCGCAACCGACGAATGGTTCAAGAGCGTGGAACCGAGCCTGCTCAAGATCGGCGCGGTGACCCTTGCGCCGTCAACTGAAGCAGGCAAAAGCTCCGGCCTCACCTTTCACTATCCGCCCTACGCCGTCGGTCCCTACGCCGAGGGCAAGTATGTTGCATTCGTGCCTTGGGAGGCGCTGAAGCCGTATCTCAGCGCAGAAGGCACGCGAATCTTCGGCGGCGCGCGGCCGAAGGGCGACGCGGACGAGCCGTGAACGATCGCTAACTGGATCGCGGACGGGCGTTGCGCGCTGAGGTTGGTGATTGGCGCGGGCAGAACCCACCCGATTTCCGACTGCCCACTCGATGGGCTTCCAGCTTTCGCACAACATGGAGGTTTCCTTGGTAGCGCTACCTTGCAGCGCCGCCGCAAAGCCGACTAGAATGCCCTCATTGACAAGAGCGCCCGGCGTCACGGGCGCCGCTGGGAGGCATTCAATGTCCAAGATTTCGCGCCGCACCTTTGCGGCTTCGTCTGCCGCCGTCGCGGCATCCGCCGCTTTCGGCTTCAAGCCCGCGTTCGCCGATGACGCCTATCCCACCCGGCCAATCCAGCTGATCTGCCCTTGGGGTGCCGGCGGGGGAACCGATGCCACCGCGCGCATCGTCGGCGTGCTCCTCGAAAAGGAATTCGGCCAGCCGGTGAACGTCGTCAACCGCACGGGCGGCTCCGGCGTGGTGGGCCATTCCGCGATCTCGACCGCCACACCGGACGGCTACACGCTCGGCATCATCACCGTGGAAATCGCGATGATGCACTGGGCCGGTCTGACCCAGCTCACGCCTAAAGATTTCACACCGTTGGCTCTGATGAACGAGGATCCTCCGGGGATCCAGGTCAAGGCGGATTCGGCGTACAAGACCGTGAAGGACCTTGCGGACGCGATCAAGGCCTCCCCGCCCGGCAAGTTCAAGGCCTCCGGCACCGGTCAGGGCGGCATTTGGCATCTTGCTCTGGTGGGCTGGCTGAAGGCCATGGGCCTGCCGCCGAACCAAGTGGCATGGGTGCCCTCCAATGGTGCGGCTCCGGCGATGCAGGATCTTGCCGCGGGCGGCATCGATTTCACCACCTGCTCCATCCCGGAGGCCCGCGCGATGATCGACGCTGGCAAGGCACGCAGCCTCGCCATCATGGCCCCGAAGCGCGCAGCGACGTTCCCTGATGTGCCGACCCTCAAGGAGGCGATGGGCGTCGACTATACGACCGGGGCCTGGCGCGGCTTCGCCGGGCCGAAGGGGCTTCCGCAACCGATCGCGACCAAACTGACGGCTTCGCTGAAGAAGATCTTCGAGTCCAAGGAATACAACGAGTTCATGTCGTCGCGCGGCTTCGGCGTCGTATGGAATGACGCCTCCGGCTACGCCGCTTTCATGGACAAGTCGGACGCGCAGATGGGCGAAGCCATGAAGGCTGCCGGTATCGCAAAGACCTGAAGCCCGGCCGAAAGACCGTAACCGCCCAGACTTCGAGACCGCGCCGTCCGCGGCGCGTCTCGCTTCGATCCCAGGGAGCCGCCATTGCGCGCCAACGATGCCATCGCCGGCGTGGTGCTCATCATTCTCTCCATTGTGATGATCGCCCTGACCGCCAGCTTCCCCGACTTTCCCGGACAAAAGTACGGCCCATCGCTGTTTCCGCGCATCCTGGGTGCCGGATTGATCGTCTGCGGCGGGATCCTGATATGGAATGGATTGACCGCGCGGCGCATGGGCGCACCGTGGGTCGAGCTC
Source organism: Bradyrhizobium sp. R2.2-H (assembly GCF_004346455.1). Taxonomy (NCBI): domain Bacteria; kingdom Pseudomonadati; phylum Pseudomonadota; class Alphaproteobacteria; order Hyphomicrobiales; family Nitrobacteraceae; genus Bradyrhizobium; species Bradyrhizobium sp. R2.2-H. The sequence goes on from NZ_SMBR01000022.1 coordinate 60,799, forward strand.
GCGCCATGGGTCAAGGAACCACGCCGCCTTGCCACGTTTTTTCTCGTGCTCGTTCTATTGCTGCTCTACATCTTCGCGGCCGAAACCGTCGGCTTCATTCCGCTCGCGCTGTTGTTTCTCGTTACACTGTTTCTCTGGCTCGGCGTGCGGCCGTGGATCGCCGCAGTCACTGCGCTGGTCGGCACCTTCACGATCTATTGGTTCTTCGCCACGCTGCTCCGTGTGCCGCTGCCGCGTGGCTGGCTGAATTTGATTCTCTGAGGTCGCCATGAACGCCCTGCTCGAAGCGAGCCGCCTGATCTTCGATCCCTACGTTCTCTGGGTCATCGCGGCATCGGCGGGGTTTGGTATGTTCGTCGGCGCAATGCCGGGTCTCACCGCCACGATGGCGACGGCGCTGCTCGTACCGATAACGTTCTTCATGGACCCAGTGCCGGCACTCGGCGCGATCGTCACCGCAACCGCCATGGCCATCTTCGCCGGCGACATTCCGGCGGCACTGCTCCGCATTCCAGGTACGCCGGCGTCAGCCGCCTACACGGACGAGAGCTATGCGATGTCCAGGAACGGGCAGCTCGACCTCAATCTCGGCGTCAATCTGGTGTTCTCCGTGCTGGGTGGCTTCGTCGGCGTCGCCATCCTGATCGTGTGCGCGCCAGCGCTGGCCGAGGTAGCGATCAATTTCTCGTCGTTCGAATATTTCTGGCTGGCCCTGCTCGGCCTGACCTGTGCCGTCTTCATGACCAGTGACGCACCACTGAAGGGAATTACCTCCCTGCTGTTCGGACTCGCCGTCAATTGCATCGGCATTGATCCCGCAGCAGGCTATCCGCGCTTCACCTTCGGCAGCGTCGAACTTCTGCAAGGCATCAGCTTCATTCCTGCGATGATCGGCATGTTCGCGCTGTCCGAACTGCTCCGCGGCATGGTCCACGCCGATGCAACGGGAGCCGTCATCGCGCAAAAGATCGGCAACATATTCAGCGGCGTCTTCGGCGTCTTCAAGCGCTACTGGTTCAACTTCCTGCGCGGGTCGACCATCGGCGTCCTGATCGGTGCACTCCCCGGAGCCGGCGCTGACATCGCGGCCTGGATCTCGTTCGCGATCTCGAAGCGCTTTTCGAAAGAGCCGGAAAAGTTCGGTACCGGCCATATCGAAGGTATCGTCGACGCGACTTCGGCCAACAATTCCGCACTCGGGGGCGCCTGGATCCCGGCGCTGGTTTTCGGCATTCCCGGCGATTCCATCACCGCGATCGTGATCGGCGTTCTCTACATGAAAGGGATGAATCCCGGACCGACCGTGTTCCTGCAGAACCCGCAGTTCATCTACGCCGTGTTCATCATATTCATTCTCGCCAACATTCTGATGCTGCCGCTGGGGTGGATTGCGATCAAGGGCGGCAAGCAGCTGTTGCGGGTGCCGCGGAACGTGCTCCTGCCGGTGATCCTGATGTTCTGCGTGGTCGGATCCTATGCCATGACCAACTCGGTCTATGGCGTTATCATGATGGTGGTCTTGGGCTTGATCGGCTGGCTGATGGAAGAGCACGGCTTCCCGATCGCACCGGCCATCCTGGGACTCGTCCTGGGCGAGATGCTGGAACAAAACTTCATGACCTCAATGATCAAGGCAGACGGGGCGTTCATCATGTTCTTCGAGCGGCCGATCGCCGCGACCCTGGGAATCGTGACACTGCTGATCTGGGGTACCATGCTGTGGCGCGGGATCAAGGGAAGGCCTGCAACTCTGAGCGAAGTAGCCCAGGCACCCTGATGGGGCAATCGGAGCGCGGGCGCGAACCTCTCGCCTGCGTCGGCCGACCGTTGTACATCAGGGCATGATTCAGAAGACCAATCTCGACATCAAGACCCTCGCTAAGGAGCTCCGCGCCGGCAGCCGCGCGGCGCTTGCCCGCGCCATCACGCTGGTCGAGAGCCGGCGCGGCGATCATCAGGCGCTGGCGCGCGAGCTGATGCAGATGCTCCTGCCCGACACCGGCAAGGCGTTTCGCGTCGGCATCACCGGCTCGCCCGGCGTCGGCAAATCTACCACCATCGATGCGCTCGGGACGTATCTGATCGAGCAGGGCCACAAGGTCGCGGTGCTCGCGGTCGATCCGTCCTCGGCACGCAGCGGTGGCTCGATTCTCGGCGACAAGACGCGGATGGCGCGGCTGTCGGCATCGAGCGATGCCTTCATCCGCCCCTCGCCGTCCTCGGGCACGCTCGGCGGCGTCGCGGCGAAGACGCGCGAGGCGATGCTGCTCTGCGAAGCCGCCGGCTTCGACGTCGTGCTGGTCGAGACCGTCGGCATCGGCCAGTCCGAGACCGCAGTGTGCGACATGACGGATTTCTTCCTGGCGCTGATGCTGCCGGGCGGCGGCGACGAGCTGCAAGGCATCAAGAAGGGCCTGGTCGAACTCGCCGACATGATCGCCATCAACAAGGCCGACGGCGACAATCTCAAGCGCGCCAACATCACCGCCGCGGATTATCGCGGCGCGCTGCACATCCTGGCGCCGAGATCCGAGCATTGGCACCCGCCCGTTGTCACCTATTCGGCGCTGGCCGGCACCGGCATCACCGAGCTCTGGCAGAAGGTTTTGGACCACCGCAAGGCGATGAATGCGTCCGGCGACTTCGCCGCGCGGCGGCGCGACCAGCAGGTGAAATGGATGTGGTCGATGCTGGAGCAGCGCATGCTGGCGAGGTTGCGGAGCGAAGCGTCGGTGCGGACCAAGGTCCGGAAGATCGAGGCCGAGGTCGCCGAGGGCCATCTCACGCCGGCGCTCGCCGCCGAGCGCATTCTGGAGTTGCTGCAATGACCGGGCCCCGCATTCTCCTCACCGGCTTCGGGCCATTTCCGGGCGCGCCCTACAATCCGACCCAGGCGCTGGTGGCCCGGCTGATGCAGTTGCGCCGGCCTGCGCTCGACGATGTCGAGCTGTCGAGCCACATCTTCCCGGTCACCTATGCTGCCGTCGACCGGCAATTGCCTGACGTGCTCGCCGCCCAAAAGCCCGACGCGCTCCTGATGTTCGGCCTCGCGGCGCGCACGCCCTATCTGCGGATCGAGACCCGCGCCCGCAACGCCGTCACGATGCTCTGGCCGGATGCCGCCAACACGCGCTCGAGCAAGCGCGGCATCGCCGGCCATGCAGATGCGATGACGTTCGGCCCGCACACCGCAAGGCTGCTGCGCGCCGCGCGCCTCACCGGCATCGACGCGCGCCCCTCGCGCGATGCCGGCGCCTATCTCTGCAATTACCTGAGCTGGCGCGCGATCGAGAACGTCAGGTCGGGCGGGCCGAAGCTTGCGGCCTTCATCCACATTCCGCTGCTGGCGCGCGGCGGCGCCGTGCGGCGCAAGGGCTCAGCCCGAATCACGCTGGAGGAACTGGTGGATGCGGGGGAAGCGATGTTGATGGAGATGGTGCAGTTGGCGCGGAAGCGGCGGAACACGCCGGTCTCGTAGGATGGATTAGCGAAGCGTTATCCACCTCTTCTGTCTCTGCGGATAGAGAACGTGGTGGGTTACGCCTGACGGACTGCGCTTCGCGCAGCCGCAAGGCTAACCCACCCTACAGCACCGTCTTTGCGTAAACATTTAACCCTACCGCGAACAATCCTCACGGCCCTCGCCGCGCTGGGCTACGAAACCGCTGCGGACCTCCCGCGTCCGCCGGAGGACGCATTATGGACCTCAATCGCCGTCATCTCATCGGAGCCTCGACCGCGGGCATCGCCGGCGCGCTCGCCATGCCGGCCGACGCTGCGCGCGCGGCGCCGCTGACGTCCCTGCTCGGGCGCGACGCCACGCAATATGGCGTTCGCCCTGGCAGCAGCGAGGATCAGACACGCGCGCTGCAGCGCGCGATCGACGAGGCCGCGCGGGCGCAAATGCCGCTGGCGCTGCCGCCGGGCGTCTATCGCAGCGGATTGCTGCGACTGCCGAACGGGTCGCAACTGATCGGCGTGCGCGGTGCGACCAGGCTGGTCTTCACGGGCGGAGCCTCGATGATCCAGAGCGATGGCTCCGATGCGATCGGCCTCACCGGCATCACCTTCGACGGCGGCAACATTCCGCTGCCGACCCGGCGGGGCCTGATCCATGTTCTCGGCGGACGAGATGTGCGCATGTCGGATTGCCAGATCACGCAATCGGGCGGCAGCGGCATCTGGCTCGAGCAGGTCGCAGGCGACGTCTCCGGCAACATCTTCACCAACATCGCGTTGACTGCGGTGGTCTCGTTCGACGCCAGGGGGCTCAGCGTCTCGCGCAACACCATCATCGGCACCAACGACAATGGCATCGAGATCCTGCGCACCGCGATCGGCGACGACGGCACGTTGGTCGCCGACAACCGCATCGAGGACATCAAGGCAGGTCCCGGCGGCTCCGGCCAGTACGGCAACGCCATCAACGCGTTTCGCGCCGGCAACGTGATCGTGCGCGGCAACCGCATCAGGAATTGCGACTATTCGGCGGTGCGCGGCAACTCGGCCTCGAACATCCACATCACCGGCAACAGCGTCAGTGACGTGCGCGAGGTCGCGCTCTATTCGGAGTTTGCGTTCGAAGCCGCGGTGATCGCCAACAACACGGTGGATGGCGCCGCCGTCGGCGTCTCCGTGTGCAATTTCAACGAGGGCGGCCGCATCGCGGTGGTCCAGGGCAACATCATCCGCAATCTGATCCCGAAGCGGCCAATCGGCACCGCACCGGACGACGATGCCGGCGTCGGCATCTACATCGAGGCTGACACATCGGTCACCGGCAATTTGATCGAGAATGCGCCCTCCTACGGCATCGTCGCCGGCTGGGGCAAATATCTGCGCGACGTCGCGATCACAGGCAACGTGATCCGCAAGGCGCTGGCCGGCATCGGGGTCTCGGTCGTGCCGGGCGCGGGCACCGCGCTCGTGAACAACAACATGATCTCGGAAACGCCACGCGGCGCCGTGGTCGGGCTCGACCACGCGCAGGCGGTGACGTCGGATCTGTCGGCCGAAGGGGCGCAACGCTTCGCGCAGCTTGTGGTCGGCGGCAATGCGGTGCGACGTTAGGCGCGTAACCGGCGGACGGACCGTACCTCCTTCGAGACTCCCTATGGGACGCGCTACGTCCCATGCCTCACACCTCAGGACGACGGGGCGAGAGAGGCAGCCGACTCTGCTCGGGCCTCACCCACCGCCTTAGAACGCGTTTCTGAGCAGCGGGTATTTGGCTTCGAGGCCGTCGAGGCTGAAGGTGAATTCGACGACGCGCTCGGCGGCTGCGACGATTTCCTCGGCCGGCGGGGCGAACTGCGGGAGGAGCGTTGCCATCGCCGCAGGCGCCGACTTCGGCAACGTCGCGGCAGGCACCGCGAGCGGCGGCCTCACTTCGGGCGCGGTGAACGGCGTCATGGCGGCAGGCGCAAGGGGTGATCTCACGGCAGGTGCGCTGAGCGGCGCCCTCGCGGCGGGAGCCTTGAGCGGCGGCATCTCGGCGGGGGCGGTAAACGAAGCCACCGCGACCGGTGCAGTGGGCGGCGCCATCACGACGGATGGCAACACCGCCGCGATCGGCGCCTCGGTGATCTCCGCGAGCACGCCCGGCTTCCGATCGAGCCTGACCGCCACCGCGGTCTCAGGCGCGATGTGAATGGCCTTGGGCTGGACGGTCTGCGCCTGCTGCTCGCGCGGTGCCATGCGGGGCATGGTCGCCGGCGACCAACCGAATGCGGGCGTCACACTTGCAGCCGCCTCGGCGACGTCCCCGCCAGTTGCGAGCGCGCGCCAGGTCTGGACCGCACGCTTGGCTTCCTGGATGTTTTCAAGGAATTCGATCTCGGAATGATACCGGCGCCAGCGGCCCGTCTCGAACATCTCGGAGAGATGTTGCAGGCGCTGTTCGGCGAGAGCGCACCAGCGCGCCGCGATGGCGCGGCCGGCGGCTGCGTCGCGAACGAACTCTTGGCGATGTGTCATGAACCAGCCCGTCAGGAAAAAATACGGACGCGGGGGACGCAACGCACACGAATCAATTTAGACGCGACATGAATATTTTGTGGAAAAGATTTGACTTGTCCAGCGGCGACACGGCATTCGTCATCAAATACCGTAGTCCTCCGGAAATTTGCTGCGTTTTCGAGTCAAGCTTCGCACAAGCATAACGGAGTTGCGGTGGGTTGCGCGCGCGACGGCAACGGACGGCTGTGGCGACCCTCAACCGCAAGCTGAACGAATGCGGAGCTTCGAAAGATCGGATGCCCAAAGCCTTGGTTCCGATTGAGTCAGAACCGACGCTCTGAATTCTTGGTTTGATGCGTTTCGTCCCGCGAACCGGCGTCCACTTCGCTCAAGAACGCGCTGAAAAGAAAAGACCCGTCCGGGGGGACAACCGGACGGGTCAAGCCATATGGGCGCTTGGGGTGGATGGGCGCTCGCGCCTGATATGACTGATGGGGAGGGATGACCGCTCCCACATCAGTTGGTCGTGGCAGCTGGCTGAACGTTCAATGCGAGGGTTCGCTTTTTTGAGCTTCGGCCCGTGCGCATCCTTGTCGCAGCCGCTATCTCGCCGCCGGTCTATCTGCCTGAGAAACCGCGGACTTTTCGTCCGAACCCGACAACGACGGTTGCTCGATTGCACGGCTGCCGGGCTCGCCGCGACGCTTCTCGGCATCTTCACGTTTTGTTGTACCGGACGCAGCCGCAACGGGCGTCGCGCTGTCGGCGGGCACCGCCATCACCGCGGCAAAGGCGTCGGCCTGACCGTCGCCGAAAAGGTCGTCACGTCCGGGGGAGCCGAGGTCGCGCGCGGTCTTCGCCAGCGTCATGCGCAGCGCCTCCGGCTTCAAGGCATGGTTGCGCTCGAGGAGCAGCGCCGCAACGCCTGAGACATGGGCGGCCGAAAACGAGGTTCCCGACGTCATCTGGTATTTGCCGGCGGGTGCCGGCAGGAAGATGTCGACGCCGGGGGCTGCAACCGCGATGTAGTTGCCGCGGTTGGAGGCGGAGAACAGCCTGTCCTGCTGATCCGTCGCGCTGACCGCAATCACATTGGGATTGGCAGCCGGATAGAGCGGTGGCGATTTCGCGCCGGCATTGCCGGCGGCCGCGATCAGCACGAGGCCGCGTGCGGCCGTCGCCGCGATCGCGCGCTCGATGATCGCGTCCTTCGGGCCGGCAAAGCTCATATTGATGATCTGCGCGCCGTGCTCGGCGGCGTAGTTCAGCGACCGCAGGATGATGTAGGACGAGCTCTCGGCGCCGCCGTTGGCGCCGCCGAAGGCCCGGATGGCGATGATGCGCGCCTCGGGCGCGCTGCCCATCAGGCGGGCATGCGCCACGATGGCACCGGCGATGCCGGTGCCATGGACGTGCGGCCCCTCGGCACTGCCGAGCGCGTCGAAATGATCGGCGACGGAATTGGCGAGTTCGGGATGCTTGGCGTCGATGCCGGAGTCGATCACGGCAATTGTAACGTTGGCTCCATGCGCCAGCGCATGCGCCTGCGGCAGGCGGAGTTTTGCCAGCGCATATTGCGCGGGATCGCCCTCGACCGGTACGGACGATTTCTGGTCCTGGAGCACGTAGCGGAAGTTCGGCTGGACCGAGCGCACGCTGCCGTCGGCCGCGAGCTCGCGCCGTACCGTCTCGGCGGGCCGGCCGTCGGTGATGCGGAACAGGCCGAACGTCGCCCCGATCAGCGGAAAATTCTCGGATGCGACGCGCGCGAGGCCGTGGCGACGCGCAAGCTGGTCGGCCTCGGTCGCCGACAGACTGCCGTCGATCTCGGCGACGAATTCGCCTGCGAAGCTGCGCTGGTGCACCGCGACCGGCGTGTTGTTGCCGCGCCCCTTGCGGACGCTCTTCTTGTTGCCCGATTTTCCACTGCCCTCGCCGCCCGCGTTCGCCTGTGCCAGGCATTCGCCGTCGGCAGACCGATAGGGCGCGGCGCAGGCCGGATAGAGGTTGGGGGAGTAGCGCGCATAGGGCAACACCGGCGTCAATCCGATCCGCGCCGAAGGAATCCGGGCGGTCGTAATCGGACGCGGGCCGCGGTCGACCGACACCGCCCTGGCGGATAGGGTCGGGTTGACCCGCGGGGCAATGCTCGGGGAGATCGTCGGAGTGCGCGAGGGAACGCTGATCGTAGGCGTACGCATGATCGCCTGCGCCTGCGCAACCTCGACGCCGAGACAAGAGGCGACCAGAAGGGCGGCTCCGATGGACGAAGCGTACGCCCCGGCACGCACCCTGCTGTCGGAATTGCCCGTCATCGGCCCAGCGGCGCGCCTAGGGCGCCGCGACGGCGAGGTTGACGAACTTCTCGCGCTGCATCCTGCCGAGCAGCGAGGCGAGCTCGTCCTGGCTCATCGCCTTGTCGAACTGGAGGCGGAACATGCCGCCCTTGGCGTCGCCGATGATCGAAGCCTGATAGCTGTCGAGCAGCGCGGTAATGTCGGCGACGCGTGCCTCCGGCGTGAATCGCACCAGTGCGCGCGCCGGCGCGGCCGTGCTGCCAAATTCGCGTGTGATCGGGGCGCTGGTCGAGAGCGAAGCCGTCTGGAAGGTCGCCGGCTGGTTTCTCATCAGCACGGCGCCGATGATTCCGGCCTGCAGCACGAGCGCGACAGCGCCGAGGCCCGCCGACCACACCAGCGTGCGCGGCGACAGGCTCGCGAAGAAGGTCGAGATGCGCGCCGACAGCGGCAACGAGGCGCTCGCCCGTGCCGGCTCAGCGTCGATCGCGGCGAACAGCTTCTGCATCGCCCGCGCCGACGGAGCCCCCAGGCTCTCGTTCAGATGGATGGTCTCTTCGTACTCGCCGCGGATCACGGCATATTGCCTGGCAAGCTCGGGATCGCGCGCCAGCGCTTCCTCGACGCGGCGCGCATCGCGCGCGCTCAGCGTACCGGCGGCGTGCCACGGCAGCAGCAGTTCAATCTCACTGGGCTCTTGCTCCAGCATCTTCTTGCTCAACGCCATCATGGCCAGCCTCGCTCAACGCCGGCTGCCTTCAGCAGTTCGGCCAGTTTCTTGCGCGCATAGAACAAGCGCGTCTTCACAGTGTTCTCGGGAATTCCGACGATCCCGGCCACCTCCTCCACGGACTTCTCGTGGTAGTAGACGAGATCGACGATTTCCCGGTGTTCCGGCGAGAGGCCCGTCAGACACTCCCGCAACGCCTCACTGGTGTCCTTCTTCTGCACCACCGTTTCCGGATCGTCGGACGTGTCCTCGATCGCGTTCGCGGCTTCTTCGTCCAGTTCGAAATCCTTCCTGCGCCGGAGCGCAGACAGGGCCTTGAATCGGGTGATTGCCAGCAGCCAGGTGGAAACCGCCGATCGGCCCTCGAACTTGCCGGCTTGACGCCAGACGTCGAGAAACACCTCGCTGATGAGGTCTTCCGCCGCCTGCTCGTCCCGCACGAGCCGCAGTCCGAACCTGTAAACCCTGACATGGTGCCGCCCGTACAGCACCTGCATGGCGAGCCGGTCACCTTGGGCGATCCTGGCGATCAGGACCTCGTCGGAAGCCGCTTGTGTCACACTCAATGGCCGTCTCGCAAAGTTGGTCGGGTCGATGCGGCGGGCGGTTCGACGGGGAAGGCAAAATTGTTCAAACTACCGCAATCATCCGGGGGCCAGTGTGAGCTACCCCACACAGGCGCACTTTTATCGTCCCGTCCGCGGCGGTCAGCGGCCTCAATCCAAATCGGTAACATAGTACTGAGATACTTTCCCTGCGGACGGCGTTTCCGGCACAGGCGCCAGCCTAGTCCGGTTCCATAGCAGCCTTCCATAGCAGCCCTGCACCAGGTTTGTCGCGCCAAGCCCGGCTTTGGCTCGACCGCATCGCACACGATGGATCGCCGGTAAGATCGCGCAATGGCTGATCATCTTGTTCCGTGCTGCAGGGTTCGGATTCGGTTCCAAAGGATACCAAACCTAAAGGCTTGCCACGTAGATTTTTGCGCTGACATCGACCATTGGCGGGACCATGAGCACGGCCGCGACGTCCTTTCCCGAGAGGAATGCCGCAGAGGCCGCGGACCTCGTCCTCGCGCCCGAGACGACTGCCCCCGAAGTCAGGGCGCGCCGGGCCCGGCAGCGCCGCCAGATGTATATGGGCCAGGTCGCGAGCTACTCGCTTGGCGCCTCGGTCCTGCTGCTCTACGCCTATGACGGCACGATCTCGATGGGCGTTCCGTCGCTGTTCTGGATCGGCGGCCTCATCATCATCGGTACGTTCACGGTGCTGTCCGAAGCCGGCTTCGGCGACCGGTTCAAGGATCATTACCTCACCGTCTATCAGATCTCGGCGCATATGGCGGTGCAACTGGTGTTCCTGCTCGCGGTGCCGACCGTCGGGGTCGCGTTCCTGGCCGTGTTGTTTCTGATCTTCGCGTTCGGCACGCTGCGTATGACGTCGCGGCAGGCGATGCTCACCTGGGGCCTTGCCACCTGCGGGCTCGCCGCGGTTTTCCTGGGATCGGACCTGCCGATCGGACTGCCGGTCACGACCCGGCTGCAGCGAGCCGCCTCGATGCTCTGCTTCGTGCTGGTGATCGGCCAGTGCGCCTTCCTCGGCCTGTTCGGCGCGACTCTGCGCAAGATCCTGTACCGGCGCAGCATCGAACTGAAGGCGGCCTATCAGCGCATCGAGGAACTCGCCGAGCTCGACGAACTCACCGGCGCCTACAACCGCCGCTGCATCACGCGGCTTCTCGACGCCGAGATCGAAAAGTCGCGGCAGGCATCCACGCCGTGCGCGATCGCGCTGATCGATCTCGACTGGTTCAAGCGCATCAACGATGCCTACGGCCATCCCGTCGGCGACGAGGTGCTGCGCACCTTCGCGATCACCATTTTCGCCAACATCCGCCCGGCCGACAGTTTCGGCCGATACGGCGGCGAGGAATTCCTGCTGCTGCTGCCGGGCATGCCGGGCGACGCCGCGCAGCGCATGCTGGAGCGGTTGCGCGGCATCGTCGCCGATCTCGACTGGAGCGCGTTCTCTCCGGGCATGCGGGTGACCATTTCCGCGGGCGTCGCGACGCTGCGCGACATCGATACTGCCGACACGTTTCTCGCGCGCGCCGACCGCGCGCTCTATTCCGCCAAGGCGCAAGGGCGCAACTCCATTGTGACGAGCTGACCAATCCATTTTCTCCCGGCGCGGCAGAAGCCGTTGCCGGGCCGAACGCTCCAGGACAGGGCAATGAGATCCAGATCCGCAAGACCATCCGAAAACCTGCTCGAGGAATTACAGGCTGCCCTCACGCACGGCACCGTTGCGCGCCGGGTCGAGACGCTGCGCCGCGTCACCGATCTCTTCGTGGGCAACGCAGTGGACTATTCCGACGACCACATCCGCGTGTTCGACGACGTGTTCCAATGCCTGATCGGGCAGATCGAGACGTCGGCCAGAGCGCTGCTTGCCGAACGCCTCGCACCGATCGCGGCTGCGCCGCCGAAAATCATCCGTACGCTCGCGCTCGACGAGGTCATCGAGGTCTCCGGCCCGGTGCTGTCGAAATCGGAACGGCTGGACGAGGCGACCCTGCTCGAGATCGCGCGCACCAGGGGCCAGGCGCATCTCAAGGCGATCTCGCTGCGGCGGATGCTGTCGGAAGCACTGACCGACGTGCTGGTGACGCGCGGCAACGAGGACGTGGTGCAGTCGACCGTCAGGAATCCGGGCGCGCGGCTTTCCGAGGGAAGTCTCACCGAGCTCGTCATCCGCGCCGAGCGCGACGACGACCTCGCCGGCTGCATCGGCCTGCGGCCCGACCTGCCCCGCCATCACTATTTGAGGCTGGTCGCCAAGGCATCCTCGAGCGTGCGCAGGAAGCTTGCGGCCGCGCATCCCGAGCTTGCGGATGAAGTCGCGAGCGTAGTCCAGCAAGCGGCCCAACGGGTTCGCGCTGCCGCCATGACGAAGCAGACCGAATTGGCCCGCGCGCTGGTGAAATCGCTGCACGACGACGGCCGGCTCAACGAGTTCCAGGTCACGACCTTCGCCGAGCAGGGCAAGTTCGACGAGACCAATGCGGGGCTGGCTGCACTCGCGGGCGTTGCGGTCGAGACGGCCGAGACCATGATGATCGAGAGCCGTACCGAAGGCGTGATGATCCTCGCCAAGGTCGCTGGCATGCAATGGTCGAGCGTGCGCGCCATCATCGCCATGCGCGAGAAGCTGTCCGGCGGGTCGCAGACCGACATTCTGACGCTGCGCGACAGCTATGAGGCGCTGCGCCCATCGACCGCGCAGCAGGTGCTGCGCTTCCACCGCATGCAGCTGGGCGCGACGCCGGCGGAGTGAAACCGCGGGATCTAGACTAGAATCTTAGGACCTTCGATCCCACCAGCGCGCCGATCGCCGTTACCAGCGCGGTCGCGAGCGTGTACCAGGTCGCGACGAACAGGGGCGAGTCGTCGGTGCAGTGCGAGGCATAGAGGGTCGCGGCGAGGCCGGCCGACACCAGCCCGGCAAGCGCTCCGGCGAGCGCGGGGCTTGACGGCGCGCCGTGGCGCAGGCCGAACAGCGCTCCCGCAAGCAGCGGCAGCGACATCGCAGGGATCGCGACCATGCATATCCTGGAGTTCTTGCCCATCAAGCGCATCGTCATCGGCATGGCCGGGGCCATCATCGCCTCGCTGCCGATCGCAACCGCCAGCAGCCCGACCGGCAGCAGCAGCAGCCAGGCCCATCCGCGCAGCAGGGCTTCGGGACGCGACAAATGCAGGCTGATGATGATCGCGGGGATTGCGAGCGACAGCGTCACCGCGAACTTCATGTCGAAGAACGGGTTCTGCATGGCGCTCATCACGTCGGCGCGCACGCCGAGGAATGTCGCAAAAAACAGGATCGAAAACGGCGCGGCCACCAGCAGCGCCATGGTCAGCACCGCGCCGACGCGTGGAGCGCGGTGCGCGTTGTCGGCTGCGAGCGAGCGAATGAGTTGATCGGTGTCCATGACTAATGGTCCCGCAGTTTGGCCGTCAGCGCCGCAAGTCCGCGATGCAGCGCGACCCGTACCGCACCCTCGCTCATCGAAAACTTCGCCGCCGTATCCTTGATCGAGGCCGCCTCGACGGCGATCGATTGCAGCACGTCGCGCTGACGCTGCGGCAGCGTGCCCAGTTGGGCGGCGACCTCGCCGGCCGACGCGGTCTCCTGCGGCACCTCGCCCGGCAGCGTCTCGGCGAAATCGTCGATGTTGACGAACACGCGCTTGCCGCGCCGGCGGAGCGCGTCGATCAGCTTGTTGCGGCCGATCGCAAACAGCCAGGGCGCGAAGGGAGCCTCGCTGTCCCAAGTGTGCCGTTTCAAATGCACCGCCAACAGAATCTCCTGCACGATATCTTCGGCCTGGTCGGGAGGCTGACCTGCCCGCGCCAACCCGCGCCTCGCGGCAGCGCGCAGCACCGGCGTGATTGCCTTCAACAAGCGATGATACGCTGCGTCATCGCCAGCCATGGCCGACCGCATCAGGCCGGTCCATTCGTCCTCACGTCCGCGCACGCGCGCCCTCACCAAGCAATTCGGCCGCTCTTTCAATTTGTTACGCGGTGCCGGAAAGATCACGAATTCGTGATCAAGCCGGAACCTCGCGACCGATGCGGCCGTAAACATCTCTGGGGCGGCTCATAACACCGATCGGCGCGTTCCGCATCGGGCGGCCGGCCGCGAGGAGCCGTTTGCCCCGTTTTTGCCGGCTCTAGCCCGAAGATTCCCATTTTCTGCCCCGCTGTCGTCACGTCGCGGGGTCTCTGTTCGCTGCCGGGACGGGCGGAATTGGGGAGATCGTCAACATGATGAAAGCCAGCGCACGCGCGGCCCTGATTGTCTTGGCCGGGCTTTTCTTGCTGTTCGGAGGCATTGCGCAAGCGGCGCCGAATTCGGCCGCAAGCAATAAAGCGGACAGCGCGGACCAGCAGGCCGACACGGCCAAGCACCGGCGGCAAGACTCGCGCCGTACCAGCAGCAGCAAGACGACGCAGAAATCCGACGACAAGGCCGACAAGAAGGGCGCCGCGGCACGGGCTGACGAGGCCAGGAACGGCAACAAGAACGACAACAAGGCAGGCGGTGAGGTGCCGGTGTCGAGCCAGATGCCGCCGGAGGTCGCCAATGCCAACGCGCAGCTCGCCACGGATACGCCGACTGCGGCTGCCGCCTCCGCGATGACGAACCGCGCCAACGACAATGTCCAGGCTGCAGCCGATAATACCAACGTCGCGCCGGCCGAAAGCCAGGTCGTCGCACCCGATCAGCTCAACGACATCGATCGCGCCCTGCAACAGGAGACGCCCGACCAGAAGGCGGTGATTGCCGCAACCGAGGCTCAGCCGCGGCCTGCGCCGGTGATGGCAAGCAGCCACCAGAGCTCGGCCTGGGATCAGAGCTCCCTGATCGGCAAGATCTTCATCGGCGTCGGCACGCTGCTGACGCTGGCGTCCGCCGCGCGGATGCTCATGGCGTGATTGCCGGCCGCTTCCCGGCCCGAGTCGGCCTGACGGACCTCTTCCGGAACGCGCCCGTCGTCGCGTTCCGGCGGCCTACAGCCCCTTGAAGCCCATCGCGCCAGCGGGCACATTGCCCACCCAATCAAAAGCGTGGGTGGAGCATGAGCACGTTCGAACACATCATCGTCGAAAGCAAAGGCGCGGTCGGCATCGTCAAGCTGAACCGGCCGAAGATGCTCAACGCACTCTCTTTCGGCGTCTTTCGCGAGATCGCCGCGGCGGTCGACGATCTCGAGGCCGATGATGCCATCGGCTGCATCGTCGTGACCGGCAACGATAAGGCCTTTGCCGCCGGCGCCGACATCAAGGAGATGCAGCCCAAGGGCTTCATCGACATGTTCTCGGAGGATTTCGCCGCGATCGGCGGCGACCGCATCGCGCGTTGCCGCAAGCCGACGATCGCGGCGGTTGCCGGCTATGCGCTGGGCGGCGGCTGCGAGCTCGCCATGATGTGCGATTTCATCATCGCTGCCGACACCGCAAAGTTCGGCCAGCCCGAGATCACGCTCGGCACCATTCCCGGCATCGGCGGTACCCAGCGCCTGACACGCGCGATCGGCAAGTCCAAGGCAATGGACCTCTGCCTCACCGGCCGGATGATGGATGCGGCGGAAGCCGAACGCTCGGGCCTCGTCAGCCGCATCGTACCCGCTGACAAGCTCATGGACGAAGTGATGGCGGCAGCCGAGAAGATCGCCGCGATGTCGCGCCCTGCGGCCGCGATGGCCAAGGAAGCGGTGAACCGCGCCTTCGAGACCACGCTCGCCGAGGGCATGAGCGTCGAGCGCAACCTGTTCCACTCGACTTTCGCGCTCGAGGACCGCTCCGAGGGCATGGCTGCGTTCATCGAGAAGCGCAAGCCGGTGAACAAGAACCGGTAAGGCAAACCGGTCAGGCGGCGTAAGCTCCTGCGAGTTCCCGCAGAATGCTGTGACGGAGCTGCAACAAGCACGGATTTCATGGGGGTTTCCCCCGCGGCAGTTTGCCTGCGGGACCTCGGCTGGTTTAACAGTTAAGAGGACCGCCGTCGGCGGGGGCGGACAGCCGGGAATTTCGCGGGAACATATGATTGGGCGTATCGCCAGAGCTGGTCGCGGGGTGACGCGGCATCGATCGGGCGTGGGTCCCGCGTTTGCGACATGGGCCACGCTGGCGCTCTCTTGCGCCCTCCCCTCTAACGCCTGGGCCGAGGCCCTGCCGGAGGCGCTGGCCAAGGCCTACCAGACCAACCCGCAGCTCAATGCCGAGCGAGCGCGCCAGCGCGCGACCGACGAGAACGTGCCGCAGGCGCTTGCCGGCTACCGGCCGCAGATCCTGGCCAGCCTCAGCGCCGGCCTTCAATCGGTGCGCAATCTGTTGCCCGACAACACCATCCAGACCGCCAACCTGAAACCCTGGATCATCGGCGTCACAGTGACGCAGACCCTGTTCAACGGTTTCCGCACCGCCAACAGCGTGCGGGCCGCCGAACTCCAAGTGCAGTCCGGCCGCGAGGCGCTGCGCAATGTCGGCCAGGGCGTCCTGCTCGATGCGGTCACCGCCTACACCAACGTGCTCGCCAACCAGTCGCTGGTCGAGGCGCAGCGCTCCAACGTCGCCTTCCTGCGCGAAACACTCTCGGTCACCCAGCGCCGCCTCAACGCAGGCGATGTCACGCCGACCGACACCGCGCAGGCCGAGGCCCGTCTCAACCGCGGCCTTGCCGACCTCAACGCGGCCGAGGTCGCTCTCGCCGTCAGCCAGGCGACCTATGCGCAGGTGATCGGCAACGCGCCATCGCAGCTTCGGCCCGCCGAGGCCGTCGACCGCTATCTGCCGAAGAGCCGCGAAGACGCCGTGACGATGGCGATCCGCCAGCATCCGGCGGTGATGGCCGCAAGCTTCGACGTCGATGTCGCCTCCACCAACATCCGCATCGCCGAAGGCACGCTGCTGCCGAGCGCCAGCATCCAGGGCAGCGCAAGCAAGAGCCGCAACAACGACCCGACGCTAGGCACCTTTGCCGAAGACCAGGCCTCGATCGTCGCCAACGTCACCGCTCCGATCTACGACGGCGGTCAGGCTGCGGCACAGACCCGGCAGGCCAAGGAGATCACGGCACAGAGCCGGCTCGTGCTCGACCAGGTGCGCAACCAGGCGCGCACGGCGGTGGTCAGCGCATGGGTTGCCAATGAAGGTGCCAAGGTCACGGTCTCGGCCTCGGAGTCCGAGGTGAAGGCGGCGACCGTCGCGCTCCAGGGCGTGCAGCGTGAGGCGTCCGGCGGACAGCGCACGACCGTGGACGTCTTGAACTCGCAAGCCGATCTGATCCAGGCCAAGGCCCGCCTCATCGGCGCGCAACGCGACCGCGTGATCGCCTCCTACACGCTGCTCAGCGCCATCGGCCATCTCGACGTCAAGACGCTGAACCTGAACACGCCGGACTACCTGCCCGAGGTGCATTACCATCAGGTACGCGACGCCTGGCACGGCCTGCGCACGCCATCGGGGCAGTAGAGATCGCGTCGGCGCATATCCGCATCCCAGGCCTCGCAGAGCCGCCCGCGTTCGTGCAATCGAGGTCTCAAGCTCCCTGCATGCTGACGATAAGCAGCGTCAGGAGCGGTACTCACGAAGCACGCCTGCGGCCTCTGCCGGAGGGAGGCTCGTGATCTCACGGTACAGAGCTATTGCGACGTCGCAGTAGCGCGTGTAGTCCGCGGCACCAATCGATTTTCCGTTCAACAATTCGAGGTCTTTGGCCGTATATCCCCTCAGATCGAGGCCTGCCAGTATCTTCTTCCAGGACTGATCGTTACCGACGCGATCAGGGCGCTTTCGCGCCGACATGATAATTCGCGCGTTCAATTCCAACTCGCGCTCTGCCAGGTGCGCCGGAATCAGTTTGACGAGATTTTGATCCGGCAGTCCCGCTGCATATCTGTAACAGGCGGCGCCGTCCTGCGCTCCAACTGCGGTGTACTGGTCGATGACGAGCTTTCCAAAATCGATCAGAACGGAATCATCCGCCAAGGGCAGCAGTTTGCCTATGATCTCGGCCACCTTGGCACGAACTTGCTCGGTCAGTTCGGCTTGTGCAATTCCTGTCGACGTACCGCGCGTGACGATCTCCAGCATCTCGTCGTACGCTTGCGGCTGGGCCTGCTTCAGCGCCCTGTACATTGACGCAGAATTCTGAAGCGCCTTGTCCAAATCGTGTCGCGTGAACCTTCCTCCTCCGCCGCGCGCATATTCATCACCGCTTGACACTCTGGTCACAACGCCGGCCGCCAACAATTCAGCGTCTGACGGGATCCACATGTCCTCGTGCCGCGTGAGCGACGCGCGCTCTATGAAAGGACCGCTTATTCCGGCTGCCCTGTAGATCGAACGCTCGGCACCATCGTCGACGCTGTCACTGCCAGCGAACGCCGCGCGATGGAAACCCAGTCGAGCGCCCCTTTTCAAGACCTTTTGACGGCCGGCAACAAACGCCAGCGTGCAGGCGGACATGCAGTTGGCCTCGACATAAGTGTCCAGACCCCTGCTCCGGATGATGGCGCTCAGCTTCTCACCTTCGCCGACTCGGCCGCCGTTGCTGTCCAGGTGAACGGTCCGCACGCCGGGTGATGCGTTTAATTGTTTCTCGAAATCGGTCGAGAGACCAAACTTGATACCGCCGGAAATTTCGATTTCCGAGCCGTTGTTCAGAAGCCTGATCGAATAAGACGGTATCCGCGGATCATCCATGAACGCGATACTCGTTGCCTCGGCGATCTGCGGGATTGCGATTTTGACGACGGCAACGAGGCTCTGCACCGTCCCGAGGCACACCATGATTTGAGCAGCCCAGGCCCACACCGCGCGCTTCCCCATCGCCGCACGCTCGGCCTTGCGACGTCGAGCGGACCGCCAAACGCCAACGAATTGCCAGATGCAAAGGGAGGCGATGAACGACCAAAGCAAGACATAGAACAGGAAGATGCCGGTTGGATTGTATGTCCCCCGACTGAAGGCACCTGCCAGACCGATGATGACGGCGACAACGAGATTGCTGCCGATACCGACGATCCAGTACGAAAAGCCAAGCGAAAATTCGCCTCTCCAGTGTTTCGCTAGGATGTTTTGCCGCAACTGTGTCTGTACGGCTTGGTCGACGCTTTCCCGTTCGACCGGGCCGGGCCAGCCGGCGCCGGTTGCGGCCATCGCCTCTTCAATCGTCTTCCAACCACCGAAGCCGTCCCGCCAAACCCTGACGAGGTTTGGATTAGATTGACGCTGAATGCGAATGCCCAGCTCGTCCCAGTCCATTGGACCGTACTGGCTTCCATCACCATCCCAAAGATACCAATCGCCCATTTCGCCCCCGAAGAGCAACTATACTTGAGACGGCTCCGAAACTGCAACTTTCCCGTGTAGAATCTTTCGATATTGTGGGGTTGCTGCCCTTGCATACGTGTTACTCGGAATGACTTCACGATTGATATGTCGTTGTCTCAGAACCATTTCGAAACAACGAAACGGGAGAGAAGCCATGCTCGACCGACGCAGCGTCCTGCTTGCCTCCCTTGCCGCCGGAGTAGCCATGACCAGCAAAGCCCGCGCCCGTGCGGCGCAACCCGCAACGCCGATCAATTTCGACATCCCGGCGCATGCCTGCGACTGCCACACCCACATTCATGGCGACCCCCAGAGATTTCCGTTCTTCGCCGGGCGCGTCTATACGCCGGAGCCTGCGAGCCCCGAAGAAATGGCGGCGCTGCACAAGGCGCTGCATATCGAGCGCGTGGTGATCGTGACGCCGAGCGTCTACGGCACCGACAATTCCTCCACCCTGTTCGGCATGAAGGCGCGTGGCGCGACCGCGCGCGGGGTCGCCGTGATCGACGACAAGACCACGGAAGCGGAGCTCGATACCATGCAGGCGGAAGGCTTCCGCGGCATCCGCATCAATCTGGCGACCGGGAGCATCAACGACCCCAATGTCGGCCGCGCCCGCTTCACCAGAGCCGTCGAGCGCGTGAAAGCGCGCGGCTGGCATGTGCAGCTCTACACGACGCCGGCGATGATCTCGGCGATCAAGGATCTCGTGCTGGCATCGCCCGTGCCCGCCGTGTTCGACCATTTCGGCGGGCTCGAGGCCTCATTTGGGCTGGAGCAGCCGGGATTCGCCGACCTGATCACACTCCTCGAGTCCGGCAAGGCCTATGTGAAGATCTCGGGCGCCTATCGCTCGTCGAAGCTCGCACCCGACTATCAGGACATGGTGCCCTATGCCCGCGCGCTGATCGCGGCCAATGCGGACCGCATCGTCTGGGGCACCGACTGGCCGCATCCGGATTCCAGCCGCGTCGAGGGACGCAAGCCCACCGACATCGCTCCTTTCTATCAGATCGACGACGGCCGCCTGCTCAATCAGCTTCCGGTGTGGGCGCCCGATGCGGACGTGCGCAAGAAGATCCTGGTCGACAATCCGGCGCGACTCTACGGGTTCTGACGGTCAGCGCGCGCGGCGGGAAAAGAACGAGATCAGGACCGGCAAGGTCACGAGGATCACGAGTGGCGCCAGCATCATGCCGGTGACGACGACGACCGCGAGCGGCTTCTGCACCTGCGAGCCGATGCCTTCCGACAGCGCCGCCGGCAACAGGCCGACGCCCGCGACGACGCACGTCATCAGCACGGGACGGAGCTGAAGCTCGCCGGTGCGGACCACTGCGCTCATGCGGTCCATGCCCCCTTCGATGAGCTGGTTGAACTGCGAGAGGATGATGATGCCGTCCATCACGGCGATGCCGAACAGCGCGATGAAACCGATTGCCGCGGAAACGCTGAACGCCGTGCCGGTGATCAAGAGCCCCAGCACGCCGCCGAAGATCGCCATCGGAATCACGCTCATCGCGAGCAGCGTGTCGGTCATCGAGCCGAAATTGAACCAGAGCAGCACGCCGATCAGCGCCAGCGAGATCGGTACCACGATCGAGAGCCGCCGGATCGCGGCCTGGAGATTGCCGAACTCGCCGACCCACTCCATGTGCGAGCCCGGCGGCAGCTGCACCTGCTCGGCGATCTTGTCCTGTGCCTCGCGGATGGCTCTGCCGAGATCGCGCTCGCGCACCGAGAACTTGATCGGCAGATAGCGCTCCTGCTGCTCGCGATAGATATAGGCCGCGCCGGAGACGAGGCTGATGGTGGCGACCTCACTCAGGGGAATCTGCGTGACGGTACCGTTCGGCCCGGGCGCGCCGATCCGCAAATTCTGGATCGCCTCGGCACTCCGGCGGTATTCCGGCGCGAGGCGAACGATGATCGGGAAGTGGCGGTCGCTTCCGGGCTCGTAGAGGTCGCCGGCGGTGTCGCCGCCGATTGCGACCTTGATGGTGGCGTTGATGTCGCCCGGCGCAAGGCCGTAGCGCGCGGCCTTGGCGCGGTCGATGTCGATCTGGATGGTCGGCTGCCCGAGCGAGGTGAACACGGCAAGGTCGGTGACGCCCTGTACGGTGGCCAGCACCGACTTGATCTTGTTGGCGGTGTCGGTCAGCGCCTGGAGGTCGCTGCCGAACAGCTTGATCGAGTTCTCGCCCTTCACGCCGGAGACGGCTTCGGAGACGTTGTCCTGGAGATACTGCGAGAAGTTGAACTCGACGCCGGGAAAGCGGTCGTCGAGCTGCTTGAGCAGCTGTGCGGTCAGCTCTTCCTTGTCGTGCGTTCCGGGCCACTGGCTCACGGGCTTGAGCGGCGCGAAGAACTCGGCATTGAAGAAGCCGGCAGCGTCGGTGCCGTCATCGGGACGGCCGTGCTGCGACACGACGGACTCGACCTCCGGCCGGGCGCGGATCACCTTGCGCATCTCGTTGACGTAGCTGTTGCCTTCCTGGAGCGAGATGGTCGGCGGCAGCGTGGCACGGATCCAGAGATTGCCCTCCTCCAGCTTCGGCAGGAATTCGAGGCCGAGCAGCCGGCTGAGCGCCACCGTCGTCAGCACGAGGCCGACCGCACCACCGAGGACGATGTTGCGATTGGCGACCGCCCAATGCAGCAGCGGCGAGTACAACCGGTGCAGGATCAGCATCACCTTGGTCTCGGTTTCCTCGACATGCGCGGGCAGGATGATCGCGGACAGCGCCGGCGTGACGGTGAAGGTCGCAAGGAGCCCACCGGCGAGCGCATAGGCATAAGTGCGGGCCATCGGCCCGAAGATGTTGCCCTCGACCCCGGACAACGTGAACAGCGGCAGGAAGGCCGCAATGATGATCGCCGCTGCGAAGAAGATCGAGCGCGAGACGTCGGCGGCCGCGCTGAGGATGGCATGGCTCTTCATGCCGAACAGCATCTCGGGCGACGTGTGCTCGGATTCCGAGATCGGCGTCGCCTGCGTCAGGCGGCGGAAGATCGCTTCCACCATGATGACGGTGGCGTCGACGATCAGGCCGAAATCGATGGCGCCGACCGACAACAGGTTTGCCGATTCCCCGCGCAGCACCAGGATGATCACGGCGAAGAACAGCGCGAACGGAATGGTGGCGCCGACGATCAGCGCGCTGCGGAGATTGCCGAGGAATATCCACTGCAACAGCACGATCAGCAGGATGCCGACCACCATGTTGTGCAGCACGGTGTGGGTGGTGAGATCGATCAGGTCCTTGCGGTCGTAGATGCGCTCGATGCGCACGCCCGGCGGCAGGATGCTGGAGTTGTTGATGGTTTGCACGAGCTGGTGGACGCGCTTGATGGTTGGCGCGCTCTGCTCGCCGCGGCGCATCAGGACGATGCCTTGCACGATGTCGTCGTCGTCGTCGAGGCCGGCGATACCGAGACGCGGCTTCTGGCCGACGGTGACGGTTGCGACGTCCTTGACCAGCACCGGATTGCCGCCGGTCTGCGCCACCATGGTGTTGGCGAGGTCGTCGATCGAGCGGATCAGGCCGACGCCGCGCACCACGGCCGATTGCTGTCCGATATCGACGGTGTTGCCGCCGACATTGACATTGGAATTGCCGACCGCCTGGAGCAGTTGCGGCAGCGTCAGGCCGTTGGCGACCAGCTTGTTGAAGTCGACCTGGAGCTCGTAGGTCTTGCTCTTGCCGCCCCAGCCGGTGACGTCGATGACGCCGGGCACGGCGCGGAAACGGCGCTGGAGAATCCAGTCTTGGATGGTCTTGAGGTCGAGCACGCTGTAATTGGGCGGGCCGACCAGACGGTAACGGAAGATCTCTCCGATCGGGCTGAGCGGCGAGATTTGCGGCTGCACGTTGCCCGGCAGCGGCGCGAGCTGCGCCAGGCGGTTCAGCACCTGCTGCAACGCCTCCTCATAGGTGTAGGCGAAGGAGAACTGGAGTTTGACGTCGGAGAGGCCGTAGAGCGAGATGGTGCGGATGGTCTTCAGATTCTTCAGACCTGCGACCTGGGTCTCGATGGGAATGGTGATGTAGCGCTCGATCTCCTCCGCCGACAGGCCCGGACTTTGCGTCACGATGTCGACCATCGGCGGGGTCGGATCGGGATAGGCCTCGATGTTGAGCTGGTTGAACGCGATGAGGCCGCCGATCAGCACGGCGGCGAACATGCCGACCATCAGGAAGCGCCGGTCGACGGCAAAGGCAACGAGACGATCCATTCAGGTCAACGGCCTTCCCCCTCTCCCCGCTTGCGGGGAGAGGGTTGGGGTGAGGGGGAGTCTCCGCAGGGACGGCGAGAGTTGGACTCGCGGAGAGTCCCCCTCACCCGGATTGCATCTTCGATGCAATCCGACCTCTCCCCGCAAGCGGGGCGAGGTGACGCGAGCCCGTGCGTGACCTGATTCACGTCAACATTCATTCTGGATCAGCTGCCGGAGGCCGCACGGTCGATGAACAGGCTGCCTTTGGTGACGATCTGCTCGCCGGGCTTGAGATTGCCGGTGACCTCGACGAGGTCGCCGTTGATGAGGCCGATCCTGATCTTGCGCAGCTCGACCGACTTGTCCTCGCGCGCGACCCAGATGCGGACGTTGTCGGCTTCGTAGATCAACGCCTGCTTCGGCACCGCCGGCGCGGCGCGGTCGCCGGCCGAATAGATCGTGACGTTGGCGAACATCTCCGGCTTCAACAGGCCGTCCTTGTTGTCGATGGTGGCGCGAACCAGAAGGCGGCGGGTGGCGGGGTCGATCGCGGCGGCGACGTAGTTGATCCTGGCGGTGAACGGGCGGCCCGGCAGCGCCATCACGTTGACGGTGATGTCCTGCCCGATGCACACCGCGGCCGCGTCGCTCTCGCGCACGAAGGCGGTGAGCCAGACCGTGGAGAGATCGCCGATGACGAAGACCGGGTCGCTGGCGCCGGAATTAACGTACTGCCCGGGGCCGATCTTTCGCTGCACGACCGTGCCGGAGATCGGCGAATAGATCGTGACCTCCCGATTGATCGTGCCCTTGTCCTGGAACGCCTTGATGGTCTCGTCGGTGAAGCCGAGGATGCGCAGCTTGTTGCGCGCGGCTTCCAGCGCCGTCGCCGAGGAGCGCATGTCGTTCTGCGCCTGCACCTGGGTTGTTTCCGCCTGCTGATAGTCCTTCAGCGGAATGGCGTGGCCCTCATAGAGGTCCTTGGCGCGCTTGAACTGGATGTCGGAAAGCTCGAGCGCCGACTTCGCCTTGTTCTGAGAGGTCATCGCCGCGATGAAATCGTTCTGGGCCTGCACGCTGTCGGCGGCCTCGATCGTAAACAGCGGTTGACCTTGCTTCAGCATCTCGCCCGGCTTGGCCAGCAGCTTGGTGACCCGGCCCGCATAGGGCGAGAACACCGGCGTCGAGCGGTCCTCGTCGACCGCGACCTTACCCTCGGTGACATACTCGGCTCGGAAGCTCTTGGCCTTGACCGGCTCGATCGTCAGCGTCGCCCATTCGGACGGCGTCGGCGTGAAGGTCTGCGCATTCCTGCGCGACTGGCTGGAGATCTCGGAGTGCTTTTTTTGCTTTGGCCCGGAAGAAAGGAAGCTGTAGGCACCGGCACCGGCAAGAGCGAGTAGAACTACGGATGCGATCACCCGTTGTTTTGTAAGCACCTGCGATCGTTTGGTCTTTTCAACTACCATGGGCCCGGTCGTGTCTGCGACGATCTCGGCAAACGATTGCCTCATCGGTCGCGCTAATAGTGCCGAATTAGGATTTCAAACAACCTAAAAAACGCTGAGCCTCTTGCGGTTTGCCGTTAAAGTTTTGCGACGTGTCAGCTTCATGTCAGCTTCGCGCAGGCCATTGTGCAGGATGACTGCCGAGTGGCATCGCGGGACGGGTCCATTGTACCGGCGTCTTCGACAGCACTGCCGAATGACGCACCGCCTTCAACCTGCCGAAGCCAGATGGCATGTCTTCGATGAACGCAGCATGTACGGCCTCGCCCGTAAGATCCGGGGTATTCAGTCCGCTGTCGAGCCGACCGAGATTCCACAACCATCGCCCGGTCTGCGCCAGCGAGACGCGCACGTGCCAGCTGCCGCCTTCGCGGGCCTGGCGCGCCCTGGCCATCATCGCTCCGAACGCCATCAGATAGCCGGTGGCGTGGTCGAGGATTTGCGCCGGCAATTCCCTGGGAGCATCGATGCCGGCGGCCTGGCCTTCGGCATGATTGAAGCCGGTCGCCGTCTGCACCAGCGAGTCGAAGCCGCGCCGCTCGGCCCAGGGGCCGGTGTAGCCATAGGCCGACAGCGTGACATAGACGATGCCGGGATTGATTTGCGCCGCGTCCTCCGGCGCGAAGCCGAGGGCAGCGAGCGCACGGGGGCGATAGCCTTGCGAGAAGATGTCGGCGTCCTTCAGCAGCTCGCACAGCTGCGCCCGTCCGAACTCGCTCTTCAACTCGATGAAGGTGGTGAGCTTGCCGCGGCCGGTATCGATGGTGAGCCAGGGAATGGCGGGCAGCTCCGGCCCTGACACCAGCAGCACGTCCGCGCCGTGCGCTGCGAGCGTGCGGCCGGCGACGGGGCCCGCGATGACGCGGGAGAGATCGAGCACACGAAGACCCGAGAGCGGGCGATCGCCTTTTGGCCACGGCTTCGGCGGGGCCTCGCCGATCCTCTCGATCGAGACCAGCGGCAATTGCGCGAGCGCACGCGCCTGCGGCAAGGCGGACCATTCGTCGTACGATCGCATCAGGGCGACGACACCGCCTGCGGCGTAAGCCGCAGTTTCGAAATCCTCCCCCTTCCAATGCATCAACGCCGCCTGCACCTTCTCGCGCTCCGCCGCGCAGCCCAGCACCTCGCAGACGGCGTCGCGGTGATGCGGGAAATTGGTGTGGCAGCGAACGAAGCGGCCATCGCCGGTCCTGTAGACGCCGGCGATGACGTCCCAGGCCGGCGGCGGCGGCTTGTCGTCGACGCGCAAATAGCGCTCGGAACGACATTCGGCGACGGCGTGGCGCATGTCGACGGAGACGTCCTGCACCTCACCGCTGCGCAGTCGCCAGATTTCGGCGGCGGCGAGCCCGGCGGCAGCTATCGTCGTCTGGCCGGCGACGGCGACACGAAACGAGGATGGGATTTGTGCCTGGGTGCCGGTCAGCCGCACGCGATCGAGCGGATCCGCATCGCCGCCGGCGGAAGTCCAGATACCCTTCAGAATGTCGGCGGGGCTTTGCATGGCCGGTGCCTTTCCTTGAAGCTCGAGCATGATCTCCGCGCAAACGCGGTCCGCGTTTGTCGCGATGGAAAACGGCTGCACACCTTTCCGGATCATGCTCTAATTTTCGTGACCATTCATCAGCACGAGAAGGAATGCAATGGCCGCCATCGATCCCCTCACCGCAGGCGCCGTGTTCATCGCGACGGCGGCCACCGACGCGGTCTATGTCATGTTCACCTCGGCGGTGATCGCGCGCAAGCGCGTGCCGGCGGCGAACTGGAGCGCGGTCTGGTACCTGCTCTCCTCCTACGCGGTGATCAGCTACACCGATAACGCGCTCTATGTCGCGTTCGCGGCGATCGGCTCCTGGGCCGGCGCCTATGCGTCGCTGACCTTCCTGCATCGCCCGCCCGGCGGTCCACCGGTGGGGGCGGCGCCGGAGTAAGGATGGAATTGTGGTGATGCTTTCGCTGCCATTCCCGTCATCCTGAGGTGCGAGGCTTGCGATGCCACGCATCGCAAGTCGAGCCTCGAAGGATGAACGGCCGAGATGGCAGCCGGGCCGTCGCCCTTCGAGGCCTCCGCTACGCTCCGGCACCTCAGGTGACGGTCGGACGATGGATTTGCGGCGGCCCCACACACGAGACTACACTGCGCTCGACCAACAAAAAGGAGCCCAACAATGGATCTCGGTCTCAAAGGCAAGAACGCCATCGTGCTCGGCGGCACGCGCGGCATCGGGCGGGCGATTGCGGCGACGCTGGCTGGTGAAGGCGCCAATGTCGCAGTGTGCGCGCGCAACGCCGATCAGGTTGCGGCCACTGTCGCAGAGCTGAAGGCGAGCGGCATCAAGGCCACCGGCAGCCCGGTCGACGTCACCGACGGCGCGGCGCTGCAATCCTGGATCGAGACTGCAGCGAAGGAGCTCGGCGGCGTCGACTTGCTGTTCTCCAATGCCGGCGCGATGGCGCAAGGCAGCGATCCCGCGTCATGGGAGCAGAATTTCCGGCTCGACGTGCTCGGCGCCGTGCACGCCTTCGATGCCGCACGACCGTTCCTCGAAGCCAGCGGCGCGAGAAGCGGCGATGCGGCCTTCGTGATCATCTCGTCGATCGCGGCGGCGCAGGCGGACACGGCCAGTTCCTACGGCCCGGTCAAGGCCGCGCTGATCCACATGGCCAAGGGGCTGGCCCGGCAATATGCGAAGAAGAATATCCGGGTCAACGTGGTCTCGCCCGGCACGGTCTATTTCAAGGGCGGCGTCTGGGAGATGATCGAGCAGAACATGCCCGAGCGCTACAAGGATGCGATGAGCCGCAACCCGACGGGACGCATGGCAACGCCCCAGGAGATCGCGAACGCCGCGGTGTTTCTGGCGAGCCCCGTGTCGGGATTCACGACGGGATCCAATCTCGTCGTGGATGGCGCGATCTCGAACCGGGTGAATTTCTGAGGGCACACTGTCATCGCCCGGCCTTGACCGGGCGATCCAGTATTCCAGAGACGGTTGTGATTGAGCCGAGAGGCCGCGGCGTACTGGATTCTCCGCCTTCGCGGGGAATGACGACTGAAAATGTGGTGCGCGATCTCTCGACAAACTCGGCATTTGCGGGCCAACGGATTGCGCGTTGCGCGGCTCGATGACGGGCTGAGAGAAGAAACCCAGAATCTTTCCGGGGAACAGTCTGGATGCTTCGCCGCTTCTCTCCTCGCAGAGGTACAGACGCTTATGGGGCGGATACGCGCGAACGTCGCCTGCGAATGAGCCACATTGCAAATTGTATGAGCCAATCCGGTGCGTTCAAATAGCGCAATGTATCAATCTGGCCCTGGCGTTCGCGGCTCCGAAAGCTGGCGTCGGTAAGGTAGGTCTCGTCGCTTTCACACCACTCCAATGTACGAACGATTTCCTCCTGCATGAGCCCGCTGTCGGGCAGCTTCTTGAGAAAGCTGAGCTCGCGCCGAAGACAGGCCGCCTCGATTCGATAGCGGCTCGATTCTACATAGATGATCCCCCATCCGTCTAACCGTGCATGGGTCGCTTCATGGACGATGGTAGAGGCGATCCGCTCAGGCGTCATTGTCTCGTTGAGAACGTAACGTTCATCGAGGGCGCAGGCGTTTAGTGACCGATCATAGTGCGCCTGGGCGCTGGGGAGCAGATGTACCCATATTCGATCGAGATTGCGGGAGATACGTGAATAGTTGAGTGTGTCGTGACGCTTGATGAGTTGGAGCGCCTCTTCCACGCGGCGCAACGCCGGGTAAGGCTTGCTTTCGGTTGTCCCGATCCAAAGCCCGTCAATCATGCTGCTCTTGGAGAACCAGAGGCCCAGCCTGTCGATGCGGGAGGGCCTTCGCTCCGGCTTTACGGCGACGGCGAGGCCGCGCGATCGTTGCGGCGCTTCCAGCTGCAAATATTGACTCCCGCCGTGTCAAAATGGGCACTACGAATGATAGGCACCCCTCGCTTTCAGGTTGCTTAGAGACTCGATTCAAATCGTATTGATCATTGGGCAGGATTGGCCGATTCCTGCGGTTGTTCATAATCCCTCAAGATCGTGTCCCCTGGCGTGGTGTAGCTGGCGGCGGGTTACCGCGTTCTCCGGCGAGAGCCGGGCTGGTCAGCTGGCGATAGCCTGAAGGCTGAC
>NZ_SMBR01000023.1:0-87032 GCF_004346455.1 Bradyrhizobium sp. R2.2-H
GTGTGCCGGCCTCCTCGTCCAGCACACAGGGTGAATCAGATTTTGACTCCCATGGGAATCCCTCCCGATCCAAGTCGGTCAGATTTTGCTCTAGCGTAACCCACCACGTCTGTCTCCTCGAAAACCAAAGACGTGGATTACGCCTTCGGCCAATCCACCCTACGAGATCTCCTCACGCCCCCTCATCCAGCGCCACCAGCTCGCGCTTCTTGCGCAGCGATGGCAGCAGCGGCGCGATCAGCAGCACCAGTGCAAGCACAAGACACACCCCCGAGATCGGCCGCTGCACGAAGGTCCAAAGATCGCCTTGCGACAGGATCAGCGATTTGCGCAGATTGTTCTCCATCATCGGCCCCAGCACGAAGGCGAGCACCAGCGGCGCCGGCTCATAGCCGAGCTTGCGCATGAAATAGCCGATGATCCCGAACGCGATCATCACATGGACGTCGAACACGTTGTTGCTCGAGCAATAGACGCCGAGGATCGTGAACAGGATGATCAGGGGAAACAGGATGTTGTAGGGCAGCTTGAGCAGCTGCACCCACATGCCGATCATCGGCAGGTTCAGGATCAGCAGCATGACGTTGCCGATATACATGCTGGCGACGATGCCCCAGAACAGGCCTGGATTCTGCGTGATCAGCAGTGGCCCCGGCTGCAGGCCGTGAATGACGAAGGCCCCGAGCAGCAGAGCCATCACGACATTCGGCGGGATGCCGAGCGTCATCAGCGGAATGAAGGCCCCGCCCGCCGCGGCATTGTTCGCCGATTCCGGTCCCGCGACGCCTTCGATCGCGCCATGCCCGAAACGCTCGGGCGTCTTCGACAACCGCTTCTCCAGCGCATAGGAGGCGAAGGACGCCACCACCGCGCCGCCGCCCGGCAGGATGCCGAGGAAGAAGCCGAGGATCGTGCCGCGGCCGACCGGACCTGCGCTCGCCTTCCAGTCCTCTTTGCTGGGCAGGAGATGGGTGATCCTTGTGTTGATGATGTCGCGCTTGATGGCCTGCTCGGTGTTGAGCAGCACTTCGGCGACGCCGAACAGGCCCATCACGACGGGTACGAGGCCGATGCCGTCGATCAGCTCCATGCGGCCGAAGGTCAGCCGCGGCTGCGCGGTGATGCTGTCGAGCCCGACCAGCCCGAGCACGACCCCGGTGCACGCCATCAGCAGTGCCTTCGGCATCGATCCCTGGGTGAGGAAGGTGAGCACGACGAGGCCGAGCACCATCAGGCTGAAATACTCGGCCGGACCGAAGGCGATGGCAATGCTGGCAAGCTTCGGCGCCACCAGCATCAGGGCGATCAGCGCAAACGTGCCCGCGGCGAAGGAGCCGAAAGCGGAGATGCCGAGGGCGGGGCCCGCACGGCCTTGCTTCGCCATCTGGTGGCCGTCGATGCAGGTGACGACGGAGGCTGCCTCGCCGGGGATGTTGACCAGGATCGAGGTGGTCGAGCCGCCATACATCGAGCCGTAATAGATGCCGGCCATCATGATGATGCCGGATTCCGGCGTCCCCGACAGCGTCACAGGCAGCAGCAGCGACATGGCCGAGATCGGCCCGATGCCCGGCAACACGCCGACCAGCGTGCCGATGAAGACGCCGACGAAGCAGTAGAGCAGGTTGATCGGCAGCAGCGCGACGCCGAATCCATGGGCCACATTGACGAGCGTATCCATGCGATCAACCGATCCCGAACAGGCCTGAGGGCAACTGGATCAACAGCAGCCGCTTGAGCACCCACCACATTCCGATCGGCACCAGCACGGCGATCGGGACCGCCAGCGTCCAACGTACCGGATCGATCAGGCGCAACAGCAGCAGCATCAGCGGAATCGACGACAGCAGGAATCCCAGTGGCTCCAGCGCGAACGAGAATGCGATGAGGCAGGCGATGAGGAGAAGCGGTTTGCTCCAGCGCACATTCTCCCAGCGCGAGGCCAGCGTCGGCCCGCCCTCGGTGATCGCCGAGACGATAATGGCGATCGCGAACACGCACATCAGGATGCCGGTGTAGAACAGCACATAGCCGGAGCCGGGATCGTTGATGGTGCCGAGCCTGAGCTTCAAGCCGGACCAGATCACGAAGCCGCCGAGGGCAAGCCCGATCAGCCCGCCCCAGAGCTCGGAATTGCTGAGGCGGAGCTTGACGTTGGTTTGGTCGTTCATTTGAAGCACCTCTCGATCACCGTCCCCCTGAGGTGGCCGCTTCTCCAGCGGCCCTCGAAGGGCGACGGTGCCCCGATCCATCCTTCGAGGCGAGCCGCAAGTGCGGCTCGCGCCTCAGGATGACGCCAGCATGTTTGGCACCCCGTATCTACTTCTTCGTGAGCCCGAGCGTACCGATCACCTTGCGTTCGGATTCCGTGACCTCGACGACGAACTTCTTGTAGTCCTCAGTGTTCTTGTAGTTCGGCACCATGTCGTATTTGGCGAGCGTCGCGATCACCGCGGGGTCCTCGAGCGCCTTCTTGAAGGCATCGTGCAACTTGGCGACGATCTTGGGATCCATCCCCTTCGGGCCGGCGATGCCGAACGGAGAATCATAGACCATGGGGTAGCCGAGTTCCTTCAGTGTCGGCACATCAGGGTAATTCGGCGAGCGGGCGCCGGTCCATACCATCAGGAGCCGGAGCTTGCCGGCATCGACCAGCGGCCGCCATCCCGTGGAATCAGCCTGAAGCATGGTGTGCTGACCGAGCACGGCGGCATTGGTCTCTGCACCTCCCTTGAACGGCACCTGCGTCAGCTTGATGCCGGCCATTCCCGCGATCTGCTCCATCCCGATATGCAGCGAAGTGCCGGCGCCCGGCGTGGCGTAGGTTACCTTGCCCGGGTTCGCCTTGGCGAACTCCACCACGTCCTTCCAGCTCTTGAACTGCGACTCCGCGCTGGTCGTGACGCCGAAAGTGTAGCCGGTGAGATGGACGATGTAGCTGAAGTCCTTCGCCGGATCCCACGACACCTCCTGCATCAGCGGCAGGCGGAACACCGTGATCGGAATCTGCGAGATGGTATAGCCGTCAGGCTTCGCGGCCGCCGCCATGGTCGCCGGTCCCACGGTGCCGCCGCCGCCGGCCTTGTTGTCGATCACGATCGGCTGACCCAGGATCTTGGAGGCGCTGTCGGCGATCGCGCGCATCGAGATGTCGGTCGATCCGCCGGCGGGCCATGGCACGATCAGCGTGATCGGCTTGGTGGGATAGTCCTGCGCAATGGCGGCCGTGGAGAGCAATGCGCCCATGACAGCGTGCGCCGCGGCAAATGCGATCGTCTTCAGCCCATATCCTGACATCGAAACGCCTCCCTCGCAGCGGCCCCTTTTGGCCGCCGCCTCTTGTTCTTGTGAGACGATTGTTCCTGAAATCGAGGGAGAAGAAAAGCGCATTGCGCGGACCGCGCGCGGCGATCGGTTGGGCCATGCCGGCAGAACCGGCACATGCGACAATTCGTCGTTCGGCTACGTGCCGAGAGGCGGAATTTTGAGGGGAGAAGCCGTCAGGCCACGCGCCGGACCATGTTCAGCCTCTCGATGGTGCGGCCGACCTCCGATGCGAGACAGGGCTTGCCGAAATAATAGCCCTGCACGGCCGTGCAGCCGCATTCGCGAACGAAATCGAGCTGCTCCTCGGTCTCCACCCCCTCCGCCGTGGTCTCGACGCCGAGCACGGAGCCGAGGCTTGCGATCGTCCGGACGATGGCGACGCTCTCCGGGCTTTCGCCGAGCGTGCCGACGAAGGAGCGGTCGATCTTGATGCGGTCGAAGGGAAACTTGCGCAAATAGCTCAGCGAGGAATAGCCGACACCGAAATCGTCGAGGCTGACGCGCACTCCTAACGTGCGGAGCTGATGCAGGATCTCGATCGTCGCCTCGCTGTCATCGAGCAGCGCCGTCTCCGTGACCTCAAGCTCGAGCCGCTGCGGCGGCAGGCCGGCTTCCGCAAGCGCGCTCGTGACCATCGCCACCAGCCCGCGCGCGCGGAACTGCACCGGCGACAGGTTCACCGCAACGGTGACATCGGGCCAGGACGCGGCGGCCGCGCAGGCCGTGCGAAGCACCCATTCGCCGATCGGTACGATCAGCCCGTTCTCCTCCGCAATCGGAATGAACTCGGCCGGAGAGACGAAGCCGCGCGAGGGATGTTTCCAGCGCAGCAGTGCCTCGAAGCCGGTGAGCTCGCAGGAATCGAGCCGCATCTGCGGCTGGAACACCAAGTGGAATTCACATCCTTCCAGCGCGCCAACCAGATCCTGTTCCAGCGCGTGCCGGCTGCGTGCCTCTTCCTCCATCTCGGGCTCGAACAGCTGATAGGCTCCGCGCCCCCTGGCCTTGGCCTGGTACAGCGCGAGGTCGGCGCATTTC
The DNA here is from genome assembly GCF_004346455.1 of Bradyrhizobium sp. R2.2-H. Taxonomy (NCBI): domain Bacteria; kingdom Pseudomonadati; phylum Pseudomonadota; class Alphaproteobacteria; order Hyphomicrobiales; family Nitrobacteraceae; genus Bradyrhizobium; species Bradyrhizobium sp. R2.2-H. The sequence goes on from NZ_SMBR01000023.1 coordinate 4,366, forward strand.
ATCAGCTCGTCGGCATCAAGCCCATGGTCGGGTGCGATCGCGATACCGACGGAGACGCCGACCTGGATCGACTGGCTCTCCAGCGGCGGCGGATGACCGATGATGTCGACGAGGCGGCGGGCGAGCTCCTCGGCCGATTGCGGCTGCGGTCCGCGCTGGAGGATGGCGAACTCGTCGCCGCCGAGGCGCGCGACGGTATCGTGCTCGCCGACGTTCTCCTTCAGGCGCGCTGCGACCCAGCGCAGCAGGCGGTCGCCTGCGGCATGGCCGAGACGATCATTTACGGTCTTGAAGTTGTCGAGGTCGAAGCACAGCACGGCCATGGCGCCGCCGGCGATCGCGACCTGGTTCAGTCCTTCGCCCATCTTCTCGCGGAACAGCGTGCGGTTGGGCAGGTCGGTGAGCGAATCGTGCTGCGCCATATGCGCCACCCGGGCCTGGGCCTTGTGACGCTCGGTGACGTCCTCGTAGGTGACGACCCAGCCGCCGTGCTCCATCCGCTTGTGATTGAGCTTGATGATGCGGCCGTCGCTCAAGTGCCGGTGCAACGTGTGCTCGCCCTCGCGCAACCTCTCGACATAGTCTGCGTAGAGCCTGGCGCCGGTCATGTTAGGATGGATGCCGAGCTCGCAGCCGTACTCCATGATCTCTCGCATCGAGACGCCGGGCTTCACGATCTCCGGCGACAGTCCGTACATCTCGAGATAACGGCGGTTGCAGACGATCACGCGCAGGCTCGAATCGAGCATGCACAGGCCCTGGCTCATGTTGTTCAGTGCAGCGTCGAAGCGCCGATATTGCTCGCTCAGCTCCTCGACCGCGTGCTCGCGCTCGGTGATGTCCTCATAGGTGGCGACGAAGCCGCCCTCGGCGAGTGCGCAGTAGCGCACCGATACCACGGTGTCGTTCGCCATGCGCCGGCGCATTGGCGAGGAATCGCGTTTCGCAATGCTCGTGCAGGCGGCTTCGAGCAGCTGTTGCGGACTGTATTCGGAGGAGAATGCGCCCTTCGCCATCGAACGCTCGATCAGCTCGGCGAGATGCGTGCCGGGTCTGGTCTCCTCCGGCGACAGCCGGTAGAACTTGCGGTAGGTGGTGTTGCAGACCCGAAGGCGCATGTCGCTGTCGTAGAAGGCGAGCCCGTGCGCCATGTTCTCCAGCGCCGCATCGAGGATGAAGTTCTGCTGCCTCAGCGTTTCCTCGTATTGCAGCCGCTCCGTGACGTCCTCGTGCACCGTCACCCAGCCGCCGTCGGGCAGGAAGCGGGAGACCGCCTGGACCATCCGTCCGTCGTAACGCATCACCAGCAGGGTTTTCGCCTTCCTGCGGCGCACATCTTCCAGCCGGCTTTCATAAAACTCGTCGTTCGACATGCCCGGCAGGTTGCCGCGCGACATCCAGTGCTCGATCACCGCGCAATGCGGGACGCCCGGCTTCACGATCTCGGGATCGAGGTCGTAGAGCGTCAGGAACCGTTCGTTGCAGAGGACGACGCGGCTGTCGACGTCGTACATGATGAGGCCGTGCGACATGTTGGCGAGCGCGTGCTGGCTCCGCTCGGTCTGCAGGCGCAATTCCGCTTCGAGCCGGGCGAGGCGGCTGACATCGTCGCAGATCGTCATCCAGCCGCCGCCGGGGAGCGGCTTCAGCTCGAGCGACATGACGAGGCCGCTTGCAAGCCGCTGCTCGGTCCGGAACGGCTTGCCGGCGGCGATCTGCGCGATCCGCGCCGAATACAACGCGTCGAGCTCATCTTGCGGAAAGTTGCCGCGCCTCGCGCTGTGCGCGAGCACCTCACGGTAGCTCGTGCCGACCCGCACGATCTCGGCCGACATGTCGAACAGCATGAGGTAGCGCTGGTTCACCAGCACGATCCGGTTGTCGGCGTCGTAGACGCAGACGCCCTGCTCCATGTGGTCGAGCGCAAGCTGGCTCAGGACGACCAGGGCGTCCGGGCCCTGCTCGCGGCGCGCACCAGGCTCGTTGTCGCGGGTCGACATCATGGGCTCGGCGGGATCTCTGCAGGCAATAGACTTAATGCAACCTAATTCAGCCGCCGAGGCTAGCGAAGAGGCCGGAAAATTCCCTTAAGCGCGTTAGTTTACGGAGGGTGACCGGCGATGGTGAAGTGTGCCGGTACAACGCACTACCTGGAGTGCAGGCTGTCTCGTGCCGTCACCCTGAGGTGCCGGAGCGAAGCGGAGGCCTCGAAGGATGACGGTGCTGGGGTGCTGGCTGCGGGTCTACTTAAGGCCCGTACAGCACGAGCTCCGTATCCGTGAGGTCGCCAAGCTGCGGCCGGTGCGGGCCCTTGAAGTATTTACGGCCGCGCCGTTCGGTGTAGATGCCGACGAGGCCGGCAACCGGACCGTTGGCGTCGACGGCCACCGAGATCTTGCCGAGCCGCAGCAGCAACCGGCCGATGCGGCCGGCGCATTCGGCATATTCCTCGGCACTTCGGCAATAGATCAGCTTCATCGCGGGCGGTGCGATAAAGCCGCGGCGGATGCGAACCGGTTGCAGGATGAAGGGGAACGTTCCCTTCGGCGTGCGGCAGACGAGGCTGAGGCAATTGTAGCGCGCATGCCGCGTCAGGAGCTCGGTCTCGGTGTCGGAAAGCCCCTCGATCTCTTTGGCGTGTGGCGGGATGACCTCGATCGCGCTCCAGCGCGGCGCGCGCGACAGCGCAGGGATCGAAAAGAATATGCCGCGGCAATAGGCGCGAAAGCCCTGCGTCTCGATGATCGGCCAGGTCCAAGGCGCCGGGCTGATGTTGAAATACGTGACGTCCTTGTGCCGCTGGGCGATCTTGGTCAGCAGCGGGGCGTAGTTGCGGTAGGCCGGGTCGACATACCAGCTCGACAGGTTGCATCGGATGGCGGTCTCTTCACCGTCCTTGCGCGCCGTGTAGATCAAGAGCAGCACGCCGACCGGCGTGCCGCCATCGTCGAGCATGTAGCCGAAGCGCGGATAGCCCTCCGGCACGGGCCGGAAGGCCTGCCGGCGCAGGCCCTCAACCCAGTATTCGCGCGAACGTCCCACGAAGCCGCGCGTCAGCAAGTCCGCGATCCTGTCGACGTCGGACTCGGTGATCTCGCGGCATCGGACCTTGGTATGGATCACGCTCGTCTTGCCCGTGGAAATGGTCGACCTCTTACCTTAGCGCCAGCCTTCGCCATGAGCCTCGGCCGCGACATGCGGCTGCAAGCCCAGGACGTCCCGCACCTTCGCCGGCCAGGCGGTAAGATCGGTGCCGTGGGTGTGGAACATGGCGACGGCCAGGCGGTCCATGCCGAAGGCAACGCAGCCGGTATGGGCCGGCTCACCGTTGGCGTCCTGGATTCCCCAGGTCGTGCCGAAATGTTCGCGGTGATAGTTGAAGCTCATGCAGGCGGTCGGCTGCTCTTCCGAGCGCAGCGGGATAAGGAGCTCGAACTTGAGCTGCTGCTGCTTCTGGCTCACCGCCTTCATCTGGCCGACGCGGCCGAAGAAAGGATCGCTGGCGTAATCGACGCGGAAGGTGAGGCCGAGATCGCGGGCGATCGCCTGCGCGCGCACCATCCAGCGCTCGCGGAAATCGGCGACGTCCTCGGGACTGCCGATGCAGACATATTCGCGCATCCGGAACGATTGCAGCCGGTCGAGATGCTTCGACGGCTCGCGGCGGAAGCAATCCGCCGCGACGTCGAAGCGCAGGCCGCCCTTCGGCAACTGGCCGCGGCTCGCCGCGATCGGGTAGACCGGATAGCAGGCGGCCGGTGACAGCACGAGATCAGCCGGCGAAAGCGAAGATGTCCAGTCGCCGCCGGCATCGAAGCGGCTCACCGCGGCGTTGATCTCGCGTTCGGTGCCGTGCAGGCCGCAGACGCAGCCGAGCAGGTTCGGAAAGCTCTTGAGATAGCCGGATTTTTCCAGCTGGGCGCGGCTCATGACCGGCGGGAAGCGCATCACCTCGGTGCCGGTCTCGCGATGGCTGGTGATCAGCGCGGCGAGCTTCTCGACGACGCCCTCATAGAGCGCGGTACGGGCGTAGACGCCGTCGGCCCCCATGCGGTGGAACAGCTTGTCGGCGAGATGATCGAGCGGATCGATCATCTGCGGGGCGGTGGCGGGCGAGTCGGGGAGGACGGCAATATTCATGTTTCGATGTCCTGCTATCTCAAAATTGTTCTTGTTGATTCAGTCGCCGAGGCACTTCAGTCGCGAAGGCTCGTCGGCACTCCGCTCATCAGCGTCGACGTCGCAGCGTTGACCAGGATGCGGTCGTTGTTGATCATGATCGGCGCCGACAGCACGTCGCGCAGGTGACGGCCCATGGTGAACTCGCCGTCGTTGCGGTAGCCGGCAAGACCCGCGGTGCGCATCGCATGCATCACGGTCTCGACCGCGAGCTCGGAGGCCTGCACCTTCAGCAGCGTGATGGAGGACTGGAAGTCGAGCGAGCTCAGTGCACGCTCGTCATGCTCCGCGACGGCAAAAGCATCGATGTTGGCGGCGATCAGCGCGCGCAGCTTGGCCAGCGACATCTTGGCGGCGGTGAAATGCGCCGCGGCCGGCGGCAATTGTCCGCCCGAGGAGCGGGCCGCCTTGCGGATGAAGGCCTGCGCGCGGGTGACTGCCGCAGCGGCGATGCCGGCCCAGGCCGACGACCAGCACAGATGCGCGAACGGCGTCATGGTCTGGGCGTGAATCTTGTCGTAGGCTTCGGGGAAGACGCGGTCAGCGGGGCAGTCGACCTTCAGCTCGAACCCGGTGGAGCAGGTGCCGCGCATGCCGAGCGTTTCCCAGCCCAGCGTCCGCTTCAGCGAATAATCGTCCCTGGCGAGCGCCAGCAGCACCTGGTCGGAGGCCGCCGCATCGGTGGCGCGGCGGGCGATGGTGACGAGACCGTCGGCCTCGGCGCCGTAGGAGATCACGGTGGCGTCGCGCACCAGCGAAACGGTGTCGCCGGCATGGTCGACTGCGGCGGCGCTGGCGCGGATGTTGCCGCCATTCTGGCCCTCGGTGGTGGAGGAGGCGAGCAGCCACTGGTCGCGGGCGACCCGGCGCATCATGGTCTCCATCCAGGGAATGCCATGGCCGTGCCTGATGATGCAGGCGACCTTGGTCTGGTGCATCGCGTAGATCATCGCGGTGGACGCGCAGGCGCGTCCGAGCGTGTAGCAGATGTCGGTGACGTCATGGATCGAAGCGCCGAAGCCGCCGAACTCGACCGGAACCATCACGCCGAGCAGCTTCTGCTCACGTGCGACCTCGAACGCCTTGTGCGGGAAACGGGCGTCGCGGTCGACCCCGTCTGCGTCGGCCGCTGCAGCGGCGGCGGTCCGGGCGGCGCGCTCGATCAGGGAGGGGCCTTGCTCGAGGAAGCTCGTCTGCATCTCGTCGACAGTAAGGACCGCTTCACGCACGTTCATGCTCGTCCGCCTCCGTTTTGCCGTTCGAGATCGCCGGCATCATTCGCGATGCCGCCGGTGATCCTCCGGCCATCTTTGCTTGTGAGACGAGGCTACGGATTTAATTCAAATTCGTCGATGAAATAGAGGGTAAACAAAGCCCAATTCCGGACGAACAGTTAAGGGCAGGTTGTTTGCATCACCGGATTTCCCAGCGTCGTGTTAGGACTCTGGAAAATGCCTGAATTCCGGACAATCTGAGTCGTCGTTTACTAAGAATCGCGAAGTATTGGTGACGCCCATTGCAGGACCGGCAAGCCGTGCCCATCGTAGCCGGCAGTCCGGTCCGACCTCGTTAGACAGATGGGAATTTGCCGATGCAGACCTTCAATACCGACGTGCGCAATCGCATCATCAAGCTGGTGAAGGGCATCCTCGAACAGAATTCACTCACCGCAGACGTCACCTCTTCCGCCAAGCTCGTTGATGTCGGCCTGACGTCGATGGACATGGTCAATCTGATGCTCGGCGTCGAAGCCGAGTTCGATTTCACCATCCCGCAATCCGAGATCACGCCGGAGAATTTCCAGTCCGTCGAGACGCTGGAGCGGATGATCGCGACCCAGCTGCAGCCGGCGACCGCGGCTTAAGTCCAAACCGCAACTGTCGTCCCTGCGAACGCAGGGACCCATACCGCGGAATTTCTCGACCGCTGACGGTCGAAGTACCAAACGACCAGTCTTCGCCAAGCCACAGCCTGTGGTTATGGGTCCCTGCGTTCGCAGGGACGACCTCGAGTATCAGGCGCGCGCCATCGCCCTCACGCTACCGGCATCGCCGCTCCAGCCCCGTTTCAAAACCGCCGCAAAGCTGGCATAGCTTAACCATGTCACACATGGCGGACAGGTTGGAGCAGGCATGACGCAGGCGGTATTGGGTATCATCGGCGGCTCGGGCATCTATGACCTCCCGGGCCTCGAGGGTGCGCGCGAAGAGGTGATCAAGAGCCCCTGGGGCGAGCCGTCTGCGCTCTTGCGGCGTGGCTCCATCGCCGGCCTGCCGATCGTGTTCCTGCCGCGGCATGACAAGGGCCACCGGCTCTCTCCCTCCGACATCAATTATCGCGCCAATATCGACGTGCTGAAGCGGGCCGGCGTCACCGACCTGATCTCGCTCTCGGCCTGCGGCTCCTTCAGGGAGGAACTGCCGCCCGGGACTTTCGTTCTCGTCGACCAGTTCGTCGACCGTACCTACAAGCGGGAGAGCTCGTTCTTCGGCCGCGGCTGCGTCGCGCATGTGTCGATGGCGCATCCGGTCTCGCCGCGGCTGCGCATCCATCTCGCGGCGGCGGCCGAAGCCGAGGGCATCGCGGTCGCGCGGGGCGGCACCTATGTCTGCATGGAGGGCCCGCAATTCTCCACTTATGCGGAAAGCATGACCTACAAGACATCAGGCTATTCCGTGATCGGCATGACCAACATGCCCGAGGCCAAGCTCGCGCGCGAGGCGGAGATCTGCTACGCCACGGTCGCGATGGTGACTGATTTCGACTGTTGGCATCCCGATCACGACGCCGTCACAGTCCAGGACATCATCCGCGTGCTGACGTCCAACGCCGATAAGGCCAAGGCCTTGGTGGCGCGGCTGGCCAAGGATTTTCCGCGCGAGCACGAGCCATGCCCGATCGGTTCGGACCGTGCGCTCGACACGGCGCTGATCACGGCGCCCGAGGCGCGCGATCCGGAGCTTCTGAAGAAGCTCGATGCGGTGGCCGGGCGCATCCTGCGGGCGTGATGTGAAAGGCAGAATGCCATGAAGGTCGACGGCAAGCATTTCCGCAGCATCTGGCGCGAGCGTGACGGCTGGTCGGTCGGCGCGATCGACCAGCGCCGATTGCCGCACGAGTTCGCCATCGCACGCCTCACCTCCTGCGAGGACGCGGCCATCGCGATCCGCGACATGCTGGTGCGCGGCGCGCCCCTGATCGGCGCGACTGCCGCCTATGGAATGGCGCTCGCGATGCGCGACGATGCCTCGGATACGGGCCTGAAGCGCGCCTATGACATGCTCGTCGTGGCGCGGCCGACCGCGATCAATCTGAAATGGGCCCTGGACGAGATGCGCGCGACGCTCGCGCCGATTGATCCGGTTGAACGAGCTGAAGCGGCTTATGCGCGCGCCGACGAGATCGCCGAGCAGGACGTCGAGATCAACCGCGGCATTGCCGAGAACGGCCTGAAGCTGATCGAGGCTACCGCGGCGAAGAAGCCGGGCGAGACGGTCAATGTCCTCACTCATTGCAACGCCGGCTGGCTCGCCACCGTCGATTGGGGCACGGCGACGGCGCCGATCTATCTCGCGCATGAGCGCGGCCTCAAGGTTCATGTCTGGGTCGACGAGACCCGTCCGCGCAACCAGGGCGCCTCGCTCACCGCCTGGGAGCTCGGCCATCACGGCGTGCCGCACACGGTGATCCCGGACAATACCGGCGGACACCTGATGCAGCACGGCATGGTCGATCTCGCCATCGTCGGCACCGACCGCGTCGCCGCCAACGGCGACGTCTGCAACAAGATCGGCACCTATCTGAAGGCGCTTGCCGCGCATGACAATGGCGTGCCGTTCTACGTCGCGCTGCCGTCGCCGACGATCGACTTCGCCGTCCATGACGGCATTCGCGACATCCCGATCGAGCAGCGCAGCGGCACGGAGGTTACCGACATGACCGGCCGTACCGCCGACGGAAGGCTGGAGACGGTTCGTATCGTGCCGGAGAACTCGCCGGTCGCGAACTACGCGTTCGACGTGACGCCGGCGCGGCTTGTTACCGGCCTCATCACCGAGCGCGGCGTGCTCAAGCCGGATCGCGCGGCGCTGGCGGCGGCGTTCCCGGAACGGATCGCTGCTGCGGCGGAGTAGCCAGCTCGCAATAACGAGTCTGCGGAGACCGCTTACGCCGGTCTCTCTCCCTCACCCTGAGGAGCCGCGAAGCGGCGTCTCGAAGGGCGAGGGCCACAGGCGGGCCTGCATCCTTCGAGACGCGCTCTAGAGCATGATCCGGAAAAGTGTGGAGCGGTTTTCCGAAAAGATCATGCTCGAACAATAACCTAAGGTGCGATGACGATTCATCCTGATCTCATCGCGCCTAAAGGCGCGCTTCTCAGGATGAGGAGTTGGCCGTGCGTCTACCCCAGCCCCAGCCCCAGCCCCGTCGCCTTCTCGAGCTCCGCGATCGCCTGCGCCCCACTCGTCACCTTGATCGTGGTCATCCCCATCTGACGCGCGGGCTTCAGGTTGACGCCGAGATCGTCGAGATAGACGCAATTGTTCGGATCGACCTTCAGCGTCTCGACCATCATCCGGTAGATGCGTGGGTCAGGCTTGCGCAGTCCGATCTTGGCGGATTCGATGACGTGATCGAACAGCACCATCACTTCGGCGATGTAGAGGGAGCGTCCCGTCAGGCTGCCGATGGCGTTCGCCGGCAAATTGTTGGTGATGCAGCCGGTCTTGAACTGCGCCTTGATGCGCTTCAGAGCCTCGACCATCTCCGGGCGCAGATCGCCCTGCAGCAGCGGCAGCACGTCACGGCCCCGCACTTCCGCGCCAAGCGCGAGCGATTCGGCGGCGAACATTTCGTCGAAGGTGTCGATGTCCACTTCGGCCCGCTCGAACCTGGCCCAGGCGTTCTCCAGATGGTTGGCGGCATTGGTGCGCCGGATGATGTCGATGGGCAGGCCGCGCTCGGTCTCGAACCGCGTGAACGCCTCGAATGGTGAGCTCGTCAGCACGCCGCCAAAATCAAAGATCACAGCCTCGATCGTCAATGTCCTGCCCTCGTCAATTCCTTTCCAAGAGGGCTAGCATGCGGTATCGGCAAGAGCCAGTCCGAAGCCTTCCTCCTTCACCGATGCTGTCGCCAAAGCGTGTTCCCATGAAGAAGCTCGCCACGTTCATCGCAGCAGCGCTGCTGCTCGCCACGCCTGCCCACGCCATCGTCGGCGGCGGCACGCCGCAGGCCGATGGTGTCGCGCGCGCCGTCGTCACCATCGTCGGCTCGCGCGGCAATTTCTGCACCGGCAGCCTGATTGCCCCGAGGCTGGTGTTGACGGTCGCCCATTGCGTGCAGCCCGGCGCCGACTACAAGATCGTCGATCGCGGCGCCGACGGCCAGCCGCAATTGCTGAACGTCCGCACCATCGCGATCCATCCGAACTTCAACATCCAGGCGATGCAGGCGCACCGTGCCACCGCCGACGTGGCGCTGCTGCAGCTGGAAATTCCACTCAAAGGAAAATCCACGGTGACGGTCGGCATGCCGAATATTCCGATACGGGTCGGCAGCCGCTTCGTCATTGCCGGCATCGGCGTCACCGTTCGCGGCGACGGCAAGAGCGGCGGCACGACGCGCGTGGCCGGCCTCGTTGCGACCGGGCAGCCCGGCACGCTCCAGATTCGCCTGGTTGATCCCGTAACCAACGGTGTTCATGACGGAATTGGCGCCTGCACCGGCGATTCCGGCGGCCCCGTGTTCGAGGACAGGCCAAATGGTCCCGTGCTCGTCGGGCTCATCAGCTGGTCGACAGGGCCGAACGGCGCCGCCGGTTGCGGCGGATTGACCGGCGTCACGCCGCTCACGCTCTATCGCGACTGGATTTTGCAGACCGCGCGGAGCTGGGGTGCGGCGCTGTGATTTGACCGCGACTTGATCTATGTCATTTTGTAGCGGAAGCGCGGCGGGTGATCATGCCCGGCGCGGAGGAAACGCGCCGTCCGGTCAAGGGCGGCCACAAAAACAAGCAAGGCATAGAAACAACAATGAATGTCGCTGTTCGCAGTCACGCCACGGCCAAACAGGCTTCTGAACATTTCGACGTGCTGATCGTCGGCGCCGGCATCTCCGGCATCGGCAGCGCCTATCACATCCAGAAGCAGCTTCCGGGCACGAGCTACGTCATCCTGGAGACGCAGGAGACTTTCGGCGGCACCTGGAGCACACATCGCTATCCCGGCATTCGCTCCGACAGCGATCTCCACACCTTCGGTTACAGCTTCAAGCCGTGGGTCGGCCCGCCGATCGCGACCGCCGAGGAAATCCTCTCCTATATGAAAGAGGTGATCGACGACAACGATATCGCGCGGCACATCCGCTACAAGCACAAGATCAATTCGGCGAGCTGGTCGAGCGAGCAGAATCTCTGGACCATCGAGGCGGTGACGACCGACACCGGCGAGCCGAAGATCTTCACCGCCAACTTCCTCTGGATGTGCCAGGGCTATTATCGCCATTCCGAAGGCTACACGCCGCAATGGAGGGGCATGGACCGCTTCAAGGGCCGCATCGTCCATCCCCAGACCTGGCCCGATGATATCGACCTCACCAACAAGAAGGTCGTCGTGATCGGCTCGGGCGCGACGGCGGCAACGCTGGTGCCGAACATCGCGGACCAATGCGCGCATGTCACCATGCTGCAGCGCTCGCCCACTTACTTCCGCCTGGGCCGCAACGCCATCGAGATCGCCGAAGAATTGCGCCGGCTTCAGGTCGATGAGACCTGGATCCACGAGATCGTGCGGCGCAAGATCCTGTTCGAGCAGGATGCGTTCACGAAGCTCTGCGTGTCCAAGCCCGAGCAGGTCAAGAAGGAGCTGATCGGCCAGATCAGCGCCATCCTTGGTCCCGACTACGACGTCGAGACCCACTTCACGCCGAAGTACCGGCCGTGGCGGCAGCGCATCGCCTTCGTGCCGGATGCCGATTTGTTCAAGGGCATCGCCAGCGGCAAGGCCTCGGTCGTGACCGACGAGATCGAATGCTTCGTCGAGAACGGTATCCAGCTCAAATCGGGCAAGGTGCTCGAGGCCGACATCATCGTCACCGCGACCGGGTTCAACCTCGCCGCGCTCGGCGATATCGAATTCGAGATCGACGGCAAGCCGCTCGCTTTTGGCGACACCATCACCTATCGCGGCATGATGTTCACGGGCGTGCCCAACATGGTCTGGGTGTTCGGCTACTTCCGCGCCAGCTGGACGCTGCGCGTCGACCTCGTCGCTGATTTCGTCTGCCGGCTGCTCGGACACATGAAGGCGAAAGGGGCCAAGAAGGTCGAAATCAAGCTGCGTCCCGAGGACCACAACATGCCGATCCTGCCCTGGATCGATCCGGAGAACTTCAATCCCGGCTACATGATGCGCAACATGGACCTCTTGCCCAAGCGCGGCGACAAGCCGGAATGGCAGCACAGCCAGGATTACTGGACCGAGAAGGACGAGATCCCGAAGACGGACCTGGACGACAAGGCGTTCGTGTACGGGTGACGAGCTCGTTTTGGTGAGGGGGCGTGTGTGAGGGGCGGCGGCGCCCGCCACACACTCCACCGTCGTCCCGGGGCGCGAAGCGAGCCCGGGACCCATACTCCCAGGCAGTGGTTATCGCGCGAGCTGGCCACTCCGAGTCTTCGCCAAACATCTCCCTGTGGTTATAGGTCCCGGATCTACGCGCGCCTAAGGGCGCGCTTGTCCGGGACGACACCGTTGCTCGGGTGAGCGGCATCTCAACTCGTTTGCAGCACACTCACGAATTCCGCCTCGTCGCATTCGCGGCAATCGCGGCCGCGGCCGTCCGGTTCTCCACGCCGAGCTTGGCGTAGATCTGCTCGAGATGCTTGTCGACCGTGCGCGGGCTGAGGCCCAAAATCTGCGCGATATCGCGGTTGGTCTTGCCCTTGCTGAGCCAGGCCAGAACCTCTCCCTCGCGGGTGGTGAGGCCGAGTTCGCTGGTGAACTCGGGGGGCAGCGCGGTGCCGGATTCTCTGGAGAGCCGCAGCAGGAATTCGTTCGGCGCGGTCTCACCCATGTAGAAGAGCCGAAGTTGCGGATTGTGGGGCAAGGAAGCTCCTTGCGACTTCGAGCTGCCCTTGGCCTTGGCTTGCTCCAGCCATTGCAGCAGCGCCGGGGGCAGGACGAAATCGTCGGCCTGCGCGCCGTGATGGTCGGACAGCAGCTTCTGCGCCTGCGGCGTCGCCCACAGCACGTTGCCCTGGCGGTTGACCGCGAACAGGAACCGGCCGGAGACGTCGAGCGCGGTGCGGGCGCTCTGGGTCAGCCGGGCATTGCCGAGATGGACGCGGATGCGCGCCAGCATTTCCTCGATCACGATCGGCTTGGTCACGTAGTCGACGCCGCCAGCTTCAAGTCCGCGCACGATGTGCTCGGTCTCGGCAAGGCCCGTCATGAAGATCACGGGGACGTTGGCGAGGCCGGCATCGCGCTTGAGCCGGCGGCAGGTCTCGAAGCCGTCGATGCCGGGCATCACGGCATCGAGCAGAATGATGTCGGGCGTGATCTGCTCGATGATGCGCATCGCCGCGGCGCCGTCGAGCGCCACCATGACCGTCATGCCGGCGCCGTCGAGCGCGTCGGTGAGCAGCCGCAGCGTCTCCGGAGAGTCATCGACAACGAGCGCGACGTCGCGCTTCTTCGACTCAATGTTCATACGCGTGCAACGTCTTCAATGTGGCCATGTACTGGTCGAGATCGAAGCGATCGACCAGCGACCGCATCTGCGCGACGAAGTCGGCATGCTCGGGATGTTCGCTGCCGATCTCGTCCAGCTTCAATTGGATTCCCTTGACGTAGCCGATCTGGCCGAGCCCGATCAGCGCCTCGATGTGCCGCACCGGCGGCTTTGATCCGGTCTCGGGACGCCAGAACGGCACCGCGATCTCGTCCGAACCGTATTGCCATTCGATCTTGAGCAGCTGGCGGATCGTCTCCAGGAGCCGCGGGATGTCGATCGGCTTCATCAGATAGCCGTCGTGGAAGGGTTGTGCCAGCGGAGCGCCGTGGGCCTCCAACGCGCTTGCCGACACCATGAGGATGCGCGCCTGGTGATGGCCGCTCGCGCGTAAGGCCTCGGCCACGGTCCAGCCGTCCATGGCAGGCATCGAGATGTCGAGCAGGAACAGATCAGGCCGGCAATGCTGTGCCAGCGCGAGGCAGCCGGCGCCGTCCGGCGCGCTGAGCAGGATGAAACCGAGCGGCGTCAGCACCTCGCGCAGGAGATCGCGGTGCACGGGGTCGTCGTCGGTGATGAGGATGGTCTTGCGCGCGCCGTGATAGCCGGAGACCGGGGCCTCGACCGGCGCGATGCGCTGCGGATTGGTGACCTCCGAGAGCAGGATCTTGACCTTGAACGTTGAGCCGGTGCCGACCGTGCTCACGACCTTGATATCGCCGCCCATCACGCCGGCGAGCAGGCGGCTGATGGTGAGGCCGAGGCCAGTGCCGGTCTGCGGCTGCGAGACGCCAAGCGCACCGCGCTCGAACGGCGCGAAGATGCGTTCGAGATCGTCGGCCCGGATGCCCGGGCCGGTGTCGATCACCTCGAACTCGGCGACGGGACTGCGATAGTGCACGACGAACTGCACGCTGCCTGACTGGGTGAACTTGATGGCGTTCGAGAGCAAGTTGATCAGCACCTGACGCAGACGCTTCTCGTCGGCATAGACCACGCGCGGCAACGACGCCGGTCGCCTGAACACGAAATCGATGCCCTTGGCTGCGGCCTGAAGGCGGAACATGCCGACGAGCTGATCGAGGAATTCGCCGAGGTGCACCTCGTCGCGCGACAGGTACAGCCGGCCCGCCTCGATCTTGGAGATGTCCAGGATGCCGTCGATCAGGCCGGACAGGTGGTCGGCGCTGCGGCGGACGACGCGGACCTGGTCGCACGGCTTCGGGCCCAGTGTCGTATCCTGCTCGAGCAGCTGGGCATAGCCGCTGATCGCGTTCAGCGGCGAGCGCAGCTCATGGCTCAGGCCGACCACGTAGCGGCTCTTGGCCAAATTGGCGGATTCGGCGACCTCCTTGGCACGTTGGAGCTCGGCGTCGGTGCGCTTGTGCGCGTCGATCTCCTGGATCAGCAGCGTGGTCTGTCGCCGCGTCTCGGCCTCGGCGGCGCGGCGGCTCTGCTGCGCCAGCACGAACAGCCAGGCAACCACGCCGATGATGATGCTGAGCGAGAAGAACACCTTCCACAGCACGTCGGAGACGAGCTCGTTCTCGCCATGGACGCTCGCCGACGTCTGCAGATAGATCAGTCCCAGCACCAGGGCGACCAGACCGGCGGAGACCACGAACACGCCGATATAGTGTCCGAGCTGCGAGTTGATCCGGGCGTAGATCGGTTGCGGCATCAGCTTGCCCAGCGTCTCCGAGACCTGCGCCTGAATTCGAGCGTGCGGCTTGCAGAGATCGTGGCAGCGCGCGTCCAGTGAGCAGCAGAGCGAGCAGATCGGACCGGCGTAAGCGGGGCAGGAGGCCATGTCCTCCGGCTCGAACGCGTGCTCGCAGATACAGCACTGGATCGCCTCGAGGTTCTGCCAGCTCCGCTTCGGCTTGCGTGCGATGTAGTACTTGCCGCCCGTGGCCCAGGCAATCAACGGCGCGGCGAGGAAGGCCACGGCGAGTGCTATGAAGGCCGACAGCGCCTTCGCGGTAGGTCCGAACAGGCCGTAAAAGGCGCTGATGGAGACGATGGTTGCGATCGTCATCGCGCCGACGCCGACCGGATTGACGTCGTAGAGATGCGCGCGCTTGAATTCGATCTGCTGCGGTCGCAATCCAAACGGCTTGTTGACGACGAGATCTGAGACCAGCGCGCCGACCCAGGCGATCGCGACGTTCGAATAGAGCGCCAGCGTCTGCTCCAGGGCCTTGTAGACGCCGATCTCCATCAACAGCAGTGCCACGATGACGTTGAAGACCAGCCAGACCACGCGCCCGGGATGGCTGTGGGTCAAACGCGAGAAGAAGTTCGACCAGGCGATCGAGCCGGCATAGGCGTTGGTGACGTTGATCTTGACCTGCGACAGGATCACGAAGGTGCCGGTCAACGCCAGTGCGAGCTCGGGCTGCGAGAGCACATAGCGGAACGCTTCGAGATACATATGTGCCGGCTCGGCGGCCTCCTCGGGCGGCACGCCATGGCTGAGCGCAAAGAAGGCGAGAAACGAGCCGGCCAGGAGCTTCAGCGCGCCGAGCACGATCCAGCCCGGTCCTGCGCTCATCAGCGCTATCCACCAGGAAACCCTCGAGGCGCGGCGGTCGCGGGGGAGAAAGCGCAGGAAGTCGACCTGCTCGCCGATCTGCGCCACCAGGGAAAACACCACCGAGGCCGCAACGCCGAACAGCAACAGATCGAAATGCCCGTTGAGATCGCCGTGCTCGCCCGAGAACTTGCGCCACTCCGTAAAGGAGTGCGGGTTGTGCCAGGCGATCGCCGCGAACGGAATGATGTGAAGGATCACCCATAGCGGTTGCGTCCACAATTGGAAGCGGCTGATCAGCGTGATGCCGTAGGCCACCAGCGGGATGATGACGACGGCGCTGATGAGATAGCCGACCGGCCGCGGAATCCCGAAGCACATTTCGAGCGCGGACGCGAGGATCACGGCTTCGATCGCAAAGAAGATGAAGGTGAAGGACGCGTAGATCAGCGAGGTGACCGTCGAGCCGATGTAACCGAAGCCGGCTCCCCGCGTCAGCAGGTCGATGTCGATGCCGCACTTGGCCGCATAATACGCAATGGGCACCCCGCAGCAGAAGATGATGATCGAGACCACGAGGATGGCGGCAGTCGCATTGGTGACGCCATAGTTCAGCGTGATGGTGCCGCCGATCGCCTCCATTGCCAGGAACGAGATCGCGCCCAGCGCCGTGTTGGCGACGCGGGCGGCGGACCAGCGACGTGCGCTCTTGGCGGTGAAGCGCAGGGCGTAGTCTTCCAGAGTCTGGTTGGCGACCCATTGGTTGTACTGGCGCCTGACGCGGTCTATTCGCTGCCGCCCTGCCACTGAACCCCCACTCCCGATACGGACCCCTCGCAAATTCCGTACCAGAAGCCTACGTCGGCATTTTGCGGTGCAGTATACGCGATCTTGCGTATGCTTGCGCTGCATAAATTCGAGCCATCCTCACGGCCACCAATAGCGCGTTCTCGAACAAAAGTGGGGTGCTCATGTCAGACGAAGCAAACAAGGGCCTATTGTCGCCGCTTCGGCGCAAATTGTTGATGGGGATAGCGGCCGTGCCGGCTATCACGATGCTGCCGCGGGCGTCCTTTGCGCAGGCTCCGGCGACCTCGGCGGTCAACACCACGGGTCTTGCGGTCACCGACACCGAGGTCACGGTCGGCATCCTGCATTCGGCCACCGGCACCATGGCGATCTCCGAGACCGGCTCGATCGAGGCCGAAAAGCTCGCGATCGAGCAGATCAACGCGGCCGGCGGCGTCCTCGGCCGCAAGATCAAGTTCATCCAGGAGGACGGCGCCTCCGATTGGCCGACCTTCGCCGAAAAGGCCAAGAAGCTGCTGGTCAACGACAAGGTCGCGGCCATCATGGGCTGCTGGACCTCGGCCTCGCGCAAGGCGGTGCTGCCGGTCGTCGAGCAGTATAACGGCATGCTCTATTACCCGACCTTCTACGAAGGCCTCGAGCAGTCCAAGAACGTGATCTACACCGGCCAGGAAGCGACCCAGCAGATTCTCGCCGGCCTGAACTGGATCGCCAAGGAGAAGGGCGCGAAGACCTTCTTCTTCATCGGCTCCGACTACATCTGGCCGCGCACCTCGAACAAGATCGCGCGCAAGCACGTCGAGAACGTCCTGAAGGGCAAGGTCGTCGGCGAGGAGTACTATGCGCTCGGCAGCACTCAGTTCAACTCGGTCATCAACAAGATCAAGCTCACCAAGCCCGACGTGATCTTCACCGACGTCGTCGGCGGCTCCAACGTCGCCTTCTACAAGCAGCTCAAGGCAGCCGGCATCGACCTCGCCAAGCAGCCGCTGCTGACGATCTCGGTCACCGAGGACGAAATCGACGGCATCGGTGGCGAGAACATTGCGGGTGCGTACGCCTGCATGAAGTACTTCCAGTCGCTCGACAATCCCAACAACAAGGCCTTCGTGCCCGCCTTCAAGAAGATGTGGGGCGAGAAGACCGTGATCGGAGACGTCACCCAGGCTGCCTATCTCGGACCGTGGCTGTGGAAGTTGACGGTCGAGAAGGCCGGCTCCTTCGACGTCGACAAGATCGCGGCGGCCTCGCCCGGTGTCGAGTTCAAGGGGGCCCCGGAAGGTTACGTCCGCATCCACGAGAACCATCATCTCTGGTCGAAGACCCGGGTCGGTCGCGCCAAGCTGGATGGCCAGTTCGAGCTGATCTACGAGACCGCCGATCTCGTCGAGCCCGATCCGTTCCCGAAGGGTTACCAGTAAGCGGCATCCGTCGCGCTTTCTCCCCGATACCAAGCCGCTCCCTGGCGTGGATCGCAAGTCCATGCCTCAAGCCCCCGCGTCGCGAACCTGCTCGCGACGCGGGATCCCATCTCGACGGAGGACATAGATGTTCGGCGATTATTCGATTGGCGACCTTGGCTCGATCTTCGTCATGCAGGGTTTTGCCGGACTGATCCTGTTCTCCGTCTATGTCCTCATGGCCCTCGGGCTTGCCATCATCTTCGGCCAGATGGGCGTCATCAACATGGCCCATGGCGAGTTCATGATCCTCGGGGCCTACGTCACCTGGATGACCTCGAACGTCTTTCAGGCCTACATGCCGAGCCTGTTCGGCGGCTACTTCTTCCTCGCGATGATCCTGGCCTTCATCGCATCCGGCGCGCTGGGCATGCTGGTGGAGTGGGTGCTGATACGGCATCTCTACAAGCGCCCGCTCGACACGTTGCTTGCCACTTGGGGCCTCAGCCTGATGCTTCAGCAGGCCTATCGCTCCGTGTTCGGCGCGCGTGAGGTCGGCGTCGAGCTGCCGCAATGGATGCTGGGCTCGCTGCACGTGACCGACAGCATCGAAGTGCCGATCAACGGCGTCTTCGTGATGGGTCTCACCTTGCTGATCACCGTTTCCGTCGCCTACGTTCTCTACCTGTCGCGCTGGGGCCGCCAGGTACGCGCCGTGGTGCAGAATCGCATCATGGCCGGCGCGGTCGGCATCAACACCGAAAAGGTCGATCGTTATACGTTCGGACTCGGCTGCGGCATCGCGGGCGTCGCCGGAAGCGCCTTCACAATGATCGGATCGACCGGGCCGACCTCCGGTCAGCTCTACATCGTCGACACGTTCCTGGTGGTCGTGTTCGGCGGCGCCGCCAGCCTGCTCGGCACCATCGCCTCGGCCTTCTCGATCTCGCAGACGCAATCGACCCTCGAGTTCTTCATGTCGGGTTCGATGGCCAAGGTGCTCACGCTGCTCGCTGTCGTCGGCATCCTGATGCTGCGGCCGCAGGGCCTCTTCGCCCTCAAAGTCCGCAAATAACGAGAAGCAGGCAAGTCATGATCATCAACTCACGCTTCTTCAATCGCTCCGAACTCACGGGCTTCATCGTCCTGGCCGCCGTGTTGTTCGTGATCCTGCCGCTGTCGCTGGATGTGTTCCGCCTCAATCTCGTCGCGAAGTACCTGACCTACGCCTTCGTTGCGCTCGGCCTCGTGCTGTGCTGGGGTTATGGCGGCATTCTCAGCCTGGGGCAGGGCGTGTTCTTCGGCCTCGGCGGCTACTGCATGGCGATGTTCCTCAAGCTCGAGGCCTCGAGCGTCGAGAACACGAAGATCCAGTCGACGCCCGGCATTCCTGATTTCATGGACTGGAATCAGATCACGTCGCTGCCGTTGTTCTGGCAACCGTTTCACAGCCTGACCTTCACCATCCTGGCCATCATCCTGGTCCCCGGTCTGTTCGCCCTGATCATCGGCACTGCGATGTTCAAGCGCCGCGTCGGCGGCACCTACTTCGCGATCATCACCCAGGCGGTCGCCGCCATCCTGACCATCCTGATCGTCGGGCAGCAGGGCTACACCGGCGGCATCAACGGCATGACCGATTTGCGCACGCTCAAGGGCTGGGACATCCGGCCCGACCACGCCAAGATCATCCTGTACTTCGTCGAGGTGGTGCTGCTGTTCGCCTGCATCGGGGTCGCACAGTACATTCGCCTGACCAAGCTCGGCCGCATCCTGGTCGCGATGCGCGAGCAGGAGGACCGCGTCCGCTTCTCCGGCTACAGCGTCGCCAACTTCAAGATCTTTGCATTCTGCATGGCCGCGGTCTTCGCCGCGATCGGCGGCGCCATGTTCGCGCTCAATGTCGGTTTCATGTCGCCGTCCTTCGTCGGCATCGTGCCGTCGATCGAGATGGTGATCTACACCGCCGTCGGCGGGCGGACGTCGATCTTCGGCGCGATCTGGGGAGCCATCCTGGTGAACTTCGCCAAGACCAGTCTGTCGGAATCCTTCCCGCAGCTCTGGCTGTTCGGCCTCGGCGCGCTGTTCATCGCGGTCGTGCTTGCCTTCCCGAACGGCCTGTCCGGGCTCTGGGCCGACTACGTGCAGCCCCGCATCGACCGGCTGTTCGCCTCGCGCAAGACGAAGGCGGGCTGGAACGACAATTCGGTCGCCGACGGCGCACCGGCAGAGTGAGGAGGCCATCATGCTCGTCGGTCATCACGATGCCGATGCCGCGCTGGTAGTGAGGAGGTAGATCATGCTCGTCGGTCATCAGCCGAAGGAATTCCTGCTCGCGGTCTCCGGACTGACCGTCTCGTTCGACGGGTTCAAGGCAGTCAACGACCTCTCCTTCTATGTCGAGGAGAACGAGATCCGCGTCATCATCGGTCCAAACGGCGCGGGCAAGACCACGGTGCTCGACCTGATCTGCGGCAAGACCAAGGCGACCTCGGGCTCGATCCAGTTTCGTGGCAAGGAGCTCACGAAGATGAAGGAGAACGAGATCGTTCAGACCGGTGTCGGGCGCAAGTTCCAGACGCCGTCGGTGTTCGAGGATCTCACCGTGTTCGAGAACCTCGAGATCTCGTTTCCGCGCGGTCGCACCGTGTTCGGTTCGCTGACCTTTCAGCGCGATCAGCTGGTGAAGGACCGGGTGGAGGAAGTCGCGGAGATGATCTTCCTCAAGGACAAGCTCAACACCTATGCCGACGAGCTCAGCCACGGCCAGAAGCAATGGCTCGAGATCGGCATGCTGCTGATCCAGGACCCGGACCTGCTGATGCTGGACGAGCCCGTGGCCGGCATGAGCGTGTCGGAGCGCGCCAAGACCGCCGAGCTGCTCAACCGCATCATCAAGAACCGCTCGGTGCTGGTGATCGAGCACGACATGAAGTTCGTCGAGGACATCGCGCACAAGGTCACCGTGCTGCACCAGGGCCAGATCCTCTCGGAGGGCACCATGGAGAAGGTGAAGAACGATCCCAAGGTCATCGAAGTCTATCTGGGGCATTGACGATGGCGCGTATGGGACAAGCACGCGCGGCGATCTCCGTCCACCTCTCCCATAGGGAGAGGTCGAATTGCGCAGCAATTCGGGTGAGGGGTTTCGCTCCCTCGAGAAACCTGCGTCCCGTCGCCCGCGCCTTCGGCGCGACCTCTCCCCGCCGGGGAGAGGTGAACAACCGCCGAGTCTAGGAGCGCACCGATGCTGGCAATTTCCGATCTCCACGTCGCCTACGGGCAGAGCGAGGTGCTGCACGGCCTCAACGTCAAGGTTGCGCCCAACGAGATCGTCGCGATCATGGGCCGCAACGGCATGGGCAAGACCACGCTGATGAAGTCGCTGATGGGGATCCTGCCGGCCAAAAGCGGCTCGGTGACCATGGACGGCGCTGAACTTGGCAGCCTCAAGAGCTACGAGCGCGTCGCCAAGGGGATCGCCTATGTGCCGCAGGGCCGCATGATCTTTTCCACCATGACGGTGAAGGAAAACATCGAGACCGGGCTCGTCGTCTCCGGCGGCTCCGAGGTGCCCGGCGACATCTACGAATTGTTTCCGGTCCTGCTCGAGATGAAGGATCGCCGCGGCGGCAATCTCTCCGGCGGTCAGCAGCAGCAGCTCGCGATCGCGCGTGCACTCGCGACCAAGCCGAAAGTGCTGCTGCTGGACGAGCCGACCGAAGGCATCCAGCCGTCGATCATCAAGGAGATGGCGCGCACCTTGAAGCGCATCCGCGACGAGAAGGGCCTCTCGATCGTCGTATCCGAGCAAGTCCTGAGCTTTGCGCTCGACATCGCCGACCGCGTGCTGGTGATCGAGAACGGCGAGATCGTCCGTGACGATCGGCGCGATGCCGTCGATGCCGCGCAGGTCTCGAAATATCTGTCCGTCTAACCAACCGTAGTAAAGGGGAGCCTCTCGATGCCAGAGACACTGATCAAGGTCGATCTCACCAAATCGGCCTATGAAAATGACATGGTGCACAACCGCTGGCACCCCGACATCCCGATCGTGGCCTGGGTCAATCCCGGCGACGATTTCATCATCGAGACCTATGATTGGACCGGCGGCTTCATCAAGAACAACGATTCCGCCGACGACGTGCGCGACATCGACCTGTCGATCGTGCACTTCCTCTCCGGTCCGATCGGCGTCAAGGGCGCCGAGCCCGGCGACCTCCTCGTCGTCGATCTGCTCGACGTGGGGCCGCTCAAGGAGAGCCTGTGGGGCTTCAACGGCTTCTTCTCCAAGCAGAATGGCGGCGGCTTCCTCACCGATCACTTCCCGCTGGCGCAGAAGTCGATCTGGGACATCAAGGGCCTCTACACCTCGTCCCGTCACGTGCCCGGCGTCAACTTCGCCGGCCTGATCCATCCCGGCCTGATCGGCTGCCTGCCCGATCCGAAGATGCTGGACATGTGGAACAAGCGCGAGGCCGAGCTGATCTCGACCAACCCGACCCGCGTGCCCGGCCTTGCCAATCCGCCTTTCGCGCCGACCGCCCATGGCGGCCGCGCCAAGGGCGATGTGAAAGCCAAGATCGGGGCGGAGGGCGCGCGCACCGTGCCGCCGCGCGAGCATGGCGGCAATTGCGACATCAAGGATCTCTCGCGCGGCTCGAAGATCTACTTCCCGGTCTATGTCCCCGGCGCCGGTCTCTCGATGGGCGACCTGCACTTCAGCCAGGGCGACGGCGAGATCACCTTCTGCGGCGCCATCGAGATGGCCGGCTGGCTGCATCTGAAGGTCGAAGTGATCAAGGACGGCATGTCGAAATACGGCATCAAGAACCCGATCTTCAAGCCGTCGCCGATCACGCCGAACTACAAGGACTATCTGATCTTCGAAGGCATCTCGGTCGACGAGGCCGGCAAGCAGCACTATCTCGACGTCCACATCGCCTATCGTCAGGCTTGCTTGAATGCGATCGAGTATCTGAAGAAGTTCGGCTATTCCGGCGCCCAGGCCTATTCGATCCTCGGCACCGCACCGTGCCAGGGCCACATCTCCGGCGTGGTCGACGTGCCCAACGCCTGCGCCACGCTGTGGCTGCCGACCGAGATCTTCGACTTCGACGTGATGCCATCGGCGGCCGGTCCCATCAAGCACATCACCGGCGATATCCAGATGCCGATCTCGCCGGACAAATGACGCCGCGCTCCCTCTCCCCGTTCTTGCGGGGAGAGGGTCGGGGTGAGGGGCTGTCTCCACATGCGCGGTGGCAGCGAGTTGTGTGAACAGACGAGAGCGTAGGTGATGCGATGCCGGTCTACGAATATCTTTGTGACGATTGCGGTCCCTTCAAGGACCTGCGCCCGATGGCGGAGTGCGACGATCCGCAAAGCTGCCCGCACTGCGAGACGCTGGCGCCCCGCGTCATCCTGACCGCGCCGAACTTCTTCTGCATGCCGGCGGAGAAGCGCAAGGCGCACGCCGTCAACGAACGCAGCACGCACGCGCCGCAGACGCTGGCGCAATACAAGGCCTCGCATGGCCCGGGCTGCGGCTGCTGCTCCTCCGGCAAGACCGTGAAGGACAAGGGCGCGACGGAGAGGAAGAAGCCGGCGCGGCTGATGACCAAGACCAGGAGCGGCGCCAAGGGTTTTCCGACGGCGCGGCCCTGGATGATCAGCCACTAACCTGCGCGACCGCCTGATCGGCGGCGACCCAGGAGCGGTCAACAAGCTTCACGGCGATATCTCAAGCAGCAACGACACGGTCGGCGTTGCGGTGGTCAATTACAAGATGTCCCAGGGCTATCGCAGATGGCGTGAACGATGCTTCTGCGTCGGGACTGGGCTCCCTCTCCCGCTTGCGGGGGAGGGTTGGGGGTGGGGGTGTCGCCGCGGCGGGATTGTCGAGATATGCGGAGGTTATCCCTCGGTGGCAAGAGCCCTCACCCGCCGCACTCTCTGCGAGCGCGGCGGCCTCTCCCGCAAGCGGGAGAGGCGAAGCAAGCCCGCCGACAATTCTCCTGAAATCCATATGCGATCGCCCTCCGCTTGCCGGGGAGGGTAAGAAAGAGCATCACCGCTTCTGCTCCGTGGGCCTGCGCGGTGGACGCGGGGGCGAAGGTGTCCCGCTCATCTTGTTGGCGGTCTCGCTGACGTCGAGCAGCGAGCGGCGGATGTCTTCGAGGTAGGTCGCCGACTTCTTCTTCATGGTGTCGGCAAGCTCGTGCAATCCCTTGATCTTCTCCAGGAACTCGTCGGCCTTGCCATCGACGAAGCCCGGCACCGCGCTCTCGATCTTGGCGACCGCCTTGTCGAATCCGGCAAAGGCGCTGTCGACCTTGGCCATGACCGAATCGATTTCCGCGCCCTTGGCTCTGAGGTCGGCGGTGTGGCCCTCGAACGTCCGCAGGCCATCCTTGATTGCCGGTGCGTTGTTCACGATGGTGCGGTCGACGCTGTGCAGCGTTTCGACGATGGATTCGGCGTCGCTGAGGTCGGCCGTCAGCACGGGAATGCCGTCCGTGTCCAGCGGCACCGGCGGCGCAGAGGGCGCGCCGCCGATCAGCGAGATCGCGGCAACGCCGGTGAGGCCCTGGAACTCGATGCCTGCCACGGTGTCCTTGCGGATTGGTGCGGTGTTGTCGAGCATCACCAGCGCCACGATCCTGCGGGGGCTATCCAGCTTGATCGACAGGATCTGGCCGGCCGGCACGCCGTCGAAATTGACCGGCCCGCCGCGGCGCAGGCCGCTGGCGGAGCCGCCCTCGAATACCACGCGCAACTGGCTGCGGCTCTGGATTGTGCGCCATTTCTGCACGCCGAGCAGGCCGCCGAACGCCACGGCGATCGCCGCCAGCGTTGCCGTTCCGATCACAAGATTGCTCGCGCGCGCCATGCAGGGACGATTCTACGGCCAAAGCGGTGAAGTTGGAAGGAGCCTGGATGGAGCTTTGGCCGTCAAATTAGAGCGGGCGGGTTAACGACTTGTCGGCCGCCACTCGAAGAGCGAGGCGGAAGCGTAACCCGCCGACGCCTTGCGTGCGGATGGGCCGATTTGGTGGATCACGCTGCGCTGATCTACCCTGCGGTGCTTCAATGTCCAGCCGCGCGTCTTGCCGCAGCATTGTTCAGCACGATCAGGGCATCGACGGCCACGCCCGTCCTGGTGTTGATCAGGAACGGGTTGATGTCGATCGAGGCGATCCGGTCACCGGCATCCGCGATCAGGTTGGAGAGGCCGACCAGCGCCTTCACCGCCGAGGCCTCGTGCAAGGCCGGCCTGCCGCGATAGCCGCGCAGCTTGATGCCGGCCTTGGTGCGGCCGATCAGAAGCCGCGCCTCGGCCTCGTCCAGCGGCGCGCCGGCGAGGGCGACGTCCTTCAGCAGCTCGATGTCGATGCCGCCGGTGCCGAACAGCACGACAGGCCCCATCTCGGCATCGAGCGAGGCGCCGACCACGAGTTCGAGCTCGGCCTTGACCTGCTGCGCGATCAGGATGCCGTCGAGCTTCGGCTTGCCCTTCAGCTTCCTGACCCGCGCGGTGATGTCGGCGAAGGCCTTCTTCACCTCGGCCGCGCTGTTGAGGTTCAGCACCACGCCGCCGATGTCGGACTTGTGCAGGATCTCGGCGCTGACGACCTTTGCCACGACCGGAAAGCCGATCTGCTTCGCAACTTTCACCGCTTCGGCCGCCGTCCGTGCGATCGCCTCCTTCGAGATCGGGATGCCGTAAGCCTTGATGAGCTTCTTCGAGGCGACCTCGTCGAGCGCGGCGCCGGTCGCCGATTTCAACGTCTTCTCCAGCACGGCGCGCGCGGCGGGCTTCGAGCTCGAGACGATGTCTGGCACCTCCTTGCGCAGCTTCGCGTAGTCGAGCAGCGACTTGATCGCGGTCACCGCGCGGTCCATGCCCTGCATGACCGCAAGATGCGGCAGCGACTTGCGCAAGTCCTTGGTGTACTCGGTGAAGCCGATCGACATCGCGCTGATATAGATCACCGGCTTGCCGGCCTGGCCTGCCATCTCGTTGACGATGCGCAGATTGCGTTCGCGCAGCTCGTGCGGCGCCTTCGGCAGTTCGGCATCGACGATGACGATGTCGATATCGGGGTCGTCGATCATCAGCTTGATCGACTTCATATAGACGGAGGGATCGACGACCGCGGCAAAGCCGGCATCGAGCGGATTGCCGACGATCGAGCCGGGACCCAGCATCTTCGCCAGCTCCGAGCTGACTTGCGGGCTCAGGGGCGCGAAATTCAGGCCCGCGGCGTCAAAGGCGTCGATCAGCATGCCGCGCTTGCCACCGGAGAGCGTGACGGCGGCAAGCCGGCCGCCTTTGGGGACGGCAGCATGTACGAAGCATTCGGTGGTCTCGATCAGCTCGTCGAGCCCGCCGACCCGGATCACGCCTTCACGCGTTGCGATGGCGTCGAACGTCTCGATCGAGCCAGCGAGCGCGCCGGTATGCGCCATGGCCGCGGCGCGGCCGCCCTCGGATGCGCCGAGCTTGAGCGCGATCACGGGCTTGCTCGCGGCGCGCGCAGCCTTGCAGGCGTCGCGGAAGGCCTTTGTGTTGCGCACGCCTTCGAGGTAGACGACGATCACCTTGATGCTCGGGTCCTCTGCGAAATAGCGCATCAGGTCGGGCGTCTCGAGCCCGGCCTCGTTGCCTGTCGTCACCATGTAGCCGACCCCGACGCCGCGATCCTCCAGCGCCTGGCGGATCGCCATGACGATCGCGCCCGATTGCCCGGCAATCGCCACCGCGCCCTGTTCCATGGTGACGATTCGATCGTCGATGTTGGTGAAGAGCTTTTCGCCGGCGCTTAAGTTGCCGAGGCAGTTCGGGCCGGTGACGGCAAGGCCCGTCTCGCGCACGGCCGCCTGCAATTCGGCGGCAAGCTTCTGGCTTTCGTCATCCTGCAACTCGCTGAATCCCGAGGTGACGATGGTGGCCGATCGCGCGCCGGCCGCGGCGGCGTCGCGGATCACTTGTACGGCGAAGCGCGCGGGCACCAGCACCAGGACGTGATCGGGCTTCTCGGGAAGGCTCGCAAAATCCTTGTAGCAGGGAACGCCCCAGATGGCGTCGCGCTTGGCGTTGACCGGATAGAGGCCGCCCTCGAAACCGTATTTGACCAGATTGTTCCAGATGCGCTCGGCATAATTGCCTGGCTTGTCGGTTGCACCCACCAGCACGATGTTGCGCGGGTGCAGCATGGCGTGGATGCCCTTGACGATGTCGCTGGCATCGGACGGTGGAGACCATGGATGGAACGCGGACGCAGCAGACACCTGGGCTTCCATGCCGTGACCTCACCTGTTGTTCTTCTTGGTCGAGTGCCGCTCCGTTCTATGGCGAGTCCTTCGGAGTGGCAACCTTGGGGGTGGTATGCCGTACGGTGGAATGAGCGGCGCTGACGCGTGCTGTCGGCTCGGTGCGCGATCTACCTGTCGGCTCCGATCAATGTTGCATGCAGGATATAGCGCTCGGGGCCGGAGGTGACGGCGTCGAACGGCCAGCAGGTCGCGAGAACAAGCTCGAATCCCTGTGTCGTGGCGTCGATGCCCGATGCATCGAAACGGACCACGGCCGAGGAATCCGCGCGATAGCGGAAATGTCGACCGTCGCGACGTGTGACATCGATGATGTCACCAATGACGACATTCCGCAGGAAGCGGAAATGAGTGTCGCGATGGGCCGCATAGACCGTAATCCCGCGTTCACCCGCATCAGCCGTTTGGTGGATATGGCCGGGGCCAAAAGCGAGCGCCTGTCCGCTCGCGCCTTCCAGCACGATGGCGCTGGCGCCGATCCGCTTGACCTCGATCCGCGCGACCGGCCATGTGTCGGCCCACGACCATGGCTTCACTGCCTGTCCCGTCGCAATGCTTCGGTCGAACGCCCGCTCCAGCAGCACCTGCGCGAGCCATGCCTTGGCGTGGATGTAGGCGCCGTCGCCGAACAAGAAGAGGCCGACAAGCGTGAGAGCCAGAGGAGAGATGAGGCGGGGCATCTGTATCTCTTTGTTGGTTATTCCGGGGCGGCTCGTAGAGCCGAACCCGGAATCTCGAGATTCCGGACTCGATGCTTCGCATCGCCCCGGAATGACATCCCCAAAAAAGGCGCGCGCGGCCGATTGTAGGGGACGGGCAGCCGCGCGCGCTGACAGAGGAGTTCGGGGGGCTCCTCTCTCAAGCGGCGTCGGTGAGCAAGCGCCGACGCCGGTTGAACACGAACAGGATCAGGGCGAGCACGATCAGGATCAGGCCTGCGATCATACTCAGTTCGGCCGAGGTGGCAGTCTTTGGCAGGCGGATCGCGTCGGGTGCCGCGGGCTTCGGTTGCCTCGCTGACGGCTGGTTGCGCGCGTCGGCATGGCGTTCGCGCAGCTGTGTCGGCGTCAGGTGCGGGCGTTCGCCGAACACCTTCTCGAAATCCCAGCCGGCCGGAAGATTGATCGGCAGGTCGCTGAGCCTCAGCGGCTTGCCTTCGGGCCGGCTCGGCGTCCTGTCGACCGCAACGAGGCTGGTGAGCCGCGTGACAATCTGATGATCGAGCGCCAGCGCCAGGATCGCCTTGTCGGATTCTTCGGGCGTCATCTCGCGCATGGCGCGCGCCACTTCGGCGTCGCCAATCTTGCGCTTGGCCCAGAGCTTTGACAGGCCCTTGCCTTCAGCGGCGCTTTGCAGCGGCAGCGTCACCGACCACGGGCGATCGCCGACGCGTCCCTTGATTTCAAGTGAGCCCGCAAGCTTGTCGAGCCTGGCCGCCAGCACCAGCGGCTCGTCACGATAGACGTCCGGAATGATCGCCGGGGTGATGTCGGCCTTGGCGTCCGAGAATCTTGCGGTGAGGCCGGTCACCACCGGATTCTCCAGCTTGGCGAACAGGCCGCGCATGCGCTCCTCGACCTGCTCGACCGAACCGATATGCGTGAAGGCGCCGCGGCCGAGCTCGGCGGCGCGCTTCATCAGGTAGGTGTTGGGCGCCGAGCCGATGCCGACCATGAACACGCGGGAACGGCCGCGCATGGCCGTGATCGCCTCGAACAATTGCTGCTCGTTGCCGATCGCGCCGTCGGTCAGGAACACGACCTGGCGGACCATGCTGCTGTCGCCGAGCTTGTCGGCGAGCGCAGCGCGCATCGCCGGTATCATCTCGGTGCCGCCGCGCGCCTGCAAGGCGCTGACGAACGAGGTCGCTTCGCTGACATGCGCGGCATCCGCTGGCACCGAGGCCGGAAACAGCACGTCCATGGTGTCGTCGAAACGGACCACGTTGAAGCGGTCATTTGGCTGCAGCCGGCCGAGGGCATAGAGCAGGCTCGCCTTGGCCTGCACGATGGAGGTGCCGCCCATCGATCCGGAATTGTCGATCACGAACACGACCTCGCGGGGCAGCGGCTTCTGCGTTGCCTGCTCGACGCCGGGCGGAGTGACGAAGGCGAGCAGGTAATCGGAATCGCCAACATGCTCGCGGAACAGACCAATCGACGGCGCCAGCCCGGCGGCCGGCTTCCAGGTCAGCTCGAAATCGCGATCGGCGGGGGCGACGCCATCGGCGAGCGTGACGATACGCGTCGTGTCGTCCGGACTCTCGACCTTGACGTTATGGTGGTGGCTCCTGACCTCGCCGAGTGCAAACCCGGCCTTCAGGCGCACCGTGATGCTGGTCGGGTTGACCGGCGCATGTCTGGCGGGATCCAGCACAGGCGGCGAGATGCGGTCGCGATCCGGAACCGGATCAGACGTCGCTGTGCCCCAGCCGGAGCCGTCCTTGCGGAAGTCGACGCTCTGCACGATCGGAGCCGGATTGTAGCGCGGCGCGACCACCAGCGGCACGCGGAGCGAATATTCGTCGCCGGTTTGATGCACCGGCTCCTGATACTCGATCTGCACCAGCACGGTCTCGCCGGGACCGATATTGGCGACCGAGTTGGTAAAGACGTTGGGGCGCTCCTGCTCGGTGAGCGCGGCCTTCTGCCCGGCGCTTCGCGCCTGCTCGTAGATCACGCGGGCTTGCTGCCGCTCCTTGATGTCGCCGACGATGACGTGGTCGCCAACCACCATCTTCAGTGTGTCGACGGCACCATTGGCTGCGAGCGGATAGACATAGGTGGCCGCGACCCAGTCCTTGGTCGGATTGCGGAACAGTTGCGTGACGCGGGCGCGCAGCGTCGGACCCGATACGGTGATGTCGATGTCGGTGCCGAGACGGATCGCCTCAGTATAGGCGCCGTCGTCCTTCAGGAGCAGGCTGCCCGACCGTGCCTCGCCAGGTTGGAGCAGGCTGCCCTGCTCCGCCGTTGCCGACCAGCCCGTCCCGAAGCTCACCAGCAGGGCCACGAAGGCCACCAGCATCACCGCGACGCCCTGCGCGAGGAGGAATAATCCGAGCTTGATCAGCCGGCCCAGCACGGGGTGTTCGTCGCTGTCGGCTGTGTCGTAGGTATCCATTTGGCCTGCTCCCGTTGGCTGTTTGCCGGCCCTCAGGATCGGCCTGGAGAGGCTGATTTCGCGAGCAGAATGATCGGCAATGTTCCGCCGCGGCCGGCGCTAGCAGGCCGCCGTCGAGCGGCCATGTGCGGTTTTGTGCTGGTTTGTCCGCCCTGCTAGACTGGCGCTCCCAGGGCAGGGTTGATGATGCAAATGCAGGCCGACAAGCAGCTTTCGGACGAGCAGAGCCGCGAGATCGCGGAGACCATTCGCGAAGAGCTGGCCAGACGCCGGATCTCCCGGCAGGCCCTGGCCGAGCAGGCCAAGCTCAGCCTGTCGACGCTGGAGAAGGTGCTCGGCGGCCGCCGGCCGTTCACGCTGGCGACGACGGTCCGGCTCGAGCAGGCGCTGGGCGTTTCCTTGCGCAAAAGTGCCATCGCGGTGACGCCTCCGGCGGCAAACGACGTCGCGCCCGACAGCCTCGGCTCCTATGCGCATCGCGCCGTGACCTGGCTCGAGGACGTCTACATCACCCTGCGGCCGTCGTTCGGCGACAAGGATGCGATCTTCGCCTATCGCACCGAGATCACCTGGGAGCCGAAAGTCTCGTCACTGGTCTTCCGCGAGGGCGATCGGACAGATGCCGCCTACGAGCACACCGGCGAGGTCGCCGTTCCCCATCAGTCCGGCTTCATCTATCTCGTCATCATCAAGCACGGCCAGCATCGCGTGATCACGGTGTCGCGGCCGACGGTTGCCGGCGAGATGTACGGCATCATCTCGACGCTCCGCGCCGGCCCCGGCTCGCAGCTCACGCCGATCGCCGCGCCCATCGCCTATGTGCCGCTCAGGAATATTCCAAATCCGTCCTTGGGGCGGGTTGCGCCCGACGACGGCAACTACGCCGTTTACCGAAAGCACCTGCGTCGCACGGTGGAAGAGCCTTTTGCGCTCTTCCTGCCGGCATAGCCTCGCTTCGACGTCGCTCGCACACAAGAAGATAGCGGCCTTTCGGCCGCTATCGGGGTTGGGGGCATGTTTCAGCTGATGCGAGCTAGCCTCCGGTCTCGGCGCTGATGATGTCGCCGAACAGCTCCCACTGACCGGCCTTGAAGCGGATCATCTTGAGCTGCTCGATCGGCGCGAAGTCGTTGGCGCCGGTGTTGATCTTGATGCCGGGGATCAGCGTGTCGGGGGAAAAATCCTTCAGGCTTGCAGCCTGCTTCATCACGTTCTCGCGCGTCAGGTTGTCGCCACACTGCTTCAAGGTCTGAACCAGGGTCTGCGCCGCGGCATAGCCGTAGACGATGTTGGTGTCGGAGACGTTGGCGCCCGGCATGTATTTGTCGATGAAGGCGAGAAACTTCTTCATGCCTTCGTCGTCCTTCCATTGCGGGTCCGATGCGTCCTTCAGATAGCTCGCCGACAGCACGCCTTCCGACGCATCGAGCCCGGCCGGCTTCATCACCGCGCCGATCGAGATCGACACGTCGGTCATCACGTGCATCGGCCTCCATTCGAGCTCCGCGATCTTCTTGATCGCCTGCGCCGCGAATTTCGGCGTCGAGATGTTGACGAAGACGTTGGCGCCGGTGCCCTTCAGCTTGACGATGTGGGAATCGATCGAAGGCTCGGTGGTCTCGTAGCTCTCTTCCGCCACGATCAGCGAGGAGGCTTTGTCGCCGAAGATCTCCTTGATGCCGGCGACGTAGTCCTTGCCGAAATCGTCATTGGCATAGAAGATCGCGACCTTCGCGTCGGGCTTCGCCTGCAAAATGTACTTGGCGAAGATCCGCGCCTCGACCCGGTAGCTCGGCTGGAAGCCCATGGTCCAGGGAAAGCCCTTGGGGTCGTTCCATTTGCTGGCGCCAGTTGCGAGGAAGAGCTGCGGGACCTTCTTGGCGTTGTGATACTTCTGCACGGCGGTCTGGGTCGGCGTGCCCAGCGCGTTGAAGACGAGGAACACCTCGTCGCTCTCGATCAGCTTGCGGACCTGCTCCACGGTCTTGGGCGGCGAATAGCCGTCATCATAGGAGATCCAGTTGATCTTCCGGCCGTTGATGCCGCCCTGGTCGTTGATCATCTTGAAATAGGCTTCCTCGGTCTTGCCGATGATGCCGTAGGCGGAAGCGGGACCCGAATAGGCCTCGACATTGCCGATCTTGATCTCGGTGTCGCTGGCGCCGGTGTCGTATTTCTTTTGTGCGAAAGCGCCTTGAACTGAAAGCAAGGTCAGGGCCGCTGCTGCGGCGAGTAACGTGATTTTTTTGTTCTTCATGGAAATTCCCTGGAGTTTCTTGTTGGTAGGGCAGGCACTTTCAAAAAGGAAAAGCGCCCGCGAGGGGCGCTTTGGTCAGGCATTGGCGACCTTCTTGTCGATTTCGGAAGCGACCGAGAACTCCTTGCGCAAGGTTGGCTTGTGGATCTTGCCGGTGGCGTTGCGCGGCAGCGCCTCGACGAAGCGGATCTGACGCGGGCATTTGAAACGCGCCAGATTGGCCGCGCAATGCGCGAAGACCTCGGGCTCCGTCAGCTTTTGTCCCGGCTTGACCGCGACGATGGCAAGACCCACCTCGCCCCATTGAGCATCAGGAATGCCGATCACCGCAGCCTCCGCGATCGCCGTGAGCTGGTGCAGGACGTTCTCGACCTCGGCCGGGTAGACGTTCTCGCCGCCGGAAATGTACATGTCCTTCCAGCGATCGACGATGTAGTAGAAACCTTCCTCGTCGACGCGGGTCGCATCGCCGGTGTGCAGCCAACCGTCGGTGAAGGACGTCTTGTTCGCTTCCGGCCTGTTCCAGTAGCCGGGCGTGATGTTGGGGCCCTTGACCCAGAGCTCGCCGAGTTCGCCGACATCGGCGTCGCTGCCGTCGGGACGCACGATGCGCACTTCGGTGTGCAGCACCGGCTTGCCGGCGGAGCCGGCCTTGCGCGCGGCATCCTCGCGATCGAGCACCAGTACGGCCGGCGAAGTCTCGGTCATGCCGTAGCCCTGCTGTAGCGCGACACCGCGCGCCTCCCACACTTTCAGCAGCGGCACCGGCATCGGAGCGCCGCCGACACCGCCGACGATCAGCCGGCTGAGATCGGTCGCCGCGAAGGCCGGGTGCTGCGCCATGAACTGGTAGATCGCCGGCACGCCGAAGAACACGTTGATGCCCTGCGCGGGATCGTTGATCAGGCCGAGCGCCGTGCCGGGATCGAAGGCGCGCATGATCATCACGGTGCCGCCGGCGTGCAGCACAGGATTGGTGTAGCAATTGAGACCGCCGGTGTGGAACAGCGGCAGCACGGTGAGCAGCACCGAGGCCGGCCCGATGCAGGCGGGGCCGCCGAGATTGACGCAGTTCCAGAAGGTCATGCCATGCGTGATGGTCGCGCCCTTCGGATGACCCGTCGTGCCCGAGGTGTACATGACGGTGGAGACGTCATCGAGCGTGACTTCTTCGGCGCGGTCGAGCGGCTTCGCGGCGGCGATACCGGCTTCATAGGTGCCGCCGGGGCCGAGCAGCAGGCTGGTCGCAACGTTGCAGAGCTTTGCGACGGCGAGCGCCGTCTCGGCGAGGTCGGCATCGTGGATCATCACCTTAGGCGCACAATCGGCAGTGATGAACTGGAGCTCGGGAACGGTGAGGCGCGTGTTCAGCGGAACGAAGATGGCACCCAGCCGGCCGCAGGCGAACTGCACCTCCAGCGTATCAGTCGTGTTCAGCGCCAGCACGGCGACGCGGTCGCCGCGGGAAACGTTCAGGGACTGACGCAGGAAGGAGGCGAGGCGCGAGACGCGGGCGTCGAGCTGCGAGTAGCTGAAGCGGCGCTCGCTTGCGAGGTCGATCACCGCAACCTTGTTCGGCGTGCGGCGGCCATGATGGGCAATCCAGTCGTAGTAGCGAACGGCCAAGAATTCCTCCCTCGGCGGTCGATGCCGCCCTCCCTCTTGCTGCCCGTGCACCATGCCCGGCGTGGCGCTAGCCGGAGTCTGTGCAGCAACGTTTTTTGAGCCAGAGTTAGCCTGTGCGGGACGAAAATCGTCTTGCGTGGAGTTGCTAGGTCATAGGCTGCGGTGGAGCGGCTTCCATGGCCAGCCACTCCGCGCAAGTGAATGGCAAATGTTCCAGCCATGGTGGACGAGCCAATCCGCCAGCAGGGCGAGACCAATGAAGAGCCCGTTCTATACCGCCGAGCACGACGCCTTCCGCGACGTCATGCGCCGTTTCGTCGAGAAGGAGATCACCCCGTTCGCCCACGAGTGGGACGAAGCCGGTGAATTCCCGCGCGTGCTCTATCGCAAGGCGGCCGAGATCGGCCTCCTGGGGCTCGGTTTCCCCGAGGACTATGGCGGGATCTCCGCCGACCAGTTCATGAAGATCGTTGCCAGCCAGGAGCTGGCGCGGGCCGGCGCCGGCGGTGTCAGTGCCAGCCTGATGAGCCACACCATCGGCTCGCCGCCGATCGCGCGCGCGGCTCGGCCCGAGGTGAAGGCCCGCGTGCTGCCGCAAGTGCTCTCGGGCGAGAAGATCTCCGCGCTCGCGATCACGGAGCCTGGCGGCGGCTCCGATGTCGCGAATCTCAGCACCCGGGCCCGGCGCGACGGCGATCACTACGTCGTGAGCGGCGAGAAGACCTTCATCACCTCGGGCATGCGTGCGGACTATCTGACTGTTGCAGTGCGCACCGGTGGCGAGGGCGCCGGCGGCGTCAGCCTGCTTCTGATCGAAGGCAACACGCCCGGCTTGTCGCGGACGAAGCTGAAGAAGATGGGCTGGTGGGCGTCGGACACCGCGACGCTGCATTTCGACGAATGCCGCGTGCCGGCAGAAAACCTGATCGGCGCGGAGGGCCAGGGGTTCAAGATCATCATGCAGAACTTCAACAGTGAGCGCATGGGCATGGCGGCAAGCTGCACTGCCTTCGCCCGGGTCTGTCTCGACGAGGCGGTCGCCTACGCCAGGGAGCGCAGGACCTTCGGCAAGCCGCTTGCCCAGCACCAGGTCATCAGGCACAAGATCGTCGACATGGCGCAGAAGGTCGCAGCATCCCAGGCGATGCTGGAGATGCTGGCCTGGCGGCTCGAGCAGGGCGAGAGCCCGGTCGCGGAAATCTGCATGATGAAGAACCAGGCGACGCAGACCATGGCCTTCTGCGCCTCGGAAGCCGTGCAGATCTTCGGCGGCGCCGGCTTCATGCGCGGCATCAAGGCCGAGCGCATCTACCGCGAGGTCAAGGTCAACGCCATCGGCGGCGGCACCGAGGAGATCATGAAGGATCTGGCGTCCAGGCAGATGGGGTTGTGACCACGGCTGTCATTCCGGGGCGCGAAGCGTAGCGGAGCGAGCTATGGTGCGCAGTTGCGCACCTGAGAATCCATCGGGCCGCAGACACCTTGGAGAAATGGATTCCGGGCTCATCGCTTCGCGATGCCCCGGAATGACGAGAGGACAAAATGCTATTCACCGCCGACCACGACGATATCCGCCGCTCGCTGCAAAAATTCATCGCGGGCGAGATTAATCCCCATGTCGATGAGTGGGAGAAGGCTGACATCTTCCCGGCGCACGAGCTGTTCAAGAAGATGGGCAGCCTCGGCTTCCTCGGCCTGAACAAGCCTACCGAATTCGGCGGCTCGGGTCTCGATTATTCCTACGCTCTGATGATGGCCGAGGAGCTCGGGGCCATCACCTGCGGCGGAGTGCCGATGGCAATCGGGGTGCAGACCGACATGGCGACGCCCGCGCTGGCGCGGTTCGGCTCGGATGAGGTGAGACGCGAATTCCTGGCGCCCTCGATCTCGGGCGACTACGTCGCCTGCATCGGAGTCTCCGAGCCGGGCGCAGGCTCAGACGTCGCCTCGATCAAGACCCAGGCGCGATCCGACGGCGACGATTACGTCATCAACGGCGGCAAGATGTGGATCACCAACGGCACCCAGGCCGACTGGATCTGCCTGCTCGCCAACACCGGCGATGGTCCCGTTCACCGCAACAAGTCGCTGATCTGCGTGCCCATGAAGGCCAAGGGTGTCACTGTCGCGCGAAAACTCGACAAGATGGGCATGCGCTCCTCCGACACGGCGCAGATCTTCTTCGACAATGTCCGCGTGCCCAAGCGCAACCGGATTGGCGAGGAGGGCAAGGGCTTCACCTACCAGATGATCCAGTTCCAGGAGGAGCGGCTGTGGGGCGCGGCGGCCTGCCTGAAGTCGCACGAATACATCATCAATGAGACCATCGCGTACACCCGCAACCGCAAAGCCTTCGGCCAGAGCATCCTCGACAACCAGGTCGTGCACTTCAAGCTCGCGGAGATGCAGACCGAGGTCGAGCTGCTGCGCGCGCTGATATATCGCGCCGCCGAGCAGCTGGTCGCTGGCGAAGACGTGACGCGGCTTGCGACCATGGCCAAGCTGAAGGCCGGCCGGCTCGGCCGCGAGCTCACCGACGCCTGCTTGCAATATTGGGGCGGAATGGGCTTTACCAACGAGACGCCGGTCAGCCGCGCCTATCGGGACAGCCGCCTGACCTCGATCGGCGGCGGTGCCGACGAGGTCATGCTGATGGTGCTGTGCAAGATGATGGGTACGCTGCCCGGCAGCAAAGGGAGTGCTTGATGATCACGCTCTATCACTGCGACGCCGCGCGCTCGTTTCGCCCGCTCTGGATGCTGGAGGAGATGGGGCTGGCCTATGAGCTGAAGATGCTGCCGTTCCCGCCGCGCGTCTTCGCCAAGGAGTATCTTGCGCTCAATCCGCTGGGCACGATTCCCTTCATGGTCGACGGCGAAACGAAGATGACCGAATCCTCCGGCATCTGCCACTATCTCGGCATCAAATACGGACCGACGCCGTTGATGGTCGGACCGGAGGATCCCGCCTATGGCGCCTTCCTGAACTGGATGTATTTCAGCGACGCCACGTTAACCTTCCCGCAGACGTTGGTGCTCCGATACACCCAGCTCGAGCCGGAGGAGCGCCGGAACCCGCAAGTCGCCACCGACTACGCAAAATGGTTCCTGGGGAGACTGCGCGCCGTCGAGGCAGCCACGGCGAATGCCGAAACATTGTGCGCCGGCCGCTTCACCGCCGCTGACATCGTCATCGGCTACGCGCTTCGCCTGGCGAGCAACATCGGCCTCGCCAAGGATTTTGGGCCAAATGTCGCAACCTATTGGGCTCGCCTGCAGCAGCGCGACGGTTTCAAGCGCGCAGTTGCTGCGGAACAGAAGGCTGGCGCCGAGCAGAATGTGGCAGCGAGGGTGAGGGCGTAAGGGAGGCTGTCATTCCGGGGCGATGCGCAGCATCGAGCCCGGAATCTCGAGGTTCCGGGCTCGGTCCTGCGGACCGCCCCGGAACGACGATGCATGTTTCATGACAGCGCTATCCTATCGTGACAGCGCCCAAATTTCCGCTAAGGTGACCTCCATCCGCAGCGGCCAGAGAGCCGCGCGAGGAGGACCCCAATGGAAGATAAAGGTCGCGAATCCGACCATCTGATGCTGATCACGCCTGAGCGGGTATTCTATGCCGGCCTGCTCGGCCGGCCCCGCAAGCGCACCCCCGGTAGCTGCCATGTCTATGTCGCGGTGAAGGGCAGCCTGCATCTGACGATCGACGACGTCCATACCTCGGACGAATTGGTCGTGACCCTGCCGAACCAGCGGCACACCATCGCCAGCGACTATCGCACCGTGATCAGCGTGACGCTGGAGCCGGAAAGCGTCCCGGATGGCGTGATCGAGGCTTTGGCCGAGCGGCTGCGCGGTCCGGACAAGGCCGCCTATGCCCGCAAGATCCTCGCCGCCTACGGGCTGCTGCGCCAGCGCCGCTATGGCGACATCACCACCGCCGAGTTCGACGAGATGTGCTTTGGCGAGGCGCTGCCCCGCCGCGTGCTCGACCCGCGCGTGATGCGCGCGGTCGCCCGCATCGGGCGTTTCTCCGGCGAGCCGGTGACGGCGGATACGTGTGCGGCGGAAGCGGGCCTCTCGGCATCACGCTTCCTGCATTTGTTCAAGGAGGAGACCGGCATCTCCTTCCGCTCCTTCCGCGCCTGGAAGCGCGCGCGGCATCTGCTGCACTTCGCCAACCAGGACCTCAACCTCGCTCATCTCGCGCAGGACATCGGGTATCCCGACTCGACGCATTTCAGTCACTCGATCCGCCGCTTCTACGGATTGAAACCGCGTGCGATCTTCGTCGG
The DNA here is from genome assembly GCF_004346455.1 of Bradyrhizobium sp. R2.2-H. Classification (NCBI taxonomy): domain Bacteria; kingdom Pseudomonadati; phylum Pseudomonadota; class Alphaproteobacteria; order Hyphomicrobiales; family Nitrobacteraceae; genus Bradyrhizobium; species Bradyrhizobium sp. R2.2-H. The sequence goes on from NZ_SMBR01000023.1 coordinate 42,657, forward strand.
CTCGCGGGACCTCGCGATCTATCGCAGCACCGAGACGGTGCGGCTCGCGGAGGCTTCGTAGCTTCGTGGGGTGGGTTACGCCATCGGCTAACTCACCCAATAAGCGCTCGCTTTTCCAGCTTCTCCGCGCAAGAAGCCGCATGTCGCGCGTCACATGATCGCAAGCGTTGAATTCTCAACGTGCGAGATATCCTGGCATGACCGACAAGGCCGTCATCACCTGTGCGCTGAACGGCGTGCTCACCGATCCCAAGCAGCACAACGTGCCCGTGACGCCTGAGCAGATGGCGCGCGAGGCCAAGGCTGCGTTCGACGCTGGCGCGTCCATCATGCACATCCATCTGCGCCAGCAGGCGCCGAACAAGGGGCATCTGCCGTCCTGGGAGGTCGCCGTCAGCAAGGAGATCCAGCAGGCGATCCGCGAGGCATGCCCTGGCGTGATCATCAACCACACTTCGGGGGTCTCCGGCCCGAACTACAGCGGCGCGCTCGATTGCATCCGCGAGACCAGGCCGGAGATCGCCGCGTGCAATGCCGGCTCGCTGAACTACCTGAAGGTGAAGGCCGACAACACCTGGGCCTGGCCGCCGATGATGTTCGACAATGCGGTCGAGAAGGTGAAGGACTATCTCGACGTCATGAACGCGGTCGGCACCATCCCCGAGTTCGAATGCTTCGATGTCGGCATCGTCCGCTGCGTCGGCATGTATCGCCAGGTCGGCATGTACAACGGCCCGCTCGAGTATAATTTCGTGATGGGTGTCGCCTCCGGCATGCCTGCTGATCCCGAGCTGCTGCCGATCCTGATCAAGCTGAAGCGCCCCGAGGCGAACTGGCAGGTCACCGCGATCGGCCGCGAGGAGATCTGGCCGCTGCACCAGCGCTGCGCCGAGCTCGGCGGCCACTTGCGCACTGGTCTCGAGGACACCTTCTATCTCGCCAACGGCACGAAGGTGACCTCGAACGGCCAGCTGATCGAAGCGGTCGCCGCCTGTGCACGGCGTGCCGGCCGCGAGATCGCGAGCCCGGCCGAGGCGCGGAAGATCTTTGGGACGAATCGCTAGCCACATCCTGTCATTCCGGGATGGCCCGAAGGGCCAGGCCCGGAATCCATAACCACGATCGGGCGTATGGATTCCGGGCTCGCGCTCCGCGCGCCCCGGAATGACGGGCAGGAGCACCAATGTCTACTATCGAAAATACCGTTTCCCCCGGCAGCGCCGCCTACCACGCCAACCGTGACGGCATGCTCGCGCTGATCGACCGCATGCGCGCGCTGGAAGAGCGCACACGGGCGGCGTCGGCCGCGGCCAAGGATCGCTTCCACAAGCGCGGACAATTGCTGCCGCGCGAACGCGTTGCCCTGGTGCTCGATCCCGGTGCGCCCTTCGTCGAGCTGTCGACGCTCGCGGGCTACATGTTCGACGTGCCCGATCCGAACAAGAGCGTACCCGGCGGCGGCGTCATCGCCGGCATCGGCTTCGTCTCGGGCATCCGCTGCATGGTCAGCGCCAGCGATTCCGGCATCGATGCCGGTGCGCTGCAGCCTTATGGCCTCGACAAGACCCTGCGGGTGCAGGAGCTCGCGCTGGAGAACAAGCTGCCTTACGTGCAGCTGGTCGAAAGCGCCGGCGCAAATTTGCTGCGCTACCGCGTCGAGGATTTTGTCCGCGGCGGCAACATCTTTCGCAACCTCGCGCGGCTCTCGGCCGCCGGCCTTCCGGTCGTCACCGTCACGCACGGCTCGTCCACGGCCGGCGGCGCCTACCAGACCGGTCTCTCCGACTACATCGTCATGGTCCGTGGCCGCACCCGTGCTTTCCTTGCGGGGCCGCCGTTGTTGAAGGCCGCGACCGGCGAGGTTGCGACCGAGGAAGAGCTCGGCGGCGCCGAGATGCACACACAGGTTTCCGGTCTCGGCGACTATCTCGCCGAGGACGACCGCGATGCCCTGCGCATCGCGCGCGAGATCATGGCGGCGCTGCAATGGGAGCGGCCGGACGGGGCGACGCCGGAATTCAAGCCGCCGCGCTACGACCAGGACGAGCTGCTCGGCATCATGCCGATGGATCACAAGCGCCCCGTGGACATGAAGCAGGTGATTGCCCGCATCATCGACGATTCCGATTTCACCGAGATGGCGCCGAATTATGGGCCTGCCACGGTCTGCGGCCACGCCCGGATCGAAGGGCAGGCCATCGGCATCATCACCAACAATGGCCCGCTCGATCCCGCCGGCGCCAACAAGGCGACGCATTTCATCCAGGCCTGCTGCCAGACCCGGACGCCGCTGCTCTACCTGAACAACACCACCGGCTATATGGTCGGCAAGGCCTATGAAGAAGCCGGCATGATCAAGCACGGCTCCAAGATGATCCAGGCGGTCACCTCGGCGACGGTGCCGCAGATCACCGTCTATTGCGGCGCTTCGTTCGGGGCCGGCAATTACGGCATGTGCGGGCGCGGCTTCCATCCGCGCTTCTGCTTCTCCTGGCCGAATGCCAAGACCGCCGTGATGGGCGGCGAGCAGGCGGCCGAGACCATGGCGATCGTGACTGAAGCCGCTGCAGTACGCCGCGGCAAGCCGATCGAGAAGGACAAGCTGGACGCCATGAAGGCGCAGATCGTCGCTGTGTTCGACGGCCAGATGGATGTGTTCTCCACCAGTGCACGCGTGCTCGACGACGGCGTGATCGATCCGCGCGACACCCGCGCCGTGCTGTCGGAGGTGCTCGCGGTCTGCCGCGAGGGCGATGCGCGCTCACCCCAGCGCATGCAGTTTTCGGTGGCCCGGCCATGAGGAACGGATCAGTGCAGCACCGGCCGTTCTTAAAGGTCCTGATCGCCAATCGCGGCGAAATCGCATTGCGCGTGATGCGGAGCGCGCGGCGCTTGGGCTTGAGTGTCGTCGCGGTCTATTCGGATGCCGATCGCGATGCGCTCCACGTGAAGCACGCCGATCAGGCCGTGCGCATCGGCGAAGCGCTTCCGGCGCAATCCTATCTCAGCATTCCCGCGATCATCGGAGCCGCAAAGGCGAGCGGCGCGGATGCCGTCCATCCCGGCTACGGCTTTCTCGCCGAGAACGAGGAGTTCGCCCGCGCCTGCAAGGAGGCCGGTCTCGTCTTCATCGGTCCGTCGCCACAGGCGATCGAGGCGATGGGCAACAAGGCCGGCGCCAAGGAGATCATGAAGAAGGCCGGCGTGCCCTGCGTGCCCGGCTACCAAGGTGCTGACCAGGGCGACGAGGTCATGCTCGCCGAAGCCAGGAAGATCGGCTTTCCCGTGATGATCAAGGCGGTCGCGGGAGGCGGCGGCCGGGGCATGCGGCTGGTCTCCGACGCGGCCTCGTTTCCTGATGCGCTGCGCAGTGCACGTTCCGAGGCGAAAGCCGCGTTCGGCGATCCCACCGTCATCCTCGAACGCGCCATCCAGAACCCGCGCCACATCGAGATCCAGGTGTTCGGCGACAGCCATGGCAACGCCATCCATCTCGGCGAGCGCGACTGCTCGGTGCAGCGGCGGCACCAGAAGCTGATCGAGGAGGCGCCGTCACCCGCGGTCACGCCCGAGTTGCGCGCGAGGATGGGAGAGGTCGCCGTCGCCGCGGTAAAGGCGCTACGCTACGAAGGGGCGGGGACGCTGGAGTTCCTGCTCGACGAACGTGGCGGGTTCTACTTCATGGAGATGAACACGCGTCTCCAGGTCGAGCATCCCGTGACCGAGGCGGTCACCGGGCTCGATCTCGTCGAGTTGCAGCTGCGCGTCGCGCGCGGCGAGCCGTTGCCGGTGAGGCAGCAGGACATCTGCTTCGAAGGCCATGCCATCGAGGTGCGGCTTTGCTCGGAGGATGCCGCGCAGGATTTCATGCCGCAATCCGGCCGCATGGCACGCTGGCAGGTGCCCGACGGCATCCGCGTCGAGCACGCGCTGCAGTCGGGCTCCGAAATCCCGCCGTTCTACGATTCCATGATCGCCAAGGTGATCAGCCACGGCGCCACGCGCGAGGAGGCGAGGGGCAGGCTGATCGTCGGCCTCGAGCAGCTCACCGCGTTTGGCGTCACGACCAACCAGGCGGTCCTGATGTCGTGCCTGCGCCATCCCGGTTTCGCCAGGGGCGAGGCGACCACGGCGTTCATCGGCGCTCATCGCGACGAGTTGTTGGCGCCGCGCCCGGGCGAAGCATTCCGCGCGGCGCTCGCGGGCCTGCTGCTTTACGCCACCAATCCGCGTGCGCCTGCCTGGCAGAGTGGCCGGAGCTTGTCCTCGACGTTCCCGCTGCCCGCGAAGATCGAGATTGCGGGCAATGCCTATGAACTCGACATCACGCGTGAGCGCGACGGCGGCTACACCGTGGTGACGGGCGATCGCCGGGACAGGTTCGAGATCGAGCAGCTCGATGCCGATGTGATCCGCTTTCGCCATGACGGCGTGATGGACAGCGCAAAATTCCTGCGCGATGGCGATCGGCTCCACCTTCAGCATCGCGGCATCCCGCTCGCCGTGATTGATCTCACGCTGGCCGCGCCGAAAGCTGCTGCGACGCTTGGTGGCGACGGCAAGGTTCGCGCCGCCATGAACGGCCGCGTCATCGCCGTCCTCGTCAAGCCGGGCGACCGCGTCACCGCCGGCCAGCCGGTGCTGACCTTGGAGGCGATGAAGATGGAGCACGTCCACAAGGCCGGCATCGACGGCGTGGTCGGCGCGATCGACGTCGCCGAAGGCGATCAGGTCACGACGGGACGGATCTTGGCGGAGGTCGGGGCGGGGTAGTCGCTCCGCCGTCATTTGCGAGGCGCGAAGCAAAACGCGGACCCGCCTCGAACGAAATCCAAGATATTTCCAGTAGTTATGGGTTCACAAAAACTTCCTGGCGATTGTATTGAACATTGTTCAATCATGCGCTACCAATATTGAACGAAGTTCAATATTGGAGGTTGCGCATGCTGCACGTCAACAATCCCGTTCGAGCGACCCCTGCCAGGCTGCCTGCAGCAGTGCGCCGTTTCGCGTTCGGCCGGCTGGATGCCCGCGAAAAATACCTGGGCGGCGCGCTCATCGGCCTGACGCTGACCGCGCTTTTGGCGCCAGTGCTGCCTGCCTCGGCCTGGCACATCCCGCATTATATCGACGGCCGCACCTGGCTCGGCGTGCCCAACGCCGGCGATGTACTGAGCAATCTCGCTTTCCTCGCCATGGGCGTATGGGGCTCGGAGCGGCTGCGCGCCCGCCATGATGCGCCGGTCGGTGCGAGCTGGTTCTTCGTCGGACTGATCCTCACTTGCCTGGGCTCGGGCTTCTATCATCTCGACCCCGACGCGCCGCAACGGCTCGTCGCCGATCGTCTCGGCATGGCGGTGGCATTCGCAGGCTTTCTGGGCATCGCGGCCAGCGAGCGCATCAGCACGCGCGCCGGCGAAGCGGTGCTGGTGCTGGCGATGGTCGCAGGCCTGCTCGCTGCCTGGGTGGCACGCGAGAATCTCACGCCTTGGGTGGTGGTGCAGTTCGGCGGCATGGCGCTGGCCGTGGGCCTCGCGTTGACGCGGCCCCGCTCCGGCGCGCTTGGCGTGCCGCTGGGTGGCGTGATCCTGTTTTATGTGCTGGCCAAGCTTCTCGAACTCGGCGACGCGCTCATTTTCGAAGCGACCGGGCACATCGTCTCGGGCCACACGCTCAAGCATCTCGCTGCTGCGCTCGCAGCCTGGCCGGTGATCCGGGCGCTGGGATCGAGTACGCATTAACCGGCTGGCCGCGCCTGATGTCGCTTAAGCCCCAACACCGGCGGGGAAGCAGCAATCTTCCAATGCCGCTGAAGGGCCAGAAGCGGAGCTGTCCAGCTATCGATCCCTTCTGTCGATCAACACAATTTACCGAACCTTAGACGCTTTCCATGCACAGCCAATAGCTGTTGGTGTGTCGGAAGGCTTCAACGGCTTTGATATGTCCATTAGTGGTCGGGAGACGATGGCTCTACGGCGCGTGAGGTGGCTGACCGCGCTCTTGATTTTGGGGAGCCTCCTAACAGGTTGCGGCTCCCTGAGCGAGACCATCAGATACCGCTTAACAATCAACGTAGAAGTTGATGGAAAGCTCGTCAGTGGTTCTGGCGTCATTCAAGTCAAGCAGTCCGACACGAGAGGCCTCTTCGGCTCGATGGGAGGCTTCGGCAACGAAGTTAGCGGCGAAGCTATTGTGGTTGATCTCGGCCCGCACGGTGTGCTTTTTGCGCTTCTGCATGGGCCGAAAGCTGGATACGGAGATTTGGGTGGTCCTGCATGGATGCTGTTTCATGCCTTTGCCGACTTGCTCAAGATTGAGACCGATCCCCTACCGCAAATGCGGCTATTGAGAGAGCATCATCCGCGTCGAGTGTTGGAGGTCGACGAAATTCCGATGTTGGTCAAATTTCGTGATCTTGATGACCCGAAGTCGGTTGAACAAATTGAACCCGGAAATCTAGCCGCAACATTCGGCTCTAGGATTGCGCTTCGCGACGCAGTCATCGAGGTGACGGAGGTCCCATTGACTACGGGTATTGAAGTGAAGCTGCCGTGGCTCAAGACCATGAAAACTCATCTTGACGGCGATCAATATCATTCGCGAAACACGCTTGCTAACGAGCTGAGTGCGCGCGATTTTCATCGAAACAACCTTTGAGCAAAATCGAGCGTAGCAGGCGTAATCCCAACTGTCCGCTTAGGGGTCACAAGCGTTCTCAGCGGCCCCACTTAATGAGGTCCACAACGGTTCAGAAACCGGCGCTGGCTCTCTGTTGTGCCCGATCAAGTTCTTTGCCGATCAAAATTTTGCAAGTCTCGACGCACACGGTCGATCACGCTGCCGTACTCCCGACCCTCGTTTTGCCTGAAGAGGCGAACGGTCGGATACCAGGGGTTGTCTTCGCGGTAGAGGAGCCAGCGGTAGTCCGGCATAAAAGGTAGCAAAATCCAGGTCGGTTTCCCAAGGGCGGCCGAAAGATGAGCAACGCTCGTATCAACAGTGATGACAAGATCAAGGCAAGAAATCAGAGCTGCCGTCTCGGCAAAATCAGTAAGATGCTGGGCGGGATCGAAGATATCGGTTCGAGCCAGCAGTTCAGCTCGGTCGTTCGGCCTGACGTCTTTCTGAAGACTGACAAAACTCACCTTGTCATCCAAAAGGCCCGTCAGCATACGAAATGGAATGGATCGGTTGTGGTCGTTCAAATGTTCGGGATTACCTGACCAGACAAGCCCCACGCGTGATCGAGCACGCGGGCCAAGCCGACTCTCCCAAGCTTGAACACGCTCTCGAGAGGGCGGCGGCAAATAGGACACGGCCGCCGGAACGGACTCCAGTCTGGTTTCAAAGATGAGCGGCAGGTTGCTGAGAGGGCAATGAAGATCGAAAGGGGGCAAGCGAGCCCCCGATGACCCCGGCAAGCATTCCGAGGCGCCCTCCATTTTTGAGAGTAGCGGCCACAATGCGTCCTGCACTATTAGAACGACGCGCGCACCACGGCCAGCAAGCAGCGGAATGTAGCGAACGAGCTGAATGGCATCCCCAAGACCCTCATCGGCGCAGACCAGTAACGTCTTCCCCGCAATGTCTCCGTCACCAAGCCATTTAGGTCCAGGAAGCGGCGGATACCCGTTCGGCAAGCCCGGAACGTCCCAACGCGCCTGCATCCCTTTCAGGCCACGTTTAAAATCGCCAGTGAGCATCTGAAGCAAAGCAAGATTCCAGACGGACCTCGAATGCTCGGAGAGAATGGCTGCCGATCGCTTGTAAGCAGACATTGCTTCATCGACTCGCCCCAACTCGGCAAGTACGCTTGCCCGGCCGACAATGGTCTTTCCTGCATTGGGCTTGATCTTCAAGGACCGGTCGAAGAAAGACAAAGCCTCTTCCAAATGGCCCTGCGCTCGCAGCAGAGCACCAAGGTTGCCCAGCGTATCAGCGTTCTTGGGATCCAGTTGGACTGCGCGCCTGCAATCTGCCGTCGCCTCTTCGATCCTTCCGAGGCCGTTTAAGGTGAGTGCACGCGTGTGTAGAGCCTGCGAATTATCAGACCGCAAATTGACGCTATGATTCAAATATACGAGTGCTTCCGCAAGTTGACCCGCTCCATGCAGAAGATGACCTGCCTTATACGCAGCATCAGCATGCCCCGAATCAAGTTCGAACGCGCGACGAAAGCAGAGGAGAGCTTCGCTGTTTCTTCGCGCCTGGATCAGCGCGTCTCCCATCTGCCGCCAAAGCTCGGCATCGCTCGGCTTGAGCTGAATAGCCTTGTCAAAGACTCTCAAAGCCTCGTCCAGACGGCCAGCACTCGCAAGCGCATTGCCCAGCGTGGCCAAGTAGGCCGGCTGGGGGGCTTTCCGGATCGCACGGGAGGCCCAATCTACCGCTCTGTCTGCGCGGCCGGCGGCGGCGTCTACAACGGCCATGAGGTGCAGGTTTTCAGCGCTCTCCGCATCCAGCTTGAACGCTTCTTTGACGCGAGATTGAGCCTTCAGTACTTGACCACCACGCAAATGTTCGATCGCTTCGGCACGAAGTTCCTCAAGGCGCATCGCTGGAGGATGATCTTTATCGAGCACCTCGGATTTCTTCTGGACGATTTGACGGTCAGAATGTGCCATTGCAACTCCACGAGTGGCTTGCACAATCTCTAGGTGATTCGCTGTTAACGAGTAATGGATCGCTACATCAGCCTAACGTATGCATAAGACGAGAGGCTGCCCTAGCAAACTTTCATGTCCGCCTATTCCATCGACTGCAAGCGGGACCCTTGGTTTGATGTTCGGCGAAGCGGGGCCTTGTTCGCAGGCTGCAATGCCCGCAATGGGTCAAAAGCAATAACGCTCTGCCGAGCAGAAGACTTCCGCTCTTCCTTCAGGAGCTGACACTGCTTTTATGAGTACGCGCCCTAGCGGCCCCGCCCCGTCCCCTCGTTCAGCAAGCACGCCACCTGGTGCCCGTCACCGGCATCCAGCAGCGTCGGCCGCTCGGTCTTGCACCGCTCCATCGCAAACCGGCAGCGGGTGTGAAATGCGCAGCCCGACGGCGGATTGACCGGGCTCGGCACGTCGCCGTCGACCAGCGGCGCGAGCTTCTTCGCCAGCGGATTGGCGATCGGCACCGAGGCGAGCAGGGCCTGGGTGTAGGGATGGCGCGGGTTGCGAAACAGCTCGTCCTTGTCGGCGATCTCGACGATGCGGCCGAGATACATCACCGCGACGCGGTGGCTGATATGGGCGACCACGGCGAGGTCGTGGGCGATGAAGAGGTAGGAGAAGCCGTGCTGGCGCTGCAGGTCGATCAGGAGGTTGATCACCTGCGCCTGGATCGAGACGTCGAGCGCGGAGACCGGCTCGTCGCAGACGATCAGGCGCGGCCCCAGCGCCAGGGCCCGCGCAATGCAGATGCGCTGGCGCTGGCCGCCGGAGAACTGATGCGGGAAGTTGCGCATCTGGTCGGGCCGCAGGCCCACCTGCTCGAACAGCTGTGCGACGCGCGCCTGCAGTGCCTTGCCGCTTGCAAGGCCATGCACGGCGATGGGTTCGCCGACGATGTCGCCCGCCGTCATGCGCGGATTGAGTGAGGCGAACGGGTCCTGGAACACGATCTGCATCGAGCGCCGGTGCGGGCGCAGTGCCGTCTTCGACAGATGGGTGATGTCCTCGCCGTCGAGACGAATTTGTCCCGAGGTCGGCTCGACCAGCCGCAGCACGCTCCGCGCCACCGTGGACTTGCCGCAGCCGGATTCGCCGACGAGGCCGAGCGTCTCGCCGGTCCCGAGCGCGAACGAGACGCCGTCGACCGCATGCACGGTGCCGACCTGCCGGCGCAACACGCCGGCGCGCACCGGGTAGTGCTTCTTGAGGTCGGTGACTTCGAGCAGCGCTTCGGTCATGCCACCTCCGCGACGTCTTCCGCGCGCCAGCAGGCAGCGAGATGGCCGCCGCCCCAGTCCGCCAGCGGCGGATACTCGGCCTCGCAGCGCTTGATGGCGAGCTTGCAGCGCGGCGCGAAGGCGCAGCCCTTCGGCAGCCCAACCAACGAGGGCACCGTGCCGGGGATCTCGTTCAGCCGCGCCTGCGCCGGGACACCGGATGCCGGGACGGCCGGGATCGAGGCCATCAACCCGCGCGTATAGGGATGCATTGGCGAGGCAAACAGCGCCTCGACGCTGGCCTCCTCGACCTTTCGCCCCGCATACATCACGATCACGCGCTGCGCCGTCTGCGCGACGACGCCGAGATCGTGCGTGATCAGCACGAGGCCGGTGCCGAGCTCCTTCTGAAGGTCGAGGATCAGCGCCAGAATCTGCGCCTGGATGGTGACGTCGAGCGCGGTGGTCGGCTCGTCCGCGATCAGCAGCGCCGGCCGGCAGGCCAGCGCCATCGCGATCATCGCGCGCTGGCGCATGCCGCCGGACAGCTGGTGCGGATATTCTCGCGCGCGTCGTGCCGGCTCGGGAATGCGCACCAGGCGCAGCATCTCGATCGCGATATTCTGCGCCTCTTTCGCCGTGATGCTCTGGTGCAACCGCACCGCCTCGACGATCTGGTCGCCGATTCGCATCACCGGATTGAGCGATGTCATCGGCTCCTGGAAGATCATGGAGATGCGATTACCGCGGATCGCGCGCATCTCTGCCTCATCCAGCGCCAGCAGCTCGGTACCTTCGAGCGTGACGGAACCACCGACGATGCGACCTGGCGGATCAGGCACGAGCCGCATCAAGGACAGCGCGGTGACGCTCTTGCCGCAGCCGGATTCGCCGACGATCGCCAGCGTCTCGCCGCGTCTGACATTGAACGAGAGGTCGTCGACGGCCTTGAAGAGACCGGAATTGGTGAAGAACACCGTCTTCAGGTTCTTCACGTCGAGCACGAGATCGGATTTGTCCGCCATCAGCCGCGCTGCCTCGGATCCAGGATGTCGCGCAGGGCGTCGCCGAACAGGTTGGCGCCGAATACGGCGAGGCTGATCGCTATCCCTGGGAAGATCACCAGCCACGGCGCGGTGCGGACATATTCGGCGGCGGATTCCGACAGCATGCGCCCCCATGACGGATAAGGCTCGGGAATGCCGAGGCCGAGGAAGGACAGCGAGGCTTCGGTGAGGATGGTCGAGCCGAGCTGCGCGGTCGCCAGCACGATCAGCGGCGCCAGCGTGTTCGGCAGCACGTGGCGCAGCGCGATCCGCATCTCGCTCATGCCGATCGACTTGGCGGCTTCGACGAAGGGCTGCTCGCGCAGCGCCAGCGTATTGGCGCGGATGACGCGCGCGACCGTCGGGATCAGGGGGATGGCGATGGCGATGATCACATTGGGCAACGAAGGGCCGAGCGCCGCCGTCATCACCAGCGCCAGCACCAGCAGTGGCAGCGCCTGGAGAACGTCGGAGACGCGCTGGAAGACGAGATCGACCCAGCCCGAGAGATAGCCGCAGGTGAGGCCGACGATGACGCCGATCGTGCCGCCGAGCGCGGTCGAACCGAGCCCGACCGCGAGCGAGATCCGCGCGCCGTGGATGATGCGGCTGAACACGTCGCGGCCGAAGGAATCGGTGCCCATCCAGTGCGCGAGGCTCGGGCGGGCCAGCGCGCGGGCGGAATCGACCGTCAGCGGATCGTAGCGCGCGATGAAGTCGGCGAAGATCGCGGTCAGCACGAACACCGTTATGATGACGAGGCCGGCCGCCCCCAGCACATGCCGCTGCGCCATGAACAGCACGCGCCGCCAGCCGCCGGTCGCATATGCGCCGGCCCGCCTCAGTTCAACGTCGAAGTCGATCGCAGCCATGTGAACTCTATCTTCCCCCTCTCCCCGCTTGCGGGGAGAGGGCTGGGGTGAGGGGGGCTCTCCACGGGGAAGGTGAGAGTTGGATTCGCGGAGAGTCCCCCTCACCCGGATTGCTGCGCAATCCGACCTCTCCCCGCAGGCGGGGAGAGGTGACGGAGAGCGCACACGCTGTGTGAGCGTAAATCATGCGGCTAATCCGTGTATCTGATGCGCGGGTCGAATACCGCGTAGAGCATGTCGACGGTGAAATTCGCGAACACCACCACGACCGCGATTAACATCACGAGATTCTGCACGATCGGATAGTCGCGCCAGCGGATCGCCTCGACCAGGAAGCGCGCGACGCCGGGAATGTTGAACACCGTCTCGGTGACGATCAGGCCGCCGATCAGGAATGCCGCCTCGATGCCGATCACGGTGATGACGGGCAAGATCGCGTTCTTCAGCGCATGATGATAGTTCACTGCCGCTTCGGAGGCGCCCTTGGCGCGGGCGGTGCGGATATAGTCCTGCCGCAGCACCTCCAGCATCGAGGAGCGGGTGATGCGCATGGTCAGCGCGGCGCTGCGGAAGCCGACGGCGGCCGCCGGCACGGCATAGGTCGCGAACGCTTCGAGCCAGGTCTGCGGATTCGGATTGAAGATCGGCATCTGGCCGAACATCGCCACCGATGCGGTGAGGATCAAAAGTCCGAGCCAGAACGAGGGGAGCGACAATCCGCTGAGGCTGACGACGCGGAGCGCATAGTCGAGCTTTGTTCCCTGCTTCACCGCGCTGATGACGCCGAGCGGAATGCCGATCGATGCCGAGAACAGGAGCGCAAGGCCCGCAAGGCGTGCCGTGATCGGAATCCGCGGCAGGATCTCCTGCAGCGCCGGCTTCTCCGAGACGTAGGAGAAGCCGAGATCGCCGCGCAGGAATCCGCTGATCCAGTGCCAATACTGCACGATCAGCGGCCGGTCGATGCCGAGCTCCTTCTCCAGATTGGCCTTGTCGGCCGGATCGACATAGCCGGCGGCCGCGAACAGGATGTCGACGATGTTGCCGGGAACGATCCGCAGCAGGAAGAAGATGACGATCGAGATCCCGAACAGGGTCACGAGCATCAGGAACAGGCGCCGCACCAGATAGGCAAACATGCACCGCCTCCCGTCGAACCCGTCAGCCGCGCGCGGCCTGCGCTACTTGTCCAACCACACGTCCTCGTAGCGATAGCCGTTGTAGGAGCTGTTGGTCATGACGGTGAGACCCTTGACGTAGGGCTGCCAGCAGCTGCCCATGCGGCTGTGGAAGATGATGGGCCGTGCGACGTCCTCCTGCAACTTCTTGTCGATGTCCCAGACCAGCTTCCTGCGCTTCTCGACATTTGTCTCCTGCGACTGCACGTCGAACAGCTTTTCGATCTCCTTGTTGCAGTAATTGGTGTAGTTGCGCTCCGAGCCGCAGGAATAGTTCTCGTAGAACGACTGGTCGGGGTCATCCACCGCGTTGCCGGTCAGATTGAGCCCGATCATGTAGTCCTTGCGCGCGACCTTCGGGAACCAGTTCGCGGTCTCGACGACGTCGAGCTCGCCGTCGATGTAGATGTTCTTGAGCTGGTCGATCAGGATCACCGCGGGATCGCGATAGATCGGGATGTTGCGCGTGGAGACCTTCACGGCGAGATGCTTGTCCGGCCCGTAGCCGGCCTTCTGCATCAGCTTCTTCGCCTCCTCGCGGTTGGCCTTCACGTCGGGACCATAGCCCGGAATGGTCTCCAGCATCTCCTTCGGCATGCCCCACAGGCCGTTCGGGGGCGGCAGCATGGTGCCGCCGATGTCGCCCTGGCCCTCGAACATGATCGAGATGAAAGCCTTGCGGTCGAGCGCCATCGCCATGGCGCGGCGGATGTCGACATTGTCGAACGGCGGCGAGGACGAATTGACGATGATGTTGGTCGATACGTTGGTCGGCGCGATCTCGCAGATCGCGTTCGGCGCCTGCGACTTGACGTCCTTCACCAGCGGGATCGTCACCTCCGTCGGAAAGGCCATGTCGAACTTGCCGGCCACGAAGGCGAGGATCGCGGTCGAGCGATTCGGGATGATGGTGAACTCGATGCCGTCGAGATGGGGCCGGCCCTTGCGCCAATAGTCGGGATTGCGGGTCAGCTTGATGGACTCATTGGCCTTGAACTCGACGAATTTGAAGGGGCCGGTGCCGATCGGATGGGTGCGCATCTCCGCCGGCGAAACATGGCAGGGATAGACCGGCGTGTAGCCCGAGGCGAGCAGCGCCACCAGCGAGGGCTGCGGCCGCTTCAGATTGAAGGAGACCTCGGAGTCGCCGTTGGTCGAGATGTCGACGACCTGATCGTACCAGGACTTGCGCGGGTTCTGCCGGAACTTCTGCTGCGCCTTGCCCATCAGCATGTCGAAGGTGCATTTGACGTCGGCCGAGGTGAACGGCTTGCCGTCGTGCCATTTCACGCCTTGGCGCAGCTTGAAAGTCAGCGTCTTGTTGTCGTTCACCCAGGCCCAGCTCTCGGCGAGCTCGGGGACGATGCTGTCCATGCTGTTCTGAGCCACGTCCTGCCTGTAGATGACGAGGTTGTTGAACACCGGCATGAAGGGAACGTTGAGGGAGTAGGTCGCACCTTCGTGGATCGAAGCATTGCCGGGACTGTCGCGGTGATACATCCGCAGGACGCCGCCCTGCTTGGGCTCGCCGGCGAGCGTGGAGGTTGAGGCCGTCAGCACAGATAGCGCCGCCATTGCGGCGAGCGCCCACACGCTCCGCATGCTCATCCTCCCTGGACAACGGCCTTTTGCGGCCTGTTTGTCAGACGATAGCGAGGCGCGTGCAACGAGGCAACCCGCAAGGCCGTTCATTCTCTTGGCAATTTGGATGATGTAAGGCCGCTCACTGTGTGAGAGTGCAGGTGCGAACGGTTCCTCCGCGGGTGTTGGTCTCGACTGCCGCAACAAACTCCACCGTCGTCCCGGACAAGCGCGCCTTAAGCGCGCGCAGACCCGGGATCCATAACCACAGCACGTGGTTTGACGAAGACCCGGAGTTGCCAGTTCGGGCCGCAACGCCTTCCTGGGAATATGGGTCCCGGGTCTGCGCCTACGCTTGCCCGGGACGACAGCAGAGTTTGTGGCGCCTGCCTGTGCGCGCTATCCAGCACGACCCTCACACGATCCGGGACGACTTGTTCCCCCAATACCGATCCCGCAGCAGCCGCTTGTACAACTTCCCTGTCGGCAGCCGCGGCAATTCCTTTTCGAAATCGACCGAGCGCGGCACCTTCTGCCGCGACAGCGATTTGGCGCAGAACGCGATCAGCTCTTCGGCGAGGGCCGGCCCCGGCACCACGCCAGGCATAGGCTGCACCACCGCCTTCACCTCCTCGCCGAGATCGGCATTGGGCACGCCGAACACGGCGGCATCCGCCACCTTCGGGTGGGTGATGAGCAGGTTCTCGCATTCCTGCGGATAGATGTTCACCCCGCCGGAGATGATCATGAAGGTCGCGCGGTCGGTCAGGTAGAGGAATCGGTCGGCGTCGACATAGCCGACGTCGCCGACAGTGCTCATGCTGCCGTCGGCCGAGCGCGCCTCCCTGGTCTTCTCCGGATCGTTGAAATATTCGAACGGCGTTGCCGTCTTGAACCAGACCTGGCCCGGTGTGCCGGTCGGGCATTCCCGCATGTTGTCATCCAGGATGTGGAGGTCGCCGAGCAGCACCTTGCCGACCGTGCCGCGGTGGCTGAGCCATTCCTCGCTGTTGCAGGCGGTGAAGCCGAGGCCCTCGGTCGCGCCGTAATATTCGTGGATGATCGGTCCCCACCATTTGATCATCTCGTCCTTGACCAGGGCCGGGCAGGGCGCGGCGGCGTGGATCGCGATCTCCAGCGAGGAAGGGTCGTAGCGGCACCGCACCTCCTCCGGCAACTTCAGCATGCGCGAGAACATCGTCGGCACCAGCTGCGTGTGGGTGATGCCCCATTGCTCGACGAGCTGGAGGTAGCGCTCGGGATCGAAACTCTCCATGATGATCACGGTGCCGCCCATGCGGATCGTGAGGTTCACGGCCGCCTGCGGGGCGGAGTGATAGAGCGGTGCGGGCGACAGATAGACCATGCCTTCCCGGTAGTGCCAAAGCTTCGTCAGAAAATCGAACAGCGGCAGATTGTGCTTCGGCGGCTCTTCCGGCAGGGGCCGCAAAATGCCCTTCGGCCGTCCCGTCGTGCCGGACGAATAGAGCATGGCGGTTCCGAGCCACTCGTCGGCGATCGGCGTCCTGGGCAGCTCGGCAGTCACCTCCGCAAGCCCGACGATACGTTCGCTCTCACCGGAGCCGTCGGCGACGATGCAGAGCCTGACGTCGGGGCAGGCCTTGATCGCCTCGCGCGCGATGTCGAGCTTGGCCATGGACGTGATCAGGATCTTCGACTGGCTGTTGACGAGAAGATAGGCGAGCTCGCCCGGCGTCAGGAAGGAGTTGATGCAGGTGTAGTAGAGCCCGGCGCGTTCACCCGCACTGCAGGCTTCCAGGTAACGCGAATTGTTCTCCATGAAGATCGAGTAGTGATCGAGCCGCCTCAAACCGTGCTTGCGGAACAGATGCGCCAGCCGATTGCTGCGTGCCTCGAGCTCGCGATAGGTGACGGTCTCGCCCGTCGCCGCCATGATGAAGGCGGGCTGGAGCGGGCGCAGGCGGGCATGCGTACCAGTATACATCGATCCTCCGGCTTTCGATCAGGCGGCAAGAAGCAGGATTTCGCGCACGTCGGCGGGCCCATCGATCCTGCGTGGGTTGCGCGGAATCCAGTTCGTACGCATTGCCTGCTCGGCGATGGCGTCGAAATGCTGCGGCGACACCCGCACGTCGGCGAGGCTGCGCGGCATGCCGAGCGCGCGGATGAAGGCATCGAGCACATCGGCGGCGTCGTGGCCGGGATAGCCCATGGCGGCCGCGACGATCATCTGCCGCTCGGCAATGTCGCGCGCATTCCATCGCATCACCGCCGGCAGCATGATGCACGAGGAGTAGCCATGCGGTACGTCGAAGGCCGCGCCCAGGACGTAACCGATGCCGTGGCTCGCGCCCATCGGCACGCCGGCTGCGAGCGCGCCCATCGACAGCCAGGTGCCGATCTGCGCGTCCATCCGCGCGTCGAGATCGGCAGGATTGGCCTTCACCCGCGGCAGCGCATCGGCGAGCATGGCGAGTCCCTTCACCGATTGCGCGTCGGCATAGGGATGCGTTTCGCGAGAGCAGATCGCTTCGACGCAATGATCGACGGCGCGGATGCCGGTGGACAGGAACAGCCATTCCGGCGTGTGCACGGTGATGGCGGGGTCGAGGATGGTCGTGCGCGGCACGATGAGCGGATGCCGCAGCATCTGCTTCACATGCCTGCTGCGCTCGGTGACGCCCGCGGTCGCGCTGAACTCGCCGCCGGCGATGGTGGTCGGCACGCTGATCTGCCGCACGGTCGGCGCATTCATCTCGGGCGCGACACCCTTGTGCACGCGGATGCGCTCGATGCCTTCGATATCATCGATGTCGTTGGCGAGGCAGAGCTGCACCGCCTTGGCCCCGTCGGTGATCGAGCCGCCGCCCACGGTGACGATGAGGTCGGCGTTCGCCTCGCGCGCCGCCCTTGTCGCCGCGATCACCGCCTCACGCGGCGTATGCGCCGGCATGGCTTCAAAAGGCCGGCACAGCGCTCGCCGAGCGCCTGCCTGATCTTTGCAATTTCGTCGGTCTGCCGGTTCAGCGTGCCCGAAACCATCAGGAACGCGCGGCGCGTTCCCAGCCGGTCCATCTGCGCGACGATGGCGCCGGCTGCAGGATGGCCGAACACGACCTCCTCGATCGCGCCGAAAACGACACGTCCCTGATGCACGCCTGTCCTCCCGGACTATTCGTCTTGTTATTGTAGGGGTAATCTAGCCGAGCCGCCGCCTGCCGTCATGTGCGAAGACGCTGGCCGTTTCTTACCCTCCCCTGGAGGGCCCTCCAGGGGAGGGTGACACCTTCGATGTGGCATCCATCAACCGACCGCACGATGCTGCGACCCTCTCCCTGTCAACCCGTCATCCGGTTAGGACATCTCGCCGAGCATTGCGCGTTTCGTCGTCTTGAAGATTTCATCAACTCCACCCATCTTGTGTCGCCCGCGGGTAGGCGCGTACCCTGCTTTTTCCGCGGCTTTGATGCGAGGACCTGGGATGACTGCACCGGACGGAAGCGAGCGACTTGTCAAAAGGCACGATTTCGTTCAGCCAGGCCACTATGGCATTGTCGGCCTTCTCGCCGCCTCATTCGCGCTCACCGGTTGCGGGCAGCCGACCTCGCAAGCGGGCGCTCCGCCGCCGGCGCAGGTGACGGTTGCCCAGCCGGTCAAGCGCACCGTCACCGATTGGGATGAGTTCACCGGCCGCTTCGAGGCGGTGGAGGAGGTGCAGGTGCGGCCGCGCGTTGGCGGCTTCGTCAATTCGGTCGAATTCCAGGACGGCGCCATCGTGCGTCAGGGCGATCTGCTTTACGTGATCGATCCGCGTCCGTTCGAGGCCGTGGCGACGCAGGCGGAAGGACAGCTCTCCGACGCACGCGCCAGGGTGGAGCTCGCCAAGCGCGAGCTCGATCGCGGCCTCAGCCTGGTGCAGACCAGTGCCGTCTCCGAGCAGGTGGTGGATCAGCGCCGCCAGGCCTTGCAGGCCGCGCATGCGGCCGAGACGCAGGCGGAAGGAGCGCTGAAGGCCGCCAAGCTCAACATCGAGTTCACGCATGTGACGGCGCCGCTGACCGGCCGTGTCAGCCGCCATCTCGTCAGCCCCGGCAATCTCGTGCAGGGCAGTGACAACGGCACGTCGACGCTGCTGACCTCCATCGTGACGCTCGATCCGATCTACATCTATTTCGACATGGATGAGGCGACATTCATCAAATACAGCAAGCTGTGGTTCGAAGGCCGTCGCCCGAGCTCGCGCGACACGGCGAACCCGGTGCAGGTGTCTCTCGCCGGCGAGACCAAGCCGTCTCACGAAGGCACCATCAACTTCCTCGACAATCGCCTCGACGTCTCCACGGGAACGTTGCGCAGCCGCGCGGTGGTCAAGAACACCGATCTGTCGATCCTGCCCGGTCAGTTCGGCCGCGTCCGCCTGATCGCCAGCGCGCCCTATGAGGCGCTGCTGATTCCGGACGCCGCGATCGCGACCGACCAGTCCCGCAAGATCGTTTTCGTGGTGAAGCCTGACGATACGGTCGAGGCGCGCCCTGTCGTGCTCGGGCCGCTCGACGAGGGCCTGCGCGTGATCCGCGAAGGGCTGAAGCCGGACGATCGTGTCATCGTCAGCGGCATCCAGCGCGCCCGCGTCGGCGCCAAGGTCGCCCCGCAGACCGCTCAAGCGCCGGCCGGTGGCAAGTCATGAATCTCGGCCGTCTCTCCATCAACCAGCCCATCCTAGCGATGGTGCTGTCGATCGTGCTCCTGATCGTCGGCGCACTCGCCTACACCACGCTGCCGGTCTCCGAATATCCGCAAGTGGTGCCGCCCACCGTGGTCGTCACGACGCAATATCCCGGCGCCTCCGCGCAGACCGTGTCGGACACGGTGGCAGCTCCGATCGAGCAGGAGATCAACGGCGTCGAGGACATGCTGTACCTCTACAGCCAGGCGACCTCGAACGGCCAGCTCACCATCACCGTCACCTTCAAGCTCGGTACCGATCTCGACAAGGCCCAGGTGCTGGTGCAGAACCGCGTCGCGATCGCGCAGCCGCGGCTGCCCGAGGAAGTCCAGCGCAACGGCGTCACCACGCGCAAGAACTCGCCCGACATCCTGATGGTCGTGTTCATGCTGTCGCCCGACGACACGTTCGACCAGCTCTACATCTCCAACTACGCGCTGCTCCAGGTCCGCGACCAGCTGCTGCGCCTCGACGGCGTCGGCGACATCCAGATCTTTGGCGCGCGCGACTATTCGATGAGGCTGTGGCTCGACCCTGACCGGATCGCCAATCTCGGCCTGACTTCGGCCGAGGTGCTGGCGGCAATCCGCGCCCAGAACGTGCAGATCGCGGGCGGCCAGATCGCCGAGCCGCCGATCGCCGACCGGGCCTTTCAGCCGAATCTCACCTTTACCGGACGTTTGAAGGACAAGAAGCAGTTCGAGGAGATCCTGATCAAGGCCGGCTCCGACGGTCGAGTAGTTCGTCTGCGCGACGTTGCCCGCATCGAGCTCGGGGCGCTGGCCTATTCCACCAACAGCTTCCTGCTGCGCAAATCGGCGGTCGCGATGCTGGTGACGCAGCGGCCCGGCTCGAACGCACTTGCGACCGCCAAGAACATCACCGACACGATGACGAAGCTCAAGGAGAGCTTTCCGAAAGGCCTCGACTACAACATCGGCTACAATCCGACCGAGTTCATCGCCCAGTCCGTCCACGAGCTGATCAAGACCATCTACGAGGCAATGCTGCTCGTGGTCGTCGTCGTGCTGGTGTTCTTGCAGGGATGGCGGCCTGCGATCATTCCGATCATCGCGATCCCGGTCTCGCTGGTCGGCACCTTCGCGGTGATGGCGGCGCTCGGATTCTCCATCAACAATCTGACCCTGTTCGGGCTCGTCCTCGCCGTCGGCATCGTGGTCGATGATGCCATCGTCGTGGTCGAGAACGTCGAGCGCCATCTCGAGCACGGACTCAGCCGGCGCGATGCGGCGCTGAAGACGATGGAAGAGGTCGGCGGCGCGCTGGTCTCGATCGCCCTGGTGCTGTGTGCGGTGTTCGTCCCGACCGCGTTCCTCGGCGGCATTTCCGGGCAGTTCTTTCAGCAGTTCGCCGTCACCATTGCCGTTGCGACCGCGATCTCATGCTTCTGCTCGCTGACGCTGTCGCCGGCGCTGGCCTCGCAGATCCTCACGCCGCATGAGGAGAAGCGTCCGCCGGCCGCCTGGAACGTCATCGCGCGCGGCTGGAATGCCTTCACCGGCGTGTTCAACCGCGTGTTCGACCGGCTTTCGCACGGCTACGCCGGCCTCGCCGATTTCGCGATCCGCCACTCCGTCGTGATGCTTCTGATCTACGTCGTGCTGATCGGCAGCGCAGGCTGGCTGATCGTGACCACCCCGCAGGGCTTCATTCCCGCGCAGGACCGCGGCTACGTCATCATATCCGTGCAATTGCCCGGCGCCGCTTCGCTGGCGCGTACCACCGAGGTGGTCCGCGAGATCGAGCGGATCTCGCTGGATACGCCGGGCATCATCCGCGTTGCCGCTTTCGCCGGTTTCTCCGGCGCTACGCGCACGCAGGCCGGCAACGCGGCCGCGCTGTTTCCGGTGTTCGACGAGCCTGAGGCGCGGATGAAGAAGGGATTGTCTGCGAACGCCATCACGGTCGAACTGCGCAAGCGCCTGGCCGCGATCCAGGGCGCCTTCATCATCGTGATTCCGCCGCCGGCCGTGCCCGGCATCGGTACCGGCGGCGGCTTCACCATTCGCATCCAGGATCGCCAGGGTCGCGGGCCTGAGCTGCTCGCCGCGGCCACCGACGAGCTCGTCGCCGCGGCGCGCAAATCGCCCTCGCTGCTCGCGCCGTCGGTGTTCTCGCCGTTCAGTGCCAACACGCCGCAGCTCTTCGTCGACATCGACCGCACCAAGGCGCAGAAGCTGGCCGTGCCCATCTCCAACATCAACGACACGATCCAGACCTATTTCGGATCGACCTATGTCAACGACTTCAACCTGTTCGGGCGCACCTACCACGTCACCGCGCAGGCGGACTTTCCGTTCCGGAAAGAGCCCAGCGATCTCGCGCGATTGCGGACGCGCAACGCCAACGGTGACATGGTGATGCTCGGCAGTGTGGTCGAGTTCAAAGACGTCTCCGGCCCCGACCGCGTGGCGCGCTACAATCTCTATGCGGCGTCGGAACTTCAGGGCGAACCGGCACCGGGCGTAAGCTCGACCACCGCGCTGAATACCATCAAGCAGCTCGCGGACGACACGCTGCCGAGCGGCTTTACCTTCGAGTGGACGGACCTGTCCTACCAGCAGATCACTGGCGGCAACGCCGGCCTCTACGTGTTCCCGATCTGCGTGCTGTTCGTCTATCTCGTGCTCGCCGCGCAATATGGCAGCTGGACGCTTCCGTTCGCGGTGATCCTGATCGTGCCGATGTGCCTGCTCGCTGCCACCATCGGTGTGCGTATCATGGGCCAGGACGTCAATATCCTCACCCAGATCGGCTTCGTCGTGCTGGTGGGACTGGCGGCGAAGAACGCGATCCTGATCGTCGAGTTCGCGCGCGACATCGAGAACGAGGGCAAGCCGCGGCTCGAGGCCGTGATCGAGGCCTGCCGCCTGCGCCTGCGGCCGATCCTGATGACGTCGTTCGCCTTCATCCTCGGCGTGCTGCCGCTGGTGATCTCCAGCGGCTCCGGCTCGGAGATGCGGCAGGCCGTGGGCGTTGCCGTGTTCTTCGGCATGATCGGTGTCACCCTGTTCGGGCTTCTGTTCACGCCGATCTTCTACGTGGTGGTGCGGAACCTCGCGGAGGGGCGGCGGGACAAGAAGCCGGAGGTGGTGGCCTGACCATCGTCGGAAGTCCATCAGCGTAGCCACAATCACGCTGTCGTCCCGGACAAGCGCAAGCGCAGATCCGGGACCCATAGCCACAGGATCGAGTTTGGCGAAGACTCGCGGTGACCAGCTGCGCGCGATAACTGCTCCCTGGGGTTATGGGTCCCGGATCTGCGCGCGCTTGAGGCGCGCTTGTCCGGGACGACACCGGTTGATTGGCGCATACCCTCCATACTAACGACCAACGTGAAACGGATGGGCACGCGCGGGGTTCTTCACTAGTATCCGCGCGATTTCAAAACAGAAAACTACTGGGAGCTCAACGAATGAAATCAGCATTTTTGGTCGCCGCAGCGTCGGCCGTATTGCTCGCCGCGCCGGCCTCCGCGCAAGGCGTCAAGATCGGCATCCTCAACGATCAGTCCGGCGTCTATGCAGACTACGGCGGCAAATGGTCGGTCGAAGCGGCCAGGATGGCGATCGAGGATTTCGGCGGCGAGGTACTCGGTCAGAAGATCGAGCTCATCACCGCCGACCACCAGAACAAGCCGGACCTCGCCGCCTCGATCGCGCGCCGCTGGTACGACGTCGAGAACGTCGACATGATCACGGAGCTGACGACCTCCTCGGTCGCGCTCGCGATCCACGAGCTTTCCAAGGAAAAGAAGAAGATCGACATCGTGGTCGGCGCCGCAACATCGCGCCTCACCGGCGACGCCTGCCAGCCCTACGGCTTCCATTGGGCCTACGACACCCATGCGCTCGGCGTGGGTACCGGCGGCGCACTGACCAAGGCCGGCGGCGACACCTGGTTCTTCCTCACCGCGGATTACGCCTTCGGCTATGCGCTGGAGAAGGACACCAGCGAGATCGTCACGGCCAATGGCGGCAAGGTGGTCGGCTCGGTTCGCGTGCCGCTCAACTCCTCGGACTTCTCCTCCTTCCTGCTCCAGGCGCAGAGCTCGAAGGCGAAGATCGTGGGCCTCGCCAATGCCGGCCTCGACACCACCAACTCGATCAAGCAGGCGTCCGAGTTCGGCATCGTCTCCGGCGGCCAGAAGCTCGCGGGCCTCTTGATGACGCTCGCCGAAGTCAACGGCCTCGGTCTCCAGGCCGCCCAAGGTCTCGTTCTCACGGAAGGCTATTACTGGGATCTCAACGACAAGACGCGCAATCTCGGCGAGCGCTTCCTCAAGCGCACCGGCCGGATGCCGAGCATGATCCATGCCGGCACCTATTCGGCGACGCTGAGCTACCTGAAGGCGGTCAAGGCCGCCGGCACCAAGGACCCGGATGCCGTCGCCAAGAAGCTGAAGGAGCTGCCGGTCGACGACGACTTCGCGCAAGGCGGCAAGGTGCTCGAGAACGGCCGCATGGTCCACGACATGTATCTGTTCGAGGTCAAGAAGCCCTCGGAGTCGAAGAAGCCGTGGGACTATTACAAGCTGCTCGCCACCGTCCCCGGCGACAAGGCCTTCTTCACCGCCAAGGAAAGCGGCTGCCCGCTGACGAAGTAGGGAAGTGGCAAGGCTGCCACTGCGCCGTCGTCCCGGACAAGCGCGCCCCAAGCGCGCGCCGATCCGGGACCCATAACCACAGGCGGGCGTGGTTACGGGGACTCGGAGTTGCCAGCTCGCATCACAATTACTCCCTGTGGTTATGGGTCCCGGATCGGCGCTCACTTCGTTCGCTTGTCCGGGACGACGGCGGAATGTGTGGCGCCTGCGTCACCTCACACCATCCGCAACACCACAGCTCCCAGCGTTCCTGCCCACAACGCCATGGCGGCCAGCCCCTGGATCGCGAATCCCATGCCGCGCTTGGCCGCGGCCTTTGAATAGCCGACGAAATAGACGATGCGGCCGATGATCCAGACCACGCCGATGCCCGCCGCGATGGCGTCGCTGATGTAGATCGCGAACAGCCACAGCGCCGGCAGGAAGATCGGCATCCATTCCAGCGTGTTCATCTGGATGCGGAAGGCCCTTTCGAAATCCGGATGGCCCGACATCGCGGGCACCTTGACGCCGGTCGCGGTACGCGAGCGCGACACGTTGATGCAGGTGAAGAAATAAAACGCGATCGCCAGCAGCGTGACGAGGGCGGTGAGATGATACATCGCTAGTCCCTTCGAAGAGGTCGCGCTTCAATACCCTGTCAGCTCGAGATAGCCAACGCCGTCATGCGAGCCGGCAAAGCTGATCGGCCCTTCCCAATAGGAGAAGCCGGTCCCCATCCAGGCCTTGGAATTGAGCGGCTTGCAAGCAATCGAGAATGATCGCGAGGGGATCGTGATCTGCCATTCCACCGGCAACTTGCGTCCGGCAACGTCCGCGGTGGCGCTTGGCATCATCTGGATGTCGCCTCCCGCGATCATCTGCGTCTCGCCGGTGGCGCTGATCCAGTTGCCGAACGGATAATCCTTGCCGTCCTTCTGCCGCAGCCGGTACAGCATCAGCTTGTCGCCGGATGCGAGATGCAGCGAGAGCCAGTCCCAGCCGGTCTGGTCGGCATCGAGCGGCTGGCTGCTCCATTCCCTGTCCATCCAGGCCTGGCCCGAGACACTGGCCGGCCTGT
The DNA here is from genome assembly GCF_004346455.1 of Bradyrhizobium sp. R2.2-H. Classification (NCBI taxonomy): domain Bacteria; kingdom Pseudomonadati; phylum Pseudomonadota; class Alphaproteobacteria; order Hyphomicrobiales; family Nitrobacteraceae; genus Bradyrhizobium; species Bradyrhizobium sp. R2.2-H. The sequence goes on from NZ_SMBR01000023.1 coordinate 67,606, forward strand.
CGTCGATGGTGAGCGTGCCCCGCGCGCGGTAGAACGGCTGGCTGTAATAGTAGGACGCCTGCCCGCGCTCGGACTTGCGGCTGTAGCCGCCATCGCCCTGCAGGACCACCGGACGATCGGCCTCCAGCGTCAATGCGTAGCTGAAATCGGTGCCGGCCGCCTTCAGTGTCAGCGGTGCCAGTGTGCGATCGTCGGTGCGCTCGAAGCCCTTCATCTCCCAGTCGTCGATCCAGGCATCGAACGGCCTGGCCGTCACGCCGGCCTGCCCCACGCCGCCGCGCGAAAACGTTTCGCTGAAGCGGTGGGTGTCGGGCCGTGTCACCGCTGCATGCGCCATCCACACCTGCTGATTGGCCCAGCCTTCGCCTTGCGGGCCCGGCTGCGCGGCCTGGCGGAACAGCGTCCATTGCAGGCCGCAAGCCGTGCCGCCGCCATCGACCAGGTTTGCCGTGAGATACCACCACTCGATGCGAAACTCCGGATGCGGCCCGTGATCGGCGGGAAAGGTGAATGTTTTTCCCGGCGTGACCTTCGCAAAGCCGTCGGCGGTCTCGCCGAGCCCGGCATAGCCCTGCGCGCCGGCGCGCCGGGCTAGAGCGAGGGCGGCGATGCCGGCGGCGAAGGCGCGCCGCGAGATCCGGTCAGCGCTCATTGGCAAACACCTTGACGAGAGTCGCCGGCTGCATCCGCGCCAGCCGCAGCACCGGCAGCAAGGCGGCCACCAGCGAAGCAAGCAGTGCGACCACGACCAGCTCGACCAATTGCAGCGGAAACACGTGGAACGGCAGCCGCCAGCCGAATGCCTTCACATTGACGATCGCAATCAGGCACCACGCCACCAGCAGGCCGAGCGGCACCGCCAGCAGGGACGTGAACAGTGCGACCGAGAGCGTCTTGGTCAGCTCGATCGCGGCAAGGCGCGGCCGCGTGACGCCGATCGCCCACAGCGGGGCGAGCTGCGGCAGGCGGGAGTTCGCCAGCGTCAGCAGGCTGGTCAGCAGCGCGATGCCGGCGACGCCGAGCGTGAAGGCGTTCAGCGCCGAGGTCACGGCGAAGGTGCGGTTGAAGATGCGGATCGATTCCGCTTTCACCGTCGCCTGGTCGGCGACGCTGCGGTCGTCGAGCCCAAACTGCTGCTGCAAGGCCGCGATCAGGCCGGGGATATTTTCCTTGGCGACGATCAGGCCCATCCGCGTCTGCGGCGTCTGCGGAAACTGCCGGATCAGCGCCGCGACATTCACGGCCAGCTGCCCCCTGGGATTGCCGTAATCGGCATAGATGCCGACGATGTCGAGCTCCCAACTGCCGCCCGGCGCCGGCACTTCGATCACGTCACCGAGGCGCACATTCAGCCGGCGGCTCAATTGCTCGCTGATGAAGGCGGCATTGCCCGGCACCAGACGGGTCCAGGCGCGGGGTGCCGCTTGCAGCAGCGGCCAGCGCTCGCGATAGAGCGCATGATCGGGCAGGCCCAGCAGCTCGACCGGCTGGCCTTGAATCTGCGCTTCCGCACGTCCGCCCGAGAGGATTGCCTGGACGTCGCTGCGCTCCTTCAGCCAGTTGCGGATCGCAACGCCCTGCGCATTGTCGGACGCGCTGATATAGACGTCGGCGGCGAGCCGCCCGTCGAGCCAGCCGATGAAGGTGCGGCTGAAGGTCTCCACCATGGTGGACACCCCGACATTGACGGCGAGCGCGAGCAGCAGCGCCATCAGCGCGAGCGACAATCCGGACAGCTGTTGACGGCTGTCCGCCCAGAACCACAGCGCAAGCGGGCCACGCGCGACGCGCTGGCCGGCGAGCAGGATGATGTCGAGGAAGGCCGGCAGGATCAGCGCAGCACCTAACATCAGGGCCGCCAGCACGCCAAAGCCCGCAATCAGCGATTGCCCGTAGTGCAGCAGCAACAGGGCGACCGCGAACACGGCGCAGGCCGCACAGCTCTGCAGGACCAGCCAGCGGCGTTGCCGCTGCTGCCAGGCGCGCGGCTGGGCGGTTGCCAGCACCGGCATTCTGACGGCCTTGATCAGGCTCGTTGCGGCCGCCACCAGCGCGCCCGCCACGCTGATGCCGATGCCGGCGAGCCACCATTCGCCTCGCAGGCTGAGCTGCCCCGGAATCTGCGCGCCATAGAGCCCGCGCAGCGATGCGGCGACGTCGGGCAGCAGGGCAGCCGCGATGAAATAGCCGCAAGCGAGCCCGATCAGCCCGGCGATCAGCGCCAGCGCCACCAGCTCGATCACCAGCACCGTGTTGACCAGCCGCGCCGAGGCGCCGCAGGCGCGCAAGGTCCGCAGCATCGGAAGCCGCTGCTCGAAGGCGAGGCCGACGGCCGAGTTGACGATGAACAGGCCGACGAAGAACGACAACAGGCCGAACGCCGTGAGGTTGAGATGGAAACTGTCGGTGAGGTGCTCGAGCTCCGTCTCGGCATCCGGCTCGACCCGCTGCAACTGCTCGCCAACGACGCTGGCGAGCGGCGCCGGCTTGCCCTTCGGCTTGCCGATCAGGAGCCGGGACACCTGATCCGGCTTGTTGAGGAGGCGCTGGGCCACGCCGATATCGACCACGAGCACATCGGGCACGAGCTGCGGCAGCACGCGCAGCGGCGGCAGCTTTGCGCCATCGCTGATGGCCGGCGCCGCGCCTTCCGCCTCATGCAAGTCGGCCAGCGTCTCCCGCGCCACCAGCGTCTGGCCCGGCGGCGCGACGAAGCTGCTCAGATCCGAGGCGCCGAGCCGCGGCGCGTTGCCGACATCGGCCGGCAGCGACACCGGCTCGATGCCGAGCAGCCGCACCGAGCGGCCGTTGATCTGGACCCGCCCCTCCAGCACCGGCGAGACCGGCCAGCCCGCGCGGCGGAGCTTGACGAACAGCTCCTGGGAAAACGTCGCCGCCTTTGGCGCCACCAGCATCGCCGTACGCGCGCCGCCGAATGTTGCCGCGGCACGGTCATAGGCATTGCGGGCCTGCTGGTTGATCGCCTGCACGCCGCTCCACAGCGCGGTCGCCGCGATCAGCCCGATCAGCAGCGTGGCGAACTGCATCTTGTGGCGCCGCCAGTGGCTGAGCAGCACGGCGAGGATCCACAGCGCGCGCCTCATGCGATGCGCCCCGCATGCAGGGTGAGGTGACGGTCGAGCGTCGCAGCCAGATGCAGGCTGTGCGTCACCATCAGGAAGCCGCAGCCGGTGCGCGCGACGAGGTCGCGCGTCAGCGCCAGCACGTCCTCGGCGGTGGCTTCGTCGAGATTGCCGGTCGGCTCGTCCGCGAGCAGCAGCGAGGGCTTTGTCGCCAGGGCCCGGCCGATCGCGACCCGTTGTTGCTGGCCGCCTGATATTTGCTCTGGATAACGCTTGAGCAGGCCGCCGAGCCCGAGCCGCTCGACAAGCTCCTTGATCCAGGCCGCATCATGCCGGCCGGCGATCCGCGCCTGGAAGGCGAGATTGTCCGCGACCGAGAGGCTCGGGATCAGGTTGAATTGCTGGAAGACCAGCCCGATGCGATCCCGCCGCAAGCTGGCGCGTCCCGCATCCGACAGCTTGGTGACCTCGATCTCCTCCAGCTGGATCGTGCCGCCGTCGGCCGCATCGAGCCCCGCGATCAGATGCAGCAATGTGCTCTTGCCGCTGCCCGACTCGCCGGTCAGCGCGACGCGTTCGCCGTACCTGAGGTCGAGATCGACGCCGCGCAGCACATGGACCGGCTCGCCGGCGGAGGAGAACGTCTTGGACAGATTTCGGATGCTCAGCACGATGAATGGCGCCGGACGGAATTGACACAATTGCTGCGTAGCACACCTGCTGCGGAAATGCCGGGTTGCGTTGGTCTTGAAGCCGTTGTTAGCTTCCAAGACGGCCAAATCAAAAAAGTGCCAAAAAGACATACGGGGAGATTCATGAGCGCTCAGGGAACGCCGTCGGCGGCGGGCAGGACGGCAGGGCAATCCAAGGCAACGCCGAAGGGCGCCTGGACCATTACATTTCTCCTCTTTCTCTTCATGGTGGTGAACTTCGCGGACAAGATCGTCGTCGGTCTCGCCGGCGTGCCGATCATGACCGACATGAAGCTCAGCGCCGAGCAGTTCGGCCTGCTCGGGTCCTCGTTCTTCTTCCTGTTCTCGATCTCTGCCATCGTGGTCGGCTTCATCGTCAACAAGGTGCCGACGCGCTGGGTGCTGCTTGCTCTGGCCGTCATCTGGGCGCTGGCGCAATTTCCGATGGTCGGCACCGTCTCCTTCACCACGCTCCTGATCTGCCGCATCGTGCTGGGCGCCGGCGAAGGCCCGGCCTTCTCGGTCGCCGCGCACGCCATCTACAAATGGTTCCCCGACGAGAAACGCACGCTGCCGACCGCGATCCTGTCGCAGGGTTCGGCCTTCGGTGTCATCCTCGCAGTGCCGGCGCTGAACTGGATCATCGTCAATCATTCCTGGCACTATGCCTTCGGCGCGCTCGGAATCGTCGGCCTGATCTGGGTTGCGGCCTGGCTCACGCTCGGCAAGGAAGGGCCGCTGGAAGACACGCAAGTCTCGGCTGCGGTCGAGCCGAAGATCCCTTATTTGCAGCTTCTCACCTCGCGCACCTTCATCGGCTGCGTCGCCGCAACCTTCGGCGCCTATTGGGCGCTGTCGCTCGGCCTGACCTGGTTCACGCCGTTCATCGTCAAGGGGCTCGGGTTCTCGCAGAGCGAGGCCGGCTTCATCTCGATCCTGCCCTGGGTGTTCGGCGCCACCATCGTCATGCTCACCGGCTGGATTTCGCAGGTGATGATGGCGCGCGGCTACAACACCCGTGCGGCGCGCGGCGTTCTCGGCTCGGTGCCGCTGGTGATCGGCGGGCTGATCCTGGCGATGATGCCGCATGTCCAGGGCGCGGGCCTTCAGATCGCGCTGCTTGTGGTCGGCTCGGGCCTGTGCGGGGCGATCTACGTCGTCTGCCCGCCCATGCTCGGCGAATTCACGCCGACGTCGCAGCGCGGCGCGGTTCTCGCGATCTACGGCGCGCTCTACACGCTCGCCGGCATCATCGCGCCGGCCGTGATGGGCGCCACGATCCAGCGTGCCGGCAGCATGCTGGACGGCTACCTGACCGGCTTCACCATCAACGCCGTGATCATGGTCGGCTCCGGCCTGCTCGGCCTGCTGCTGCTCTGGCCGAACACGGAGAGGACCAGGCTGACGCGCGGTGCCACTCCGCAGGCAGCTGCGCTGAAAGGCGCGGTGTCGCCGGGGTAGGGGAGGCGGTTAGCCGCCCCAACCACAACTGTCGTCCCGGACAAGCGTAAGCGCAGATCCGGGACCCCCGCGCGAGCGCTTGCGCTCGTCGCGATAATCACAGGGAGTGGTTTGGCGAAGGCTCGGAGTTGACAGCTTCGCACCACACGTCTCCCTGTGGTTATGGATCCCCGCTTTCGCGGCGATGACAGCGAGGATGTTGAGACGCTTTGGCGTCTCACACATAGATGTCGCCTAATTCACCCCCTGCGCACCACGAATCAGCCTCCCCGGCCGCCGTCCCGTGGCCTCACCCTGTCGCCGCGTCACCACGCCCGACACGATGGTCGCGTCGTAGCCGTCGACATCCTGCAGCAACCTCCGCCCGCCGACGGGCAGATCGTAATGCACCTTCGGCGGATGCAGGTGCAGGCGGTCGTAGTCGATCACGTTGACGTCAGCTTTATAGCCCGGAGCAACAAGCCCGCGGTCGGTGAGACCGACCGAGAGGGCGGTCTTGCGCGACTGCGCCGCGACCACGAACGGAATCGTGAGCTTCTCGCCGCGCTTGCGGTCACGCGTCCAGTGCGTCAGCAGATAGGTCGGGAAGCTCGCATCGCAGATGATGCCGCAATGCGCGCCGCCGTCGGACAGGCCCGGCACCGATTGCGGGTCGAGCAGCATCTCGCGCGTCGCATCGAGATTGCCGTCGGAATAGTTGAGGAATGGCACGTAGAGCATGCCGCGGCCATCGTCCGACAGCATGGCGTCATAGGCGAGCTCTTCCGGCCGGCGCCCCTGCCTGCGCGCCTGCGGTCCCAGCGCGTTCTCCGGCGGCTGCTCGTAGTCGGGGGGATCGCCGAGCAGGAACATCTTGTCGTAGTCGGGACGGAAGAACAGCGGATCGTCGGTCGCAGTGGCCGTCTCGCTCAGGATTGCCTTCCGCACATCAGGCTGATGCAGCCGCGCCAGCCGCTCCTGCAGCGGCAGATGGGCAATCGCCCTGTAGCTCGGATGGGTCTGGAAAGGGTTGCGCGAGAGCTCGAGCCCGAGCAGGAGCCCGACAGGGCGCGCCGCGATCTGCGCGGTGATGGAGAGGCCGCGCCGTGCTGCCGCATTGATCTCGTCCAGCGTCTGGCGCCACCGCTGCGGTGCCTTGTCGTTCTGCGTGATCGAGAACGAGATCGGGCATTTCGTCGAGTCTGCGACCCGCAGCATCATCGGCAGGTCTTCGTGGAGGGTGGAGAGGTCGAGCACGAATTGCAGCACGCTGCGGCCCTGCCGGTGCATCGCGCCGGCAATCGCGGTGAGCTCGTCCTCGCCTGCTTTCAGCGTCGGTGTGAAATCGCCGGTCGAGGTGCGGTGGTTGAGCGTACGCGAGGTCGAGAAGCCGAGCGCGCCGGATCGCACCGCCTCGCCCGCGAGCCTCGCCATCGCCGCATTGTCCTCCGCGGTCGAGGGATCGCGGCGCGCGCCGCGCTCGCCCATGACATAGACGCGCAGCGCCGCATGTGGCAGTTGCGCGCCGACATCGATGTCGAAATCGCGCCTGGAGAGCCAGTCCATGTAGTCCGGAAAGCTCTCCCAAGCCCAGGGAATACCGGCGCTCAGCACCGGCTCCGGAATGTCCTCGACGCCTTCCATGAGCTGGATCAGGCGGGTGTGGTCAGCAGGCTTGCACGGCGCAAAGCCGACGCCGCAATTGCCCATGATCGCCGTGGTGACGCCGTTCTGTGAGGACGGCGTGATGTCCTGGCTCCAGGTGACCTGCCCGTCGTAATGGGTGTGCACGTCGACGAAGCCCGGGGTCACCAGCTTGCCGCGCGCGTCGATCTCTTCGCGGCCTGTGCCTGCGACCTTCCCGACCGCGCTGATCTTGCCGCCGCTGATCGCGACATCAGCCTCGAACAATTCGCCGCCGCGCCCATCCGCAACGGTGCCGCCGCGGATCACGAGATCAGGGGTGCTCATGGTGTTTCTTCCCGATTGTTGTTTTGCTTTTCTCTATCCGTCGTCCCGGACAAGCGAAGCGCCGATCCGGGACCCATATCCACAGGGAGACGTTTTGTGAAGACTCGTAGTGACCAGTCTGCGCTGCGATTCCTCCCTGTGGCTATGGGCTCCTGCGCCCCGTGCGCAATTGCGCACTCGGCAGGGACGACAGTTGAATTTGTAGCTCAAGCTTTGGCCGGCTTCCGTTCCGTGAACGGCGACAGCACCACCGTCGCGAGCATGAAGATCACGGACGCGCCGAACACCCAATGCGGCGCGCTTTGATCCATGATCCAGCCGAACAGCAGCGGTGAGACGATGCCGCCGAGATTGAAACCGGTCGAGACGATGCCGAAGGCACGCCCCGCAGCGCCGGCGGGCGCCGCATTGCGCACCAGCATGTCGCGCGAGGGCGCGATCACGCCGGAGAGGAAGCCCGCGGTCGCCATCGTGGCGGTCAGCGCCCAGCCCGGCAGCGTCACCAGCGCGATCAGCAGCACGATTGCCGCATTCGCCGCAAAGCAGGCCGCCGCCACATAGCCGTGACGCTCGGTGTGGTCGGCGAGGAAGCCGCCCGCGAGCACGCCCGCGGCGCTGGCGGCGAGGAATGCGGTCAATGCGACGTTGGCGATCGAATAAGAGGCACCATACCCGCTCATCAGCGCGACCACGCCGAAATTGTTGATACCTGCGACCGACAGGCTGAGCAGCATGAACAGCGCGGTCAACGTGATCAGAGCTGGCGTGATCACCGCCTGCTTCGGCGCGCTTTCGCCACCCGGCTTCTTCTTGTGCGCGCCGGCCTCGGGAATGCCCATGGCGATCAGCAGCAACGCCACCAGGATCGCGATCGCGCCCGACGCGATCAGCGCACCGACGCCGCCGGACAGGGTGACCAGCGCGGCAACGATCGCCGGCGTCACCGCACCGCCGAGATAGCCGGCAAAGGTGTGGACCGAGAAGGCGCGCCCCATCCGCGCTTCGTCCATGTGCTCGGCCAGGATCGCGTAATCGGCGGGATGATAGACGCTGTTGGCGAGGCCAAGCAGCACGGCGCAGGCGATCAGCGAGGCGTAGCTGAGGTGCAGGCCGAGCAGGATCAGCGCGAGCCCGCCGAGCGTCAGCCCGACTAGCAGGATTTTGCGCGCGCCAAAATGATCGACGAGATAGCCGGTCGGCGCCTGCGTCAGACCCGATACGACGGCAAGCGTGGTAAGCGCGAAGCCGAGCTCGACATAGCCGACGCCGAGCTTTTCCCTCAGGAACGGAAACAGCATCGGCAGGACCAGCAGATGGAAATGGCTGACCCAATGCGCGATCGAAATTCCGGTCAGCGTGCGCAGCGCATTGTCCGCCTTGCCATGCTGCGGTGCGGCGAGAACGTCGACCATTGCAGTTCCGTTTCACTCCCGATGGAGGAGCAAACTATCGGGGAGGGCGGCTATTTGTCCATGAACGCAGGCGCATGGCAGCTAGCGCGGGCGGGGGAAGTGAGGGGCATCGGGTGTGCCGCCACGCCGTCGTCCCTGCGCCCGTGCGCAATTGCGCACTCGGCAGGGACGACAACGGAGTTCGGGGCTGCTCACAACGGCTCGTCATCCGGGCCATACCGATCCCGCTTCGGCGTTGCGATGTCGCCGTCTTCGTAATCGTCATCGTCAATCTCGCGCCGGGGCGAGGGCTTCTTTGCCTTGTCTTGCGCCTGCTTCGGCGGTTCGCTCGGTTTTACGGTCTTGGCCATGGCTGGTCCCGGATGGGTGATGCTGCATCCGAATGAATCTTTCCGCCCAATATGTGCGGTTCCTGGCCCAACTCAAGGCTCGCGACGAGGCCGTCAGTGCAGCACCGGTCCGCCCGCCTTCTTCCAGGCATCGATGCCGCCGGCGATGTGGGCGGTGTTGAGAAGTCCCGCTTCCTTCGCAGCCGCCACGGCCATCGCCGAGCGTTCGCCGAAGGCGCAGAAGAACACCACACGGCGGCCGGTGGCGGCCGCGACCTCGCGCAGCATGCCGCCGGGCTTGAGGCTCTCCTCGACGGAGGGATAGGGCGTGTGCAGCGCGCCTTCGAGCGTGCCGTGCTTCAGCCGCTCGTTGGTCTCGCGCAGGTCAACCAGCAGGATGTCAGGCCGGCCGAGCGCGCGGATCGCCTCGACGGCGCTGAGCGCGCGGCCTTCCTTTTCCAGCTCCTCCTGATGCAGGCCGACATGCATGTTGGCGGGCACCGCCACGTCCATCATCTTCGGATTGGGCAGCTTCAGGTTCGCCATCAACTCGATATATTCGTCGACCGAGCGCACCTGCAGCCGCGGATTGTAGCGCTTCTCCTCGCCGATGGTGGAGACGGTGTCGCCCTTGTAGTCATGCGCCGGGAACACCATCGTCTCGTCCGGCAGCTTGAGCAGGCGGTTGAAGATCGAATCGTATTGCGCGCGCGAGGATCCGTTCTGGAAATCGGTGCGGCCGGTGCCGCGGATCAGAAGCGTGTCGCCGGTGAAGACGCGGTCGCCCATCAGATAGGAATAGGAATCGTCGGTGTGACCCGGCGTGTACATCACGTCGAGCGACAAGCCCTCGATCGTCACCTTATCGCCGTCGGCCACCCGCATCGCCACCACGTCGGCCTTGGTCTGATCGCCCATCACGGTCATGCAATGGGTGCGGTCGCGCAGTTCGCCGAGGCCGGTGACGTGGTCGGCATGCAGATGGGTATCCACTGCCTTCACCAGCTTCAGGTCGAGCTCGCGCAGCAGTTGGCAGTAGCGGTCGACCTTTTCCAGCACGGGATCCAGGATGAGCGCCTCGCCGCCGGCACGGCTGGCCAGAAGATAGCTGTAGGTGCCCGAAACGCTGTCGAAGAGCTGGCGGAAGATCATGGCGGGAAGTCCGGCAGTGGAACCAATTTTTGGAGATTCTACTACATTCCGGGCCAGAAAGAGAAGCAATTCACTGTGTAGACAGGAAGATTTAGAAGATTCTTATTGCGGAGTTAGGGGCCGCGCCGTTTCCCATCCACCGCTATCGTCGCCCGCAGGCGGGCGATCCAGTATTCCAGAGACGGCAAACGCATGCGGAGAGGCCACGGCGTACTGGGTCGCCCGGTCGAGCCGGGCGACGACACCGAGGGTGAGGTGCGCCCTCGCGCCCGAGCTCCGCCTCAATACCCCCGCGCCCTCGCCAGCTGCTCGGTGTGGTAATTGGCATCGCCGAACAGTTCCTCGCAGACCCGGGCGCGCTTCATGAAGAAGCCGATGTCGAACTGGTCGGTCATGCCCATGCCGCCATGCATCTGCACGCCTTCCTGCACCGCGCGGGTGGCGGTGGTGCCGGCACGGGCCTTTGCGACTGCGACGGCTGAGGCGGCCTTGGCGACGTCGGCATCCAGGGCCTGCAGCGCCTTCATCACCGCGGCGCGGGTGATCTCGATGTCGACATAGAGCTCGGCGGCGCGGTGCTGGAGGGCCTGGAATTCGCCGATCAGCTTGCCGAACTGCTTGCGGCTCTTCAGGTACTCGACGGTGCGGCCAAACACCTCCTCGCTGAGACCGACCATTTCGGCGGCGACCGCGCCGCGGCCGATATCGAGCACGCCGTCGAGCAGAGTTGCGCCCTGATCGACCTCGCCGAGCACGCTGTCGGCATTGACCTCGACATTGGCGAATTCGATCCGCGCTGCATTGTGCGCATCGACCATGATGGTGCGCTCGATCGCGACACCCTTCGCCGCGGGGTTCACCAGGAACAGCGTCAACCCCTCGCGCTCACCGGCGGCGCCCGTCGTGCGCGCGGCGACGATCAGGAGATCGGCGACGTGACCGTCGACCACCAGCGCCTTGGCACCGCTGAGCTTGAACCCGTTGCCGGCGCGCACGGCCTGCAGGCCGGTGTGGAGCGGACGGTGCTTGGCGCCCTCGTCGATTGCGAGCGTTGCGAGCAGCGACCCGCTTGCGATCTTCGGCAGATATTCCGATCTCTGCGCGGAATTGCCGCCGCGGTTCAGCGCCGAGGCCGCGACCACTGAGGTCGCGAGGAAGGGCGATGGCATCAGGGTGCGGCCGATCTCCTCCATCACGACGCCAGCCTCGACATGGCCGAGGCCACTGCCGCCGAACTCTTCCGGCACGAGTAGACCGGCAAAGCCCATCTCGGCAAAGGAATGCCAGAGCTCCTTGGAGAAGCCGGTGCGATCCTTGCTGTCGCGCAAGTGACGCAGGTGCGACACCGGCGCCTTGTCGCTGATCAGCCCGCGCGCGCTGTCGCGGAGCATCGATTGTTCTTCGGTGAGGACGAGGGCCATGTGTGTGTTTCCGATTCGAAAATCTATCTGTGTCGTCATTCCGGGATGGCCCGAAGGGCCAGGCCCGGAATCCATAACCACGATCGGGAGTATGGATTCTCAGATGCGCAATTGCGCATCTTAGCTCGCGCTACGCGCGCCCCGGAATGACGGGTGGAGAGAGCGTGTTCACGCCCCCGGCAGATCCAGGATGCGCTTGGCGACGATGCCGAGCATGACCTCGGACGTACCGCCCTCGATCGAGTTGGCCTTGGTGCGCAGCCAGGCGCGCGGGCGGGCGCCCTGCCTGGAGCGCTCGCTCTCCCATTCCAGCGCATCGACGCCGCCGGCCGACATCAGGATCTCGTGGCGGCGCTTGTTGAGCTCGGTGCCGTAATACTTCATCGCCGACGAGAACGCCGGATGCGCCTGCCCGGCCTTGGCGAGATCGACCGCGCGCTCGGCGCAGGCCGCGAGCGCGGCTTCATCGACGTCGAAGCGCGCGATCTGGCCGCGCAGCATAGCATCGTCCAGCCTGCCCTGCTCATCGGTGCCGACGGAGTCCGCCGCGATCTGGCCGAGCGGCCGGCCGACGCCGCGCTCGCCCATCCCTGAGATCATCGCGCGCTCGTGCTGGAGCAGATATTTTGCGACGTCCCAGCCGCGGTTGATGGTGCCGACCACGTGCGACTTCGGCACGCGGACATTGTCGAAGAAGGTCTCGCAGAACGGCGAATAGCCGGAGATCAAAAGGATCGGCTTGGTCGAGACGCCCTTCGAGGTCATGTCGAACAGGATGAAGCTGATGCCGTCATGCTTCTTCGCAGTGGGATCGGTGCGCACCAGGCAGAAGATCCAGTCGGCGTAATTGGCGTAGGACGTCCAGATCTTCTGGCCCGTGATGATGAAGTCGTCGCCGTCGCTCTCGGCGCGGGTCTGGAGCGAGGCGAGATCGGAGCCGGCGTTCGGCTCGGAATAGCCCTGGCACCAGCGGATCTCGCCCGCCGCGATCTTCGGCAGATGCTCCTTCTTCTGGGCGTCGTTGCCGTATTTCAAGAGCGCCGGCCCGAGCATCCAGATGCCGAAGCTCGACAGCGGCGGGCGCGCGCCGATCCTCGCCATCTCGGAGCGCAGCACCTTGTGCTCGGCCGCGCTCAGGCCGCCGCCGCCATACTCCTTCGGCCAGTCGGGGACGGTCCAGCCCTTGTCGCGCATCCGCTCGAACCAGATGCGCTGCGGCTCGGACGAGAATTTTGCGTTGCGTCCGCCCCAGAAGACGTCGGCATCCGACGTCGCGGGCTTGCGCATTTCCGGCGGGCAATTGGCTTCGAGCCAGGCGCGCGTCTCGTTGCGGAATGTTTCGAGATCGGCGGTCTCAGTGTCGCTCATGGTCGTTTCCATCAATCAAAAAGACTTGTTGGGCACGACTCTGGGCCAAGCCCCCGCGGAATTCAACCACTTCCGCGAGCCGCAGTCGGCTATAGTCGCGGCAAGACGGTGCTTGAAAACAAAGAGGAAACGACAATGCGCCTGAAGCTTCTTTCGCCTGGCGAAATGAACGAGAGCCAGCGGCAGACCTATGACGAATCGATTGCCGGCAAGCGCGGCAAGCCGCCGGCGCCGATGATGGCCTGGCTCAACAGTCCGGAGATGGCGCGTCACGCGACGCGGCTCGGCGAGGTCATGCGCTTCGACACGATATTTCCGGCAAAGCTCTCGGAGATCGCGATCCTGGTGACGGCGCGGCACTGGACCGCGCATTACGAATGGTATGCGCACAAGCGCCTCGCGCTTGCGGGTGGCATGAAGGGCGAGATCATCGACGCGATCCGCGACCGCCGCACGCCGGACTTCGACGACCCCAAGGGGAAGATGATCTACGATCTCGCGAAGTCGCTGCACGAAGGCCACGGCGTCGAGAAGGGGCTCTACGACGACGCGGTAAAACTGCTCGGTGAGCGCGGCGTCGTCGAGGTGATCGGGCTGTGCGGCTATTACACGCTGGTATCGATGACGCTGAACACGTTCGAGTTCGGCCTGCCCGAGGGCGAGGTGTCGGAGCTGGCCTAGCTTCTTATCTGGAAACGATGGGTTTCGAGATGAGCAATGGCGCTGTCCCGAGCCCCGCCCTATGTGGAGCTCAGCAACGGAGCATTTCCATGTCGCAAAGCCCCGCCGTCGCCGCCGGCACCAGGATCGGCCACGTCCACCTCAAGGTCGCCGATCTCGATCGCGCGCTCGGCTTTTACTGCGGCGTACTCGGCTTCGAGCTGATGCAGCGCATGGGCTCGGGCGCGGCCTTCATCTCGGCCGGCGGCTATCACCATCACATCGGGCTCAACACCTGGGAGAGCAAGGGCGGCTCGCCGCCGCCGCCTGATGCGACCGGGCTGTTTCACACCGCAATCCTCTACCCGACGCGGCCGGCGCTGGCGGATGCGCTGCATCGGGTGCTCACGGCCGGCATCGTGCTGGATGGTGCCAGCGATCACGGCGTCAGCGAGGCGCTGTATCTGCGCGATCCCGACCAGAACGGCGTCGAGCTGTATTGGGACAGGCCCAGGGAGCAATGGCCGTTCGGGCCGGACGGGAAGCTGGCGATGTTCACCAAGCGGCTGGATGTCGAGGCGTTGCTGAAGCAGCGGGAAGCGTGATCTCGTAGCCGGAGCACGTAGGGTGGGTTAGCCGTGCGGATGCGCGAAGCGCAGCCGCAGGGCTAACCCACCCTACGAAGATTTCGCCCCCGCACCATGATCAGCGCCGCGGCTATCACCTCGAGCGCGATGCAGAGATAGAACGGCAGCGCGTAGCCACCGGAGAGATCGCGCAAGGCCCCGACGACGCCCGGGCCGAACGCGTAGGTCACCTGGTTGATCGCCGTGTTCAAGCTGATCAGCACGCCGAACGCGGCGCTGTCGAACTCCTGCTGCACGATCAGCGACGGCAGCGTGATGAGGTTGCCGACCGAGAAGCCGAACACCGCGCAGGCCGCGATCAGCACATAGTCATCGTGCAGATTGATGACGACGAGAAGCGCAGCCGCCTGGCTGAGGAACGACAGCGCGGAGGCAAGGCGCTGATCGAGGCGGTCGATCACCAGCGAGAACAGCACGCGGCCGACCACGGCCATCGCCGTCAGCACCGCGACGGCGACGGCGGCGCGCTCGCGGCCGATCACGGGGTCGAGGAACGAGATCAGGTGCACGATGAAGCCCACCTGCGCGAACAGCACCAGGGCAAAGGCGATCGTCACCGTGAGGAAGCCGACGTCACGCAGCGCCCATGCGCGGATCTGCGTCGAGGATTGCGGTTTGGCCTTCGCCGTCGCGTGCCAGCCATGACGATCGGGCGGATGGCCGACGAGAAGCAGGATGACCGGCAGCAGCAGCACCAGCATGGCGCCGGCGGCGGCATACATCGCGCTGGCGAAGCCGACATGGCCGATCAGCGTCACCAGCAGCGGTACGCCGACGATGCCGCCGAAGCTTGCGCCGTTCAGGGCCAGGCTGATCGCCATGCCGCGCTTGCGGTCGAACCACAGGCTGATCGTGTTGGTGATCATGGCGAGACTGGTGCCGGCCCAGCCGAAGGCAAGCACGGCGTTCGCGAGATAGAGCTGCCAAGGCTCGCGCACCGCGCCGATCGCGACCGCGGCCGCCGCCATCGCCAGCGTGCCGGCAATCAGGCAGATACGCGGGCCGTATTTCCGGACGGCTTCGCCGACGAAAACGACCAGCAGCGCCCCGAACAGATAGAAGAACGTCGTCCCAGCGGAGATCAGCGTCGTCGGCCACCCCCGCGCGCGCTGGAGCTCGGCGACATAGACGCTCTGGCCGTAGAAGCCGAGACCCCAGCCGAAGGTGGCGAGCAGGAAGCAGACCGCAACGATGCGCCAGCCTTCGTAGCGGAGGGAGGATTCGTCGATCTTGGCGGGCCTTGATGTGTCCACTCGTTCTTCTCGTTATCGCCTCTTCCGTCATTCCGGGGCGCCCGAGGGGCGAACCCGGAATCTCGAGATTCCGGGTTCGATGCTGCGCATCGCCCCGGAATGACGGCAAGAACTGAATCACGCACCGGCCAGGGGCAAGCCCATCCATGACGAGCATCATGTAACAACCTGGCCCTGGAAAATCACTTCGACGGCGATCGAAGTATCAACGCTGCTGACAGCCTCCCGCCATCAGACAGCGTCCGGAAACTCGCCCATGGCCGCATCCAGCCGCGCTTTGCGGCGGCGGGCCCAGGAGACCAGCGAGAGCACGGCAAGACCCAGCACGACAGGCGGGAACACCACCAGGTTCACCGCCGACCAGCCGTAATTGGCGAGCAGCTGGCCGGAGGAGAATGAGCCGATCGCCATCATGCCGAACACCAGGAAATCGTTGAAGGCCTGCACCTTGTTGCGCTCCTGCGGCCGGTGCGTCTCCAGCACCAGCGCGGAGGCGCCGATGAAGGAGAAATTCCAGCCGACGCCGAGCACGACCAGCGTCGCCCAGAAATGCATCGCCGTGAGGCCGGAGAGGCCGATGCCAGCGGCGCCGGCTTCCAGCAGCAGGCCGGCGGCCACGACCTTCGGCGCACCGAAGCGGGCGATCAGCGTGCCCGTGAAGAAGCTCGGTCCGTACATCGCGACGATGTGCCATTGCAGGCCGAAATTGGAATCGGACACGCTGAGGCCGCACAGCTTCATGGCGAGCGGCGCCGAGGTCATCACCAGGTTCATCATGGGATAGGAGATGACGCCGCACAGCGCCGCCGCGATGAAGCGCGGCTGCGTCACGATGGTGAGCAGCGGCCGGCCGCCGTGCAGATCGGCCGGCGCGGGCTTGGGCATGTCGACGCCGGCGACGATGCCCATCGCGACCAGCGCGACGGCGGCCTGCACCAGGAAGCTGAAGGCGAACAGATAGGGCTGCCAGACGTCCATGGTCCATTGCACGAGCTGCGGACCGAGCACGCCGGCGAACACGCCGCCCGCCATCACCCAGGACACCGCCTTCGGACGGTAGGCCGCGCTGGCACCATCGGCGGCGGCGAAGCGATAGGATTGCGCCACGGCGCCGTAGAGGCCGCCGAGGAAGGTCGCGACACAGAACAGTGCGAACGAGCCGTGCAGGATCGCGACCGAGCCGAGCAGGCCGGTGAGCGTGCCGAGGCCCGTGCCGATGACGAAGGCCACGCGGCGACCGAAGCGACGCGAGATCGCGCCGGTCGGCAGCGTGCCGGCGGCAAGTCCCACCACATACATCGAGATCGGCACGGTCGCGAACGACATGTCGGGCGCGAGCGTGGCGCCGACGATCGCGCCGGTGGCGAAGATCACGGCCGAGTTGGCGCCGGTCAGCGCCTGCGCCGCGGCAAGGCGCACCACATTGGCACGCACGCGGACGTCGTCGGCGATCTCATTGACTGCAGTCACGTCCAGCATCGGCATTTCCGCCCCAAGGGGACTTTCAAGGGCTCATGAGGGCTCTGTTGATTCCCGGCAATATGGAGGGGCGGGGGAAGGTGAACAACCGGCGCAAACGGGCGCAGGCCATGCCTCTGACGCAATCGACCGAATGATAACGGATCGCGCCCTTGACGGCTTGCGCTCGATCAAATCCTATCCGCCGCGAATTTTTGGAGTTTCGCTCATGTCCGTCGACGACAGGCCCACGCTTCAAGCTCCCGACGACGATCCCTGGCTGTGGCTGGAGGAGATCGAGGGCACGCAGGCGCTCGATTTCGTGGAGCGGCAGAACAGCCTGACGCTCGCCGCGTTCGGCGGAGCGGCTTTCGCCCGCGACCGCGATCTGCTTGCCGCGATCTACGACCGCCCCGACAACATTCCCTATGTCAGCCGGCGCGGCAACGACCTCCACAACCTCTGGAAGGATGCCAGCAACCCGCGCGGCCTGTGGCGGCGCACGACGCTGGCGGAATTTCGCAAGGCCGACCCGGCATGGGAGACCATGCTGGATATCGACCGGCTCGCAGCGAGCGAAGGCGAGGACTGGCTGCTCGGCGGGATCGCCACGATGCCGGGCAGCTCGCGGGCGATCCTGAGCCTGTCGCGCGGCGGCAGCGACGCCGTCACCTTGCGGGAATTCGACCTCGCCACGAAGAGCTTCGTGGCGGACGGCTTCACGCTGCCGGAGGCCAAGGGCAGCGTCGACTGGCTCGATGCCGACACGCTGCTGCTGTCGAGCGCGCACGGCGAGGGCATGGCGACGAGCTCGGGATATGCGCGGACGGTTCGCCTGTGGCGGCGCGGCCAGCCGGTCGAGCAGGCGGAGGTGATCATCGAGACCGCGGCCGATCACATGACGATCTATGGCAGCGCCGACGACACCGGCGCGGCGCCGCGGGTCTGGATCGTCGACCAGATCGACTTCTTCAATCACGCGATCCGGCTGCGCGATGCGGCGGGCACGACGACGAAGCTCGATCTGCCGACCGGAATCTGGATGCAGGCGCATGGCGACTGGTTCGCGATGAAGCTCCGCAAGGACTGGCAGGTCGAAGGCCGGACCTATGCCACCGATACCGTGCTCGGCATCTCGCTTTCGGCGTTCCTGGCCGGCAGCCGCGATTTTGTCGTCCTGTTCGAGCCCGCACCGCGGCGCGCGCTGCAAGGGTTGTTCTGGGCCGGCGGAAGGCTGGTGCTCTCGATCCTCGACGAGCTCAAGCCTCGCTTCGAGATCTGCACACCATCCGCCACTAGCTGGAGCCGCGAGACGCTTGACGGCCTGCCGGGAATCGGCGTCGTCGACGTCTGGCCGCTCGATCGCCATGCCTCCGAAAGCAATGGCGACCTGCTCGCCAATGTGCAGGATCCGCTCACGCCGCCGTCGCTGCTGTTGATCGAGCGCGGCGTTGCCAGTCCGACCGTGCTGAAGCAGGCGCCGAAGACGTTCACCGCCGACGGCCTCGTGGTGACCCAGCACGAGGCGATCTCTGTTGACGGCGAGCGTATTCCCTATGTGCAGACCGGGCCCGCCGGGGAGACCGGCGACGCGCCAGTCTATATGAGCGCCTATGGCGGCTTCGGACTTGCCGTGAAGCCGTACTACAATGCCTCGCTCGGCAAGCTGTGGCTGGAGCGCGGCGGCACGACGGTGCAGGCGAATTTGCGCGGCGGCGGCGAGTTCGGCACACGCTGGCACGATGCCGGACGGCTGGCCGGCAAGAAGCTGTCGCACGACGATTTCGCGGCAGTGGCCGCTGACCTCGTCCGCCGCGGCGTGACGCAACCGAGGCGCATCGCGGCGCATGGCGGGTCGAACGGCGGCATCCTCATCACCAACATGCTGGTGCGCTACCCCGAGCGCTTCGGCGCACTGTTCTGCACCATCCCGCTGATCGACATGCGCCGATACACCAAGCTGCTCGCGGGCGCGAGCTGGATCGCCGAATATGGCGATCCCGACAAGCCCGACGAGTGGGAGTGGCTGAAGACCTACTCCGCCTATCACAACGTGAAGGCCGGGCAGGCCTATCCGCCGATCCTGATCGCGACCACGCGGCGCGACGACCGCGTCCATCCCGGCCATGCCCGCAAGATGGCCGCAAAACTCCAGGCGATGGGCTTTGAAGCCTGGTTCTACGAGCCGGCTGCGGGCGGCCACGGCTACGGCAAGGACAACAAGGAGCGCGCCGGCTTCGAGGTGCTGGGTTTTCGGTTCTTGAAGGAGAGGATCGGGTGGAAGGACGGGGAAGTGTAGTCGTGACCCCGCCTCAAGCCTCTGATCGCTTCGCGACGTAAGGTGGCCACCACTCTCTCATTCCCTCCCCCCTTGCGGGGGAGGGGCAGGGAGGGGGGTGCCACACGGGGACTCTCTCGATGTACGCGCGACATGATCGGAGATGGTTAGAGCGGTTCACGAATTTATTGAATCGGAAGGGATTCCGGATCTGGGGCGAATATGATTCAAGATGCTGGCTGGGCTGGAGGCCAGCATCCGAT
>NZ_SMBR01000024.1:0-70406 GCF_004346455.1 Bradyrhizobium sp. R2.2-H
GTGGCCCCCTGCATGCCGGCGATGTGCGAGGAGATCTCGTCCGTCGCCTTCGCGGTCTGGCTCGCCAGTGACTTCACTTCGCTCGCAACCACCGCGAAGCCGCGGCCGGCCTCGCCGGCACGCGCGGCCTCGATGGTGGCGTTGAGCGCGAGAAGGTTGGTCTGCTCGGCGATCGCCGTGATCAGCTTGACCACCTCGCCGATCTGCTGGGCGGCATGCGACAGCTTGCCGATGCGGCCGTCGGTCTCCCTAGCCTGCACCACGGCAGCCTCCGCGATGCGGCTGGAATCGCGGACCTGGCGGCCGATCTCCTCGACCGAGGCCGAGAGCTCTTCCGTCGCGGTCGCGACCGACTGCATGTTGCTGGAGGCCTGCTCGGAGACGCCGGCGACCTGGCTCGACAGGCTCTGCGTGGTCTCGGCGGTGCGGGTCAGCGTCGAGGCCGCCGATTCCAGCTGCACGGCCGAGGCCGAGACGTTGGAGACGATGGCGCCGACCGCGCTCTCGAAATCGTCGGCGAAGCGGATCAGCTCGGCGCGGCGGCTTGCGGCCTGCTCCCGGTTCTGGACCTCGCTGGCGGCGGCGTCGCGCTCGGCCTTGGCGACCGCCTGAACCTTAAACTCCTCGACCGCACCGGCCATCTCGCCGATCTCGTCCTTGCGGCCGAGACCCGGCAGCACGACGTCGAAATTGCCCGATGCGAGCTCGCGCATCGCCTTGCACATCGCGATCATCGGACGCGAGATGCCGGTGCCGAGCAGAAAAGCAAGGACCGCGCCGAGCAGCGTGCCGCCAACGGCCAGCATCAGCACCAGCTGCTCGGTCCGCCCGATGGTCGCCTCCGACTCCGAATCCAGCCGCTGCTGCTCGGCGAGGAGGTCGGCCTTCATGGTGGTCGCTCCTTGCAGGATCGCACCGGCCGAGCCGTTCATCTCGGTGACGAGATCATCGACCAGCTTGGCGTTGGCGATCAGCTTCTCCAGCGCTTCGCGATAGGCGCCGAGCAGAGCCTTGGCATCCTTCAGGCCCGCGACGACCTTGTCGTCCATGGAATAGATCGCACCGAGCGAGTTCTCGACGAATTTCAGCCGCGCCAGCGCGCTGGTGGCGATCGACTGGTCGGAGGTCAGCACGAAATTGGTCGCCGCCGCACTCGCAGTCTGGAACTGGGCGTTGACCTGCTTCGTGCCGAACTCGATCGCCTGCGCTTCGGAGTCGGAGGCGTTGTTGCCGATATCGTCAAGCTTGTATTTCAAGAGGTTGGCGTTGCGGCTGAGCTGGTTCTGCACTAGCAGCGCACTGTCGCGCTTGGCCTTGAGTACCTTTGCGAAGGTCGCGGAGAAGTTGGAGAACTCCTTGGCGAGCTTGTCGAGGCTCTCCTGCCGCGCCGGCGTCTTGGCGCCCTTCACGGCCTGGTCGATGGCGTTCTTCAGGCTGCCTTCAGCATCCAGCGCCGCCTTGGCGTCGTCTTCCTTGCCGGTCACCACGAAATAGCGGGCGGCCGAACGATAGGCGAGCAGCTCGCGATCGATGTTGCGGGCGAGATCGGCCTCGGAAACGCTGCTGCGGTACGACCCGACCCCGGAGGCGACCCGCTCGAAGCCGAAATAGGAGAAAGCCATGCTGCCGGCGGAAATCACGAGCACGGCGGCGAAGCCGAGAATGATCTTTGCGCGGAACCTGAGAGCCGGAAACAGTGTACGCTTAGACGGCGACGCGATACGCCCGGACATTCCCACCCCCATTTGTAATTCAGCCGCGATCCGGAGGCGCCCCGCCCCCCGACCTGGATGCGCAAAACTAAGGCAGAATCGATAAGGGGCGGTAAATTTGGCAGGCCTGCACGATAATCGCCGCATCGGCCAAAGGCCGATCTGGATCGAGATGATTGCTGGCATCCCACGCCAGCCCGGCTGCTTCGCCTCCCAAATCCTCGCGCGCCGAACCGGATCAATGACTTTTCAATGACGCCGGCGACCAAAATCCTAGTTGCAAAGTTCCGGGCCGCTGTCTCTAATTAGAAGCAATCAAAATCAATCCCGGGAGGACTATGCCGTGTCTAAAGTCAACCTGACAGTGAACGGCAAGGCCGTTGCTGTCGATGTCGAGGACCGCACGCTGCTGGTCCAGCTCCTGCGCGATCACCTCAACCTCACCGGGACCCATGTCGGCTGCGATACCAGCCAGTGCGGCGCTTGCGTCGTGCACATGGATGGCCGTGCTGTGAAATCCTGCACGATGCTGGCAGGGCAGGCCGATGGCGCCAGTATCACCACGATCGAGGGCATCGCCAAGGGCGACGAGCTGCACCCGATGCAGGCTGCCTTCCGCGACAATCACGGCCTCCAATGCGGCTATTGCACGCCGGGTATGATCATGTCCGCGATCGACATCGTGCAACGCCATGGTGGCCAGCTCGACGAGGCGACCGTCCGCCACGAGCTCGAGGGCAATATCTGCCGCTGCACCGGCTACCACAACATCGTGAAAGCCGTGCTGGATGCGGCCGGACGCATGAAGGTCGCGCAGGCGGCCGAGTAGAGCGGCCGTCGCGAAGCAAGAAATCACCACTCCCGCTTTCGAGGGAAAGCGCGGGTCAACAAAAATTCCGGTCGGGAGGACCAGACATGGGTGTTGAAGGCATCGGCGCACGCGTCGTGCGCAAGGAAGACAAGCGTTTCATTACCGGCAAGGGCCGCTACGTCGACGACATCAAGCTGACGGGCATGACCCATGCCTATTTCGTCCGCAGCCCGCACGCGCACGCCAAGGTGAAGGGGATCGACTCCTCCGCCGCGCTGAAGATGCCGGGCGTGGTCGCGGTGCTCACCGGCAAGCAGCTCGTCGACGACAAGGTCGGCAACCTCATCTGCGGCTGGGCCATCACCTCCAAGGACGGCAGCCCGATGAAGATGGGCGCATGGCCGGCAATGGCGCCCGAGACGGTGCGCTTCGTCGGCCAGGCCGTTGCCGTCGTCATCGCCGAGAGCAAGAATCTCGCGCGCGACGCGGCGGAAGCCGTCGTCGTCGATTACGAGGAGCTCCCCGCTGTCGCCGACATGCAAGCCGCCATCAAGGCCGGCGCGCCCCAGCTTCACCCCGAAGCGCCCGGCAACCAGGTCTATGACTGGGTGATCGGCGACGAGGGTGCCACCGATGCCGCCTTTGCCAAGGCTGCCAATGTGGTGAAGCTCGACGTCACCAACAACCGTCTCGCCCCGAACGCGATGGAGCCGCGCGCGGCGATCGCCGGTTACGACGCGGCGGAGGAGCACTTCACTCTATATACGACCTCGCAGAACCCGCACGTCGCCCGCCTAGTGCTGTCGGCGTTCTACAACATCGCGCCCGAGCACAAGCTGCGCGTGATCGCCCCCGATGTCGGCGGCGGCTTCGGCTCCAAGATCTTCATCTATCCCGAGGAGATGGTGGCGCTGTGGGCATCCAAGAAGGTCGAGCGTCCCGTGAAATGGACGGGTGATCGCACCGAAGCCTTCCTCACCGACGCGCATGGCCGCGACCACATCACCCATGCCGAGATGGCCTTCGACGCCAACAACAAGATCATCGGCTTGAAGGTGAAGACCTACGCCAATTTCGGCGCCTACATGTCGCTGTTCTCGTCCTCGGTGCCGACCTACCTCTACGCGACGCTGCTGTCGGGCCAGTACAACATCCCGGCGATCCATGCCGAGGTGATCGGCGTCTACACCAACACCACGCCGGTCGACGCCTATCGCGGCGCGGGCCGCCCTGAGGCGAGCTATCTGATCGAGCGGCTGATGGAAACGGCGGCGCGGCAGTTGAAGGTGGACCCGGCGGAGCTGCGCCGGAGCAACTTCATCACCCAATTTCCGCACCAGACGCCTGTCATCATGGCCTACGACACCGGCGACTTCAACGCTTCGCTCGATGCCGCGATGAAAGCGATCGACTATGCCGGCTTCCCCGCCCGCAAGGCCAAGGCGAAAGCCGACGGCAAGCTGCGCGGTATCGGCGTGTCCTGCTACATCGAGGCGTGCGGCATCGCGCCGTCGAAGGCGGTCGGCAGCCTGGGCGCCGGCGTCGGCCTGTGGGAATCGGCCGAGGTGCGCGTCAACCCGGTCGGCACCATCGAGATCCTCACGGGATCGCACAGCCACGGCCAGGGTCACGAGACCACCTTCTGCCAGCTCGTCGCGGAGCGCCTCGGCGTTCCCATCAGCCAGGTCTCGATCGTCCATGGCGACACCGACAAGGTGCAGTTCGGCATGGGCACCTACGGCTCGCGCTCCGCGGCCGTCGGCCTCACTGCCATCCTGAAGGCGATGGAGAAGATGGAGTCCAAAGCCAAGAAGATCGCCGCGCATGCGCTGGAGGCGTCCGAGGGCGACATCGTGATCGAGAACGGCGAGTTCAAGGTGGCAGGCACCGACAAGGCGATCGCCTTCCCGATGGTCGCGCTCGCGGCCTACACCGCACACAATCTGCCTGATGGGATGGAGCCGGGCCTGAAGGAGAGCGCCTTCTACGACCCGACCAACTTCACCTTCCCGGCCGGCGCCTATATCTGCGAGCTCGAGGTCGATCCCGGCACCGGCAAGACCTCCTTCGTCAACTTCGTCGCGGCTGACGATTTCGGCCGGCTGATCAACCCGATGATCGTCGAGGGCCAGGTCCATGGCGGCCTTGTGCAGGGCATCGGGCAGGCACTGCTCGAGCACGCCATCTACGATTCCAACGGCCAGCCGGTCACGGCCTCGTTCATGGATTACGCCATGCCGCGCGCCGACGATGTTCCGTCGTTCAACCTCTCCCACACCACGACGCTCTGTCCGGGCAATCCGCTCGGCATTAAGGGGTGCGGCGAGGCCGGCGCGATCGGCGCGTCAGCGGCCGTGATCAACGCGATCACGGACGCGATCGGCAAGAACACTCTGGAAATGCCCGCAACCCCGGACCGGGTGTGGCGCACGATCCACGCGGCCTAGCCGACCATCGTCGTCATTCCGGGGCGACGCGCAGCGTCGAACCCGGAATCTGGAGCCACGAATTCAACCTCGAGATTCCGGGTCTGCGCCTATGGCGCATCCCGGAATGACAGAGAAGAGATTTCAGGAGCAACCAAGATGTACCAGACCACCTATCATCGCGCCTCCTCGGTCGACGAAGCCGCCAGCCTGTTCGCCAAAGGAAGCGAGGCGAAATTCCTCGCCGGCGGCCAGACCCTGCTGCCGGTGATGAAGCAGCGCCTTGCCGCACCGTCGGACGTCATCGACCTCGGCAGGATCAAGGAGCTGCAGGGTGTCGAGCTGTCGGGCGACGTGCTGACCATCAAGGCCGCCACCACCTACTACGACATCATGACGAATGCCGACGTGAAGAAGGCAATACCCGCGATCGCCTATCTCACCTCGGTGCTGGGCGACCCCGCCGTGCGCTACCGCGGCACGATCGGCGGCTCGATCGCCAACAACGATCCTGCCGCGGATTTCCCGGCCGCGCTGCTCGCGCTCAGCGCCACCGTGAAGACCAACAAGCGGTCGATCTCGGCGGATGACTTCTTCAAGGGCCTGTTTACCACGGCGCTCGAAGACGGCGAGATCATCACCGCCGCGTCATTCCCGGTGCCGGCGAAGGCAGGCTACGAAAAGATGCGGCACCCGGCCTCGCGCTTTGCGCTGACCGGCGTGTTCGTGGCGCAGACCAAATCGGGTGAGGTTCGGGTTGCCGCGACCGGCGCCTCACAGAGTGGCGTGATGCGGGTGCCTTCGATCGAGGCCGCGCTGAAGGCGAACTGGTCGCCCTCGGCGATCGACAACGTGACGATTTCGGCGAGCGGATTGCTGGCCGATATCCACGGCACGGCCGAGTACCGCGCCAATCTCGTCAAGGTGATGGCGCAGCGCGCGGTCGCCGCCGCTCGCTGATAGCGCCTCCACGCAAATTTTCCGCGGCGCGCACTTCGGTGCGCGCCGTTTTTATTTGGCCGTGCGGCATGAAAACCGCTTGCCTCGCTGACGTGAAGGCGAGAAAAGTTAATCAGTCAATTAACTCGCCCACAGAGGAACGTCGGAAGCGATGCCGGACCACCGGCATTTGCTCGCGACCCCGAGGAAACAACAACGTGCTCGATAAATCAGCCCCCACCTCATCCGTCCGCACCTCCGGCCCGCTCTCGGGCTTCCGCATCGTCGAATTCGCCGGCATCGGACCTGGTCCGTTCGCCTGCATGATGCTGGCCGACATGGGCGCCGACGTCGTCACGCTCGACCGGATCGGCGCGAAGAAAAGCACGAAGTCGGTCGCCGGCCGCGGCCGCAAGGTGATCGAGCTCGACCTCAAGGACAAGGCCGCGATTGCACAGGTGCTCGACCTGCTTGCCAGCGCCGATGCCCTGGTCGAGGGCTTCCGTCCCGGCGTGATGGAGCGGCTCGGCCTCGGGCCCGACGTGGTGCTCGCGCGCAATCCAAAGCTGGTCTATGGCCGCATGACCGGCTGGGGCCAGGAAGGCCCGCTCGCGAATGCCGCCGGCCACGACATCAACTACATCTCCATCACCGGCGCACTCGCCGCGATCGGTACCGCGGAAGCACCGGTGCCACCGCTCAACCTGGTCGGCGATTTCGGGGGCGGCGCGCTCTATCTCGTGGTTGGGGTGCTCGCAGCGCTCCTGGAGGCGCAGAAATCCGGCAAAGGCCAGGTCGTCGATGCCGCCATGTGCGACGGCGCGGCATCGCTGATGTCGTTCTTCTTCGACATGACCGCAATGGGACGCTGGTCCGAGGGACGCAACCAGAACTTCCTCGATGGCGGTGCGCATTTCTATGGCGTCTATGAATGCGCCTGTGGCCATTTCGTCTCGATCGGCTCGATCGAGCCGCAATTCTACGCGCTGCTGCGCGAGCATGCCGGGCTCACCGACGCCGATTTCGACGCGCAGATGGATCCCAAGGCCTGGCCCGCGCTGAAGGAAAAGCTCAAGACGGTGTTCAAGAGCAAGACGCGCGAGGACTGGTGCAAGATCATGGAAGGCACCGACATCTGCTTCGCGCCGGTGCTGACCATGTCGGAGGCTACGGAGCATCCGCACATGGTCGCGCGCAACGTGTTCATCGAACGCCACGGCGTGAAGCAGCCTGCACCGGCACCGCGCTTCTCGCGCACGCCCTCGACGGTGCGCGAGCCGGAGCCGGCGGAGATCGCCGCGGTGATGCAGGCGTGGGCGGGACGTTAGGCTCTCTGCTGTCGCCCCACTCTCCGCTGTCGTCCCGGACAAGCGCGCCATAAGCGCGCGCCGATCCGGGACCCATAGCCCCAGGGAGTGGTTTGGCGAAGACTCGGGGTTACCGGCTCGCTCTACGACGCGGTCCTAGGGGTATGGGTCCCGGATCGGCGCTTACGCTTGTCCGGGACGACACCGATGATGTGGGGACGGCTTGCGCCTAACTCGAGCCGCGCCTACGCCGCGTCCACCTTCAACACGCCGCGCCGGATCTGGTCCTCTTCGATCGATTCGAACAGGGCCTTGAAATTGCCCTCGCCGAAACCGTCGTCGCCCTTGCGCTGGATGAACTCGAAGAAGATCGGGCCGATCGCGTTGGCCGAGAAGATCTGCAGCAGCACCTTGGTCTGGCCGCCCTCGACCACGCCCTCGCCGTCGATCAGGATGCCGTTCTTCTTGAGCCGTGCGACGTCCTCGCCATGCTTGGGCAGGCGCGTGTCGATCTTCTCGAAATAGGTGTCGGGCGGCGACGGCATGAACGGCAGGCCGGCTTCGCGCAGGTCTTCGATGGTGCGGTAGATGTCGCGGCAGCCGCAGGCGATGTGCTGGATGCCCTCGCCGCGATAGGTCTTGAGATATTCCTCGATCTGACCGGACTCACCGGCGTCCTCGTTGATCGGAATCCTGATCTTGCCGTCCGGGCTCGTCAGCGCGCGCGAGAACAGGCCGGAGGCGCGGCCCTCGATGTCGAAGAAGCGAATCTGGCGGAAGTTGAACAGCTTCTCATAGAAGCCGGCCCAGACGTCCATGCGGCCGCGATGGACGTTGTGGGTGAGATGGTCGAGATAGAACAGGCCGGCGCCGACCGGCTTGGAATCGCGTGCGCCGAGCCATTCGAACTCGGCATCATAGGCCGAGCCATTGGCGCCGTAGCGGTCGACGAGATAAAGCAGGCTGCCGCCGATCCCCTTGATGGCGGGGACGTCGAGAGTCTTCTGGGCCGATGGCACATCGGCAGGTTCGGCGCCGAGCGAAATCGCGCGGTCATAGGCCGCCTTCGCGTCGACGACGCGAAAGGCCATCGACGGCGCACAGGGGCCATGCGCGGCGACGAACTCGTAGCCGTGGGTGCCGGGCTGCTCGTTGACGAGATAGTTGATGTCGCCCTGGCGATAGACCGTGATCTTCTTGGTCCTGTGGCGCGCGACGGGCGCATAGCCCATCAGCTTGAACAGCGCGTGCAACTGTTCCGGATCGGGATGCGCATATTCGACGAACTCGAATCCGTCGGTGCCCATCGGATTGTCGGCGCTGATCGTGGCCGGCGGTGCATCGTGCGGAAACGGACCCATGCTGCTCTCCCAATTTGCTGCCGGGAGGAACTATCCTTCATAGGGCGCGCAAGAGGCGTGCAAACGGGGCGTAAATTCGCTACTCTATGCACACTTTGTGCAAGAAATGGACAATTGACGCATGATTCCTGTGGACGCCTTTGACCTCAAGATCCTGGGCGCACTCCAGGACGACGGCCGCCTCACCAACCAGGAGCTCGCCGATCTCGCGGGCCTCTCCGCCTCGCAATGCTCGCGGCGGCGGATGCGGCTGGAGGAGGAGAAGGTGATCGCGGGCTATCATGCCGACCTCTCCAGCGAGGCACTCGGCTTCGGCGTGATCGCCTTCATCCAGGTGGGGCTCGCGACCCACTCCCCGGACAATTCCAAGCGTTTTCGCGCGCTGGTGAACCGGATCGACGAGATCCAGGAGGCGTATTCGCTCACGGGCGATGCCGACTATGTGTTGAAAGCCGTGCTGCGCGACCTCAAGGGCCTCTCAAATCTCGTCAACGACGTCTTGATGCCGCACCAGAGCGTGGCACATGTACGCTCCTCGATCGTGCTCGACAGGCTCAAGGAAAGCTCACGACTCCCGCTCAAGGAGATCAGGGCCGGCTGAAATCGAGGGAACTATGGCATTCGCGCTGGCTACGCGATCTGCGATGATCCGGCTCCACGTGCGGAGATTCGACATGGCCCTCCAGCTTCGGCCGAACTGCGAATTTTGCGACCGCGACCTGCCGCCGAGCGCAACTGACGCGCGGATCTGCTCCTATGAATGCACGTTCTGCGCGGATTGCGTCGAGACCAAGCTGTTCAACGTCTGCCCGAATTGCGGCGGCGGCTTTGCCCCACGCCCGATCAGGCCGGCGCAGGAATGGCGGCCGGGCGTGTGCACAGCGAAGCAGGCGCCGTCCGACAAGCGGGTGCATCTGAAGTACAGCGTAGAGGATGTCGCGGCGCATTGCGCGCGGATCAAGGACGTTCGACCCGAAGATCGCTAATCGCAGAGCCCGTCATTCCGCCGGCAGAATCGTCCCCTCGACCTCGCCGAAGCCGACACGATAGCCGTTGCCCTGGCACCAGCCGCGCATCACGAGGCTGTCGCCGTCTTCCAGGAATGAGCGCTTGGCGCCGCCGGGCAGCTCGACCGGCTCGGTGCCGTTCCAGCTGATCTCGAGCAAGCTGCCACGCTGGTCCTTCTCAGGACCGGAGATGGTGCCGCTGCCGAGGAGATCGCCGACATTCATGGCGCAGCCGCTGGAAGCGTGGTGCATGAGCTGCTGCACCGAGGACCAGTACATGTGCTTGAAATTGGTGCGGCTGATGCCGGCAGGTGCATTGGCACCCGCAGCGCGCAGGGACACGTCGAGCGAGATGTCGTAGTTCTGCGGCTTGGTCTGCTTGAGATAGTCGAGCGGCACCGGCTCCTGCTCCGGCCCCTTCAGCCGGAACGGCTCCAGCGCCTCGCGCGTCACCACCCAGGGGCTGATCGAAGTCGCGAACGCCTTGGCGAGAAACGGCCCGAGCGGCACATATTCCCATTGCTGGATGTCGCGCGCACTCCAGTCGTTGAGCAGCACGAAACCGAAGATCATCTCCTCGGCCTGTTGCTCCGTGAGCATGCCGCCCATCGGCGAGGGCTGGCCGATGACGACGCCCATCTCCAGCTCGAAATCGAGCCGCTTGCACGGCCCGAAGCTCGGCACGTCCACATTCGGTGGTTTCAGTTGCCCGCGAGGCCGCTTCACTTGAGTACCGGAGACCACGACCGTGGAGGCACGGCCGTTATAGGCGATCGGCATGTGCAGCCAGTTCGGCTGCAGCGCATTGTCCTTGCCGCGGAACATCACGCCGACATTGGTGGCGTGCTCTTTCGAGGAGTAGAAGTCGGTGTAGCCGGAGACGGTGAAGGGCAGATGCAGTTTGGCAGCCGACATCGGAACCAGGGCCAGCTTGCGCAACTCGTCATTGTCGCGCAATTCGGGATTGTCGTGCCGCAAGAGCTCGCTGATCCGCGCGCGGGTCGTCGACCACACCTTCGGGCCCAACGACATGAACGGATTCAGGCTGCCTGCCGCAAAGGTCCCCGGCTGCCCGACATCGAGGCGGCCATCCTGCTCGAGCTCCCACAGATCAAGAATGTAGGCGCCGATGGCGACACCAACGCGCGGCGCCAATCCATTCGCCGAGAACACGCCATAGGGCAGGTTCTGGATCGGGAAGTCCGAGGCCGGATCGACGTCGATGAAGGAGCGGAGGCTGGGGTCGTTGGGGTGTGTCGTCACGTCTGGCCCGGTCCTTTCTTCCTTCTCCTCTTGTGGGAGAAGGTGGCGCGAAGCGCCGGATGAGGGGTTCTATCCGCGAATCCAGAATGAGAGAGGTCCACTCGCGGAGAGACCCCCTCACCCGTCTCGCCGCTACGCGGCGAGCCACCCTCTCCCACAAGGGGAGAGGGCGCGACCGTCACGGCCGGTTAGGATCGAACTTCTTCTCCAGGCCCTTCCAGCAATCCGCGTAATCGTCCTGCAGCGTGGACGCCTTCGCCGCATGCGCGGTGACGCGCTGCGGATAGCGGGTCTCGAACATGAAGGCCATGGTGCCCGTCAGCTTCACCGGCTTCAGCTCGCCATTGCTGGCGTGCTCGAAGGCGTCGCGGTCCGGGCCATGCGGCAGCATGCAATTGTGCAGGCTCATGCCCCCGGGGACGAAGCCCTGCGGCTTGGCATCGTAGACGCCGTAGATCAGGCCCATGAACTCGCTCATGATGTTCATGTGGTACCAGGGCGGACGGAAGGTGTTCTCCGCGACCATCCAGCGCTCGGGGAAGATCACGAAGTCGATGTTCGCGGTGCCCGCGGTCTCCGACGGTGAGGTCAGCACCGTGAAGATCGATGGATCGGGATGGTCGAAGCCGATCGCGCCGACGGGAGAGAAGGCGCGCAGATTATATTTGTACGGCGCGTAATTGCCGTGCCAGGCGACGACGTCGATCGGCGAATGCGGCAGCGTGGTCTTGAACAGCGAACCGCCCCACTTCACGAACAGTTCCGTAGGCGTGTCCTTGTCCTCGTAGTTCGCAACCGGCGTCAGGAAGTCGCGCGCGTTGGCAAGGCAGTTAGCGCCGATCGGGCCGCGCTCCGGCAGGGTGAAGGCACCACCGTAATTTTCGCAGAGATAGCCCCGCGCCGGGCCATTCGGAATCTCGACGCGGAACTTGACGCCGCGCGGGATCACCACGATCTCGCCCGGCTCGGCATCGATGCGACCGAACTCGGTGACAACGCGAAGATTGCCCTGCTGGAGCACGAACATCAGCTCGCCGTCGGCATCGTAGAAATGCTGATCCACCATCGACTTGGTGATGAGGTAGACATGTGCGGCCATGCCGGCCTGGGTATTCACGTCACCAGCCGTCGTCATGGTCTGCACGCCCTGAACGAAGGTTACCTCATCCTTCGGAAGCGGCGTCGGGTCCCAGCGCAGCTGCGCGATCGGCAGGCCGGATTCATGGCACGGCGCCGAACGCCACAGGCCGGCGTCGACCTTCTCGAAGCGGCCGGAATGCTTCACGGAAGGGCGGATGCGATAGAGCCAGGAGCGCTCATTGCTGCCGCGCGGCGCGGTGAAGGGCGAGCCGGAGAGCTGCTCGGCATAGAGCCCGTAGGCGCAGCGCTGCGGCGAGTTGCGGCCGATCGGCAGCGTGCCCGGCAGTGCCTCGGTCTCAAAGCTGTTGCCGAAGCCGGACATGTAGCCCGGCGTCACCTGGGCCGAGCTGCGGATGATCTGGTCAGGCGAGGTATTGATGTTCATGACTATCCTCCTCCTTGCAAGGCAGCCCACATTTCCTGGTCGCGCTTGTCGGTCCAGATCACGGGGTCGTCGATCCCCGACGCCTCGTCATAGGCGCGCGACACGTTGAACGGCAGGCAGTGCTCGTAGATCGCGAAGCTGGAAAATTTCGGATCCATCACCTCACGGGTCGCCGCCATCGATTCCTTCAGCGTGCGACCCCGGGCAACGGAGATTTCGGCCGCGCCGTAGAGCGAGGTGACGAAGTCGCGCGTCATCGCGATGGCCTCGCGCACCGTGGCCGTGCCCTTCAGCGCATCGCCGCGGCCCGGCGCGATCGCCTTGGGATTGAAGTTGCGGATCTCGTTCAGCGTCATCGGCCATTCGCGCAAATGCGCATCGCCGCAGTAGCAGGCCGAGTGATATTCGATGAGGTCGCCGGAGAACATCGCCTCGGCATCCGGCACCCAGGCGACGATGTCGCCGGAGGTGTGGCCGGCGCCCAGCTGCATCAGGCGCACCTCGCGCTTGCCGAGATAGATCGTCATCTCGCCTTCGAAGGTCAGCGTCGGCCAGGTCAGGCCGGGAATGCTCTGCGCATCCTGGAACAGCCGCGGGAAGCGGCCGTATTCGGAATCCCAATCCTGCTTGCCACGCTCCGCGATCAGCCGATAGGTCTCCTGCGAGGCAACGATGCCTTGCGCCTTGTAGGCGGAGGCGCCAAGCACGCGCACGGCGTGATAGTGCGACAGCACGACATATTTGATCGGCTTGTCGGTGACTGCGCGCACGCGCTCGATCACCTTGTTCGCCATCGCGGGTGTCGCCTGCGCGTCGAACACGAGGCAGCCATCGTCGCCGACGATGACGGCGGTGTTGGGATCGCCCTCGGCGGTGAAGGCATAGAGATCCGTACCGATCTCGGAGAAGGTGATCTTCTTCTCGGAGAGATCGCCAGTGGATGCGAAGTTCTTCGCCATCAATTCGTCCTTCAAGTCACCGGGTTATTGTTGCTGCTGTTGTTGCTGTTGGCCGTCGATCATGCGGCGCTTCGCCAGCCCGATCGCCTCGCGCAGCACGTCGATATCGCCGATATGGTTGGCGAGGATCAGCACCAGCGCCGCGTCGAAATCGGCGCTCTGCTCATCGGTGAGACCGCGATGCGCCTCGACGATGGCGCGGAAGGCGTCGTCGGGGCGTGCGAAGTTGGAGCTGGTGGAAAGCGGCATGCGAACCTCAATACAAGCCTTCGGCACGCACCAGCGCTGCCGCGATCGCCGCACGCGCCGGATGGCGGAAACGCGCCGCGACATAACCATCCGGCCTCAGCAGATAGGCGGCGCCCGGTTCGGCGCCGTAGCGCTTCGCGACCAAGCCCGAGGGATCGGCGAACCCGCCCTCACCGCCGATGCGGATGCCCTTGACGCCATCGGGCGCATCGATGGCCGTACCATTGCTGAACGACAGCAGGGTGAAGTCCGTTCCACCCTTGCGGAAGGCATCCGTCAGATAGATCTGCTCGCCGGCCGGCGTCGTGACGGGAGCGTCGAGCATGGAACGGCCGGGCGACGGTCCGCCGTGCCACGTATCCGCGTCGAGCGAGGACAAGGGGGAATCATAGCTGCATGGCACCGAAAGCCGGCCGCCATTGACCATGCGCTTGCCGAACTCGGTCTCCTTCGCCAGCGACAGCACCGCCTTGCGCAGCCGCGCCTCCTGGTGCGAGTTCGGCGCCATGAAGTCGGTCGAGCGGGTGGATTCGCGAATGTTCTCGTCGGCCGCCATGCTGCGCTCGAGATGATAGCTCTCCAGCAGGCTCGCGGGCGATCTGCCGCGCAGCACACGGTCGAGCTTCCAGGACAGATTCTCCGCGTCTTCGAGCCCGGAATTGGCGCCGCGGGCGCCGAAGGGCGAGACCTGATGCGCGGAATCGCCGGCAAAGACCACACGACCATGGATGAAGCGGTCCATCCGCCGGCACTGGAATTTGTAGAGCGAGATCCACTCGAACGCGAATTTGTCGTGGCCGAGCATGCGCGCGATCCGCGGCCGCACGTTCTCGGGCTTCTTCTCGACGACGGGATCAGCGTAGCGGTTGAGCTGGAGGTCGATGCGCCAGACATCGTCGGGCTGCCGGTGCAGCAGCGCCGAACGCCCGGCATGGAACGGCGGATCGAACCAGAACCAGCGCTCGGTCGGGAATTCCGCAGTCATCTTGACGTCGGCAATGAGGAACTGATCCTCGAACACCTGCCCGGCGAACTCGGCGCCGACCATCTGCCGCAGCGAGGAGCGCGCGCCGTCGCAGGCGACGACATATTGGGCGAGCACGCGGTAGGCGCCCTCGGGCGTCTCGATCGTCAACGCGACGGAACCGTTGCGTTGCTCGAGCGCCGTCACCTTGTTGCGCCAGCGCAGGTCGATCTCGGGCAGATCGTCGATGCGATCAACCAGATAGGCCTCGGCGTAATATTGCTGGAGATTGATGAAGGCCGGCCGCTTGTGGCCGTTCTCCGGCAGGAGATTGAACTGGTAAAGTTGGGATTCGCCGTGGAAGATGCGGCCGACGCTCCACACCACCCCCTTGTCGACCATGCGGTCGCCGACGCCGAGCCGGTCCCAATATTCCAGCGAGCGCTTCGAGAAGCAGATCGCGCGGGAGCCCTCGCCGATACGATCGGCATCATCCAGGAGGACGACACGCTGGCCGCGTTGAGCAAGATCGATCGCAAGCGACAGCCCGACCGGGCCCGCACCGACGACCACGACCGCGTGCTCGGCCGGGCTCTGGCCGGAACGATCCTGATCGGGGTGGCGTCGATAGCCGAACTGGGACTTGGCCTGCGCCATACACTAACCTCGGCTCTGGTCAGGAGAGGACTGATCTGCTAGATAGTCTCACGTGCAACTATTTTGGACCGGAGCCGGCCGGCCGTCAACTGGAATTCGGAGCGCTTCCTTGGCGAGGACATCCAGCGACATCGCGCTGAAAGCGCGCGAGGCCGGCGAGGCTTCGGCGCGGTCAAAGCCACGGCTCGACCTGTTCAAGTTCGTGCCGTTCCGCCTCAACCGGCTCGCAGCGGAGGTCAGTTCCGCGCTTTCGGTCGAATATCAGGAACGCCATGGCCTCGACATTCCGGCCTGGCGCGTGATCGCCACCCTCGGCTTCCGCAACGACGCCTGCAGCGCACAATTCATCGCGCAATGCACCCGCACGCACAAATCCACCATCAGCCGCGCGGTGACCACGCTGCTCAACAGCGATCTGATTGAACGGGTCGAGAACGAGGCCGACCGCCGCGAATTCCGGCTGCAACTGACCAGGAAGGGCCGTGCGCTCTACGAGGAGCTGTTCCCGCAATTGTTGCGGCGCGAGGACGAGATCCTCGCCTGCCTCTCCGCGCAGGAGCGCAGGCAACTCTCGGCCCTGCTCGGCAAGATCGAGCAGAGCCTCGACCTGATCCAGACCAGCGACGAAGCCGACGCAAAACAGGCGTATTAGGGACTAATAGAGGCGCGGACGTCGGCGTTTGAGGGTCCTGTTGAGGAAGCTTGGTAGGCCCGTGACGGCACTGGCTTATATAGCGATGCTCCTTGTGGCGCTTGTCGCAACTCGCGCATACGCCGCTGACATAGGTCATCTGGCTCCCCCTGGCGTCGCTGCAAACGAGTTTCCCTCGCCACAGCGTCCTGTTGCAAGAATCGTCAGCCCCCGCCGCTCCGCTGAAGAGCACCGCGATGCCCTCGATGAGGCCGGTCAAATCGCACGTCTGCTTGAACTGAAACCAGGCATGACAGTCGGCGACATTGGGGCAGGCGGTGGCTACCACACGGTCAGGCTCTCGCACCTCGTCGGACCCGCCGGCTCTGTCGTTGCCCAGGACGTCACGCTGGATTACCTCGTCGAACTCGCCAGGCGAACAAAACTTCTGAAGTTGACAAACGTGCAATTCGCGCTCGGCGAACCACACGACCCGCGTCTGCCCGCTTCTTCGCTGGATGCCGCTATCCTTGTGCATATGTATCACGAGATAGCGCAACCCTATGCCTTCCTCTACAATCTCGCGGCCTCCTTGAAGCAGGGTGCGCGGGTCGGAATTGTCGATCTTGAGCTTCCGACGCCGAAACATGGCACGCCAATTGCGCTCTTGCGCTGCGAATTGACTGCCGTCGGCTATCGCGAGGTCGCCACATATAGGCTCGCAGGGGACAGAGGATACCTGGCGGTATTCTCTCCGCCGGAGCTAGCGGCTCGAAAATCTCCTCGCGATATCGTTGCTTGTGGGGATCCTGCCGGCGCTCGTTGACACCATATCTGCCGCCCGTCTCGGAGACCGCACGCGTCCGAAGAAAAGGTCAGCTCACAGGATGGGTAGATCGTCAGCGAAACCCATCAATCCCCCCCCGCCTGTGGCGAGGCATGATGGGCTTGACGAAGACTCGGAGTTGCCAGCTCGCGCGGCGACTCCTCCCTGGGGGTTATGGGTCCCGGATCTACGCGCGCTTTGGGCGCGCTTGTCCGGGACGACGAGCGTGGGGCAGGCCTCAGCGGCTATCTCGCAAACGATCGCGTCGGCGGCATATGCAGCGCCCAGGCGTCGACCTTCTCGCTGGCACGCGGATAGATCTCCGTCACGATCGGATCATGACCGGGAATGTATCTATCGGGGTGACCGGCGAGGCGCTCGATCGTCTCCCACCCCTGCGCCATGTCGCCGACATTGTAGACGATCGGGAACGGGCTCCTGCGCTGCAGATTCGCGTAGTAATGCGCGGCATCGGAGGCCAGCACCACCGGGCCGCGCGCGGTTTCGACTCTGACCACCTGCAAGCCGTCGGAATGGCCGCCGACACGATGCACGGTGACGCCCGGAGCGACCTCGCCGTCACCCGAATAGAAGCTGACGCGCTCGCGATAGACATGGCGCACCATCTGCGTGACGTGCTCGACCGAGAACGGATGTCGCAACAGTCCGTTGCACATGCAGCGTCCCGTCGCGTAAGCCATCTCGCGCTCCTGGAGATGGAAGCGCGCATTCGGGAAGCGGTCGAGATTGCCGGCATGGTCGTAGTGCAGATGCGTCACGATGACCTCGCGAATCGCAGATGCGGCAACCCCGAAGCGCTCCAGCGCATCGACCGGGTTGAGCGTCAGCTTGCGCGCCCGCGCGCTCGCCTCCTCGGCATTGAAACCGGTGTCGACCAGAATGTCGCGGCCACCGCCACGGATCAGCCAGACGAAATAGTCGAGGTCCTGCGCCGCACTGTCATGTGGATCGGGTGCCAGGAAGTTCATGCTGGGGGTGCGCGGCGACATCGTCGCGTAGCGAAGGGCGTAGATTTCGTAGACGTTTCCCATGGTCTTGCTTTTCTGAGTTGGATCTTCTGGGACGATCGAGCACACCAAGCCATCGTCGGCAGGAAAGGTCAAACGGGGCATTGCGTCGGGAGCCGGCCCCGCAATGTGAGACCAATCACATTTTCATCGCCATGGTTGCCCTTACATGCTGCCGATAGGATCGAACCAGGCCGCGCCGAGTACCGCCATGACAGCCCGTCTAATCCCCCTCGCGGCACGCCCATACGTTGCGGTCAATCGCTACGATAATGCCGAATCTCCAAGCGGTTGACGCCCCCCCGTCCCCGGTTTGATAATGAGGTAAGCGTAAGTTAAGGTCGCAGCGGCGCAAGCTGGAACGGCGCCCTTTTGGCTGGACCGCGCTGATTATGAAAATTCGCTTCTTTTTCCTTCTGCCCTTGCTCGTCTCGCTTGTCCCGACTGCCCCATCGCTTGCGGCCGGCGACCGTTTTGCGCTGGTCATCGGCAACGCCAAATATCCGGACGCGGATGCTCCGCTGAAGGAACCGATCAACGATGCGCGCGACGTGGCCGATGAGCTCAAGCGGGACGGCTTTTCGGTCGAGATCGGCGAGAACCTGACCGGCGACGGAATGCGCCGCGCCTTCGACAAGCTTTACGGCAAGATCAAGCCGGGATCGGTGGCGCTGGTGTTCTTCAGCGGTTTCGGCATCCAGTCGGCGCGCCAGAGCTACTTGCTGCCGGTCGATGCGCAGATCTGGACGGAGTCCGACGTGCGCCGCGATGGTTTCAGCCTCGAGACCGTGCTCGGCGAGCTCAACAGCCGAGGCGCCGGCGTCAAGATCGCGCTGATCGATGCGTCCAGGCGCAATCCGTTCGAGCGCCGGTTCCGCAGCTTCTCGGCCGGCCTGACCCCGGTCATCGCGCCCAACGGCACGCTGGTGATGTACTCGGCGGCGCTGGCCTCGGTGGTCTCGGACGCCGGTGGCGACCACAGCCTGTTCGTCCAGGAGTTGTTGAAGGAGATCCGCGTTCCCGACCTGATGGCCGAAGAGACGCTGAACCGTACCAAGATGGGCGTCACCCGTGCCTCTCGCGGCGAGCAGGTGCCGTGGATTTCCTCGTCATTGGCCGAAGATTTCTCGTTCATTCCGGGCGCCGGCGGATCGCGTCCCGCAACGACGCCGCCGCCTGCGCCTCCCGCTGCGCCGGCCGTCGTCGCCAACAACCCGCCACCGGCACCACCCGCCCCGCCGGCACCGCCTCCGCCGCCGAAGCCGGCCGACACTGCTGCGGCACCCGCTCCTGCTGCGCCAGCTGCACCCGCCCCCGCACCCGCGCCGCCCCCCGCGCCGAAGCCACAGATCGAGGCTGCCCTGCCTCCGCCGCCACCGCCGGTAAAACCGATCGATCCCGGCCTCGCGCCGAGCACCGACAGCGGACCCAGCGCCGCCGCGCTGGCTGACGATCCCACGATCAAGGGCCTGACCGCCAAGATCGCCGCCAATCCGGACGACGTGAACGCGCTGTACCGGCGCGGCCAAGTCTATGCCAGCAAGGGCGCCTACAACCTCGCGGTCAAGGATTTCGACGACACCCTCCGGATCAATTCGAAGGACGTCGAGGCGCTGAACAACCGCTGCTGGACTCGTACCGTGGTCGGTGACCTCCAGGGCGCGCTGAAGGATTGCAACGAGGCACTGCGGCTTCGGCCGAACTTCGTCGATGCACTGGACAGCCGGGGACTCGTCAACCTCAAGTCGGGCGCGGTGAAGAACGCCATCGCCGATTTCGATGCGGCCCTGAAGATCAACCCGCGCCTGACCTCTTCGCTCTACGGACGGGGCCTTGCCAAGCAACGCAACGGCTCCGCCCAGGAAGGGGCGCTGGACATCGCCAATGCCAAGGCGATGGATCCGAACATCGTTCAGGAATTCGCAAGCTACGGAGTGCGTTGATATTTTTTCGAGTTGAGGCCGTCGAAGCCTCGAACCTTGAACGGGCCAAGAAAGACTAATGGGCGGATGCCGCAAGAGGCCTTTTCCGAGGCTTGTTGCCGGAATTTGGAAGCACGCAAGCTGGCTGAGCAGGAGGGACTGGCTATGAGATCGGCTGCAAAAGGACTTACCGCGATCCTGTCCATCATCATCGTCGGCGCCGCGCTGTCATTGCCGCGCGCGTACGCAGGCGATGGCGGCAACAGCAAGAATGTCACCGAGGACGAGATCGTTCGCGCGCTCGCGCCGCCAGCCAAGAAGCCCTTGACCCGCGGCCTCTCGATCGGCCCGCAGACCGAATCCGCGCCGAACGCGGCGGAGATCAAGCTGATTCAGTCCGTGCGCGGCCGCTCGACGCGCTCGCTGTCGTCGACCGAGCGCGAGGAAATTGCTTCAGTCGTCAAGGACAAGCCGAACATCGATCTCGAAATCACGTTCGACTACAACTCCGCCAATATCAGCGCCAAGTCGATGCCGTCGGTGCAGGCGCTCGGCCGGGCGCTGACCAGTCCCGACCTGAAGGGCTCGACCTTCGTGGTCGCCGGCCACACCGATGCCGCCGGCGGCGAAGCCTACAACCAGGACCTGTCGGAGCGTCGCGCCGATTCGATCAAGCGCTACCTCGTCGAGAAATACAGCATCTCCGCGACCGATCTCGTCACCGTCGGCTATGGCAAGAGCAAGCTCAAGAATCCAAGCCAGCCGCTGGCAGAGGTCAACCGCCGCGTGCAGGTCGTCAACATGGAAAACAAGACTACCGCGTCGAAGTGAGCTCATCGACGAAGTGAGCTCGACGTAATCCTTTACAGTGAACAGTCGTGATGTGGTGTAAGGTCTCGCTTCCAAAGCGCGTCCCGCAACCTTGCGGGACGCTTTATTTCAGGGAAACGCTCTGTCTGGGCCTCGCACGGACGGCCGTGAGCCAGGCCAGGATGATCCGGCGATGAATCTGACTCAATATCTCAAGCCGGCCGGAACCGTGCTGTTCGTCGCCGTGCTCGGCGTCGGCTATTATCTGTTCGAGCATCGGCATCGCCCCGAAGCGAAGGAGACGCCGGGCGAGGCGCTCGTCATCGTGACGAAGTCGACCAACGCCTGCTTCTCCGACCTGGTCCGGGTGACCGGCTTCTTCGTGCCGCGCCGCGAGGCGGTGGTCGTTGCCGACCAGGAAGGCTCAAGAGTCACCGACCTCCTGGTCACCGAAGGCGCCATTGTCGCCGACAACCAGGAGCTGGCGCGCCTGACTGCGCCGCCGCAGATTCCGGGGCAGCCGCAGCGACCCGGCCCACAAGGCCCGATCTCGTTGAGAGCACCTGCGCCGGGGCTCATCACCGAGGTCCGCACCATCGTTGGCGCGCCGGCCTCGCCGCAGGCGGGTCCGATGTTCCGCATCGCCGTCAACAACGAGATCGAGCTCGACGCCCAGGTGCCGGCGGTGCACATGTCCAAGCTCAGTTCCGGCGCGACCGTGCGCATCAGCCGCGACGACGCGCCCGATCTGATCGGACGCGTCCGGCTGGTCGCGCCCGAAATCGACCGCACGACCCAGCTCGGGCGCGTCCGTATCAGCGTCACCAACAATCCATCCCTCAAGGTCGGCGTGTTCGCCCGCGCCTCGATCGACGCCAAGCGCAGCTGCGGCGTCTCGATCCCCAAGACCGCGATCGACCATCTGATGGTGCAGGTCGTCAAAGGCAATGTCGTCGAGACGCGCAAGGTGCGGGTCGGACTGTCGTCCGACACCTCGACGGAAATCCTGGAAGGCCTCGAGGTCGGCGAAATCGTCGTGGCCGACGCCGGCTCCTCGCTCCATGATGGCGACCAGATCAAGACCATGTTCGCCGATGAACTCGATCGCACGCGGGTACGCTGATGGCTCTCAATATCTCGGCATGGTCTATACGTCATCCGCTGCCGTCTGTCGTCTTTTCGATCATCCTCCTGGTTCTCGGCTGGACCTCCTTCACCAGGCTTGCGGTGACGCGGCTGCCCTCGGCCGACATCCCCGTGATCTCGGTTGCGGTCTCGCAGTTCGGCGCGGCGCCAGCCGAGCTCGAATCCCAGGTCACCAAGACGGTTGAAGACGCGGTCTCCGGCGTCGAGGGCGTCAGGCACATCACCTCCTCGATCACCGACGGCCTGTCGGTCACCACGATCCAGTTCGCGCTCGAGACCAACACCGACCGCGCGCTCAACGACGTCAAGGACGCGGTGACGCGCGTGCGCTCCAACCTGCCGCAGAACGTCACCGAGCCGCTGATCCAGCGCGTCGACGTCATCGGCCTGCCGATCGTCACCTATGCCGCGATTTCGCCCGGCAAGACGCCGGAGCAGCTCTCCTATTTCGTCGACGACGTGGTCAAGCGCGCGCTGCAGGGCGTGCGCGGCGTCGCGCAGGTCGAGCGCATCGGCGGTGTCGAGCGCGAGATCCTGGTCTCGCTCGATCCCGATCGCTTGCAGGCCATGGGCCTGACGGCCGTCAATGTCAGCCAGAGCCTGCGCGGCACCAATGTCGACGTCGCCGGCGGCCGCGCCGAGATCGGCAAGAACGACCAGGCGATCCGCACGCTCGCGGGCGCCAAGACGCTGGGCGATCTCGCCGGCACCATGATCCCGCTGTTCGGCGGCGGCGAGGTCCGGCTCGACGATCTCGGCACCGTCACCGACACCATCGCCGACCGCCGCACCTTCGCCCGCTTCAATGGCGAGCCGGTGGTCGCGCTCGGCATCAAGCGTTCCAAGGGCGCCAGCGACGTGAAGGTCGCCGAAGCCGTGCAGAAGCGCATCGACGCGCTCAAGGCGGCCTATCCCGACGTCGATCTGAAGGTGATCGACACCTCGGTCGAATACACCAACGGCAATTACCACGCGGCGATCTCGACCCTGTTCGAAGGCGCCATCCTCGCCGTCGTCATCGTCCTGCTGTTCCTGCGCGACCTGCGCGCCACCATCATCGCCGCGATCTCGCTGCCGCTGTCGATCTTCCCGGCGTTCTGGGCGATGGACCTGCTCGGCTTCTCGCTGAACCTCGTCAGCTTTCTCGCCATCACGCTGTCG
Source organism: Bradyrhizobium sp. R2.2-H (assembly GCF_004346455.1). NCBI lineage: Bacteria > Pseudomonadati > Pseudomonadota > Alphaproteobacteria > Hyphomicrobiales > Nitrobacteraceae > Bradyrhizobium > Bradyrhizobium sp. R2.2-H. The sequence continues at coordinate 22,705 of NZ_SMBR01000024.1, forward strand.
ACCGGCATTCTCGTCGACGATGCCATCGTCGAGATCGAGAACATCGTCCGGCACATGAACATGGGCAAATCGCCCTACCGTGCGGCGTTGGAGGCCGCCGACGAGATCGGCCTCGCCGTCATCGCGATTTCGCTGACCATCATCGCGATCTTCGCACCCGCGAGCTTCATGTCGGGCATTGCCGGACAGTTCTTCAAGCAGTTCGGCATCACCGTCTCGGTGCAGGTGTTCTTCTCGCTGCTCGCGGCCCGCTTCGTCACCCCGGTTCTGGCCGCCTACTTCCTCAAGCACCATACGCATGTGGAACCGCCGCCCGGCCGCATCTTGCGGTCCTATCATCGGATCGTGGCCTGGTCGGTGAAGCACTATTTCATCACGGTGCTGATCGGCCTCGGCGTCTTCGCCGCCTCGATCTGGAGCATCACGCTGCTGCCGCAGGGCTTTCTGCCGGCGCAGGACAGCGCCCGCTCGCTGCTTGCCCTCGAGCTGCCGCCGGGCACCCAGCTCGCCTACACCGAAAAGGTCACCGAGGACATCGTCGCGCGCCTGCGCAAGCGGCCCGAGGTCAAGAGCATCTTCGTCGACGGCGGGCGCGTCCCGCCGGGAACCCAGGAAGTCCGGCGCGCCGCCCTGATCATCAACTACACGCCCAAGAACAGCCGCGACATCACCCAGCGCGAGCTTGAATTCTCGATCAGCCAGGAGCTGGAGAACGTTCCCGATATCCGCTTCTGGTTCCTGGACGAGAACGGCCTGCGCGCGATCTCGCTGGTGGTGACCGGTGTCGATCCCAACATCGTCAACAACGTCGCGAGCGAGCTTGCGACGCAGATGAAACGCATTCCCACCATCGCCAACGTCATCTCGGAGACCTCGCTGGAGCGTCCCGAGCTGCGTATCGAACCGCGCGCCGATCTCGCCGCACGGCTCGGGGTGTCCACCGAAAGCCTGTCGCAGACCATCCGTGTCGCCACCATCGGCGACGTCGGCCCTGCGCTCGCCAAGTTCGACGTCGGCGACCGCCTGGTGCCGATCCGGGTGCAGCTCGAGGATGCCGCCCGCGGCAATCTGAAGACGCTCGAGCAGCTCCGCGTGCCGCTCGGCGAGCGCGGCGAGAAGGGCGGCGTACCGCTCTCGGTCATCGCCGACGTCAAGCTCGACCAGGGTCCGACCAGCATCAACCGCTACGACCGTGAGCGGCAGGCAACCGTCGCGGCCGACCTCGTCGGCTCCGCCGCGCTCGGCGACGCCACCAAGAAAATCTACGACCTGCCGGTCATGAAGACCCTGCCGAAGGGCGTGAAGGTCTCGCCCTCCGGCGACGCGGAAAGCCTGAACGAACTGTCCGACGGCTTCGCGACCGCGATCACGGCGGGACTGATGATGGTCTACGCCGTGCTGGTGCTGCTGTTCGGCACCTTCCTGCAGCCGATCACCATCCTGTTCTCGCTGCCGCTCTCGATCGGCGGCGCCATCGCCGCGCTGCTCGTCACCGGCAAGCAGCTCACCACGCCGGTGTGGATCGGCATCCTGATGCTGATGGGCATCGTCACCAAGAACGCGATCATGCTGGTGGAATTCGCGATCGAAGCCATTCGCGCCGGCAAGCCGCGCGAGGAAGCCATGATCGACGCCGGCATGAAGCGGGCCCGCCCGATCGTGATGACCACGATCGCGATGGCCGCGGGCATGATGCCGAGCGCGCTCGCGGTCGGCGCCGGCGGCGAATTCCGCTCCCCGATGGCGCTCGCGGTGATCGGCGGCCTGATCTTCTCGACCATCCTGTCGCTGGTGTTCGTGCCCGCGATGTTCATGGTGATGGACGATTTCGGCGCCCTGATCTGGCGCTTCGCCAAGCGGCTGATCGTGCACAGCGAGGATGCCGAGACGGACGATCATCACGGAGCGGCACCAGCGGAGGCGCCCCGCGCACCGAAGAACTTCGTGCACCCGGCGGCGGAGTAGGACCGCGCGTCTCAAACGGAGGACGACGCCGGTTGGGTGCGATGATGAGTGCGCGGCGAGCAGGAAGATCGGACGCCGCGAGCCGCCGCATCCCCTACTCGTTCCGCGCGATCGCGGTCAGCTTGGTCATGTTCCGCAGCAGGATCCGTCCGCGCTGCAGATCGAGGATGGCGTCCTTGCGCCAGGCCTGAAGCTGGCGATTGACGCTCTCGCGGGCGGCACCGACGAAGACGCCGAGCTGCTCCTGCGAGATGTGGACCTCGGAGCCGAAATCGGCGGCGAGCGCGCAGAGTCGCCGCGCCAGGCGAACCGGCAGCGGCTGCAGCATGGATTCCTCCATCCGCTCGCTCTGCCAGCGGATGCGCTGGCACAGCAGTGCGATGATCTTGATCGCGACCTTTGGCTCGCGCTCGAGGAAGCCGAGGAAATCTTCGCGCCGCAGCACGAACAATTCGCTCGCCTCGCCCGCGGTGGCATCCGCCGTACGGCTCTGGCCGTCCAGCACCGCGACCTCGCCGAACAGGTCGCCCGGGCCCATGAAATTCAGCGTCAGCCGGCTGCCGTCGGAGGCGCCGGTCTCGATGCGGACCTGGCCGCGGCGCACGCCGAACAGCGCGTCCCCGGGATCGCCCTTCTGGAACAGCACCTCGCCGTTCCCCAGATGCTGGGTGTGACAGAGATTGGACAGCCGTTGGAGCTCGTCTGCGCCGAGATCGGCGAACATCGGGTTCATCTTCAGGATGACCGCAAATTCGGCCTGCTTGCTCATTTCAATGTCCTTGTGAACGTCACTGTTCCTGTCAAATCGCTTGAAACCATCAAACTTCAGGATCGCGTAAAACCGCGCCGGAGAAGTGTGTCATAAGTCACATAACTTTGCAGCACCCCCGGACTATTTTTACGCGCTTGGAGCCGCTTCCCGTCCGGGGATAAACTAAAGGCGCAAAGGACGGGTCATCTGCCGGGTTCGACGCCGATCATCCGTCGTTGGAAAGTCGACATGAGAGCATTGAAATTCGCCGGCGGAGCTTTGGCCGCCGTCATCATCGTGATCGCACTCCTGCTGATGGTGGGAATCCCCTCGGGCTTCCTGACCTCCACGATCGCCTCGCGCGTCGAGAGCGCGACCGGCTATCGCCTGTCGATCGACGGCACCACGAAGATCAGCCTGTGGCCGACGCTGAACGTCACCCTGAACGACCTCACGCTGGCCGACCCCAGGGATCGCAGCGGCATCACGCGCCTGACGGTCGACAGCGTGCAGGCCGACATGTCGCTCGCAAGCATATGGTCCGGCCGCCCTGAGATCAGCGAGCTCGTCGTCACCCATCCCGTGCTCTACCAGCCGCTGCTGCGGGAGCGCCTACCGAGTGCCGGCGCCCCGTCGAAGCCGCTCGCGCTCGATACCAATGGCGCCACCATCGACCGCATCAAGGTGATCGACGGCGAAGTTGCATTCTCGCGCCTGCGCGATCGCGTCGAGGGCCGCATCAGCGCCATCAACGCCGACGCGACCGTCGACCACGACCGCAAGGTCAATATCACCGGCACCGCGCGCGTCGGCGATCATCCGACCAAGTTCGACATCAAGGCGGCCGCGCCGGCATCGCCTGCCGAGCGGCCGACCGTTCCCGTGGATTTCGCCATCGACATGCCCGACGTGCTGAAGTCCCAGCTCACCGGACACGCCGAGATGCGGCTCAACCGCGATGTCGTGATGATCAACGGCGTGAATGGCAGGCTCGGCGACGGTGCATTCAACGGCTGGGCTTCGGTCGACATCGCGAGCAAGCCTCTGGTCAAGGTCGACCTCGATTTCCAGCGGCTCGCGATGCCGATGGCGAAATCGCCGCAGGGCACGGCGGGGCAGCCCTGGAGCGATGCGCCGATCAACGTGTCCGGGCTCAATTATGTCGACGCGCAGTTGCGGATCTCCGCGAACGAAGCCTTGATCGGCGATGCGCGCATCGCGCCGCTGGCGCTCGACGCCAAGCTCGCCGGCGGCGTGCTGAAGGCCGGCACCTCCAATCTCGGCGCCTATGGCGGCCAGGTCTCGGGCGAGGTGATCCTGGATGCGACCAGCGGCGCGCCGAGCTTTGCCATGCATTCCGATCTCGTCGGCGTGCGCGCGCTGCCGCTGCTCCAGGGCCTTGCCGAATTCGACCGCATCGACGGCAAGCTGCAGGCCAAGCTCGCCCTGCGCAGCGCCGGCAACAGTCAGCGCGCGCTGATGGCGAACATGCAGGGCACGGCCTTCGTCAATTTCCAGGACGGCGCCATCCGCGGCATCAACGTCGCGCAGATGATCCGCTCGCTGACGGCGGGCACGCTGTCCGGCTGGCAGGCCAGTCAGGATCCCGGTCAGGAACAGAGCACGGATCTGTCGCAGCTCTCGGCCTCCTTCCGCATCGACAAGGGCCAGGCGGTGACGACCGATCTTAATCTGATCGGGCCGCTGGTGCGCGTCACCGGCGCCGGCACCATCGCGCTCGACACCAAGATGATGGGCTTTCGCGTCGAGCCGAAGCTCGTGATGACGACCGAAGGCCAGGGCCGCACCTCCGAGCCGGTCGGCTTCGGCATCCCCGTGATGATCCAGGGCAGCTGGTCGCAGCCGCGGATCTATCCTGATATGGCCGGCATGCTGGACAATCCGGACGCCGCCTATGCCAAGCTGCGCGAGATGGGCAAGGGCCTGTTCGGCCCCGACGGCGCCGGGCTCGGCAACATCCTCGGCAGCCTCGGGCTGGGTGGCGCCAACGCGCCGGGCGGCGGCAATGCCAATCCGCAAGCCCAGCAGCCGGGGCAGAACAATGTGCTCGGCGGCCCGCTGGGGGAGGCGATCGGCAATCTGATCCAGCAGGGGCTTTCCAGTGGCGCTGCGACCGGCACCGGCTCCGTCCGCAACCGCAGCGTGCCGGCAACGCCCTCCACCCCGGCGCCGCAGGCCTCGCCTGCGGCCCCCGCGCTGGAGGACCCGCCGCTGGCGCAGCAGGACAGTCAGCCAATGAACGACGTGCTGCGACAGCTCTTCAATCGCTGACCGAAGGACCGTCGTGCTGGATGTCACGGGCAAATCCCTGCATCGGCTTCGACCCCTGCGGCTTTCTCAGAGCGGGATGAGGCCGCGGGAATTTGCCCCTTCCACCGGCCCGGAACTCCACCGGGGGTAACCACGCCGGCCGGTCCGCCGGCCCGGCCACGGCCCCATGGCCCAAATTGTGGTAGAACGGCCCGCAGCGCCGACGTCGATGGCGGCGCGAGAGGATCGGGATGGCAGGAGCGAACGACAAGACACGATCTCTGCGCGGGGGCCTGTTCGCCAAATACGTCGTCTCCCTCGTCGGCCTCGTCGTGTTCGTCCTCGCCGTCAACGGGGCGATGGAGACCTGGATCTCCTACCGCGCCACAAGGACGTCGCTGACCGACGGGTTGGAGGACAAGGCGCAGGCAGCCGCCCGGCGGATCGAGCAGTCGATCTCCGAGCTCGACCGCCAGATCAGCTGGGTGACGCGGGCGAGCCAGGACACGCTGGAGAAGCGCCGCGCCGACTATGCGTCGCTGCTGCACCAGGTCTCCGACGTCAACCAGCTGTTCCAGCTCAATGGCGACGGCCGCGAGGTGTTGCGCGTCTCCCGGCAGTCGACCACGACCGGCGGCAATGCCGACCTCTCCCGCGACATGCGCTTCACCGACGCCGTCGCCCGCGGCGTCAGCTATGCACCGGCCTGGTTCGCCGACCGCACCCCGATGATGTCGATCTCGGTGGCGCATTCCGGCTTCAACGCCGGCGTCACCGTGGCCGAGATCGATCTCAGCTTCCTCTCCGACTTCCTGTCGGACGCGCAAGTCGGCAAGGCGGCCTTCGCTTACGTCGTCGACCCGCGCGGCCGCGTGCTGGCGACGTCCTCGAAGGGGCCCGAGATCGGCAAGGACCTCTCCAGGCTGCCGCAGGTCGCAGCCGCGATCGCGCCCGGCCACGAGCCGGACACGTCAGGCACCGACTTCAACGGCCATGCGGTGATGAGCGCCGCGAGCATCGTGCCGAAGCTCGGCTGGAGCGTGCTGTTCGAGCAGCCGGCCACGCAGGCCCTGATGCCGATCCGCGACCAGCTGGTGCGCATCGCGCTGCTGATCGGCATGGGCCTGATGGTCGCGATCCTCGCCGGCACGCTGCTGGCACGCCGCATGATCATCCCGATCACGGCGCTGCGCGACGGCGCCTACAGGCTCGGCGAAGGCGATTTCAACCACCGTATCGACGTGCACACCTCCGACGAGCTGGAGGACCTCGCCGGGCAGTTCAACCGCATGGCCGACCAGATCCAGGAGACCTATTCGAACCTGGAGACCAAGGTCGAGGAGCGCACCCGCGACCTCGCGCAGTCGATCCACGAGCTCAAGGTGCTGGAGGAGGTCGGCCGCGCGGTGGCCTCCTCGCTCGATCTCAACGCCGTGCTTGCGACGATCGCCGCCCGCGCGATCGAGATCACCCATGCCGACGCGGTGCTGATCTACGGCTTCGACGCCGAGGCGGGCCGCTTCAACCTGGTCGAGGCCAACGGCATCGACAAATCCGCCGACGGCGCGCATGTCACCATCGAGCAGGGCGAGAACATCCTGAGCGATGCCGCCGCCAGCGGCGAGCCGATCGCGCTTGCCGAGCTCGGCGAGGCCGCCGAGCAGCCGCTGCGCGAGGCAGCGCTCGCGGCCGGCTTCAACTCGGTGCTGGTGGTGCCGCTGATCGACCAGCAGGGCACGCTGGGCTCGCTGGTGGTTCTGCGCCGCGCCGGCGGCGAGTTCGCCGGCAGCGTCATCGGCCTGATGCGCACCTTTGCCAACCAGGCCGTGCTGGCGATGCGCAATGCGCGGCTGTTCAGCGAGGTCGACCACAAGAGCCACGCGCTGGAGGCGGCGAACACGACCGTGCGCGCCCAGGCGGACAAGCTCAAGCAGCAGACCGAGCAGCTCAAGGACTGGAACAAGTCGCTGGAGGCGCGCGTCAAGACCCAGCTCGGCGAGATCGAGCGCATCCGCAAGCTCGAGCGCTTCCTGGCGCCGCAGGTGGCGCAGCTGATCGCCTCATCCGACAGCCCCGAGGGGTTGCTCACCAGCCAGCGCCGCGAGGTGACCGTGGTGTTCTGCGACCTGCGCGGCTTCACCGCGTTCACGGAGGCGACCGAGCCGGAAGAGGCGATGAACGTGCTGCGCGAATATCACGCCGCGCTCGGCAAGCTGATCTTCAAGTACGAGGGCACGCTCGACAAATATGCCGGCGACGGCGTGATGATCCTGTTCAACGCGCCGATCCAGTTCGAGGACCACACCAGGCGCGCGGTGAAGATGGCGGTGGAGATGCGCGACACCATCGGCCCGCTGACGGAGCGCTGGCGCAACCGCGGGCATAGCCTGGGGTTCGGCATCGGCATCGCGCTCGGCTATGCCACGCTCGGCCAGGTCGGCTTCGAGCAGCGGCTGGAATATGCCGCGATCGGCAGCGTCACCAACCTCGCCTCCCGCCTCTGCGGCGAAGCCAAGCCCAACCAGATCGTGGTCAGCCGCCGCGTCTACGGCATGGTCGAGCCCTGGGTCGAGGCCCGCGCCCTCGACGACCTCCAGCTCAAGGGCTTCAATCACCCGGTGCTGGCGATGGAGATTTTGAGCTGGCGCGAGGAGGTGGAGAACGTCGTGGATGCCGCGGCGGTGCGGATGCGAGGGTAGTCGAGACAAAAAGCGCGAAAACAACCCCATGCACAGTAGGCGGGGGCTGCAAGATCAATGGGTTACGCGGGCATCCGAGACGACCGGCGACGACGGCGTGAGTTGGACGGAAATTTTGACACGTCGGGCAAAACACTGGCAGGATGGCATCATCGGGTTTTAGGCCAAGGCTCATCCTGTCCCAGAGGTGTCTCTGGCATTCGCGTCACTGGTGCCAATCAGCCGACCAGCCCCTTGAGCTTGGCAGGGTCCCGAATATCGCTCTGCGCCTTCAGGAGGATCGCGCAGATGATGCCGCCCTGCTTTACGAGCTTCTCTAACGACTTGGCGTAGGTCTCACTCAGCGCCTCACCAGAGAGGTCCTTGATGTCCTCCCAGCGCGCACCTTTGGGCAGCCTTGAGGCTTCCCAAATTTGCGTGACCCGCTCCTCGTCCATCTTGAGGAAGAGGAGATATAGGCCTGATAGGAGACGCCCTGGTCACGCAGCACGTGCGCGAAATTCCAAACTTTTGCGACGAGTGTTTGGGCGTTCACGGCGTGCTCCCGGGAAACGGATTGACGATGGTGAGCCCACTGAAGCTGCGACCATGCTGGAGATCTTCGCTGTAGAGCGTGTCACAGCCAGCCTCGATCGCCGCGGCGACGATCAAGGCGTCATAGAAGGCGAGGGTGTGATCGCGCGCCAATGCGAGCGCTGCCGTGTGCGTGTCCGACGTCAGCGGCACGATATCGGGAAATCGAAAGCGCAGGGACTGCACGGCGGCCTCGATCACCGGCCAATCCTGCTTCTGCTTCTTGCGCAACACATTGGTGAACTCGTTCAGCACCTGCGCACTGATGACGCCACCGCCGGCAATCATGGTCAGTGCCCGCTGACGGCGGATGTCGGTCGAATAGGCGTAGATCAGGATATTGCTGTCGAAGAACGGCCTCACCGCTCGTTCGCCTCGTCGCGGTCGAACTTGTAGTCGTCAGGCAGGGGAAAGTGGAACTGCTCGGCTTGCCTGAGAAATTCCGCCCGCTTGTCGATCTTCTCCACTGCGAGCCGATCCTTCGAGGCTTCGACCACGTTGAGTTCGTCGCCGGGCGAAAGGTTCAGGGCGTCGACGAGTGCCTTGGGCAGGCGAACCGCCAAGCTATTCCCCCATTTGGAAACAAGCATGGGAGCCCTCTATGATATACGGATCCATTGTATATCATAGTTCGGATATCTTTTCCCTTCAAGAGGCGGGCTCATCTCGGGCACGGCTTGGCAGGGCCGCGTCGTGCCGCCGAGATGGTTGTGGGCGTGGATCCTTGCTGCAGTCATGCAGGCGGAAATTATCGCGGCCGGGCACGCCGCCGACATAATAGTAGCAGGATAGCCAGTGGCGTCGATAAAATCGATTTTCGATTTTCTGTTGACCGCGTGATGGCGCCTTGCGATCATTCCGCAATGGGTCCGCTTCAGTTCGACATGTCCGGAAACCCCGGCGATGGTCCGCGCAGCCTGACGTCGGCGCTGCATGAGCGGCTGCGAGCCGATATCCTGGCGGCGCGGCTGCTGCCGGCCCAGAAGCTGCACATCGCCGGCCTTGCCAAGCAGTTTTCGGTCGGCCTTGCCGCCGTCCGCGAGGCTCTGTCGCGTCTCGTCGCCGACGGGCTCGTGCAGGCGTCGGACCAGCGCGGCTTCCGCGTGAGCCCGGTGTCGCTCGCCGATCTCGCCGACGTGACCCAGACCCGGATCGACATCGAGGGCCTCGCGCTGCGCCGTTCGATCGAGCGGGGCGATGACGTCTGGCTCGCGTCGGTGAAGTCGACCTGGGCGGACCTGAAAGGCGTCCCCTATCACTACCCCGATGATCCGACCGTGCACTACGAGGAATGGGTGATCCGTCACCGCATTTTCCACCGTGCGCTCGTCAACGCCTGCGGCTCGCCATGGCTGCTCGGCTTCCGCGACGTACTGCACGAGCAGAGTGAGAGATATCGCCGTCTCTCGATCCGACGCGAGCTCGGTGGCAAGCCGCGCGACGTCGAGGGCGAACACGAGGCGATCGTCGCTGCCGTGCTGAAGCGCGATGCGGATGCGGCAGTTCGCGCCTTGTCAAAGCATTTCGGCATCACCAAGGAGTTCGTCGAGCTCGCCGCCTCGCGCATTGCGGAGGTGAGCCGCACGACCTGACGATCCCTAGAAATTCGACACAAAAAAAGAGAGACCGGGAGGAAACAATGAAGATCAATCGCCGTCACGCGTTCATGACGCTCGTTGCCGCCGCAATTTTCGCCGGCCCCGCGAGCGCCGCCGACACCATTCGCGTCGGCCTGCCCACGAAAACATACTGGCCGACCACGATCGCCGAGACCGCCGTGCGGCAAAAGTTGTTCGAGAAGGAAGGCATCAAGGCCGAGCTGACCATCTATCGCAGCGGTGCGGAGACGTTCGAAGGCATGGCTGCGGGCGCGGCCGACATCATCCTCGATCCGCCCTCGCTTGTCTCCGCCGGGCGCAAGAAGGGCGTGATGTCGCGCATCGTCGCCAACGCCGCGATGGGCAATTTCGGCTGGCAGCTGATGGTGCCGGCCAAATCGACGCTCGACGTCAAGGACCTCAACGGCAAGAAGGTGGCGATCACCGCGGCCGGCTCGGGCTCGGACCTTCTTGCGCTGTGGACCATCCAGGACAAGAAGATCGACTTCACGCGCGTCCCCGTCGGCGGCGGCGGCCTGGTGCCGAACCTTTTGGCCGGCAATGTCGAAGCCGCCGTGGTCTATTCGCCGCTGAGCTTCCAGATCTCGAAGTCCGGCGAAGCCAAGTCCATCCTCGACTACGCGACCGCGGTTCCGCCGAACCTCACCGCGGGCTGGATCGTGCTCGACAAGTTCGCCGAGGCCAAGCCTCAGCTGGTGCAGAAGGCCGTGAACGCTCTCTACGGCGCGGTCGCGTTCATGCGCGCCAATCGCGACGTCACCATCAAGCTGATCGCCGAGCTCTACGAGATGCCGCCGGAGATCGCCGGCCTCGAATACGACAACACGATCATGAAGCTCGAGACCAGCGGCGACATGGGCGCAGCCAACGTGAGCGCGGCGGTGCAGCTCTCGCTCGACCTTGCGAAGCTCGGCGGGCTCAAGGACATCGTGCCGGTCGAGGACGTGATCTCGACCAGGTTCAAGCCCGTCCCGACCAAGTAGTTGGCGATGCAGAGCACGCTTGCCATCAACCTTGCGCGGATCGCGATCATCGTCGCGATCCTTGCGCTGTGGGAGGTGTTGTCGCGCACCGGCATCGTCAATCCGCGCCTGCTGCCGTCGGCGTCCGACACGTTCGTGACGCTCGGCGATCTCCTGCAACGCGCGGCCGTGCAGAAGGACCTGATGGTGACCGCGACCGAGGTGCTGGCCGCGTTCGCGCTGGCCGTCCCCTTTGGCGCGGTGATCGGCATCCTGGTGGCGGAGAACCGCTACTTCGCCGATGTCGCCAAGCCGCTGCTGTTCTTCGCCTTCAGCATCCCGAAATCGATCTTCCTGCCGATGTTCATCCTGGTGTTCGGCGTCGGCTTTGCCCAGAAGGTCGGCTTCGGCTTCTTCTCCACCATCTTCATCGTGATCATGTCGACCACGACGGCGGTCGAGTCCGTCAAGATCGAGCATCTGACGGTGGCGCGCTCCTATGGCGCCACGCCGATGCAGACGGCGTTCCGCGTCTACCTGCCGAGCATGCTGCCGGTTCTGCTGGAGGCGCTCAGGATCTCCATGATCTTCAACCTGACCGGCGTGATCCTCGCCGAGATGTACGCCTCACGCGACGGCATCGGCCACCAGATCGCGACCTGGGGCGAGAATTTCCAGATGAAGCAGCTCCTTGCCGGCGTCGTGATGGTCGCCGCGATCGCCATGACGTTCAACGAACTTGTCAGATGGGTGGAAACGCGATGCAGCCATTGGCGAACGTGACCCCGTTGAAACCGGCCGCGCGCGCCGGCGCGATCGAGGTGAAGAATGTCGGCCAGGTGTTCAAGACCCGGTCGCAGGACGTCATCGCGCTGGAGGACGTCTCGCTTGAGATCAAGCCCGGCCGCTTCGTCGTGCTGGTCGGCCCGAGCGGCTGCGGCAAGTCGACCCTTTTGATGATGATGGCGGGGCTGCGTCAGCAGACCGCGGGCACCATCACGATCAGCGGCGCGCCGATCCTGCAGCCCGACCCCGACAGGGTCGGCGTTGTGTTCCAAGAGGCGAGCCTGTTTCCGTGGCTGACGGCGGAGGACAATGTCGAGTTTCCGCTGGCGTTAAGGGGTGTCCCCAAGGCTGAACGGCGCGCCAAGGCGCAGGATGCGCTCAAGCTGGTCGGGCTCGACGGCTTCGGCAGGCGCCATCCGCACGAGCTCTCGGGCGGCATGAAGCAGCGCGTCTCGATCGCGCGCGGGCTGGTGCAGGATCCGCCGGTGCTGCTGATGGACGAGCCGTTCGCGGCGCTCGACGAGCAGACGCGCATGACCATGGGCGACGAGCTGCTGCGCATCTGGGCCGCCACCGGCAAGACCGTCGTGTTCGTCACGCACAGCCTGACCGAAGCGGTCTATCTCGCCGACGAGGTGATCGTCATGTCGGCCCGGCCCGGCCGCATCGTCGACCATCTCCAGGTCCAGCTGCCACGGCCGCGCACCTACGAGATGCTGAGCGGCGATGCCTTCGGGAGCCTGCGCGACCGCATCTGGCGGCACATCCGCAAATCGGCGTGAGGCGGAGATGAGTGCCAGGATCAGTGCGAAGACGCTGCGACATCTGATCGTGATCGGCCTGATCGCGCTGTGGGAGCTGTTGCCGCGCGCCGGGCTCATCCCGGAACTGTTCCTGCCGTCGCTGTCGTCCACGTTGATGGCGGGATGGACCGACGCCGGCGAATACGGTCATGCGCTTGCCGTCACCCTCTACGAGGTCGTGGTCTCCATGGCGTTCGCCTGCGGAGGCGGCATCCTGCTCGGCGCCATCGTCGGCAGCCTGCCGCGCCCGCGCGTGCTGATCATGCCGATGGTGTCGAGCCTCTATGCGGTGCCGCTTGTGATCCTCTATCCCGTTTTCACGGTCTGGCTCGGCATCGGCTCCGAATCCAAGATCGCGTTCGCCTCGATTTACGGGTTCCTGCCGACGATGCTGGCCACCGCCGCCGGCATCCAGACCATCGATCCGCAACTCTTGCTCGCCGCCCGCAGCATGGGCGCGACGCTGAGCCAGCGGCTGGTCCGCGTCATCATCCCGGCGGCAATCCCGACGGTGCTGTCGGGTCTGCGCGTCGGTGGTGCGCTGGTCATCGTCGGCGTCGTGGTCTCGGAGATGCTGATCTCCTCGGCAGGCATCGGCTACCTGATCTCGCGCTACCGGACGATCCTCGACAGCCCGCACGTATTCGCGGGCGTGCTGCTCGTGCTGTTTCTTGCGATCGGCTTCAACGCCGTGATCCGGTGGATCGAGCGCAAGGCGGCGATCTGGCAGACCGGCACCCGCGCCGGTCAGGCCAACGACGACATCGCTTCCAGCGCGATGCAGCCGGCGACCTGAGGTACGCGCGTGTACGACTTGACCCTGACATTCGACAACGGTCCCGACCCTGAGGTGACGCCGCGCGTGCTCGACATTCTCGGCGAGCGCGGGATCAAGACCACCTTCTTCGTCATCGGCGAGAAGCTTGCCGATCCCGAGCGGCGCGGCCTTGCAGAGCGCGCGCACCGCGAGGGGCACTGGGTCGGCAATCACACCTTTACGCATAGCATTCCGCTCGGTGAGCAATCGGGGCGAGATACCGCAGAGAACGAGATCGGACGCACGCAGGACGCGATTGGCGATCTCGCACATCCGCAGCGCTGGTTCCGGCCGTTCGGCGGCGGCGGCAATCTCGACAAGCGGCTGCTGAAGCCCTCCATCGTCGACTATCTCGCGCGCAAAAAACACAGCTGCGTGCTCTGGAATTCCATTCCGCGCGACTGGGACGACCCCGACGGCTGGACCGAGCGCGCGCTCGACCAGTGCAACGGACAGCCCTGGACGCTGATGGTGCTGCACGATCTTCCGACCGGCGCGATGGATCATCTGGAGCTGTTCCTCGACCGCGCCGGTGCCGCCGGCGCGCGCTTCCGCCAGGATTTCCCGCCGCAATGCGTTCCGATCCGCTGTGGCGAGATCGTCCTTCCGATCAACGACTATGTCTCCTGCATTGAAGAGAGTGTTTGACCGATGAAAGTTGCAAGCTTCACGATATCAGGTACTGCGAGCTATGGCATCGTCACCGACAAAGGTGTCATCGATGCCGGCAAGCGCCTGAAGGCATATCCGACCTTGAAGGCGCTGCTCGCGAAGGGGTCGCTCGACGAATTGAAGCAACTCGCCGGCGAGAAGCCCGACTACGCGTTGCAGGACGTCGCGCTGCTGCCGACCATTCCCGATCCCGACAAGATCTTCTGCATCGGCGTCAACTATGCCACCCATCTGGCGGAGAGCGGCCATCCGACGCCGGCGCATCCGATGATCTTCACCCGCTTCGCCAACAGCCAGGTCGGCCATGGCCAGCCGATGATCCGTCCGCTGGAATCGGAACGCTTTGACTATGAAGGTGAGATGGCCGTCATCATCGGCAAGGCCGGCCGCCGCATCTCGCGTGAAGCTGCGCTCAGCCATGTCGCCGGCTACGCTTGCTACAATGACGGCAGCATCCGCGACTGGCAGCGCCACACCTCGCAATTCGCGCCGGGCAAGAATTTTACCGGCACCGGCGGCTTCGGGCCCTGGATGGTCACGACCGACGAGCTGACCGATATCGCAAAGCAGACGCTGATTACCCGGCTCAACGGCGTCGAAGTGCAGAAGGCTCCGATCTCCGATCTCGTCTTCGACGTGCCGGCCCTGCTCGCCTATTGCTCGACCTTCACGGAGCTCGTGCCGGGCGACGTGATCGTGACAGGCACGACCGGCGGCGTCGGCGCCTATCGCACGCCGCCGCTGTGGATGAAGGGCGGCGACGTCGTCGAGATCGAGATCTCCGGCATCGGCATCCTGAGCAATCCCGTCAAGGACGAAGGTTCAGTCGCGGCAACGCGCGCGGCCTGAACAGCCGCGCTCAACAACGACATGCCACAACGACAAGAAGGAGAGCCCCATGCCCATGCCAGCACACATCCTGCCGACCACCGTGGTCGGCAGCTATCCGCAGCCGGAATGGCTGGTGAATCGCGCCATGCTGTCGAAGGTGGTGCCGCGCACGCGCCTGCACGACATGTGGCGGTTGCCGCCCGAACACCTGGAAGAAGCCCAGGACGATGCCACCATCGTCGCGATCCGCGACATGGAGCGCGCCGGCATCGATATCGTGACCGACGGCGAAATCCGCCGCGAGAGTTACTCCAATCGCTTTGCTACCGCGCTCGACGGCATCGACGGGGACAATCCCGCGATGATCGTGGCGCGCACCGGCAACACGCAGACGCCGGTGCCGCGCGTCGTCGGTCCCGTGCGGCGCAAGGGCCCGGTCGAGCTGCACGACATGCAGTTCCTGCGCAAGAATACGGAGCGTGCGGCGAAGATCACCCTTCCCGGCCCATTCACGATGAGCCAGCAGGCCAAGAACGAGTACTATAAGGACGAGGAAGAGCTCGCGATGGCGCTCGCCGAGGCCGTCAATGCCGAGGCGCTCGATCTGCAAAAGGCTGGCGCCGACGTGATCCAGCTCGACGAGCCCTGGGTGCGCAACAATCCGGAGCTCGCCAAGCGCTATGCCGTCAAGGCGATCAATCGCGCGCTGCAAGGGATCACGGTGCCCACCGTGGTGCATCTCTGCTTTGGCTATGCCGCGGTCGTGCCGGGCTCGAACAAGCCGGCCGGCTATTCCTTCCTGGCCGAGCTCGACGACACCACCGCCGACCAGATTTCGATCGAGGCGGCGCAGCCGAAGCTCGACCTCGGCGTGCTCAAGGACCTGTCGTCGAAGAAAATCATGCTCGGCGTGCTCGACCTCGCGGATCCCGCGATCGAGAGCGTCGATACCGTCGCCGAGCGCATCCGCAACGGGCTGAAATATGTCTCGCCGGATCGTCTCGTCCCGGCGCCGGATTGCGGCATGAAATACATGCCGCGCGCGACTGCGTTCGGGAAGCTGAAGGCCATGTGCGACGCAGCGGCGAAGGTGCGGCGGGAGGTCGGCTAAAGCGCGAGGATGAATCGTCATCGCGCTTTAGGTTGTTGTTTCAGCATGACCTTTTCGGAAAACCGCTGCGCACTTTTCCGGATCATGCTTTAGCGACCTTCACGGGAGGCGTTGCGACTTCGGCCTCACGCCCCCCGCTTCGGCCCGATCGCTTCGAACCCCACCTTCTGCTCGTCGCTCAGATCCGCCTGGAAATCGTCGAGCGCGTCGGTGACGTCGCCGACGGCTTGCAGCATGGCCTGCAGCCGCGCCTTCACGGCCGGGAGGCGGGCTTGCGGTGTCGCGGCGGGCTCGGTCGGGCAGGCGCTGAGCGTCTGCATGGTGCGCAGGGTGGTGTCCTGGAGCACCTCGAGGCGGGCGCGGGCCACCTCGTCGAGGTGGAGCGTGGAGGCAATGTCGTTTGCGGGCCATTGCTGCTGGACCAGCTGCTCGTATTGGCGCTGCGCCTTTTCGTCATAACGCGGATCGTAGTCGGGCCGGCAGGCGGCGGCCTGCGCATCCCTGGCCGCATCCTTCTGCGAATCCTTTGGCTGATGTGACGCCAGTGCCGCGCGACGGTCGCTGGCGAGGGCATTGAGCCTGGCCTTCTGGTCGTCATTGAGGAGACCGGTGAATTTCGCCAGCGGCGCTTCGATGGCGTCAATCGCCTTGATCATGGCCTCGAGGCGCTCGCGCATCAGGCCGAGGCGTTCCGACGCAGTCGCGGGCGCCTGCTCCGGGCAGGCGGTGTGAATGGCGTCGCGCGACGCATTCCAGGCGGATGCGAGCTCGTCGAGCGCGGTGCGCTGCAGCTCGTTCGGTGTCACGGCCGCGGCGATGCGGTCGACCGGCAGGCCGCCGGTGTCGCTGGCCTCGCACAGCGTCTCCGCCGTCGGGACCCTTCGTCCACGCCGGCTTTGCGGCGCGGTGTATGCGGCGAGCTCCGTCGCCGCATAGGGCGAGAAGATCGCGGCATAGATGTCGCCATAGCCGTAGAACGAGAGGCTGGTGGTGTCGCCGAACATGATCGCGGTGGTGAGATCGTCATGCGCGAACGGCCAGAACACCGGGCCGACCCAGCCGTAGCTGCCGTCGGGATGGCGCCACCAGCCCTGCGGGCGCCGGCCGCCATGCCAGCCCGATAGCGCCGCCTGCGCGGTGAGGGCCGCACGCAGGACGTAGGGATTGGACAGCTGGCCGCGCTCGCGCAGATCTTGCGACCGCAGCGCAGCGGAGCGGTATCGGCTGCCGCGCACGGCCATGCGGGAGTGGCGCAGGCGCGACAGGCCGAGCATGTGGCCGACCGCGAAGCGTGCAACGCCGAGCGGACCGCCGCGCAATCCGAACTGCGCCTCCGCCTTGTTGGGCAGCAGCACTGCCGCAATCACGAGGGTCGCGCCGGCCAGAGCCAGTCCCATGCGTCCCGACATGATCGCCGAACTGGCCACCTCGGCCTCCTCCCAGCACCAAGCGCAATGCGTCGCAGCACAATGACGCGCGTGGGAACCGATTGTTCCGGAGAGACACAGGGCAAAGCGTCGCGGGCGACCGCGCACTCTTCCCGCGGACCGGCGACTTTCAAGACGCCTGCCTGGGCGGGGAGAGGACGGACCGCGCCCTTACTCCGCCTTTTGCGGCATCACGAAAGTCTGGCCGGGATAGATCAGATTGGGGTTGTTGATCTTGTCGCGGTTGGCCTTGAAGATCACCGCGTAACGGGCGCCGTCACCATAGGCGAGCCGGCTCAGAGCCCACAGACTGTCGCCACGGGCAATGACCCGGCTGCCGCCCGCCGGCGCCGGTGCGGTGGTGAGCACGTCTGCCGGCGAGGCCGATGCGACCGTGGTGTCCGCCGACGCACGCGCGAGGACCTTGGGTTTCGGCGCGCCTGTCAATCTCGGCCGGGCCGCCTGCCTGTCAGGCGCCGAAGCCAGGCGCGGCGAGGCCGATGGCAGAGTAGCCACGACGTCCGGCTTGTCGTCGGGCTTCTCGGCCTGCTTCGGCTCCTGTCCCGCATCTTGCTTCGCGGCCGGTGCCGGCCGCGCGGGCGGCGGCGCCGCCGCGGCGATGGTCACCGGCATGGTCCGGCCGGACTCCGTCACCGTGCCGTCCGGCGCCTTGGCCCGGAGCGTCAATTCATAGGAACCGGAGGGAAGCTGCGGCGGGGTCATGACGAACTGGCCCGAGGCGTCCGCGACGACGCTATCGAGCGGCTTGCCGTCGCGCAGCAGCTCGACTCTTGCACCCGGCGCGGCGCGGCCCGCGATCACCGCCGCCTCGCCGTGATCGTCGACGCGGGCGACGTCGAAACGAGGGCCGCTCTCCGCAACCGCCGGCGGCGGCTTGACCGGCGCGAGATCGGCGAGCGCGGCCGTGACCTGGTTCTGCGTCTCGGCCAGCGCGCCCGCCTTCGGCCCGGCGGCCGGGACCGGCGGCGAGCCGCCGGCGAGCTTTGGCTGTTCCGGCTTGAGCTCGGCCTTGGCCTCCGCTTTGGGTTCGACCTTGGCCAAAGCTCTGGGTTCGGGCTTGGCCTCCGGCTTGGCGGCGACGGCGGTCTCCGTCCCGGACGGCAACAGGCGGCGCAGCCCGGTCGGGCCGATCACCAATGCGGTGCCGGCCAGCGCGATCAGACAGACGGCAATGAGGGCCTTGGATGCGGTAATCATCTGAAAAGGACCTTGGATGGCAAATCAGCCGAAGGCGGCAAAGTGCGCCGATTTGGCTGCGGCAGCAAGACGGTCGATGGGATGATAAGCCTCTATCCCAGCGCCCGGGATGAACCGGCGTGATCCCGCCGGCGTCCAATCGGCGAGGCCGCAGCGCGGCATTTCTTCAGAAATTTTCCCGTGGCCGTATTTCGCCGCCCCGCCCGTTGGCTGGCGCTGGTCCTGACGATGGCCGCTTCACCCGCACTCGCTGCCTCCCGCCCGCCGCCCGGCTTCACCCTGTCCGACAACACCGATCTCGCCTTCACCTCGCCCGACCGCGCCACCAAATGCGGAGGCGCTGCGATGGGAGATCAGGCGGTGAGGCTTCATCGTTGACGCGAGGCCGCCATGCCCGGGTTTGCCTCCCGGCGCAGGCGGTGGCGGCCTGGCATCGGCGTCATTCACGCCCCCGCCGCTACCGTCCAGAACGCGCGCCATCCGCGGCGGCCGAGCGCAGCCAGCCGTCTCCAGGACAGGCGGGACAGGCCGGCCACCAGCGAAGCGCGGGCGAGGAGGAGGTGGACGACGACGTCAATCACGGCCGCCTCGCGTGCGGTTCGACCGCGATCGCGCCGATGCGCGCAAGGATGTGCGCAGCCGTCATGGCCGCGCCTCCAGGATCATGTTGAAGGGCGAGGCGGCAGCCTTGCCGATCTGCGAGAAGCCGCCTTGCCGCAACACCTGCGCGATGCGCTTCTCGCCGGCCTGCGCTCCCAGGCCCAGACCGACGTCCTGGCTCAGCGACGTCGGAAGGCAGATGTGGGTGGAGCCGGCGTAGTAGACCCGCCCGACCGGATTGAGATTGTCGGCCAGGCTGTCTCCCGCCGCCGGCTCGACCAGCATCAGGGTGCCGTCCTGCTTCAGCGCAGCACGAATGTGACGGGCGGCGCCGACGGGATCGCCCATGTCGTGCAGCGCATCGAACATCGTCACGAGATCGAAGCCGGATCCCGTGAAATCCTGCGCCTTGGCGACCTCGAATCGCAGATTGCGCACGCCGGAGATCTCGGCCCGTGCGCAGTCGATCGAGGCCTCGTCGTAGTCGATGCCGATGAAGTCCGAGTTGGGGAATGCTTCGGCCATGAGCCTTGTCGAATAGCCATGGCCGCAACCGACGTCTGCGACCTTGGCACCTCGCTCCAGCTTCTCGACGACGCCGCCCAGCGCAGGCAGCCATTCGGCGATCAGGTGCGCGCGATAGCCGGGCCGGAAGAAGCGGTCGACGCCGCACGACATGCAATTGCAGTGATCGCTCCAGCGCAGGCCCTTGCCGGTTTTGAACGCTTCGGCAAGTCGCGGCTCGTCATGATAGACCGCCGGCAGCAGGCTGAAGCCGCCGACCATCGCGACCGGACTGTTCTCATCGGCGAATACGGCCTTCTGCTCCGGTGTCATGCTGAACGTGTCTTTCGTCGCATCAAAGCTCACGAATCCGGAAGCCGCCTGTGAGGACAGCCATTCGCGAACGTAGCGTTCGTGAGTCCCCGTTCGCCTGGCCAGGTCGGCTGACGTCATCGGGCCGTCGGCCAGCGCGCGGAATAATCCCAGTCGATCGCCGAGGACGACAAGCGCCGCATTTGAGGCGGCGCCGAGTTCGTTGACGACGAGTCCAAGCAGCTGCTCGAGCTTTCTCTCATCCAAGTTCATGTCTGGCTCCTCAGGGCGCGGAGATGCGCCGCTGAGGTGCGACATAGGGTGTCTGGACTCGCGGATGGAGAGGCAGAATAGTCAGGTTCGAGCCAATCGAGCCAGAGGCTGCAGAATGTCACGTGGACGTGTACGCGTGAGTATTCCCGTGTTCGCCGAATGCGATCCGTCGATCATCTACGGCGTATTCGACACATTGTGGGGCGCAGGGCGCATATGGGACGGCGTCAAAGGCGGCACGCCGGACGGCTTGTTCGAGCCGCGGCTGGTCGGCGCCGAGCCCGGCCTGATCACGTTGGTCACCGGCGTCAGCATCATGCCGCAGGACATCGCCGATCACGTCGTATCGACCGACATCGTGTTCGTGCCGAATGTGATCGTCACCACGGAGACGGGCACCGCCGTGCTCGATCGCCGGCTCATCGCATGGATCAGGCAGATGCACGAGGCAGGCGCGCAGATGTACGGATCCTGCGGCGGGTCTCTCGTGCTCGCCGAAGCCGGCCTGCTCGACGGATACGAGGCGACCACGCACTGGATCTACGAGCCGGTGTTTCGAAAGCATTTCCCGGAGGTCAAGCTCCGCATGGACCGCGTCCTGGTGCAGAACGGGCCCGGTCACAATCTCGTCTGCGGGGGCGGCGCATCATCCTGGCAGGATCTCGCGCTGCTGATCGTCGCGAAATACGGCGGTACGGAAGAGGCGATTCGCATCTCGAAACTCTTTCTCTACCAGTGGCATCGCGAAGGACAATTGCCGTTCGCCTCGATGGTGCAGAACGTGGATCACGGCGACGGCGTGATCAGCAAGTGCCAGGACTACATCGCGCAGAACTACCAGCGGCAGGACCTCATTGCGGCGCTGGTGCACCACTCCGGATTGCCGAAGCGCTCTTTCGACCGCCGCTTCCGGGCAGCGACCGGCTATTCGCCGCTCGCCTATGTGCAGACGCTGCGCATCGAGGAAGCCAAGCAACTGCTCGAGACGACGGAAACAGGCATCGAGGACATCTGCCGCGAGGTCGGCTACGAGGACGTGGCGTCGTTCCGCCGCTTGTTTCGAAAGCAGGCCGGCGTGTCACCGAAGGATTACCGGCGCAAGTTTCAGCTTCCCGACTACGTGACGGGATCGCGGCCCGCGGCCTCCGGCACGTCGGTCAGGCCGCGGCGGGCTGCCGGCTGACGACAACAGGGATCACGGCGGCAAGGCCCGACGGGCTGCTGCTTAGGACTCGTCAGAACAAGGGCAAACCCGCGACCGCGGGAAGCTCACATCGATCGCCGGGCCGCCCGCACTTCGGCGAATTCGGCGTCGGGATGGCTGACGATGGTGGCGACCATGATGCCGCTGATGATCAGCGACCAGGCGGTGTTCCAATAGATCCAAAACACGAGCCAGCCTCCGTTTCCATCTCTCACGCCCGACGCGCGAGACTAACGGCGTGGCGATGCCGCCGTTCCCCGGCGCGACGACCGTCCAACATCATGCGGGCGGACGAGGTGCTATTTTGGTTTGGTCGGTGACGACGCGCGATCGGTTTGGCCGGTGTGGCGCTTTGCCACGACGTCCTCGTCGCGCTCGCCCTCGCGCGGACGTGGCGGAAGCTTGGGCTGGCCGGCTTGACCGCCATGCTTGCCGCCCATGTCGGGCTTGCCTTCGAGATCGTTTTCACGGGGCATGCCGGTTCAATGCGTACGCACGGCATTGGTTCACTACAGCATTGGACCTGTCGTGAGAGGCCGCCGACCTACGTAAACATCCGTAATTTCGCAAGGCCCGGCTTGGCGGCATATCTCCGGCCATGGACCGACAGATTGTCTTCAAATGCCCTCAGACTGGCTTGAACGTGCAGCATCGGCTTACCGATGAGCCGGCCGATCGCACGCACGTATCCGTGTCGTGCCCGGCCTGCACGAGGCTGCATCTGATCGAGCGTTCGACCGGCAAGCTGCTGGGCGATCGGCGCGGCTGACGGTTAACGCGGCGCCGCGACCTGTGGCGTGACATCCTCGACGTGGTGCAGCAGGAAGACCAGATGGCCGGCCGTGTCGTGGATCGGCGAGTTGATCGGCTGCCAATGACGCTCCACGAAGGAGCCGTCGGGATCCCGGATGTCGTAGCGCTGGACCGCCATGGCATGGGCCTGCCCTGTCTCGCCGACGATCCGCAAGCTGCCGTAGAGATTGCTGACGCCATCGGCGAGCGGATCGTCGGGATTGTCGGGAAATATCTCGAACAGGGACCGGCCGACCACGTCGGCCCGGCTGATGAAGGTCGCCGCCGCATAGGCGTCGTTGATGTCGACAATGGACAGCCCCGGGCCGGGATCCAGCAACATGTAGGGGTGCGGCGAGCTATCGAACTCCGGCTGGAATTGCCGCCGGATCGTTGCGCCGTCGATATGCTGCCGCCGGCGCTGGTCGAGCGGCGTCGAATCGGCGCCGGACGCGGCCGAGTTCAGCAACGCCAACTGGCGCTTCGCCGATGCCAGCAGCGCGCGCACGGTACTCTGGACCGTCGGGTCGCTCGTCTCATTGAGCAGCCGCTCGAAATGGACGATATTCTGCTCGCATACGAACTGCTGCATCCGTCTCGACCACGAGTTGTACGGCAGCAACGCCGCATCGTTTCTGATGCTAATCCCATACAGGTGGCGGCGGCAGATGAGAAGACCGTGATCAGCCGCACCCGAGGCCCGGACGGCCACGGCAGAGGGCACCCCAGAAGCGCGAACCTGTTCTCCAATCCCGCGACTAATCAAAGACTTGCCGCGACCGCCTGCGGCGCGGCATCCTGCTTTTCGACGACGCGGCCATAGTGCGGGCGGCGGCCATCTGCTATCGATTGGAGACATAGCCCCTGTGGAATTTCCGATGCGTCATTTGCCCCGTGCCGTTGGTCGAAGCCTGTGTCCCGCAGCCGTCGCCGGCCTGCTCGTCCTCAGCCCCCATCCGGCCGGAGCCGCCGATGACGAGGCGCCCAAGGGGCCTGCGGTCACGGTGCTGAAGGTCGCGAAATCCTGCTTTTCCGATATCGTCGAGGCGACCGGCACGATCGTCGCGCGCGAGCAAACCTCGGTGCGGCCCGAGCGTCCCGGCCTGAAGGTCACGGAGGTGCTGGCGGAAGCGGGCGACACCACCACCGCCGGCCAGGTGCTGGCCCGGCTGGCGCTGCCCGAAGGCGGCTCGCTTCAGGTCACCGCACCGGTGGCGGGCGTGATCGCGACCTCGACTGCGCAGATCGGCAACTTCGCCTCGCCCAAGGGCGAGGCGCTGTTCACGATCGTTGCGCGCAGCGAATACGATCTCGTCGGCCTCGTGGCCACCACCGATGTGCGCAAGCTCGCGGTCAATCAGCAGGCGAGCGTGTGGATCGCAGGCGCCGACGACATCGGCGGCAAGGTGCGCCGCATCGGCGCGACCGTCGAGCCGAACATCCAGCAGGGGATGGTCTATATCGGCATCTCATCGCAGAAGCGTCTGCTCCTGAACGCGAGCGGGCGCGCGCTGATCAAGACCGGACAGAGCTGCAACGTCGCGGTGCCGCTGACCGCCGTGCAGTATTCATCCGCCGGCACCGTGGTGCAGGTGATCCGCCGCAACCGCGTCGAGACCAAGCGTGTCGAGGTCGGCTTGATGTCGGGCGGCAACATCGAGGTCCGCGACGGCCTCAACGAAGGCGATGTCGTCGTCGCCCGCGCCGGCGCATTGCTGCGCGAAGGCGATCCGGTGCGCCCGGTGATGGCGAGCGCGGAAGCTGCGAAGTAGACCTCGAAAATTTGGCCCGTGTCCCGGGCGCGCCGCAGCCTAGGCGATGCGTTGCATCGTCCGGTAACGCTGCTGCGCAGAGCCGGGACCCATCTCATCGCGAAGTGACGGCCCTGACGAAGTGACAGCCCTGAGAGACCTGGGCCCCGGCTCAGCGTCGCATCATTGCATGATGCGCCGCGTCCGGGGCACGAGACGTCGCTAGACCTATGAAAAACTAGCCGCCGGCTTCGCCGAACTGGACGTCTTCGAGCAGCGAGGAGGAAACGGTCGGGACCTGGTCGCCTTCGCTGGCGCGGGAGATGGCGAGGCGGGTCTTGTTGAAGACGCTCTCGGCGCTGTTCTGCTTGCTGAGGTTGTTGAGGAACTCGCTGACCAGCACGCTGTGCTCACCCTTGCCGTCGTCGACGACCTTGCCGGGCGAGGTGGAGGTGAGGATCAGCGCATTGTCCGACGCACTGATCGGCGCGAGGCCGTGGCTATAGGAGCGGAAGCGGCGCTCGTAAGGATTGCGGCGGGAGGCATCGACCACGACGAGCTTGGCCTTGGCGCCCTGCTCCTTCATCATCTCGAGCACGCCCTCGATGGAGACGCCATGGCGGCGGACGTCGCTTTCCTTCCAGATCACGGCATCGACCGGCAGCATGTAGCTCTCGCGGCCGGCCTGCACGCCGAAGCCGCCGAAGAACAGCATGACGACGCTGTCGTGCTTGATCCGGGACTTCAGGCGGCCCACGGCGCGGACCATGTCGTCCTTGGTCGCGTCTTCAACCATGTCGACGTCAAAGCCGTTCTTGCGCAGCGACGTGGACAGCGCACGGGCGTCGTTGATCGACTGCGTCAGCGGCGCGCTGGCGTCGGGATAGTGTCCGTTGCCGATGACCAGAGCCAGGCGCGAGGTCTGGCCGATCGAACCGGTGATCTGGTCGGTCGAGACGGCCTTGGCGGCGTCGATCGCACGCATGTTGAGAGCAGCATGGGCGCCGATCGCCAGCGACACCGTGCCGATGAGGGCTGCGGCGAAGGCGATCGTGCGTCTGGAAAGGTCGAGCTGCTTTACATTCATCTCGGTTCGTTTCCTGTGCCAAAGACCAGCCACGCGCGCGCACACTGTTTGAGTAGCGCGATAGCGTCTTTAGGTTTGAGGGATTGGCCGGGGGAGTGCCCCCGAATTGCGCGCAATTTGCGGCGCCGCACCAAACAAACCCTTAACGGCATATAGGCCCTCGGGCAATAGATTGCTCGAAATTTGAGATAAACCTCTGAATATGTTGGTTAATTCCCCGAGCTGGATAGCTCCATTCTTGACGCCCCCGTAGCATTCCGGAGGCCGCTAATGCAGGCCTCGTGCCGGCTTTTTCTGTGACGTCAATCACATTTGTTTTTCCTGCGAATCCGGGTAGCTTTTTCAAAGACTTGCAGGGGGTTGGTGTGCGGACAGGTGCGCGCTCGCCGGCCCCGGACGAGCCCCCCGCGACCAGGTATTTCATGAGCTTTCATTATTTTGCCGGCGCAGCCTGCCGGGCGCTGACGGCGCGGAAGGACGGCCCCTCGCTTTACGACGTCTGCGATCCCGTATTGTCTGACACGACCGGCGGCGATCTGCATCTGGCCAAATTCTACAAGACCGCACTCGGCAATCCCGCGCTCCGCATCCTGCTCCGCCGCGCCGGCCTGCCCGAGCTGCGCGACGAAGCCAGGCTGACCCGGCTGCGCGAGGCACTCGTCCACGCCCGCGACGAGGTCGAGCCCGACTGGGCGGCGGTCGGGCGGCCGATCGCCGATCTCGTCGACAGCATCGCGCTCGACCACCCAAGGCCGCCGCCGGCGCCGTTCATCGCCGCCATGCCGCAGGGCGCACAGATCGACGGCGCGATCCGCGACTGCGCGCAGCATCTGCTCGGCTCGTACCGCCGCAACGGCTTCCTGCCGACCTATGCCGCCTTCAACCTGATCGGCGATCCCGATTTCCGCGGACGCGAGCTGATCATGGCCCTGACGGGCCTCAACGCGCGCGGCTACAAGAACTCCTCGCTGCTGTTCAATCTCGCCCGCGTCTTCATCGCGCGATCGCCGGCGCGCGCCGTCGTCAATCCGCCCTGGAAAGGCATTGCCGAACCGATGTGGGAGCCGGTGCAGATCCGTCACCGCTCGGCCTATTACGATGCGTTCTTCATCGAGGCGCTGCTGAGCTACGTCGAGACCGGGCTCGCCTCGGTCGCCGACAAGGTCGCGGCGGAGCGCGCGATCGCCGACATGGTCGATTTCTGCGTCAACATCAGCCGCGAGAAGGTCGAGGGCATCGACGGCGCGCGCTTCAACGTCGTCACCGCACTCGCGCCGGCGCCGCATCCACGCTTTTCCCGCTTCTTCGCGCAGATCAAGCAGGATCTCGGCTTCGGCATCTACGTGCCGGATTGCGACACCACGGCGTGCTCGATCTCCGCGGCAACGCAAGCCGGCTGCACCGATCCCATCATCGACCAGCCATTGCTGGATTTCTACGCGGGCTATCAGGTGCGCGCCGGCGTCAACGCGCCGCGCGTGACCGTGCCGCTCAACGACAATATCGACTATGAGGGTGGGGTTGCGACCTGGATCGACAATCTCGACGGCGAGCGCCCTTACGGCAACGATCTCGATCCGACGCTCAATCTCGACATTCTCGAGGTCAGCTTCCGCAATCTGGTGCGCTGGAAGATTCTGGAGACGCCGGCGCGGCTCGCCACCGTGCATCGGATCATCGGCTTCCAGAAGCGGCTGGCGGCCAGCGGTGCCTTCGCCAATCCGCGCTCGCACATCTATTACCTGCCGGAGCTCTACAGCGCCTATTTCGGCCGCTGCTATGCCGCCTTCCTCGCACTGCCGCTGGCGGCCCAGGCCGCGATCGATCCCGAAGGCGATTTCGATTTCATCCGCCACCGCGTGCTGTCCTACGTCAAGGGCGAGCTGATGGCGGCCGAGATGAACGTGTTCGACGCCGCGCTCGCGCTGATCGCGCTCGGCCATCTCGGCGCCGACCCGCGCGCCTTTGCGCCGGCCTTGAACGTCATCATCGCGAGCCTCGGCGAAGGCGGCCGCCGCGGCCCGTTCCGTGCCTATGAATGGAACAAGATGAAGACGCCGACGCGAATATTGGTGGGCGGGCCGGAGGTGACGTCAGCCTTCGTGCTGATGGGCCTTGCAATAGCGAAGCGGGCGATGGCGCGGGGGTAGGTCTCTTACCCTCCCCTGGAGGGCTAGTGAAGGGCCGTCGGAAGATGACGGGAAGTTGAAAGCCTATCTGTTCGGCATAAGCTGGCCCGGTGGCCAAAAGCCGACCACAATCACGCGCTCTATCGAGACGTTCATCACACCCGGACCGGCATGTTGCGAAGATTCCTGATTGCGCTTGCTTTCCTCGCCCCGTCGCTCGCGCACGCCGCCGACATCACCGGCATCGCAAAAGTGCGCGCCGGCGATGCCGTCGTGATCGGGAACACGCGGATCCGGCTTGGCGGCATCGACGCGCCTGCGGTCGACCAGCTCTGCCTCAACACCAGGACCGAGCGCTGGACCTGCGGCGTCGCCGCCCGCGACGAGCTTGCCAAATACGCCGAGGGCAAGAGGTGGGCCTGCCGCACGAGGTCGATCGACCGGCGCGGCCGCACCGTGGCGCGCTGCGAGGTCGGCGGCGAGGACATCCAGAGATGGCTGGTGCGCAACGGCTGGGCACTGGCCTACACCCGCATGTCCCACGACTATGAGGCGGATGAGAAGGCCGCGCGCGAGGCCAAGGCCGGGATGTGGCAGGGCGCCTTCATCGCGCCCTGGGACTGGCGCGTGCGCAACAAGAAGACGACCATCCTGGGCGCCACCAAGCCGCCCGATGGCGCGCATGCGGTGCTGCTCGCCTCGGCCTCGGGGCCGGTCGCGCCCTCGCCGGACTGCACCATCAAGGGCAACGTGAACAGCGCCGGCGAGTGCATCTTTCACCAGCCAACCAGCCGCTGGTACACCCAGATCAAGATGAAGATCAGCAAGGGCACTCGCTGGTTCTGCTCGGTGGAGGAAGCCGAAGCGGCCGGGTGCCGGGAGACGAAGCGATAACCCAGCCCTGCATTTTGCGTGCTTTTCTCGAGACCCGGCCGCGCGTAAAAGCATGAACCAGCGACCTATCAGCCTGTTCTCGAGCAACAAGGACCAACAGCAATGACCGTTCGCGCGGGCCGGGAGTTTCTGGCCATCCCCGGGCCCACCACGATGCCCGACGAGGTGCTGCGGGCGATGCATCGTCCGGCGATCGACATCTACTCCAAGGAGATGCTCGATCTGACCGAGAGCCTGCTCGGCGACATCTCGAAGCTGTTTGCGACCAAGGGCAAGTCCTACATCTATATCGCCAACGGTCACGGCGCCTGGGAAGCGGCGCTGAGCAACGTGCTGTCGCGCGGCGACAAGGTGCTGGTGCTGGAGAGCGGGCGCTTTGCGATCGGCTGGGGCAATGCGGCGGCGCTGATGGGCGCCGAGGTCGAGGTGCTCAAGGGCGACTGGCGCCGCGCGGTGCGGCCGCACGAGGTCGAGGAGCGCCTGCGCCGCGACAAGGAGCACACGATCAAGGCGGTCGTCGTGGTCCAGGTCGACACCGCCTCGGGCGTGCAGAACGACATCGAGGCGATCGGCAAGGCGATCAAGGCGAGCGGTCATCCCGCGCTGTACATGGTCGACACCGTCGCCTCGCTCGGCTGCATGCCGTTCGAGATGGACAAATGGGGCATCGACGTCGCGATGTCCGGCTCGCAGAAGGGCCTGATGACGCCGCCCGGCCTTGGCTTCGTCGCCGCCAATGCGCGCGCGCTCGAGGTGCACAAGAAGGCCAACATGTCGACGCCCTATTGGAGCTGGACCGAGCGCGAAGGCACCGAGAATTATCGTAAGTATGCCGGCACCGCGCCGGTGCATCTGTTGTTCGCGCTGCGCCGGGCGATCGACCTGTTGCACGAGGAAGGCCTGGAGAACGCCTTCCGCCGCCATAGCCTGCTCGCCGAAGCCGCGCGCCGCGCGGTCGCCGTATGGTCGGAAGGCCAGGTGCTCGGCTTCAACGTGGCGGAAGCCGGCGAGCGCTCCAACACCGTGACCACGGTGACCATGAGCAACGGCCACGACCCGGCCGTGCTGCAACGCTATTGCAAGGAGAAGTGCGGCGTCGTGCTCGGCACCGGCATCGGCGACCTCTCGGGACAAGCCTTCCGCATCGCCCATATGGGCCATGTAAATGCGCCGATGCTGCTCGGCACGCTCGGGGTGATCGAGATCGGCCTGAACGCGCTGAAGATCCCGCACGGCAAGGGCGGGCTGGAGGCGGCGGTTTCATATCTGGGGGAAGAGGTGGCGGCGTAGACGCCGCCACAAACTCCGCTGTCGTCCCGGACAAGCGCAGCTCAACGCGTAGCGTTGTCAGGGCGGAGCGCTGATCCGGGACCCACAGCCACAGGACGTGGCTTGACGAAGCCTCGGAGTTACCAGCTCGCGCGACAACCTGTCCCTGGGGTTATGGGTCCCGGATCTGCGCGCGCTTGAGGCGCGCTTGTCCGGGACGACAGCGGAGCGTTTGGCTACAGCTGCCGCATGCGATACGCTTCCACCTGCGCCCTCAGCTCGTCCAACGACGCAAGCGGGGCCTTCGGATCCACGCGATATTCCCCACTCGCCAGCCACTTCAGCACCATGGCGTCCACCACCGGCGAATGGTGGATGACGTCGCTGTAATTGTCGAGATCGTGCGTCACCGGCTTGATCGCGCGGAAATCGTGCAGGCGCACGTTGGGAAGCTGCGTCAGGCGCCGCGCGACATGCGCCGTCAGATCGGTGACGATCTTCAGCGTCTCCGGTGAGGCATCGCGCATGGCGACGAATTGCAGGATCGAATAGGGCGGGAAGTAGATGTCGAAGGTTACGCCGGGGTGACGCGTGATGAGGCCGACGGCGTCGCGCTCGAAATGCCCGGCCATCGCGTCGTAACCATAGCCCTCGCCGAGGAAGCGGCGGCGAACGGGATCGGTAATGTGGGCGAAGGCCGCGAGCGTCCTCGTCGCGTTGTAGCCGCGCGCGACATCGAAATCCCGCGGCAGCGCGTAGATGTCATCGACGTCGGACAGCGCGAACTTGATCGGCAGAAACGGCGCCGCCCGGGTCAGCGGCTCCCGCAGCGGCGGGATCGAACGCAGCAATGCGAACAGGGATTCCTTCGCCATCGCCGCGCTGAACAGATAGGACGCGATGCTCTTGGCCGTTCCGCGATAGAGGTCGACGGAGAGATAGGGATCGGCCTCGATGTCGGCGGCATCGACGAAGATGAAATCATCCATCTCCCAGATCACGCGCCGCGCGCCGCGGTCGATCGCCTGCGCCAGCACGAAGGCCTGCTGGCGCGAATTGGAGCCGGTCATCGCCAGCTTGAGCGAATGGACGCCGAGCACGCGATTGATCTCGCTCTGGCGGAAATGGATCGCGAGCGATGTGCCCATGAAGGCGGTGTCGAACGGCTGGCTGCGGATCAGCCCGGCATTCTGCACGCGCGTGTCGTCGGAGTAGAACGCCGCGGCGAGGCGCGAGGGGCGAAACAGCTGCAGGGGATCGACCACGAAGGTCAGCGTAGCCGCAGCCAGCGCGCCCACGATGCTCGCGAGGAGAAGACGTCTCACATTGGTGAACGGTGCGCGCATCAGAACCGGAAATAAATGAACTCGCTGTGGCTCTGGATGCCCAAAATGCCGAACGCGAGCACCAGCGACGCGCCATAGAGGAACAGCGGCCGCATGCGCCCTGCCAGCAAGGCCCCGCCGACGCTGCGGTTGCCGTGATCGTAGCCCATGATCGCCTGCGTGTTCGGCGTCAGCCACACCAGCGCCGCGTAGACCGACACCAGCACCAGCGCCGCAATCTCCTCGCGGCCGAAGACGATATCGGCGGGATCGGCCATGGCGCGGAGGATGCGTAGCGCCCATGCGACGCTCTCGGCGCGGAAGAACACCCAGGCGACGACGACGGCAAGAAACGTTAGAACCGCTCCGGCGATGCGGGCCGGTCGCGCCAGCGACGACGGGAGATTCGGCAGCGCGTTGAAGGCATGATTGAGACAAAGATAGGCGCCGTGCAGCGTGCCCCACGCTACGAACGTCCAGGCCGCGCCGTGCCAGAGCCCGCCGAGCAGCATCGTGATCATCAGATTCGCATAGCGCAGCACGCGACCTCTGCGGTTGCCGCCGAGCGGGATGTAAAGATAGTCGCGCAGGAATTGCGACAGCGTCATGTGCCAGCGCCGCCAGAACTCGACGATGCTGGTCGCCTTGTAGGGCGAGTTGAAATTGACCGGCAGGAAGATGCCGAACATCAGCGAAATGCCGATCGCCATGTCGGAATAGCCGGAGAAGTCGAAATAGAGCTGGAAGGTGTAGGCGAGCGCGCCAAGCCAGGCCTGGTCGAAGCTCGGCGAGCGCGCCTCGAAGGCAAGCGCGACCAGCGGCTGGATGCCGTCGGCAAGGCAGGTCTTCTTGAACAGGCCGATGGCGAAGATGATAATTCCGCACAGAATCAGATGCGCGTCCGGATGCTTTGATTCCTCCTGCTCGAATTGCGGGATCATGTCCTTGTGGTGGAGGATCGGTCCCGCGATCAGATGCGGGAAATAGGTCACGAAAAGCGTGTAATGCGGCAGCGCATAGGCCGCGACCTGGCCGCGATAGGCATCGACCAGGAACGCGATCTGGGTGAACGTATAGAAGGAGATGCCGACCGGCAGCAGGATGTGGACCGCAACATGCGTGCCGAGCAGCGCGTTGATGTTCTCGGCGACGAAGCCGGCATATTTGAAGATGCCGAGCACGAGGAGATCGCCGGCGACGCCGAGAGCGAGCGCGGCCTTTCGTTGTGGGCGCGTGAGCTCCGCCACGATGAGAAGATGGCCGACGCCGTAGTTGAAGGCGATCGAGAGCAGCAGCAGGGCGACGAACTGCCAGCTGCCGATGGCGTAGAAGGTGATCGAAGCCAGCGCCAGCCAGATCACCGGGGCGAGATTGCTGTGCTGGCCGAGCCGGAAGTAGCCGGCCAGCACAACCGGCAGGAACAGCAGGATGAACGAATAGGAATTAAACAGCATCTGGCTGGACCGGCGGCGGAATATCGTCCCTAAAGCATACAAGGAGCCGGTCAACAACCCGGCGGCCCGGCGCAGTCCTTCGCTCGCTGCGCTGGCAATTCACGGAATCGGGACGATATAAGGGAACGCGCGAACAAGCGGCGGCCCCCCTTCTCCCTCTCCCGATTCTTACGGGGAGAGGGAGAAGGGGTGAGGGGCCTCTCTCGACGGACGAGATCTGTCGAGAGACCTGTACCCCCTCACCCGGAATTTGCTCGCGCAAATTCCGACCTCTCCCCGCAAGCGGGGAGAGGTGAAGAAGGCGACGTCGCGACACGTAGTTGAACGAGGACCGAGTGACACAAGCCAAGACACCTTCAACCAAGACGCCTTCGAAGCTTCCCGTCGCCCCGCGCCGGCCGCATTCCTTCACGCGGCACGGCATCACCGTGACCGACGATTATGCCTGGCTGAAGGACGACAAGTGGCAGGAGGTGCTGCGCGAACCCAGCGTGCTCGATCCCGATATCCGCAAATATCTCGACGAAGAGAACGCCTACACCGAGAGCCTGCTCGGCCACACGGCCAGCCTGCAGAAGACGCTGGTGCGCGAGATGCGCGGGCGGATCAAGGAGGACGATTCGAGCGTGCCCTCGCCCGACGGGCCCTTCGCGTATTTCCGCCGGTTTCGCGAGGGCGGGCAGCACGAGCTGTTCGGCCGCATGCCGCGCGATGGCGGCGAGGGCCATATCGTGCTCGACGGCGACGCGCTCGCCAGGGACCACAAATATTTCAAGTTCGGCGGCAGCCGCCACTCCCACGATCACAGGCTGCAGGCCTGGAGCGCGGACACCAAGGGCTCGGAATATTTCGCGATCCGCGTGCGTGACTGGGCGAGCGGCAAGGACCTCGACGATGTCGTCGAGGAGACCGACGGCGGCGTGGTCTGGGCCGCGGACTGCAAGAGCTTCTTCTACGTCAAGCTCGACGACAATCACCGGCCGATGCAGGTCTGGCGCCACAGGCTCGGCACCAGGCAGGCCGACGACTCGCTGGTCTACGAAGAGCAGGATGCCGGCTGGTTCACCCATCTGCACGAGAGCACCAGCGGCCGCTTCTGCGTGATCGCGGGCGGCGACCACGAGACGAGCGAGCAGCGGCTGATCGATCTCGCCAATCCCGAGGCGCCGCCGCGCCTGGTCGCGGCGCGCGAGGACGGCGTGCAATATTCCCTCGCCGACCGCGGCGACGAGCTGTTCATCCTCACCAATGCCGACGACGCCATCGACTTCAAGATCGTGACGGCGCCGCTTGGCCAGCCCGAGCGCAAGAACTGGCGCGACCTGATCCCTTATCGTCCCGGCGTCTACATCATCGACCTCGATCTCTATGCCGGCCATCTGGTGCGGCTCGAGCGTGCCAACGCGCTGCCTTCAATCGTGATCCGCGATCTCTCGACGAAGGAAGAACACGCGATCGCGTTTGACGAAGCGGCCTACTCGCTGGACACGATGGGCTCCTACGAGTTCGAGACGACGAATCTGCGCTTTGCCTATTCCTCGATGACGACGCCGTCGGAAGTCTACGACTACGACATGGTCAAGCGCACGCGCGTCTTGCGCAAGCGGCAGGAGATTCCATCCGGCCATGATGCGAGCGACTACGTCACCACGCGCATCATGGCGAAGGCGCATGACGGCGCCGAGGTGCCGGTCTCGATCCTGCATCGCCGCGGGCTGAAGCTGGACGGTTCGGCGCCGCTCCTGCTCTACGGCTACGGCTCCTACGGCATGGCGATGCCGGCCTCGTTCAGCGCCAACCGCCTGTCGCTGGTCGATCGCGGTTTCGTCTACGCCATCGCCCATATCCGCGGCGGCGCCGACAAGGGCTGGGGCTGGTATCTCGACGGCAAGCGCGAGAAGAAGACCAACTCGTTCGACGATTTCGCCGCCAGCGCCCGGGCGCTGATCGATGCGAAATACACCAGCGCCAGGCGCATCATTGGCCATGGCGGCTCGGCCGGCGGCATGCTGATGGGCGCGGTCGCCAACCGCGCCGGCGACTTGTTCGCCGGCATCGTCGCCGAGGTGCCGTTCGTGGACGTGCTCAACACCATGCTCGACGACACGCTGCCGCTGACGCCGCCGGAATGGCCGGAATGGGGCAACCCGATCGAGAGCGAGACGGATTTTCGCACCATCCTGTCCTACTCGCCTTATGACAACGTCGCGGCGAAGGACTATCCGGCGATCCTGGCGATGGGCGGCCTGACCGACCCGCGCGTCACCTATTGGGAGCCCGCCAAATGGATCGCGCGCCTGCGCGCCACCATGACCGGCGGCGGCCCGGTCCTGCTCCGCACCAACATGGGCGCCGGCCACGGCGGCGCGTCGGGACGATTCGACCGGCTCGATGAAGTCGCGATCGTCTATGCGTTCGCGCTGTGGGCGGCGGGCATGGCGGAGGCCGGGGTGTAGCCAGACCCGGAGCAACACCGTCCGCTGTCGTTCCCGCGAAGGCGGGGACCCATACCGCGTGATGTATCGGTGAGGCGCAGGTGACAGTACCGACGACGACTTCTTAACTGCAAGTCTTCTCCAAACTGCTCCCTGGGGTTATGGGTCCCGGATCTGCGCTTCGCTTGTCCGGGACGACACCCGAGGATGTGGCGCGATCTGCAGAACAGTCACCGCCCGTTCCTCTTCCGCCATTCCGCGAAGTCGGTGAGCGTCTGCGGGTCGGTCGCCGGATAAAGGCCGAAGATGCCCCGGCCCTTGCCGACTTCCTCGGTGACGAAGTCCTCGAACGCTGTCATCTCGAAGGTCTCGCTCGCGATCTCGTCCGCGAGATGGGCCGGGATCACGATGACGCCGTCGGCATCGCCCAGGATGACGTCGCCGGGAAACACCGGAGCGTCACCGCAGCCGATCGGGACGTTGATCTCGATCGCCTGGTGCAGCGTGAGGTTGGTCGGCGCCGAGGGACGGTGATGGAAGGCGGGAAAGCCGAGCTTTGCGATTTCGGCGGAATCGCGAAAGCCGCCGTCGGTGACGATGCCGGCGACGCCGCGTTTCATCAATCGCGTTACCAGGATCGCGCCAGCGGAGGCCGCGCGGGCGTCCTTGCGGCTGTCCATCACCAGCACCGCGCCCGGAGGGCAATCTTCCACGGCCTTGCGCTGCGGATGCGAACGGTCCTTGAACACGTCGATGGTGTTGAGATCCTCGCGCGCCGGCATGTAGCGCAGCGTGAAGGCTTCGCCGACCATGGTCGGCTGATCGGGACCTAAGGGATGCACATCCTGGATCATCTGGATGCGCAGGCCGCGCTTGAACAGGGCGGTGGCGACCGTGGCGGTGGAGACGGATTTGAGCTTGTTGCGGGTGGCGTCACTGAGTTTTGACATAGACATCCTCTTGTCATTCCGGGGCGTCGCGCAGCGGCGAACCCGGAATCCATCGGGCCACACGGAGCGCGGTGAAATGGGTTCCGGGTTCGCGCTACGCGCGCCCCGGAACGACGTCAGTAAATCGACGGCTCGCCGATCGGCGCGCCGAAATCGGTCTCAAGGAAATCGAAGTCGCAGCCGTCATTGGCCTGTTTGATGTGCCTGGTGAACATCCAGCCATAGCCGCGCTCGAAGCGGGGCTCGGGCTGCTTCCAGGCGGCGCGGCGCCTGTCGAGCTCGGCCTCGGGGACGTCGAGATTGATCGTGCGCGCGGCGACGTCGAGCGTGATGCGGTCGCCATTCTGCACCAGCGCCAGCGGACCGCCGATATAGGATTCTGGCGAAACGTGCAGGATGCAGGCGCCGTAGCTGGTGCCGCTCATGCGCGCATCCGAGATGCGCACCATGTCGCGCACGCCCTGCTTCACGAGCTTGGTCGGGATCGGCAGCATGCCCCATTCCGGCATGCCCGGCCCGCCTTGCGGCCCCGCATTGCGCAGGATGAGAATGTGGTCCTCGGTGACGTCGAGGTTGGGATCGTCGACCGCCTTCTTCATCGAAGGATAGTCGTCGAACACCAGCGCCGGTCCCGTATGCTTGAGGAAGCGCGGCGCGCAGGCGCTCGGCTTGATGACGCAGCCGTCGGGCGCGAGATTGCCCTTGAGCACGGCGAGCGCGCCCTCCTTGTAGATGGGATTGTCGATGGAGCGGATCACGTCGGCGTTGTGCACCTCGGCGCCCGCGATGTTCTCAGCCACCGTCTTGCCGGTGACGGTGATGCAGTCGAGATGCAGATGCGGCTTGATCTGATTCATCAGCGCCGGCAGGCCGCCGGCATAGAAGAAGTCCTCCATCAGATAGGTATCGCCGCTTGGACGGACATTGGCGATGACGGGCACCTTGCGGCTCGCGGTCTCGAAATCGTCGAGGCCGATATCCTGGCCGGCGCGGCGGGCCTGAGCGATGAGATGGATGATCGCGTTGGTGGAGCAGCCCATCGCCATCGCCACCGCGATCGCGTTCTCGAACGCCTTGCGGGTCTGGATCACCTTCGGCGTCAGATCCTCCCACACCATCTCGACGATGCGGCGGCCGCATTCGGAGGCCATGCGGATGTGGTTGGCATCGGCCGCCGGAATTGAGGAGGCGCCGGGCAGCGTCATGCCGATCGCCTCGGCAATCGCCGTCATGGTCGAGGCCGTGCCCATGGTCATGCAGGTGCCGTAGCTGCGGGCGATGCCGGCCTCGATGTCGAGCCAGTCCTTGTCGGAGATTTTTCCGGCGCGGCGCTCGTCCCAGTATTTCCAGCCGTCCGAGCCCGAGCCGAGCGTCTTGCCCTTCCAGTTGCCGCGCAGCATGGGACCTGCCGGCAGATAGATCGCCGGGATGTTCATGGAGGTCGCCCCCAGCAGCAGCGCCGGCGTGGTCTTGTCGCAGCCGCCCATCAGCACGACGCCGTCGATGGGATGGCTGCGCAGCAATTCCTCGGCGTCCATCGCCAGCAGATTGCGATAGAGCATCGTGGTGGGCTTGAGCAGCGATTCCGACAGCGACAGCGCCGGCAGCTCCAGCGGCAGGCCGCCCGCCATCAGGATACCGCGCTTGACGTCGTCGACGCGCGACTTGAAATGCATGTGACAAGGCTGCGCGTCCGACCAGGTGTTGAGGATCGCGATGATCGGGCGGTCCTTCCACTCCTCCGGAGCGTAGCCCATCTGCATGGCACGGGAGCGGTGGCCGAACGAGCGCAGATCGTCGGGCGCGAACCAGCGCGCGCTGCGGAGCTGGTCGGGCGACTTCTTCTTGTTGGTCATTTTATTCCTTGTCCGTCCGAAGGATCGGCCCTGCTCTTCTCACAGGCCCTCCATGCCCGGCAAGGCGCTGGGCGGGCTGAGAGCGAACCTCTGCTATGCACTTGGGCGAGCATAGGGACGGTGCGGGGCAAAAAATCGGCACCTCAGGCCGGAGAGGCTCCGAAGTGCTTGCCCACAGACGAGAATCCGCGCAACAATTTCATGTTTTTGATGGCTTTGATGGTCGCCGGGGACTTCCCCACTGACCCGGAGGATTTCAGACGTGGCCAACATCCTGATCGTGGATGACGATCCGGCCTTGGAGACCACCATCCGGCTGCTGGAACGGGCTGGTCATCACCTGACTGTCGCCGGCGATGGCTGCAGATGACCAGGACACCTCCTTTGCTCCGGGCCAAAACGGACGCGATACGGCAAGCCCGGCGAAGATCCCCATGAGACTGGCAACGACGTTGGCAACACGGCTGGCCATCGCGATGATCCTGCTGGTGGCGGTGACCGTGGCCGCGGTCGGATGGCTGGGCTATCGCAACACCACACGGGCCGTCATTCCACGGGTCCTGGAGCGGGTCGAAGCCGAGTCGCGCCTGCTGGCAGCCAATCTCGAATCCTACGTTGCCGGCGCGCGCGGCGATCTGATCGGCTATCGCGCCGCAGCGGCAATCAATGGCCTCATCCGCGCTCACACCGGTGGCGGAACCGACCCCGTCGATGGCGTCTCGGAGCAAACCTGGCGCGAGCGTATCGCGACGCGGCTCGCGGCCGAGATCGACGCCAAGTCCATCTATGGGCAGTTCCGAATCATCGGTGTCGACAACGACCAGCGCGAACTGGTCCGCGTCGATCGCACCGGCCCGGGCGGAACGGCCCGGATCGCCCCCGACGACGAACTGGAGGGCAAGGGCGAGCGAACCTATTTCCAGGAAACGATACGGCTGGCGCCGGGCGAGATCTATGTTTCGCCCGTCGAACTCGCCACGCGACGGGGCGGGACCACGGAGCCGCACGTTCCGACTCTTCGCGTCGCGACGCCCCTGTTCACGCCGGACAACAGGCCGTTCGGCATCATCGTCGCCAATATCGACATGCGCCCGGCGCTCGACCGCATCCGCTCGACCAGGAGTTCGGGAGGAGAGCTCTACGTCGTGAATTCGCGCGGCGACTATCTCGTCCATCCCGACCGTACACAGGAATTCGGCTCATCGCGCGGACATCCCACCAATTGGCGCAGTGACTTTCCATTCTTCTCGGCCCTGGCAGGCACGCCGGACGTAGCCACGCGGGTCACAACCGCTGAGTTGGGCCGACCGAGCGGCGCGGCCATCGCGCCGGCACTGCTTGCGAACAAGGAATGGGCCGCCATCATCGTAACCGTTCCCTCGTCCGTCTTCGGCCGCGTGCCGGCTGCCATCCAGAGAACGTCCCTGCTCGTCGGCGTGCTGGCCGTTCTCGCCGCGGCCGCGCTCGCGGTGCTGCTGGCGCGCTCATTGACTCGCCCGATCGGGCGCCTCACCGCGGCGGTGCAGGCGATCGGCAGCGGACGTCCAGCGGAGATTCCCGTCGACGCCGGCGGCGAGACCGGCGTGCTGGCGCGGGCCTTTGCCCGGATGATCGAGGAGACCCGTGCGAAAACGGCCGCTCTCGAACGCGAGATCGAGGAGCATCGCCGCACCGAGGCCGCGCGAAGCCATCACGCGGCGCGCGAAAGGCTGTTCAGCGCCGCGGTGGAATCGTCCGACGATGCGATCGTGATGCAGACGCTCGATGCGGTCATCACGGGCTGGAACCCGGCCGCCGAACGTCTCTATGGCTATTCGGCGGATGAGGCGATCGGCAAGCCCACGTCGATCATTGTCCCGCCCGACCGTCGCGCGCATGGCAAGGACTATTTGCAGCGGATCGCGCGGGGCGATCCGATCGAACGGTTCGAGACCGTGCGCCTGCGCAAGGACGGCACGCCGGTCGAAATCTCGCTCAGCCTCTCGCCGATCAGGGGGCCATCCGGCGAGATCGTCGGCGTCTCCGGGAGCGCGAGCAGCCTGACCGAGGCGCGGCGCGCCGAGCGGGCGCTGCAGCACCAGCTCGAGGAGCGGCGACAGATCTTCGAGACATCGCAGGACCTGATCATGATCATGGATGCGCGGGGCCATATCGCGCAGATCAGCCCGAGCAGCGAAGCCATTCTCGGCTACCGGCCGGACGAGATGAGCGGCCGCAGCGGCGCCGATTTCATTCATCCCGATCATCTGGAGCAGTCGCGCGCCGAGATGCGCGCCTTGCGGCACGGCGAGCGTCCAAAGCTCGCCGACACCCGCTGCTTCCACAAGAACGGCCACGAAGTCTGGCTGTCCTGGCTCGGCAACTGGTCCGGGCCGGCGCATCGATTTTTCTTCGTCGGTCGCGACATGACAGAAGCACGGCTCGCGCAGGAATCGCTGCGCGAGAGTGAACGGCTCGCCCGCAACATCGTCGAGACCTCGCTCGACGCCTTCGTCCAGACCGACGAGACCGGCAGCATCCTGAGCTGGAATTCGCAGGCCGAACAGCTCTTCGGCTGGCGCCGTGACGAGGTGCTCGGCAAGAGCGCGATCGATCTGATCGTCGCCGAGAGCGAGCACGAGAGGGTCAGAGCGGGACTGAGGCGCTTCCTCGATGATGAGGACGGCAGGACGCTGAACCGCCGCCGCGAGCTCATGTGCCGCCGCCGCGACGGCAAGGAATTCAGGGCCGAGCTGAGCGTCACCGCCCTGAAGCGTCGCGAGGGCCTGCTGTTCAACGTCTTCTGCCGCGACCTCACCGACAAGGTCGCCGCCGAGGAACGCATCCGTCATGCCGAGAAAATGGAGGCTGTCGGCCAGCTTACCGGCGGCGTGGCGCATGACTTCAACAACATTCTCACCGTGATCACCGGAACGATCGAGATTCTCGCGGAGGCGGTCGCGAAGGAACCGCAGCTCGCGGCCATCACCAAGATGATCGACGAGGCCGCCGCGCGCGGCGCCGATCTGACCCAGCACCTGCTCGCCTTCGCGCGCAAGCAGCCGCTCCAGCCGCGCGAGATCGACATCAACTCGCTGATCGTCGACACCGCAAAACTGTTGCGGCCGACGCTGGGCGAGCAGATCCAGATCGAATCGGTGTTCGAGGGCGAGAATTGCGTCGCGATCGTCGATCCCAACCAGCTCACCACCGCGATCCTCAACCTCGCACTCAATGCTCGTGACGCCATGCCCGGCGGCGGCAAGCTGATCCTGGAGACTGGCGCCGCCTATCTCGACGAGGTCTATGCCAGTGCGAACGATGTGCCGCCGGGACATTACGTGCTGATCGCCGTGAGCGACACCGGCACCGGCATCCCTGCGAGCATGTTGCCCAGGGTGTTCGACCCCTTCTTCACCTCGAAAGGACCGGGCAAGGGCACCGGGCTCGGGCTTTCGATGGTCTACGGCTTTATCAAGCAGTCCGCAGGTCACATCAAGATCTATAGCGAGGAGGGCCACGGCACCACGATCAAGATGTACCTGCCGCCCGGGAAGACGGCGGCAGCGGTCGGCGAGGGCGTGACGCCGGCGACGATCGAGGGCGGACACGAGACGATCCTCGTGGTCGAGGACGACCGGCTGGTGCGGGACTACGTGCTGGCGCAACTGCATTCGCTGGGTTACGTCACCTTGCAGGCTGCCAACGCTGCGGAGGCGCTCGCGATCGTCGCCAGCGGAAAGCCGTTCGACCTTCTGTTCACCGACGTCATCATGCCCGGCAAGATGAACGGACGGCAGCTCGCCGACGAGTTGATGAAGACGCGCCCGGATCTCAAGGTGGTCTACACGTCAGGCTATACCGAGAACGCGATCATCCATCACGGCCGGCTGGATTCGGGCGTGATGTTGCTGGCCAAGCCCTATCGCAAATCGGATCTGGCGCGGATCATCCGCAAGGCGCTGAGCGGATGATTGCTCTCGTGTCCCGGACGCACTGCGGCGCGCAGGCGCTGCGGTGCAGAGCCGGGACCCAGCGTTGAGCCGTGAAATTGGAGAGATGGACCCCGGCTCAGCGGCGCATCATTGCATGATGCACCGCGTCCGGGGCACGAGAGAGAATCAGTCGCCTACGACGCCCGCTGTGCCGCGGTCATCACGATGCGGATCAGATCGGCGGCATTGCGGGCGCCGAGCTTCTTCATGATATTGGCGCGATGGTCCTCGATCGTGCGCGGGCTGATGCCGAGCGTGCGGCCGGCTTCCTTGTTGGATGCACCGGAAGCGAACTGCTCCAGCACCTCGCGCTCCCTGCGCGTCAGCGGCTCGCGTCCGGGGAAATGCAGCGAGCCGAATTTCGGCGCTGCATTCTGCGCCTGCCTGCGTGCATAGGCGCCGATCGCCTCGTCGAGCCGGCCGACGATCTCGCTGCCGCGGAACGGCTTCTCGATGAAGTCGAGGGCGCCGCTCTTGATCGCGCCGACCGCCATCGCGATGTCGCCCTGACCGGAGATCATGAAGATCGGCGCCGGATAGTCCTCGCCGTGCAACTCCTTCAGGATGTCGAGACCCGACTTTCCGGGAATATGCACGTCGAGCAGAATCGCAGCCGGTGTGCGGCTTCGCGCGACCGAGAGCAGTGCTGCTCCGTCCGCAAAACAGATCACCTCATAGCCAGCCGCCTTCAACACCATCGACAAGGTGTCGCGAACGGCAGGGTCGTCGTCCACCACGAAGATTTCACCGCGAGAGCTTTGTTCGGCCATGTGCCACATCCGGTTGGCATGAAGGACTCGCGTCCGCGCCAACCTTTATGGCGCTCGGCGCGGATTCGGCCCACCCGTATTTGTACGGGACATGGACTTAACGCACAAGTAGCGGCAGGGTGCCTAATTGCGGGACACGGAGATTATCCATGCTAAATTTCGCCGGCACGGCCCCGCTTGTCGCGACGTCTGCAACTGAAAACCCTCAGTTGATCGCAGCCGATCTTCGCTCTCTGATCGCGCGCATCGACATCAGTCTGCGCCTGATCGACGCAGTCATGGCGGAAGAAGACGCAGCGGGGCACGTGAGCGCTGTCGCGGGTTCCAATGAGATTTTCGTGCTCGACGACGTCACGCCCCGTTACGCCGCGGCGGGCGCCGCGCTCATTGCCTGCCGGGCGGGGCTCGACCACGCCCTGCAGCAATTGTCGGAATCCGGCAGGCCGGCCTGAGCCGCAATCAGCGCGGCGGAACCGCCGCAGCCGCTTGCATGGCAGCCCCGCGCGTCAGGCGCGGTGCCGTTCCACGATCGCGTCGTTGGCGACACCACCCCAGGTGTGGATCGCAGGCAGCCCCATCGCGATCTTGCCGAGGTTGGCGAGGCTGATGCGCAGGGCCGCGA
This sequence comes from Bradyrhizobium sp. R2.2-H, assembly GCF_004346455.1. Lineage (NCBI taxonomy): Bacteria > Pseudomonadati > Pseudomonadota > Alphaproteobacteria > Hyphomicrobiales > Nitrobacteraceae > Bradyrhizobium > Bradyrhizobium sp. R2.2-H. Next base: position 65,411 of record NZ_SMBR01000024.1, read on the forward strand.
GATCCAGCGGCTTCGGCAGGCTCTGCAGCTCGATCCCGACGGAGCGGGCAAAGCTGCGGGCGGCACTGCGGCGTTTGCCGTCCATGCCGCTGATGACGATCACGGAGCCCGCAAACTTCGCGCTCGCCATCTCGCGCAGCACGTCGATGCCGTCGCCGTCCTCCAGCACGAGGTCGAGCGTCACGCAATCAAAGCGCGCGGCGCGGAGCTTCTCGATCGCGTCCGTCACCGATGGCGCCACGGTGACTTCATGGCCGGCCTGCTTGGCGGCGACCGCGATCAGGTGGCGCTGCGTGGCGTCGTCGTCGACCACCAGGAGCTGAAGCGCACGCCGCTCGGCGACATCCGGCAGGTTTGACGAGACGGGGGAAAGAGAACTTCTGGGCATTTCCGTATCCTGAGATTGAGACCCTCAATGGATACACGGCTCGCGCTTAGGCGATGTAAAGCCGCTGCGGCCAATTGATTCGAATGTGTTCAGCAGATGTGAAGCAAGGTGCCGGAAGGAATGGCGGCGCTGCGGCCAGGTCACGCTGCGGCCAGGTCACGCTGCGACCAGGTCACGCTGCGACCAGGTCACGCTGCGACCAGGTCACGCCGCGGCGTCATGGCCGCCGGCCGCACCGCGCTTCTTCCTGTTCTTGCCGCGCAGGAACTGGATGTCCATTTCGGCGCCGTTGACGCGGACCAGCTCGCAGCGGCGGTAGGCGAGGCCCGTTGACGACAACAGCAGGAAGAACTCTTTCAGATTCAATCCCTGGATCGAGCCCTCCACCGTGAGGATGGCGTCGGTGTCGGAGATTGCGTTGAGCTTGCAGTCCCGCCGCCAGGTGCCGTCGATGGCCATGATGCAGACATCGTAGCCGCGGCTGAACGTCACGCGCTCCGCGCCCTTGCCATCGTCGGCCATGTTATTGCCCCGCCATCGCCGCCGCCATGCGCGGCGCCGCTGCGGCGAGAACCGGCTTGGCTGCTGCCGCACGCGGATCGTTCGGCTTGTAGAGGCCGCGTCGCTCCGGAATCGGCCGGAACGTGTCGGTCAGTCCGACCACGGTCTCGGCGGCGCCCAGCACCAGGAAGCCGTCCGGCTCGATCTGGCGCGCCAGCCGGTTGAAGATGTTGATCTTGGTGTCCTGGTCGAAATAGATCAGCACGTTGCGACAGAAGATGACGTCGAAGGTGCCGAGCTGGGCAAAGTCGTGCAGCAGGTTGAGCTGGCGGTGCTGGATCATCGCCCGCAATTCGGGATTGATCTGCCAGGTCTCGCCGGTCTGCTTGAAATATTTGACCAGCATCTGGATCGGCAGGCCGCGCTGCACCTCGAACTGGCTGTAGATGCCGGCCCTCGCCTTCTCCAACACCTCCTGCGACAGGTCGGTCGCGATGATCTCGACGCGCCAGCCGGTGAGGGCCGCGCCCATCTCCTTCAGGCACATCGCCAGCGAATAGGGCTCCTGCCCGGTCGAGCCGGCGGCGCACCAGATCCGCACGCTGCGGCGGTTGGCCCGCGCCTTGATGATCTCGGGCATGATGTGGTCGCGGAAATGATCGAACGGGACCTTGTCGCGGAAGAAGAAGGTCTCGTTGGTGGTCATCGCCTCGACCACATCGGTGATCAGCGTGCGCGAGCCGGCTTGCAGCTTCTGCACCAGTTCGGCGATGCCGGAGAGCCCGGTCTTGCGAGCGAGCGGCAGCAGGCGGCTCTCGATCAGATATTGCTTGTCTGCGGACAGGTCGAGACCGGAATTGTCCTTTAGGAACTTGCGCAGATACTCATACTCGGTCGGGGTCACGGATGGCCTCTCGGAAGCTGTACTGGAACACTCTGGCCCAAGCACTCGGGCCAGACACACTCAGACCATGGCTTGTCCGACCGGGATCAAACCAACTTCAGCGAACTTGTCGGCGATAATGTCTTTGTCGAAAGGCTTCATGATGTACTCGTTGGCGCCGCCGCTGAGCGCCTGCGCGATATGAGCCACGTTGTTCTCGGTGGTGCAGAACACCACCTTGGGCTGGTCGCCGCCGGGCAGGCGGCGCATGTGGCCCATGAACTCGAAGCCGTCCATCACGGGCATGTTCCAGTCGAGCAGCACCGCATCGGGCAGCTGCCGCTGGCAGATCTCGAGCGCCTTCGCGCCGTCCTCAGCCTCGGTGACTTCGAATTCGAGACCTTCCAGAATCCGGCGCGCGATCTTGCGCACCACGCTGGAATCATCGACCACCAAACACGTCTTCATTTTGGTTCTCCGGCTTCGATGGTTTCGTTGGTTCAGGCCGCCATCATTTCGGGTGCGAGCTCGAGGACGCGATCGACGTCGAGGACGACCATGAGCTGGCCGTCGAGGCGGTGGACGCCGCCGGCGAGCTTGGCCATGCGGGGGTCGAGGTTGACGGGGTTCTCTTCCTTGCCGTCCTCGGGCAGGCGCAGCACCTCGCCGATCTGGTCGATGAGGAGGCCGTAGGATTCGCCGCGCAAATCGACGCCGACCGCCATCGGGGTCTTGCCGTCCTCGTCCCTGGGCAGGCCGAGACGCGAGCGCATGTCCACGACGGTCACGATGCGGCCGCGCAGGTTCAACACGCCTGCGATCTCGCGCGAGGACAGGGGAACGCGGGTGACGCGCTCGGGCATGAACACGTCCTGGACGCGGGAGATCGGCAGGCCGAACAGCTGGCCGCCGATCATCGCGGTGACGTATTCGACCATGGCGCCGTCGGCCGACTGGGTCTTGCTGGTCATGTGTCTCTCCTGATCCCTTGCCTTGCTTACGCCGCGGCCCGGCTCAGCTCGGAAGCGCCGGCGGCGCCCGCGGTCTGCTCCTTCAGCGCCGCGATCAGGCCGGGACGGTCGAACTTGGCGACGTAGTCGTGGAAGCCGGCCTGACGGCCGCGCTCGATCGCCGCCGGCGACACCAGCGCGGACAGGCCGATGATCGGCATCGCGGCGAGGTTGTTGTCGGACCGGATCACTTCGGCGAACTCGAACCCGTTCATGTCGGGCATCTCGATGTCGGTCAGCACCACGTCGAAGCTCTGGGCGCGGAGCGCAGCCAAGCCCTCCTGCGCGGTCGGCGCGGTGCGGACGCGGTAACCGGCGGCCTTGAGCACCGGAGCCAGCATGTTGCGGAAGAAGGCTGAATCGTCGACCAGCAGCACCGCCTGCGAATGCATCGACGGCTTCATCTCCTTGCGGGTGAACCAGTCGGAGAACGCCATGGGCAGGAAGTGGCCAACGTCGATCACCTCGGTGGCCTGGCCCTTGATCACGGCCGAGCCCAGGATGCCCGAACTCGAGCCGCCGACCTCGATGTTGAGCCGTTCCTCGACGATGTCGATGATCTCGTCGACGACGAGGCCCATGGAGCGGCCGTCGTCGGCGAACACCAGGATCGGCTGGACGCCCTGGCTGGCGATGGTGACGCCTTCCATGGCCACCAGCGGCATCAGCTGCTCGCGGTACTGCACCATGTAGCGGCCGTTCGAGAACTCGATCTTGTCGGCCGGCAGCTCCTCCAGGCGGGTGACGAGCCCGAGCGGGACCGCCTTGGGCTGGGACGAGCCGGCGCGGAACACCAGCAGCGAGGTGGTCTGCTCGCCGCTGCCGATGTGATGGCCGGCCGCGTCGTCGCCCATGTCATGGGCCGAGGAGCCGGCGGCGCCGAGCGCCTTGGCAATGCCGTTGGGATCGATGATCATGATCACCGCGCCGTCGCCCAGAATGGTGTTGCCGGAGAACATGTCGATGTGGCGCAGTTTCGTGGACATCGGCTTCACGACGATCTCTTCCGTATGGAAGACACCATCGACCACGATGCCGAAAGTCTGGCTGCCGACCTGGGTCACCACGATGAAGCCGTTCTCGGGATCCGAGGCCGCGCCGTCGTCGATCTTGAGCAGCTTCTTCAGGTGAATCAGCGGCAGCAGCTTGTTGCGGAGCCTGAGGACCGCGGTGTCCTTGATGCGCTCGATGCGGTGCTCGCTATTGGCGCGGGCCCGCACCAGCTCGACCACCGAGAGCTGCGGGATGGCGAAGCGGTCGCCGGCGGCTTCCACGATCAGCGCCGAGACGATGGCGAGCGTCAGCGGGATCTTGATGGTGACCGAGCTTCCTTCGCCGGCCACGCTCTTGATGTCGATGGTGCCGCCGATCTGGTCGATATTGGTGCGGACCACGTCCATGCCGACGCCGCGCCCCGACACCGAGGTGATGGCGGCCGCGGTGGAGAAGCCCGGCGCGAAGATGAACTTGTGGATCTGGGCTTCGCTCATCTTCTCCAGCTCGGCCTCGGTGACGAGACCTGAGGAGATCGCCTTGGCCTTGATCTTCTCGGTGTTGAGGCCTCTGCCGTTGTCGGCGATGCAGATGATGATGTGGCCGCCCTCGTGATAGGCGGACAGGCGAATGGTGCCCTGCTCGCCCTTGCCGCTGGCGAGCCGCTCGGCGGGGGTCTCGAGGCCATGATCGGCGGAGTTGCGCACCATGTGGGTGAGCGGGTCCTTGATCAGATCGAGCACCTGGCGGTCGAGCTCGGTGTCGGCGCCGTGCATCTCCAATTCGATCTGCTTGCCCAGTTCGGATGAGAGATCGCGGACGATGCGGGGCAGCTTCTGCCAGGCATTGCCGATCGGCTGCATGCGCGTCTTCATGACGCCTTCCTGCAGCTCGGCGGTGACGTTGGACAGGCGCTGCAGCGGCACCTTGAACTCGGTGTCCTCGTTGCGCCTCGAGATCTCCAGCAGCTGGTTGCGGGTCAGGACCAGCTCGGAGACCATGGTCATCAGGTGCTCCAGCGTATCCACGTTGACGCGGATCGACTGGTTGGCGATGCGGTCGCCCTCGGAGGCGCCCTCGTCGGCCGTCGACTTCTTCGGTGCGGCCTTCTCCCTGGTGGGTTTTGCTTCCGCGACAGGCGCTTCGGGGGCGGGCTCAGGCTTTGCTTCGGACTTCACTTCAGCCTTTACTTCAGCCTTGGCAACGGGCGCGGGCGCCGGC
>NZ_SMBR01000025.1:0-68348 GCF_004346455.1 Bradyrhizobium sp. R2.2-H
TCTCCCGCCAAGGCATCGGCTGATCCTCCCAGCCGACAGAGAACTGTCACCCATCCATCCGGTCTACTGTGTTACCTATCTATCCGGTCTGGACAGGAGTTGCCCTCTCCCACAAGGGGAGAGGGCGCAATAATGCGCAGCGTCTCAGCCTCAATTCACCACATAGACATCAGGGTCGGCGCTCGAGCTCGGCTTCTTGAAGGCGTTGCGCAAGGCCGGAGACATCGGGACGTTGTAGTTGAGGCCGTTCGGCGGGGTTGGCGATTGCAGCCACTTCTTGTAGAGCACCTCGATCTCCGGGCTTGCATAGAGCTCCGCTGTTGCGCGGTCGGCGAGCGCCTTGAATGGCGCATCCTCCCGCCGCAGCATGATGCCGTACGGCTCCGGCTTCGAGAACGCCTCCTCGCTGATCATGTAAGCTTGCGGCTCCTTCGACCGCGCGATGGCGACGGCGAGCTGCACGTCGTCGAGCGCGTAGGCCTGGGCGCGGTCGGTTTCCAGCAACAGGAAGGCTTCGGCCTGGTCCTTGGCCGGCATCACATTGATGCCGAGATTGCGCTCGGTGTTGACCTTGGCAAGCTGCGTCAGGTTGACCGATCCCGCCACCGCCGTGACCGCCTTGCCCTTGAGATCGTCGATGGTGTTGATCTTGGCGGCCTTCTTGGCCGCGAACCGCGTCGCGCTGAGGAAATGCGTGTTGGTGAAGGCGACCTGCCTCTGGCGGTCGGCATTGTTGGTGGTTGCCGAGCAATGCAGATCGAGCGTGCCGTTGACCATCAAGGGGATCCGGTTCGACGAGGTCACGGCGAGCGTGTCGACGGCGATGTCGGGCATGCCGAGCTGCTTCTTCACGGCCTCGACGATCCTGAGGCAGATGTCCATGGCAAAGCCGACCGGCTTCTGGTTGCCGTCCAGATAACTGAACGGGACCGAGGCCTCCTGGTAGCCCAGCGTGATCTTCCTGGTGTCCTTGATCTTCTGGAGCGTGCCCGAGAGGTCTTCGGCTGACGCTGCGCCGGCGATACTACTCAGGGCCAGGAAAAGAACGGGTAGACGCATCGGCTGCTCCTCAATAGGGTCGTCGACCTTGTCGCGACGGAATCGCGGAGGTGATAACCGACGCATGCAGCGCCCGCCAGACGGGGCAGCGACTACCAGCTATCGCACTTTTCAATACTGGGCGAACGGGAGCCGTTTCACTGGCACGTCAGCTGCTGTTCGAACCAGCCGCTCAACCGCTCCGCCAGGGGCGGCCACATCCGCTGGAAGTTCGCGAGCTTGCCCGCGCCGGTCCGATACAGGGCGCGCAATTCCTGCTCGATCGCCGGCAGATCAACGCCGCAACAGACCCCGTCCCTCACGATCGTCCTGCCCGCGACGACGACCTCCTTCACCAGGGACGCATTGCCGCGCGCGAACAGCAGCGCCATGGGGTCGACCGGCATGATCCGGTCGCGGTCGAGCCGGTCGAGATCGATCACGACGTAGTCGGCGGGGCTTCCGGTATCGAGCTCGCCGCTCCCGGGCGCGCCGGTGGCGCGGCGCCCGTTGCGGATGGCGAGCGAGAACATCTCGGCCGGCGTCCACGTCTGCCTGAAGCCGAGGCCGCCATGGGCCATCTGCACCAGCCGCATCTCGCGCAAGATGTCGTCGTCCTCGTCCAGCGCCAGCCCGTCGACGCCGACGGCGACGGCGCAGCCGCATTCGTGCGCGGCGGCGATCGGGGCGAGGCCAGAGCGCAGATGCATGTTCGAGCTGAAATTGGTGACGATGCGCGTACCGGAGGCCGCGATCATCTCAAGCTCATCCGGGCGCGCATGGATGCAGTGCGCCAGCGTCAGCCGCTCGGAGAGGAAGCCAACGTCGCGAAGCCAGCGCACCATGTCTGGAAAATTCTGATCGGCCCAGGCGCGCTGGTACACGGTCTCCAGCAGATGCATGTGAATCCGGCGGCCAGTCCGCGCCGAATTCTCCGCCACCGCTTCCAGCAGCGGCATCGAGCACCATTGCACGCCGGCAGGCCCGAGCTGCACGTCCACCATTGGACCGGCGATGGCCGAGGCAATGGCCTCCGTGAGTTCAATATACGCCTTTGGCGACATCGGCGCGCGGACGAACAGCTCCTCGACGGTCTTGCGAGCATCGCCGGAGAGACCCGAGAGCACCGGCTCGGCATCACCGTAGACGATCGGATTCTGGTCGCGCACGGCCATCGCAAACGCGATGCGGATGCCGACGTCGGACGCGGCCTTCGCGATGGCCTTGGCCTCGTCGACCAGGGGCATCGTCCCGCTCGGGCGCGTGTAGTGCACCATCATCGCCGCGCAGCCGGCCCTGGCCGAACGCGCCAATGCGGAGGCCGCGGTCAGATAGGGATCGACCGGCGTGCCCAGTGCGGTGCGCAGGATCCAGCTTTCCAGGGGCATGCCGACCGCGCCGAAGGACGATGCGGTGGCACGGGCGTGGTCATGGGCGTTGACGAAGGCCGGGATGACGAAGGAACGTGGCCCCGGCCCCGCTCCTTCCGCGATATCGGTAATGACACCGCCGTCGTGCTGCAGCACGACGTTGTCGCTGACACCGAGGTCAGGGCCACGGAACAGGCTCGTTGCCGAAATCTCCGTGGCCATGACCGTCGCTCCAAGACCCGTTGAAGATCAGTTGGCCGTATACACCAGCTCCCGCTCCGCGCGGGGCGGCAGGAACTCGCGCGAGAACACCTCCGCCGGCGTCGGCGTCCGGGCGAGCTGATAGCCTTCGACCACGATGCCGATGGCGCGTGTCATGCGGTCGTCCTTGATGTCGCCGATGCCGATCTCCTTCATCTCCGGCGAGACGATCAGCTTCTCGAAGGAATATTGCAGCCGGCGCTTCTCGACGTCGGCGTTGATGAGGTTGTCGTAGTTCGTCGCGGCCTTCATGCCGGCGTTCTGGTCCTTGGCGACCGCGATCGCGCCCTTGTTGATGGCGCGCACCAGGCCCGCGACGGCCTTCGGGTTCGAGGCGATCAGCTTGCGGGAGACCATCACGCCGTTGGAGTAGAGATCGAGGCCGTACTCACCGAACGAGAACCATTTGAAGTCCTTGTCCGGATCCTGGCGGTTGAGCACCAGGTTGAAATAGCTGGTGATATTGAAGACGAGGGCGGCATCGATGTCGCCCTTGATCAGCATCGGCTCCTGCAGGTTCGGCGCCATGTTGGAGATCTTGATCTTCTCGCCGTCGAGACCGTTCTTGCGCGTGAACACCGGCAGGAGGCGCGTCGTCGGCGTGCCCTGCGCGCCGCCGAGCGTGTGGCCTTCGAAATCCTTGATGGTGTTGATGCCGCTGGTCTTCTTGGCGACGATCGCGAACGGCGGCTGGTTCCACATCATGTAGACCATGACGGGCGCCTCCTGCGGCTTGGTCGCGGCATTCTGGATGATGGCGTTGACGTCGCCGAAGCCCGCGTCATAGGCGCCGGACATCACGCGCGTGACGGTGGCACCGGAGCCCTCGCCCTGGTCGATGACGACGTTGAGCCCCTCCTCTTTGAAGAAACCGTTGTCCTTGGCGTAGAAGAACGCGGCATCGCTGCCCTGGGTCTTCCAGCCCAGCGTGAACTTGATCGTGGTTTCCTGCGCCGTGGCGGCACCGGCGGACAGCGCCAATCCCAGCAGCGCGGCGGTTACGTTTCTCAACATCGAGACCTCCTCAAGCTTCGTTGCGTGACAGTTGGAAAATCAGGTTGCGATCACGTCGTTCTTGCGCGTCGCCCAGCCGGTGACCCGCCCCTCGATCAGCGAGAACACGACGTAGAGTGCGACGCCGAGCCCGGCGAGCACGAACAGGCCGGCAAAGACCAGCGGCACGTTGAAATTGGAGGACGCGGTCATCATGACGTTGCCGATGCCGCGGTTGGAGGCGACGGTCTCCGACAGCACCGCGCCGACGAAAGCGTATGAGATCGCGACCTTCAGCGAAGCGAAGAAGAAGGGCATGGTCCTGGGCAGGCCGACGTTCCAGAGGATGTCAAGCTTGCTGGCGCCGAGCGCCTTCAGCACGTCCTCGAGCTCGGGCTCGGTGGTCGCAAGGCCGGTGGCGATATTCACGACGATCGGGAAGAAGCAGATCGACAGCGCGGTCAGCACCGCCGGCACCGTGCCGGAGCCGAACCACAGCACGAAGATCGGTACCACCGCGACCTTGGGGATGGAGGAGAAGCCGATCAACAGCGGATAGCAGGTGTCGTAGGCCGTCTTCGACACGCCGATGATGGCTCCGAGGGTGACGCCGAGCGCGACACCGAGGACGAAGCCGAACATGGTGGTCGCCAGTGTCTGCACGATGTGCGGCCACAGCACCGGGAAGCGCTGGTACAACGTCAAGAACACCTGCGAGGGTCGCGGCAGCACGAGATCCGACATGCCGGTCATCAGGCAGAACAGCTCCCAGGCGACGAAGAACAACACGATCAGCCCCGCCGACCACGCCTTCTGCCTGATATCGATCCCGAACATCAGCCTGTCCCCTGCTCAGCCGCGCTGCGCGCATCCTCGATGAAGGTCCGCAGCTTCTGGTTCAGCGCGACGAATTCCGGCTCGAAGGTCATGGCGACGGTGCGCGGGCGCGCAAATTCGACGCGGCTGTCGTCGAGGATGCGGCCGGGGCGCGCGCTCATCACGCAGATGCGACTGGCGAGAAAGCCGGCCTCGCGCAGATCGTGGGTGACCAGCAGCACCGTCGGCTTGTGCATCATCCAGAGGTTCTGCAGGATCGCCCACAGCTCTTCGCGGGTGAACTGGTCGAGCGCGCCGAACGGCTCATCCAGCAGCAGCATGCGCGGTTCGTGGATCAGGGCGCGGCACAGATTGGCACGCTGGAGCATGCCGCCGGAGAGCTGCCAGGGGTAATTGCTGCCAAAGCCCTTGAGGCCGACCTGCTCCAGCAGCGCGTTGGCCTTGTCGCGGAATTCGGTCTTGCGCAGCTTCCGGAAATTCGAGCGGAACGGCTCGACGATCTTCAGCGGCAGCATGATGTTCCGCTCGATGGTCATCCACGGCAGCATGGTCGGATTCTGGAAGGCCATGCCGACCCGCATCGCGCGCGCCGCGACTTCGCGGCCGCCGACGATGACGACGCCGCTGGTCGGCTGCACCAGGCCGCTGACCAGACGCAGAATGGTCGATTTGCCGCATCCTGACGGGCCGACCAGTGCGACAAACTCCCCGTCGGCGATCTTCAAGGTGGTCTTCGACAGGGCGGGCACGGCGCGGTCGCCGCGCCCGAAGGTCACGGAGGCCTCGGACAGCTCGATGGCCGTGGCGGCGGCGCCTTCGGGAACGGGCTGGCCGTCAAACTGGGCGTTGGGTTGCATGCGCATCACAGCCAAAGTGCATGCAAGCTAGGTGCCAGCCTGCCGTCCCCGCAAAATCAATGATTTGCCAGATACCCTCGGCGAACGGCCGGACTCGATTTAGGCAATCTGGACATTAAACTGCATGCAATTGGAGCGCCGGATCGCTGCAAGGCTGTGCTAACAAGGCTGTGCTAAAGAGAGGCTTCGACCCATCCCAAGGATTCGCCGATGGCGGCGCGCCCCAGCAGCAAGACTTCTGAATCGTCGGACAAGGTCAGCGTGATCTGCCGCGCGCTCCGGCGCGCGATCATCGAGCAGGCGCTGGAGCCCGGTGCCAAGCTGCCGGAGGATGCGCTTGGCGAGCGTTTCGGCGTCAGCCGCACCATTGCCCGCCATGCGCTGGGCCAGCTCGCCGCGGAGGGCCTGGTCGAGCTGCGCCGCAACCGGATCGCGGTGGTGGCAACGCCGAGCTGGCAGGAGGCGCGTGATGCCTTCGACATCCGCATCGAGCTCGAAAGACTCGTCGTGCGCCAGCTCGCGGGCAAGCTGACCAAGGCGCAGATCGCCGAGCTGAACGCCCATGTCGACGCCGAGGATCGTGCGCGCGGCGGCACGGATGCGGTCTCGATCCGGCTCGCCACCGAATTCCACATCCTCCTCGCGCACATGACGAACAGCCCGATCCTGGTGCGCTATGTCAGCGAGGTCGCCTATCGCTGCTGCCTGACGCTGTCGCTCTACAGCCGGCCGCATTCCAGCGAATGTGCCATCAACGAGCACCGCGCCATCATTGCCGCGCTCGCCAAGGGCGACGAGACCAAGGTGATGGAATTGATGCATCATCACCTGGATTCCGTGGCCAATCGCGCGCTGGTTGCTCCCACTCCGCAGCGCGGCCGCGACCTCCTCGATATCCTCGCGCCCTATGCCGACGAGGTGACGAGCGATCGCGTCGTCAAGCTGCCGAAAATCGCGCGGAGGGGCTAAGCCTCGATCCCGCGCTGAACGAGAATGCGCTCGGCGCTGTCGTTCCACACGTCCATCTTCACGATCTGCCCGCCCCTCACGACGAAGCGATCGACATAGCGGTTGCCCTCGAACGGCGTGCCGTCCATCCATTCGCCATAGAGCGTGCCGACGCTGTAGACGACAGTCTCGTCCGCGCCGGGGCAGACATCGAACCGGTCCATCTTCTTCTTGACCCAGCGATAGCGCTTCGCGTTGAAGCCGGTCGGCCCGCGCGGATGGTCGAACGTCCGCCCGCCGGTAAACGTGATGACCGTGCCCGGCTTCATATAGGCCGCAGCGGCGTCGGGATCCGGTATCATCGAAGCGGTGAGATAGGCTTCGACAATCTCGGCGTCAGTCATCGAACGTTCGGCTGGTGCGGGGGCGGACATGGCGGGTTCTCCAGGCGGGAGATATCTTACGATCCGCGCGCCAAAGTGCATGCACATTTTTTGAACAGTGGGGCGGCATAAGTGCACACAATCTGGAGCTGCCTGTTCCCTCAGCTTCGGCTAGGTTGCCATAGCTGAATCCGACGCCATGGCCATCGAGACCGCCTTCGACCTGATCTTCCGCAACGCGCTGTTGCGCTCATCCGCCGCACCCGTCGATATCGGCGTGAACGGCGGCCGCATCGCCGCGATCGAGCCGAAGCTGACCTGCGAGGCCGCCGAGGTCGACGTCGACGGCCGCCTCGCCCTGCCCGGCTTCGTCGACACCCACATCCATCTCGACAAGGCCTGCCTGCTCGGCCGCTGCGGGCACGATCACGGCAGCGTCTCGGAAGCGATCCGCGCCGTCGCCGCGATGAAGAAGGATTTCACGATCGAGGACGTCTACGCACGCGGCGCAAAGGTGCTTGAACGCGCCATCGTCAACGGCACGACGCGGATGCGCACGCATGTCGAAATCGACCCCCGCATCGGTCTCCGCGGCTTCGAGGCGGTCAAGGCGCTGAAGCGCGATTACGCCTGGGCGGTCGATCTCGAGCTCTGCGTCTTCCCGCAGGAAGGCCTCACCAACGATCCCGGAGCCGAGGAGCTGCTGATCCAGGCGCTGCGCGAAGGCGGCGAGGTCATCGGCGGCTGTCCCTACATGGACACCGACCCGAACGCCCATCTCGCGCGCATCTTCGATCTAGCCCAGGAATTCGACGTCGATGTCGACCTTCATCTCGATTTCGACCTCGACCCCTCGTGGTGGCACCTCGACGAGGTCTGCCGCCAGACTGAGCAGCGCAACTACGGCGGACGCGCCGCGATCGGCCATGCAACAAAGCTGTCGGCGTTGCCGCCGGAGCCGCTCAAAGCCGCCACCGCGCAGCTGGCAAGCGCCGGCGTTGCCGTCACCGTGCTGCCCGCGACCGATCTCTATCTGATGGGGCGCGAGGCCACGCACAACGCGCCGCGCGGACTGACACTCGCCCACAAGCTTGCGGGCGACGGCGTCGTGTGCTCGGTCGCGACCAACAACGTGCTCAATCCCTTCACGCCGTTCGGCGACGCCTCACTGCTGCGGATGGCGAACTTCTACGCCAATGTCGCGCACGCCTCGGTGAGCGATTTCGACACCTGCCTCGATCTGGTGACCGAGCTGCCGGCCCGGCTGATGAACCTTGACGATTACGGCATCAAGGTCGGCAATCCCGCCGACCTTATCGTGCTCGATACGCAAGACAGCCGCTTCGCTATCGCCGAGTTGCCTGACGTCCTGATGGGCTTCAAGGGCGGCCGGCAGACATTCGCGCGGCTGCGGCCCACCCTGTTCACTCCCAGGAGCTGAGAGCGGCTCCGCTCATGTCCCGGACACCGCGATGTTGCACGCGGAAAGTTTTCAGACCGGCGGCGCGGTCTTGAGCTGATTACTTGGTGCGGTTGATCTTCGCGAGGATCCGGTCAGCCTCGGTCCGCCAATCCGCGCTGCGGGCGAAGTCTTCCGTGCCCCTGGGACCGAACAGCCCCTCATCGGCGAGATCAGCCACCCAGGCCTGCCGTTCGGCAGTGCCTTGCGCGGACCATGGCGTCAAACCCGCCTCGCGCACGGTCTCGGCGACCTCACGCACCTCCTCGGCGCGGCGACGGCCGTGCTCGATCACGCGCTGGAAGACATAGGCGCCCTGCTTCTCCCAATCGATGCCGGGAAAAGTTTCCGCGAGCGAGGCCAGCACCGCATCCTCGACGCCATAGGCCCGTGCGGTCGTAAAACTTTCGATGACCATAGCTTCCAAGCCCTTGATCATGATGCTGCGGCACATCTTCACCGCGGAGGACACTCCGAGCCTGTCGCTCGCAACCTTCGCGGCAAAGCCGATCGCGTTCAGCAGCGGCTCCAGCTCCCTCGCACCGAGCCCACCGAGCAGCAGCGGCACCTTGATGCGATAGGGCGGCACCGAGGTCATCACCGCGCCCTCGACATAGCGCCCGGCCGCGCCGTCGATCAGGGCGGCGGCGCGCTGCTTGGCGCCCGGCGCTGCCGAATTGAAATCGAGAAACCAGGTACCCTGATTGATCGCCGCCGCGCAGGCCTTTGCGACCGGAACGGCCTGGCTCGCGGTGACCGCGGAGATGATGAAATCGGATTTCGCGGTCAGCTCGGCGTGAGACGCTGCGAGCACCACGCCGAATCTTGCCGCATGCTCCTTCAGCGGTGCAGCCTGCTCGCCACCGAGCTTGATATCGTAGGCTGACACCTTGATATCCTGCTGGCGCAAGTCCTCGGCCAGGATCCGCCCGACCTCGCCATACCCGACCAGCCCGATCTGCCAGCGCCTGGGATCACCTGCCATCAGTTCAATCCTCGTGTCGTCTCGTCGAAGATATCCTCGACCGCATAGCGGCGCGGAATCAGCGCCTGTTGGAATGCGTAATCGATGATCAGCTCCAGCGGCTTTCTGTTTGCCTCGATCCCGAACGGGATGAGGTCGGGCGTCGCCGCGGGCCCTGCCCGCTCCTTGCTCCGTTTGAGCAGATCATAGACGCCCGCGACCACGTCGGGCCGCGATTTCGCGAGCTTCTCAGTCACGACTACGAGATGGTTGACCGGCACGACGCCGCGACGGGCATACCATTTGGCGGCCTCGGCGGCGGGATCAGGGAATAGCGGCTTCAGCTTGGGATTATCGGAGGTCTCGCCGAGCACGGCATCGAGCTCGCCGTCGAGCAGCATCTGGAGGACCTTCTTGTCCTTCGGCGCACGCTCGGTGGTGTCGACATATTCGGCTACGTGCGGATCCTCGAACGTCACCCAGTGGATCCTGTCGAGATTGACGCCGTAGTCGTTGGCGAGGATGCCCCTGATCCAGGCGCCCGTCGTGGTCGTGAAGGAGCGGATACCGACACGCTTGCCTTCGAGATCGGTCGGCCCGAGCGTCCCCCTTTCAGGATTGTAGAGCGCGTAGGCATGCTGGAAGCGCCCGAGCATGGTCGCCGGCAGCAATACCAGCGGCTTGCCGTGCGCCTTCGCCATCAGATAGGTGACGATCGCCATCTCGCAGATGTCGAAGGCCTGCTCGCGCACCATCGGCTTGAACGCCGTGTTGGTCGGCGTGTACTCGATGAAGTCGAGATCGAACAGGTCTGAACGAAGCCCGCCGCTCTTCACCGCCTGGACGTGAGGGTGGCTGCCGAGAACGGCTTTCAGCTTGAGACGATCCATCCGCCCACTCCGCTTCTCTAGAGCATGATCCGGAAAAGTGTGCAGCGGTTTTCCGGAGAGATCATGCTCAAACAATATTGCCGCTCAGACGTCCTCGGGATTGTCGACATACACCAGTCCGGCCGTCGTCAGCGCCTCGCGCATGCCGTACATGTCGAGGCCGAGTTCGCCCGAAGCGAGCCGCTTGCGCTTGCCGCCTTCGTCCGCGTTGCGCTTCTTCGCCCTTTCGGCCACCTCGGCCGCATAGCGCTTCGGCACCACCACCACGCCGTCGTCATCGGCCACGATGATATCGCCGGGATCGACATTGACGCCGGCGCAAACGACCGGGATGTTGACCGAGCCGAGCGTGGCCTTCACCGTGCCCTTGGCGGAGATCGCGCGTGACCACACTGGAAAGCGCATCTCATGCAGCGCTTTGACGTCGCGACAGCCGGCGTCGATGATCAGCCCCTGCACACCGCGCGCCCTTAGCGACGTCGCAAGCAGCTCGCCGAACATGCCGTCGGTATTGTCGGTGGTGCAGCCGACGACGAGGACGTCGCCCTTCCTGCATTGCTCGACCGCGACATGGATCATCCAGTTGTCGCCGGGCTGCGCCAGCACCGTCACCGCCGGTCCGGCGACCGACGCGCCCGCCCAGACCGGACGCAGATACGGCTTCATCAGGCCGATGCGGCCATAGGCCTCGTGCACGGTTGAGACACCGTATTCTGCCATCCCGGCGGGATCGGCGCGCTTGATGTTGCGAACGACGACCGGCTTCATGCCAATTCCTCAGCGACGGTCGGAAACAGGCGCTGATAGGCCTCGCCATAGGTCATGGGCACGCCGGTGTTGCGGCTGCCCTGGATGCCGCGGTTGAGCGCGACGCGTTCGTAATAGCCCCAGAGATGCTTCTGCGCGGCGAGGATCTGGAACGCCTCGTGCTTCTCCTTCCAGACCTCGTCGATCTTGAGGAGGAGGTCCGGCTTGTAGTTGCACTGCTCCGGCTGGTGCGGCTCGAACAGGAACACCGGCGGCGCGGAATATTTGTACTGCGCGCCGGGCTTGTGGCCCATCGCCTGCGCGACCACGCGCGTCTCCTGCGCGAAATGCGCCGCATTCGGATGGTCGAAATTATAGGGATCCTCCAGCGCGTGCGTCAGCACGAAGTTGGGATTGAGCTCGCGGTAGATGTCGACCATGCGGTTGAAATGCGCCTCGGTGAGCTTCAGCGGATAATCACCGCAGTCGAAGAACTCGATCTCGGCACCCAACAGCTTTGCGGCCCGCTCCGCCTCGTCCTTGCGGCCGGCCTTCACCGATTGCAGCGTCGCGCCCTTCTCCTTCCAGGCGAACTGGCTCTCGCCGCGCTCGCCGAACGACAGGCAGACGATCTTCATGCGATAGCCCTTCTTCGCATGCAGCGCGATGGCGCCGCCGGCGCGCCAGACGAAATCGCCGGGATGGGCGGTGATCACGAGACCTGTTTTCATGGGACGAACTCCCTTCTTTCGTTTGTAGGCATCATATTGATCGGAGCCCCTTCATTGGTCGAAGCCAAACAGGCGCGCGGGATTGTCGACCAGAATCTTCTGCTGGAACTCCGGCTCCGGCGCGAACAGCGGGATCAGATCGACGAGATCGCCATCATTCGGCATCACCTTGACGTTGGGATGCGGCCAGTCCGTGCCCCAGATGACGCGATCCGGCGCGGTCTCGACGATCTTTCGCGCAAACGGCACCGCATCCGTGAACGGCGGACCGGCCGAGGACACCCGCTCCGAGCCGCAGATCTTGACCCAGCACTTCTCATCGCGCTGCATCAGCTCGATCAGGATCCTGAACGGCAGCTGATCGAGCCCGTCGGCCGCCTTCACCCGCCCCATATGGTCGATGGTGTAGGTCAGCGGCAGCTTTGTCAGCATGTCGGCATATTCCGGCAGGTCGATCGCATCGAAGTGCAGATCGATGTGCCAGCCGAGCGGCGTGACCATCGCGACGATGCGGTCGAACACACGTCTGTCCGGCACGCCGCCGAGATGGCGAACGAAATTGAAGCGGCAGCCGCGGAAGCCGCCGTCATGCAGCACGCGGAGCCCGCGTTCGGTGATGGTGTCGTCGATATTGGCGACGGCACGGTAGGCGCCGCCGCTCTGCGCGATGGCATCCAGCGCGACCGTGTTGTCGGTGCCGTGTACGCTGGCATTGACGATGACGGCGCGCTCGACGCCGAGTTTGGCGTGCAGCGCGCGAAAATCCTCCAGCGGCGCGTCAGGCGGCGTGTAGGAGCGATCCGGCGCGTAAGGATATTTCGCGCCGGGCCCGAAGATGTGGCAATGCGTATCGCAGGACAGCTTCGGCAGCTCGAACTTCGGCGTGCGCGTGTTTGGATCGGGCGGCGGAATGGTCGGCGTGTACATCATCGTCGTTCAGGTGAGCCCGCCGAAGCGAGACCGCTTGTTTCAAGGCTTGCTGCTGATGACCGGCCGCCGCCGCGCCGGCGCAGCTTGATCGAGCGCGGGTGCCTGGAATGCGGCGACCGTGGCCTGCACCAATTGCTCGATGGCGCCTGCGGCATCGCTGCCGTCAGCCTCGCCGCGCGACAAGCGCGAAACGCGCTCCGGCGTCACCAGCGAATAATAGAGCGCACCGAGCAGAAAGTGGCTGCGCCAGACAATGTCCGTACGCGGAATGTGCGGCAAGCTCTCATGGATCGCATCGATGAAGGCGTGGCTGGTGTCGTCGAAGGTCTGTGCGATGATCTTTCGCGCGACCTCGTTGCCCTCCGCCGACATCACCGCGCGCAGCCGCGTGAAGCGCGCGCCGCCGCCCGCGAGATCGCTGCCCGAGGTGAAGGCCGGCACCACATAGGCGCGCACGATCGCCTCCAGCCGGTCCTGGAGATCGCGCACGCGCCTGGCGGCGGTAAGCAGCTCGGAACGGCGCAAGTTCATCGGCCCGCAATGGCGCCGGTAGATCTCCAGCAGCAACCCGTCCTTGGTCCTGAAATGATATGTCACGCTGCCCGGATTGGCCCCGGCGGCATGCGCGATATCTCGCACCGAGACGGCATTGAAGCCGTTGGTGGCGAACAGCTCCTCGGCCGCAGCGAGGATCGCCTCGCGCATGTTCGGCTTGCGGGCTGTTTCCCTGCTGGTGGGCTTGCGTATCATGTGATTTGTACTATCGTACAAAAGATCAGGTCTCGTCAACAAAAACGATGGCAGGGTACAGTCGGCCTGGAAAGAGCGCCGCTGGAACGCGAACGACGCCTATGGAGTGCTGGGAATATGTTGGATTTGAACAAGAAGATCGGCCGCCTGCTGCTGGGCGCCACATTGCTGCTGGCAGCGGGCACAGCTCGAGCCGACAGCTATCCGAGCAAGCCGGTCCACATCCTGGTGCCCTATGCAGCGGGCGGAGCAGTCGACGTGCTCGCGCGCACGCTGGGCCAGGCGCTGGCGAAGACCTGGGGGCAGCAGCCCGTGATCGACAATCGTCCCGGCGCAGGCGGCATCGTCGCCTCGCAAACGCTGACCAAGTCCGCGCCTGACGGTTACACGCTGATCCTGGTCGCGAGCGGCCATCCGCTCAACCAGTTCATCTATCCAAGCGTCCCTTACGACACATTCAAGGATTTCACCGCGATCACCGAAGTCGCTTCGTCCCCGCTCGCGATCGTGGTGGCCAAGGACAGCCCTTACAAGACGCTCGGCGATCTCCTCGCCGCCGCCAAGAAGGAGCCGGACAAGCTCTCCTACGGCATGTCCGGCAACGGCACCTCGGCGCATCTTGCAGGCGAGCTGCTGAAATACATGTCCGGCACCAAGATCGTCGCGATCCCCTACAAGGGCGGCGCACCTGCGCTGACAGCCGTGATCGCCGGCGAGATCCCGCTCAGCATCAATCCGCTTGCCGAAGCGATCGGCCAGCTCGAGGGCGGGCCGGTGCGCGCGCTGGCGGTGACCTCCGCCGAACGCTCGAAGGCGCTGCCGGATGTTCCGACCATCGCCGAGGCCGGCGTGCCCGGCTACGACGTCTCGGTCTGGTGGGGCGTTCTTGGACCGGAAAACATGCCGCCGGAGATCGTGTCCAAGCTCGAAGCCGATCTGAAGGCCGCGCTGCAGGATCCCGGCGTGCTATCGACGCTCAGCAAGATCGGCGCAGCGCCGGTCGGCTCCTCTGCCAAGGAGTTTGACGCCTACATGCACGCAGAGGCGACCAAATGGGAGCCGGTGCTGAAGGCCGCCAACATCCGCGCGCAGTAAAGCGCCCTTCCAGGCGCATCGCGCACCGCACTGCTTGCATCCGCGGTCATTGCTTCGCTGACGGTGCCCGCCCGCGCGCCGACGGCGAAGCAAGGCTACTGGCGCCGGACAGCAAGCCGCTTCGCCAAGGCAGAACGCGCAAGGCAGAACGCGAATGGGGCGCATTCGCTGTCGGCGCACGGATCGGCCAGCCGATGCAGCCGTGGTCGGCGCCGGCTGATCGCGGAGTCAATTGCGCCCGCCAGCCCGCGTCTTCTCCGGCGGCGTGACGCGCCGCACGAAATCAGCATCATCGTCGCCAGACGGGATCAGGATCGCGCGTTCGCGCGGCAGCGCCTCCGGCATCTCGTCCCGGATGAAGGCCACCAGCTTCTCCCTGATCTCGCAGCGGAGGTCCCAGGACTGCGGTGCATTCCTGGCGCTGACCAGCGCCCGAAGCTCGATGGTGCGCGCGTCGGCATCGATCACCTGGAGATTGACCACCTCGCCGTCCCATAGCTTTGACTGCTTCACCGCCTGCTTCAGCCAGCTCCTGATGCGTTGGACGTCGGCACGATAGTCGACATGGAGCGCGATCACGCCGATGAGGGATGCGGTGTCGCGCGTCCAGTTCTGAAACGGCTTTTCGATGAAATAGGACAGCGGCACCACCATGCGTCGCCAGTCCCACAGCCGGATCACGACATAGGTCGAGGCGATGTCCTCGACCCAGCCCCATTCGTTCTCGATGATCACGGCGTCCTCGATCCGGATCGGCTGGGTGATCGCGATCTGCAGGCCGGCGATCAGATTGCTCAGCAGCGGGCGCGCGGCGAGACCGACGATGATGCCGGCCGCGCCGGCGGAGGCAAACAGGCTGACGCCGTATTGCCTCACGGAGTCGAACGTCATCAGCGCAGTGGAGACCGTGATGATGACGATGATAGTGTCGATGACGCGCTTGAACACGCGTACCTGCGTGACATGCTTGCGCGCGATGAAGTTCTCGGTGACGTCTCGGAAATTTTGCAGGTATCGCGCCGCGCTCATGTCGACGATCCGGATCGAGATCCAGCCGATCAGCGCGATGAAGGCTACGACGAACAGGCGAGTCAGCGGCGTTCGAATCTCGTCATCGAGCGGCGCGAAGGGCAGCACCAATGCGACGGCGGCCAGGCTCAGCGCGAGCCGGGCGGGACCGGCGGTGCGATCGATGAACACGCCCAGCAGCGGGAGACGGGCTCCAAAGGTACGATTGAGCAGCCAGGTCGCGAATCGATAGAAGGCAAGAGCCAGCAGAATCGCGCCGGCCACGAGGCTGAGGCCGACGAACCAAGAGGGTATCCAGCCGAGCATCCCGTCGATCTCGGCCATGAGGTCCTGCCAACTCATTGCTGTCCCCGTCATTGCATTTGCGCAGCCCGCTCAACGCCTGCCGATTAGCTTCGCTCCCCCGCTCAGTGCAACGCAGCATTCCCCTGATGCAAGCGTTGCAGAATTCGGCTAGTTTCGGGGCGCTCATGACCAGACGTACCGGCAGCGCCGATCTTCCTCTCCACACCGGGCGGGTTCCGCCCTGGCTGGCAAGCCGCATGTCCTCGCTGGGGGCAATCGTCACTCAAGCCATCGTGCTGCATTACGGGCGCGATGCGTTCCTGCAGCGCCTGTCACATCCGTTCTGGTTCCAATCGTTCGGTGCCGTGATGGGCATGGACTGGCACTCTTCGGGCATCACCACCTCGGTGATCGGTGCGCTGAAGCGCGGGCTCGGACCGCTTCAGGACGAGCTCGGGATCTACGTCTGCGGCGGTCGGGGCCAGCATTCCCGCAAGACGCCGGACGAGCTGATGCAGCTCGGCGAGCGCGTCGGCTTCGACAGCATCAAGCTGACCCGCGCCAGCCGCCTGGTGGCGAAGGTCGACAGCGCAGCCGTGCAGGACGGTTTCGATCTCTACCTCCACGGCTTCTTCGTCACCGCCGACGGCAAATGGACGGTGGTGCAGCAGGGCATGAACGGCGACAAGCGGCAGGCGCGACGCTATCACTGGCATTCCGAGGCGCTGAAGAGCTTTGTCGATGCGCCGCACAGCGCAATCGACGGGCCGCAGCAGGGGGAGATCGTCAATCTCACCGATCATCGCGCCGACATCTCTCGGACGGCGCAGCTCGAACTGCTCTGCGATCTCGGCCCCGATCGCATCGTCTCCGAATTCGAACGGCTCATCGGGACCGAGTCCACGCCGGCACAAGGCACCCTGCCGCATCTGATCATGCCCGCCCATCACGACGTCCGTCCCAAGGACGTGTTCGCGCGCCGCCTGCACGGCACGCTGGCCGCCGCAGCCGAGCGGGGTCCTGTCGATTTCCCGGAACTGCTGCTGACGCCGGGCGTCGGCGCGCGCACCGTGCGTTCGCTCGCGATGGTCGCGGAGGTCGTGCACGGCGCACCCTATCGCTTCAGGGACCCCGCACGTTTCTCGCTCGCCCATGGCGGCAAGGACCGACATCCCTACCCCGTCCCGATCAAGGTCTATGACGAGACCATCCGGGTGCTGAAGGGCGCGATCCAGAACGCGAAGCTCGGACGCGAGGAAGAGATGCATGCGATCAAGCGTCTGGACGACCAGGCGCGGCGGCTGGAGCGGACCGCACGCGGCCCTTCGGTCGAGGCTTTCATCGCCACTGAGCGTGTTGCCTCCCCGGATCTCGATGGCCGTTCGGTGTTCGGCTGGGAGCGCGATCTTGCGCCCACAAGAAAACGGACCGGCTGAACACCGGTCCGCAAGTTGGCGGGAGGAACGATCTCAGGTCTCGTCGGTCTCCGGCTCCTCCTCAAGCCGGTTGGCTGCGTGGTCCTGATATTGTTCAGTCTGAATGGACTTGCCGTCCATGCCACGAATGTCGGAATGCTGTTTCTTGTCGCGGTTGGACAGCACCATGTTGTCGCCGATCATATCCTTGGGTACGTCGGTCAGTCCGCCGGTGCCGTCGCCCTTGCCATGCATGCCCGATCTGAAATGCGTTTTGCTGCCATGCCCACTCGGCATTTGTCTCTCCTCTTGCAGTGACCTTCCGAAGACTTAGTGCTTCACGGTGGCCCCCTTCGATCCACCGATCAGGGAATTTTCACGCATGTTCTTGTCGCTCGGCGCGTACAGTTTGGGTTGTCTGCTGCTCATGAGTCACCTGCCTCCAGTCACCTGCCTCCGCCCTTTCCGGCCTCGTCGTGCCTGTGATGGGAATCGTGCTCTCCACCGCCGCCGGAAATCCGGCTGTGGCTGCGCTGCGGGTTGTCCGCCGGTGGCTTCTTGATCTCCAGCGGCGCCTTCGCGTTCTCGTGCGATGCGCCGGGTCCGCCCTGACGGATGCTGTTCGGGGTCTTGGTGGATGTCGACATGGGATGTCGCCCTCCTCAACGATCTTGCTGGTAGCCTTGATTGATCGTGTTCTGCTTGATGTTGCCCTGCTGTCCCTGCTGGTCCGGATTTTGCGCACGTTGCTGGCCGTGTGGCGCCTGATCGGCGGACGTTTGCTTGCTGTCGCCAGTTCCCTTGTGGCTCTGATTGTCCGGCGGAACAGGTGGCATCCTGCTGGTCATGATCTTGTCTCCCGTTAGGACGTCGATCCGAGACATGCACGGCCAAGGATCTGCGCGTCCAAGAGACAACAGGTCCAGCGGCACACCGTTCCTGACCGATCACGCGCGGCAAAGATTTTCCGAAGGGACGCGGATCTCAGCTCGCCGCGGTGAGGGAACGCTCAAGGCTCGCTCCTGCCCGCCCCGGTGTTCCACGGCTCTCAGCCGTGACGGGAAGTTTCGCGATCGCGCGCAAGCCCGGCCGTTTGCGCCAATGGACCTCGGCTGGATCGACGGCAAGATCGAGTTTCGGCCATCGCACGAACAGCGCTTCCAGCGCGCAGGCCGCCTCGATGCGCGCGAGCTGATGGCCGAGGCAGAAGTGGATTCCCGTGCCGAATGAAATATGGCGGTTCGGCTTGCGCTCGAGATCGAGGCGCTCGGGACGATCGTGCACCGCCGGATCCATGTTCGCAGCGGCAAGCATCACCATGACGCGGTCGCCCTTCTTCAAGCGCACGCCTTCGACCTCGACGTCGCGGCGCACATAGCGAGGCTTAGAGAATTGCACCGGCGACACGAAGCGCAGGAACTCCTCCACCGCAAGCCCGACGCGGCTCCAGTCCTGTTCCAGCCAGTCACGCAAACCGGGATTCCTGAGAAGCTCATACGCCGAGCCGCTAATGAGATGAGTGGTCGTCTCGGATCCCGCCGCAAGCAGCAGAAACACCATCGAGACCATCTCGTTCGGCGTGATCTGGCCGCCTTCGCGCTCGACCTGGACCAGTTCGGCAATCAGGCCCTCGCCGCCTTGCACGCGTGCAATCTGCAACTGCCGTTCGAGGTAGACTCGTATCTTGCGGAACGCGAACAGCAGGCGGAAGAAGCTGACGACATTCGTCAACGAGGACATCTCGTTGGCCCAGGCGATGAACTTCGGGCGATCGGCCGGCGGCAGGCCCAGGAGTTCCGAGATCACCGCGAGCGGCAGGATGCGCGCGTAGCGCTGGACGAGATCGGCCGGGCTTCCCGCTGCGAACAGTTCGTCCGCAAGCGTGTCGGCGATGGCACGGATGCGCGGCGCCATCGCAACGATCGCGCGGCGGCGAAACGCCTCGTCCACGATGCTGCGCAGCCGGGTGTGATCAGGCTCGTCCATCGTCAGCATGTTGTTGGCGATGGTCCTGACGTATCTCGGCATCCACCAGCGCAGACCCGCGACGTCGCCGTCCTCCTTGCGCAGCGTGAAGGTCGCGCCGTCCTTCAGCACTTGCGCTGTCGCATCATGGGTCGTGGTGATCCAGACATCGCCGACGATTGGGAATCGCGTCGCAACCACCGGGCCGGACATGCGCAACGTCGCGATGGCCTTGGGCGGATCGCGGAAAAAAACCTCGCTGGTAAAATCGAGGCGCACAGTCATGGAATCACCGGACTGATTGCTGGCGTTTCACCCAGATGGTGCGCGGCGCGGCCCGTGCAAGGGTCGCCTCGTCGATCGTCGACGAGAGGCGTCTATCCGCGCCCGGGCGAACGCTGGCCGGTCTTGCGCTGCTGGGTGTAGGCGTCCCAATGGCTCCAGCTGCCATTGCTGAGGCTCTGCAGGTCGGTTGCGAGCGGACGGCGCGTGCGCTTGTCGTGATCGGCGATCACGCGCTCCGACTGTGCAATCTTCCGCTTGAGTTCCCCGATCGACTTTTGGGTCTGGCCATCCCGCTTCGATGAGGCGATCTCGCCCATCGTGAAGCGCGCGGTCTCCAGCGCCTTCAACTCGGCGCGGTTCTT
This sequence comes from Bradyrhizobium sp. R2.2-H, assembly GCF_004346455.1. NCBI lineage: Bacteria > Pseudomonadati > Pseudomonadota > Alphaproteobacteria > Hyphomicrobiales > Nitrobacteraceae > Bradyrhizobium > Bradyrhizobium sp. R2.2-H. The sequence continues at coordinate 19,595 of NZ_SMBR01000025.1, forward strand.
CTTCAACTGAACCCGGTGCCAGGCGATGTTACTGTCGCTGTCCGCAACCATGTGGGAACTCCGCTGATTCGCTCCCACAGTGTATCAAGCGCCGAATCGGCGCTGCAACGCCCGCCGGGCGGCGAAAATACGGTCTTCTCGGGCAAGAATTGCGCGTTCAGCGCTCGGCGAAGGCCTTTTCGACCACGAACTGGGCCGGCTCGCCGTGATTGCCCTCGGCGAAGCCGCGTTCCCCCAGGAGCACGCGGGTGTCCGCGACCAGCGCCGGGCTGCCGCAGATCATGACACGGTCATGCGCGGCTTCCAGCACCGGCAGGCCGATATCGGTGAACAGCTTGCCTGACGTGATGAGGTCCGTGATGCGGCCGCGATTGCGAAAGGGATCGCGGGTCACCGTCGGGTAGTAGATCAGCTGCTCGCGAATGTACTCGCCGATCAGTTCGTCCTTCGGCAGATGCTCGGTGATCATCTCGCCATAGGCGAGCTCCTTGACGTGGCGGCAGCCGTGCAGCAGCACCACCTTCTCGAACCGCTCATAGGTTTCAGGGTCCTTGATCACGCTCAGGAACGGCGCAAGGCCGGTGCCGGTGCCGATCAGATAGAGGTTGCGCCCCTCCTCCAGATTGTCGATCACGAGCGTGCCCGTGGCTTTGCGGCTGACGATGATCTCGTCGCCTTCCTTCAGATGCTGGAGCCGCGAGGTCAGCGGGCCGTCCGGCACCTTGATCGAGAAGAATTCCAGCGTGTCCTCGTAATTGGCACTGGCGACGCTATAGGCCCGCAGCAGCGGCTTCTCCCTGACCTTGAGCCCGATCATGGTGAATTCGCCGTTTCGGAAGCGGAAGGTCGGGCTGCGGGTGGTCTTGAACGAGAACAGCGTATCGGTCCAGTGGTGGACGCTCAAAACGCTTTCCTGATTGAAATTGCTCATCTCACCTTCCCTGTCGCGTCAATTGCGGTTCCGAGGCCGGCAGCTATGCGTCGTTTGTACACGATCATTCGTATACTAATGAATAATCCGGCTTGATCCCGCGGTCAAGGCTGCCCAAGATCGGAAGCGTTGCAGTTAGGAATAAGGAGCCCTTTCCATGGCGCATGACGCACCCCAGGCCACCGGACCCTCGAAGCTGGTGATCCGCAATATCGGCCTGATCCTGTCCGGCGCCCTGGAAAAGCCGATCCTGGACGGCGACACCATCGTCGCCGAGAACGGCAAGATCACCGCGATCGGCCGCTTCAAGGACTGCAACGTCGAAGGCGCGACCACCATCGTCGATGCCCAGGGCACCACGGTGGCGCCAGGCCTGATCGACAGTCACGTCCACCCCGTCGCCGGCGACTGGACGCCGCGCCAGAACCAGATCAACTGGATCGACAGCTATCTCCATGGCGGCGTCACCACCATGATCTCCGCGGGCGAAGTTCACATGCCCGGCCGGCCCCGCGACGTCGTCGGCCTCAAGGCGATGGCCGTGTTCGCCCAGCGCGCGTTCTGGACCCTTCGTCCCGGCGGCGTGAAGGTTCACGCCGGCGCGCCGGTGATCGAATGCGAGATGGTCGAGGAGGATTTCAAGGAGATGGCTGCCAACGGCGTCAAGCTGCTCGGCGAAGTCGGCCTCGGCGGCGTCAAGGACGGCCCGACAGCGCGGAAGATGGTCGGCTGGGCCCGCAAATACGGCATCCAGAGCACGATCCACACCGGTGGCCCCTCCATCCCCGGCTCCGGCTTGATCGACAAGGACGTGGTGCTGGAGGCCGACACCGATGTGGTTGGCCACATCAACGGCGGCCACACCGCGCTGCCCGACGACCAGATCCGCTGCATCTGCGAGGGCTGCAAGCGCGGCCTCGAGCTCGTGCACAACGGCAATGAGCGCTCGGCCCTGTTCACGCTGCGCACTGCGCGCGAGATGGGCGACCTGCATCGCGTCATCCTCGGCACCGATGCGCCCGCCGGCTCCGGTGTGCAGCCGCTCGGCATTTTGCGCATGGTCTCGATGCTGTCCTCGCTCGGCGATCTGCCGGCCGAGATCGCGTTCTGCCTTGCCACCGGCAACACCGCGCGGATGCGACAGCTCGATTGCGGCCTGATCGAGGTCGGCCGTTCCGCCGACTTCGTCATCATGGACAAGGCCCAGCACTCGCCCGGCAAGAACATCCTGGAGAGCGTCCAGCTCGGCGACCTCCCCGGCATCGGCATGACCATCATCGACGGCATCGTGCGAACACAACGCAGCCGCAACACGCCGCCTGCCGGGAAGGTGCCGGAGGTGGTGGCGAAGTGACGCAGCCGGAGCGCGACGCTTAGCTTGGCCCATCGAAGGCATTGAACAAGTCTCCTCCCCGCTGCGTCTAATCCGAGCAGGGCGGCAAGGGCCGTGCATTGCTGGAGCGTCGAGGAAATCATGAAGAGTTCGTCGCGGATTGCCGCTGGCGCCGCCGGCGCGGTGGCGGGCTACGCCGCGATCTTTCTCGTGTTCTCCCTGCTCGATTTTGGCAACCGGGCGGACCCGATCACATCGGGTCTGTTGGGACTGTTCGTGTACTCCCCCATCGGCGCGATCGCCGGCGCGGTGCTCGCCAGCTGGCTGGTGACGCGTCCAGGCGGGGACGCAGGCAACGGAAGCGTCGCACGCACCAGCCTGAAGTCCCTTGGCATCGTCGCCCTCTTCTGCGTCACGGCTGCCGCCACTTACCTCGCTTACGCCTATGTGACCGCGACGCCGTGGCTCAATCCGAACGCGGCCAATCCTCTTCTCGTGTTCGAGGTCCGTTTTCCGGCGGGGGTGACGGTGCCGACATCAGCGCAGGGCATCACCATCGAATTGCAAACCGACCTCAACACCATGCCCGGCGAAGTGACCCCGGCCGCCTTCTATCGCGACGGCGACCAGTCCGTCATCGCAGGCGAAGTCGAACTCGCCTTTCGAACCTCGCACCGGCAACTCGGCGTGAACATTCAGGGCCAGCCGACCCGAATCTACCCGATTGGATTGTCGGCCCGGGCGCCGCATACGCCGGAATTCGGAACGTGGCGGCGCCTCAACGATGGCAGCGAAATCCGCTACCGCGCCAAGTGGCCGGGCAAAACCTGATCTTCTGTCGTCTTCGCTACCGCAGCTTGTTCAACAGCGCCATCAGCGTCTCGCGCTCCCTCGCGTCGAGCGGCGCCAGCGTCTCGCGCGTGATCGCAAGCGCATTGGGGGCCAGCTTCTCCGCAAGCTGCTGACCCGCACGCGTCAGGCTGACCAGGAGCCGCCGCCCGTCGTCGGGATCCTGGCTGGTCTCGGTCAGGCCGCGCGCGGTGAGGCGATCGATCACACCCTTGATGGTCGCGACATCCATCGCCGTGAGGCGCCCAAGCTGGTTCTGCGAGCACGGCCCGGTCTCGGCCAGTTTCGACAATGCCGCCCATTGTGTCGGCGTCAGGTTGGTGCCGATATCGCGCGAGAAAATCGAGCTGTGGCGCTGCCAGACCTGGCGCAGGATGAAGCCGACCTGCTCGTCGAGGACGTAAGGGGGTTTCTGTAACGACTTGGCCGGCTTGACGCTCTTCTTGGCCGCAACGCTTCTCGCCATCCGTTCGCAGCCCTTCCCTTACAACGACAGATGCGCGTCGCGGATATCCGGACGCGCATCGAGCTCGGCCATGGTGCCGCCGAAGCAGATCCGGCCACGCTCGATGATGTAGGCGCGGTCGGAGATCAATCGCGCGAAATGCAGGTTCTGCTCGGAAACGACGATGCTGACGCCCTCCTTCTTCATGGTCAGGATGGCATCGACCATCTGCTCCACGATCTTCGGCGACAGGCCCTCCGAGGGTTCGTCCAGCAGCACCAGCGAGGGATTGCCCATCAACGTGCGCGCGATGGTCAGCATCTGCTGCTCGCCACCGCTCATGCGGCCGCCCGGCCGGTTCTTCATCTCGCCGAGGTTCGGAAACAGCGCGAACAGCTTCTCGCGCGTCCAATGCGGCGCGTTCGGCCGCTTCGGCTGGCGTCCGACTTCGAGGTTTTCCTCGACGGTCAGGTCAGTGAAGATGCGCCGCTCCTCCGGAACGTAGCCAAGCCCCTCGCGCACGATCTCGTGAGTCGGCTTCGCCGAGACATCCTTGCCTTCGAACATGATGCGGCCGGAGCGCTGCGCGACGAGGCCGACGATCGAGCGGAACGTGGTCGACTTGCCGGCACCGTTGCGTCCCAGCAGTGCCACCACCTCGCCCTCACCGACCTCGAAGCCGATGTCGAACAGGATATGCGCCGGACCATAATGGCTGTTGAGGTCTTGCACCGTGAGCTTCATGCCGATGTTCCCTCGCGGTGGCGGGCATCGTAGACGAGGCCCTCGCCGAGATAGACCGCCTGCACCTGCGGATTGCCGCGCACCTCCGCCGGCGACCCTTCGGCGATCAACGTCCCGCGGTTGAGCACGATGATGCGGTCGGCATGCTCGAACACCACGTCCATGTCGTGCTCGGTGAAGAGCACGCCGATCGACTTCTCCCGCGCGATGCTCGCGGTCAGCCGCATCAAATCGACGCGCTCGCGCGGCGCCATGCCGGCAGTCGGCTCGTCCATCAACAACAGCTTCGGCTGGTTGGCGAGCGCGACCGCAAGCTCGAGCCGCTTGAGATCGCCATAGGCAAGCTCGCCGCAGGGACGGTCGGCATAGCCGCCCATGCCGACCAGCTCGAGCAGGCGGCCGGCCTCGCCGCGATCGAACTTCGGCGCCGAGCCCCAGAGGTTGTAAAGCTGCTTCTCATGCGAAATCAGCGCGACCTGGACGTTCTCACGCACGGTCATGGTGGCAAAGGTTGCTGTGATCTGGAACGTGCGCCCGACGCCGAGCCGCCAGACCTCACGCGGCTTCCTGCCCGTGATCTCTTCGCCGAGCAGGCGGACATGGCCGCTATCAGGCTTGTTCTGGCCGTTGAGCATGTCGAAGCAGGTGCTTTTTCCCGCGCCGTTCGGGCCGATCAGCGCCAGGATCTCGCCGGCACGCAGCGAGAACGAGACGCCGCGCACCGCATGGATGCCGCCATAGGATTTGGTCAGGCCTTCGACCGCGAGAAGTGGGGGTATGGCGCTCATTCGGCAGACTCGATCGGCTTGGCAAGCAAGGGAGAGCCCGGCGGCGAAGACTTTCGCCGGCGCTGCGCCAGCATCTCGAGCATGCCGACGATGCCCTTCGGGAAGACGACGACGATCAGCATAATGAAGCCGCCCAGCACGAGCTTCGACAGATCGGTCTGGCTCACCAGCCAGATGTTCAAAGCCTTGTAGACGATGGCCCCGATCACCGCACCGGACACCGTCTCGACACCGCCGAGCAGCACCATGACCAGCGCGTCGACCGACAGCGAGATGCCGAGATTGTCGGGGAACACGCTGCCCTTGAGGTAGGCGAACAGCGCCCCGCCGATGCCGGCGGTCGTGCCTGCAATCACGAAAGCGGTCCACTGGATCCGCTTGGCATCGATGCCGATCGCTTCGCTGCGAAGAAGCGAGTCGCGCGTTGCACGGAGCGCGTAACCGAACGGCGAGAACACCATGGCCCGCAACGCGACGGTCACCAGCGCCGCGACGCCGAGCGCAAGCCAGTAGAAATGCGACGGGCTCGCCGCCCAGCTCGACGGCCAGAGGCCGAGAATGCCGTTGTCGCCGCCGGTCACGCTCACCCATTGGAATGCGATCGACCAGACGATCTGCGCGAAGGCGAGCGTCAGCATCGCGAAATAGACGCCGGAGAGCTGCACCGCGAAGAAGCCGAACACGGCGGCGCCCATGCAGCCGAGCAGCGGGCCGAGCAACAGACACACGATCATCGGCAGCCCCGCCATCTTGGCGAGGAAGGCGATGCCATAGGCGCCGAGCCCGAAATAGGCGGCATGGCCGAAGGACGCGAGGCCGCCGACCGACATCAGGAAGTGCAGGCTGACCGCGAAGATCACGAAGATTGCGATCTCCGAGCCCACGGTGAGCAGATAATTGCCCGCGAACAGCGGCAGCATCGCTGCGACGACGAGCGCCGCAAGCGCCGCCAGCCGTTCGTTCGACGTCAGCGGCCGCCAGGGATTGACGGTGAGGCCAGGTGTCTTGCGCGCGGCCGCCTCCGGCTTGCCGAACAGCCCCCAGGGCCGCACGATCAGCACCGCCGCCATCACCAGGAAGACCAGAATGATGGAGATCTTCGGGAAGATCAGGATGCCGAAGGCATTCAGCTCCGAGACCAGCACGGCCGCGACGAAGGCACCGACGATGCTGCCGAGGCCGCCGATCACGACCACGACGAACACCTCGACGATGATGCGCAGATCCATGGCGTGATGCACGGCATCGCGCGGGATCTGAAGCGCGCCGCCGAGGGCTGCGAGGAAGACGCCGACCGCGAACACCGACGTGAACAGCCATTTCTGGTTGACGCCGAGCGCCGCGACCATGTCGCGGTCCTGCGTCGCCGCGCGCACCAGCACGCCCCATCGCGTGCGCTGGAACAGCAGCCAGAGAATGCCGAGCACGACGGGTCCCAGCACGATCAGAAACAGATCATAGCTAGGAATGTTCTGGCCGAAGAAATCGATGGCACCCCTGAAGCCCGGCGCGCGGCGGCCGACGAGATCGTCGGGCCCCCAGATCAGCACCACGAGGTCCTCGACCATCAACGTCAGGCCGAAGGTCGCGAGCAGCTGGAACAATTCGGGCGCGTGATAGATGCGGCGGAGCAGCACCATCTCGACGATCACGCCGATCACCGCCACGGCCAGCGCGGCCAGCACGATGCTGCCCCAGAACCCAAACGCGCCCGAAAGCCGCTCGGTGAGCGTGAAGGCGATGTAGGCGCCGATCATGTAGAAGGCGCCATGCGCGAAATTCACGATCCGGGTCACGCCGAAGATGATCGACAGGCCCGACGCCACCAGGAACAGCGACGCTGCGCTGGCGAGACCGGTCAGAAACTGTACGACATAAAAGGCCATCGGCGGTCCGGGTTCGTTGAAATCGTAGGGTGGGTTAGCGCAGCGTAACCCACCAGCTTTTTTGTGGGGCACCGAAAGTGGTGGGTTACGCCAAGCGGTCTGCGCTCCGCGAAGTCCGCTGGGCTAACCCACCCTACGGCAGCGGAGATTAATCCTTCGGCCGCAGCTTCGCGACTTCGGCATCGCTGGGCAGATAGTCCGCGCCCTTCTTGTAGGACGAGTCCACCATTACGCCCTTGCCATCCTTCAGCGCGGTCTTGCCAACATAGGCACCGAGCGTGGACTGGTGGTCGATCTTGCGGAAGGTGATCTCGCCGAACGGCGACGGCATGGACAGCCCTTCCGCCGCGGCAATCAGCTTCTCCGGATCGGTCGAGCCGGCCTTCGCGAGAATGGCGGCGGCCGACTTGATGGTCTGGTAGCCGACGATCGAACCGAGACGCGGATAGTCGTTGTATTTGGCCTGATAGGCCTTGAGGAACGCGTCATGCTCGGGCGTCTTGATCGAGTACCAGGGATAGCCGGTGACGATCCAGCCCTCCGGCGTCTCGTCCTTGAGCGGATCGAGATATTCGGGCTCGCCGGTGAGGAAGGAGACGACCTCGCGCCCCTTGAACAGGCCGCGGGTGTTGCCTTCGCGCACGAGCTTGACGAGGTCGGCGCCGAAGGTGACGTTGAGGATCGCTTCCGGGTTGGCTGCGGCAACCGCCTGCACCACCGGGCCGGCGTCGATCTTGCCCTGCGGCGGCCATTGCTCGTCGACCCACTGGATGTCGGGGCGCTTCTCCGACATCAGCTTCTTGAACACGGCGACCGCCGACTGGCCGTATTCGTAGTTCGGCGCGATCGTGGCCCAGCGCTTTGCGGGCAGCTTGCTGGCGGCTTCCACCAGCATCGCCGCCTGCATGTAGTTGGAGGGACGCAGGCGGAAAGTATATTTGTTGCCCTTGGACCAGGTGATGGCGTCCGTGAGCGGCTCGGCCGCGAGGAAGAACACCTTCTTCTGGTTGGCGAAGTCAGAGACCGCAAGACCGATGTTCGACAGGAACGTGCCTGCGAGCATCGCAACGCCCTCGCTCGAGACGAGCTCGTTAGCCGCGGTCTGCGCGTCGGCCGGCTTGCCGCCATCATCCTTGGAAATGACGACGAGCTTCTTGCCGTTGATGCCGCCTGCCGCATTGATCTCCTCGACCGCAAGCTGCCAGCCCTTGCGATAGGGCTCGGTGAACGCCGGCAGCAGCGAGTAGCTGTTGATCTCGCCGATCTTGATGTCCTGCGCCAGGGCCGAATGAGCCATGCCGCCCGCCAGAAGCGCGAAGGCCGCGCCGACGATAGTATTTCTTGCTCGCATCCCAACCTCCAGTTTGAAATCTACTTCTTGAGCATGATCTTATCGGAAAACCGGTTCGCACTTTTCCGGATCATGCTCTATCTCAGACCGTCTTCGCCCTTGATCTCCGCAACCGTGAGCCCGCCGACGCGCGGCAGCGGACGGCCGCTGTCGGTGACGGCGACCGCGACCATGATCTCGTTGGCGCGCGGTGCATCGTTGATCTGCACTTCCATGCCGTCGAAATGACTGCGCACGAAGGCAGCATCCTTGTGCCCGAGCGGAATGTCCAGCGTCGTGCCCGGGCCGCTACGCTTCTTCGAGGACGGGATCAGGGCGGCGCCCTTGCCCAGCACTTTGCGCACCGGCGCTCCCATCTTGGGGTGGAGGATGGCGGCGGCATGCTCCAGCTCGCCATTCTCGCCGACGGCCGCGGCCTTGCCGTAGCTCTGCGCCTTGGCGCCGTCGATGCCGAGCGCGGCCACCGCGCGCTTCGACAAGAGCTCGCCCAGCTCCTCGCCGATCGCGATCAGCGGCGAGAGATCCTCGACGTATTTTCCGGCGAAGGGATTCTCGATGACGGCGATCGCAGCCGCACGCCGCGTCGGCGGCGACACCTGCCGGCCCATCTCCATCTGCGTCTCTTCGACGACGGTGACGATCTTGCGGATGATCGCGCTCATGATTGTGTCCTCAGGCTCTTCCCTGTTCAGGCATGAACCGCGTTCTCCAGCTGACGCGGGCGCGATCCTGGCCGCACAATATCTTTCGGTCCGATGACAAGCATATCACCACAAAGCTGCAGCACCGCACCCTCGATCAGCCGACGATCGAATAATTGTCGTGCACATTCCGCGCCAGATTCGAGCGCGGCGGCGATCTCATCGTGAGACAGTTCGCCGACATCGCGCGTCACGAGCCGCGCGCCGAGATCGCTGTCGGGCTGAAGCTCGTTCGCAGGCTTTCGGCTGATTGCGGGATGCCCCGGTAGATCGACGGCATCGGCGATCACGGTCGCGGCCGCATCGGCCTGCGAAGCGGTTGCGGCCAGCACTGTCACGGCATCGGCGATCCCGAGCGAAAAGCTGCGGCCGTGCCGGCCGCTGGTCGCGACGCCCCGCACAGGGTCATCCGCATCGATCCTCATCGTCCGCATCACGCCGTCGCGGTCGGGCCGGTCCATCAGGCCGACCGAAAAATGCGCGTCCGCTTCGAGATGAAGCGCGATGTCGCCACCATTGTTGACGTAAGCCCGATCGAGCGCCGCAGCGCGCAGCATCGCCCCCAGAATCTCCTCGGCCACGCCGCCGGCAACAGCCGCCATCGGCGTGATGAAGCAATCGGCGGCATAGGGCGCGACAGCGGCGTGCATACGACGCGCGACGGCGCCGGTCAGCGAAGTCCGCGTCGCAGCATCCGCACGCAGCTCAGTCAGTTCCGCGCATAGCTCGTCGAGAAGCCCGGTGAACCGGCGCGCCGCAGCCTCATAGGCCGCGCGCACGTCGTCCGCACGTCCCCTCGCCTCCACGATCAGATCAATCGGTCCATCCTGCAAATGCAGCCGCCGGCCATCAGACAGCAATGCGATTTGCGGGCGCCTCGTCATGTCCGGCGCCCCGGAATCGGGTGATGCCAGGGCAACTGGCGGACATCGTCGCCATTCTGCACCTCGGAGAGCGGCTTCACATAGTCCATGTGGCCGCCGAGCGCGGCATAGTCGGACAGCGTCATCGTGAACTCGATCGGCGCGACCAGCGCCGGCGTCGGCACATAACCGAACGCGCCTGACGGCATCTGCGTCACGTCGACCATGTAGGTGATGCCGCCACCGGGCCAGACATAGACAGGCGCGCCGCCGCTGGTGACGCGCGTCAGCGCATCCTTCACCGAGCGCGTCAGTCGCACCGGATTGTCGGTGACACCGGCACGCAGCGAGCCGCCGGCGCCGGCCATGAACAGCACCGTGCACAGCGCGGGCTCGCAGTTTTCCTGGATCCGCTCGACCGAGAATCTCAACTCGGCAGGCATCTCGGTCTCGATCGGTTTCAAGGCTTCGTCGAGCACGTAATACGACGAATGCTCGCCCGTGGTGGAGACCATCAGCATGGTCAGACCGGGCTTCGCTTCCTTGGCATCGAACGGCCCGAGGATCGACAAGGGATCGGAAATGTTGGTGCCGCCCCAGCCCGTGCCGGGATCGGCGACCTGGAAATAGCGGCCGGGCGTCGAGCGCCGTCCCTTCATCTTGATGCCGGTGTCGGCGATGTCGAGAAGCTTGCCGGCCTGATGCTCCGAGAGCACGCCGGTGATGTGGTCGTCGACCACGACCACCTCGTCGACCTTGCCGTGCCATTGCTTGGCGAACATGCCGATCGTCGCCGAGCCGCAGCCGACGCGCATGCGCTCTTCTTTCATGCCGTTGACGATCGGCGGCTGCCCGGCCTGCACCACCACGGTGGCGCCACCGTCAATGGTGAGCTCGACCGCCTTGCAGTTGGCAAGGTCCATCAGCGTGTCGCAGGTGACGCGGCCTTCCTTCTTGGAGCCACCGGTGAGATGATGCACGCCGCCGAGCGACAGCATCTGCGAGCCATATTCGCTGGTCGTGACGTGGCCAACCGCCTCGCCCTGCGCGCGAACGGTCGCGGTCTCCGGACCAAGATAGCGATCGGTGTCGATCTTCACCTTGATCCCACAATAGGAGAAGATGCCCTCGGTGACCACGGTCACCATGTCGACGCCGTCGACCTCAGCGGAGACGATGAACGGCGCCGGCTTGTAGTCGGGATAGGTCGTGCCCGCGCCGATCGCGGTCACGAAGGTCGAGGGTTCGTGGACGATCTTGCCGTCCCAGTCCTCGGTGCGACTGAAAGGAACGAGCTTGCCGCCATGAGAAACGGTGCGCTCCAGGATCACATGCGGATCGACACGGACGAGCTTGCCGTCGTGATTGGCGTAGCGGTCGCAGGCACCCGCTGCGCCCGGCTTGATGTAGCACATCACCGGACAAGCATCGCAGCGGATCTTGTCGATGACGGCGCTCGTCGTTTCAATCACCATGTCGGAGCCGGCGGCCACTGCGGTTATCGTTCGTACACGAACAATGTTGCGCGCGGTCCCCTGGCGCTGTCAAGCGGCGGTGCAACGCAAAAGATGCGACTGCCGCATAAAACCTCATTTGCCTATCGGCTCTGTCCACAAAGAAGGCAACCACGCTGCAGTGCGGGATGCACCGCTTGCACGTTTGTGTACAAACGGTATCGTTCGCCACGGTAGAGTTACGCGCGCTTGGGAACGAGGATGACGAAGACACCGATCCGCCTCACCGTGAACGGCAGGATCCACGAGGTCACGGCAGCACGGGACACGCCGCTGCTCTATGTGCTGCGCAACGAGCTCGCGCTCAATGGCCCAAAATATGGTTGCGGCCTCGGCGAATGTGGCACCTGTACTGTCCTGATCGACGGCGCGGCGGCACGCTCCTGTGTGATTCCAGTGAGCGGCTGCGCCGGCCGCGACATCGTGACGCTCGAAGGACTCGGCACCCGCGACAAGCCCGATGTGGTGCAACAGGCCTTCATCGACGAGCAGGCCGCACAATGCGGCTATTGCCTCAACGGCATGATCATGACCACCAAGGCGCTGCTCGCGATCAATCCGCGGCCGACCGAACAGGAGGCGCTGGCGGCGCTGCGCTACAATCTCTGCCGCTGCGGCACCCATGTCGAGATCCTGCGCGCGGTAATGCGGGCATCCGGCCAGCTCGCCGAGGCCGTGGACTGATGGCCTCCACTGTTTCGAACGGAGCTGAGCGGTCATCGGGCTCGCTCGTCGTCGCCCGCACCGTGGACGAGGTCACATCCGAGACCTTCGTTCGCATCACCGCGGACGGGGCGGTCACGGCCTATAACGGCCATGTCGATCTCGGCACCGGCATCCGCACCGCCCTGGGCCAGATCGTCGCCGAAGAGCTCGACGTCTCCTTTGCGCGCGTCGTGGTCGTGCTCGGCGACACGTCGGTTGTGCCGAACCAGGGCGCGACAATCGCCAGCGAAACCATCCAGATCACCGCCGTGCCCCTGCGGAAGGCCGCAGCGCAAGCGCGACACTTCCTGGTCGCGCGCGCGGCGGAGCGGCTGGAGCTGCCGGCCTCCGAGTTGCGGATCGAGGACGGCCTCGTGCGCGGACACGACAACCGCAGCGTCAGCTATGGCGAGCTGATCGGCGGCGAAGAGATCCGGCTCGAGCTTGCCGACGATGCCGCGGTCAAACCTGTCGGCGACTACACGATCGTCGGCCAGTCGACGCCGCGCGTGGATCTGCCCGCCAAGGCCACGGGCGAGCTGACTTTCGTGCACGACATCCGCGTGCCGGGCATGCTGCACGGCCGCGTGGTGCGGCCGCCCTATGCCGGCGTCGATGCCGGTCCGTTCGTCGGCACCAGCCTGCTCGCGGTCGATGAATCCTCGGTACGCGACATTCCCGGCCTGATCGCGGTGGTGCACATCGGCGATTTCGTCGGCGTTGTCGCCGAGCGCGAGGAGAATGCGATCCGCGCGGCAGAGCGGCTCGAGGTGAGCTGGAAGCCGACGCCAACTCTCGCCGACCTTGCCGACGTCGAAACCGCGCTGCGCGCCAATCCGTCGACGCCGCGCATGCTGATCGACAAGGGCGAGGTCGACAAGGCGATATCGGGCGCGGCCAAACCGATGCAGCGCACTTACGTGTGGCCGTATCAGATGCATGCCTCGATCGGCCCGTCCTGTGCCGTCGCCGACTATAGCGACGGCAATGTCCGGGTCTGGTCGGGCACGCAGAACCCGCACGTGCTGCGCGGCGATCTTGCGCTCCTGATCGAACGCCCCGAGAGCGAGATCGAGGTGATCCGGCTGGAAGCCGCCGGCTGCTACGGCCGCAATTGTGCCGACGACGTCACCGCCGACGCGTTGCTGCTGTCACGCGCGGTCGGCCGGCCCGTGCGCGTGCAATTGACACGCGAGCAGGAGCACGCCTGGGAGCCCAAAGGCACTGCTCAGCTCATCGACGTCAACGGCGGGCTCGATGCCGACGGCGGCATTGCCGGTTACGATCTCGCAACGCGCTATCCCTCGAACGCCGCGCCAACTCTGGCGCTGCTGTTGACCGGCCGCATCTCGTCCGATCCGGCCGTGCTTCAGATGGGCGACCGCACCGCGATCCCGCCCTACGACTACGACCACATGCGTGTCGTCGCCCATGACATGCCCCCGATCGTGCGCGCCTCATGGTTCCGCGGCGTCTCGGCACTGCCGAACACTTTTGCGCATGAATCCTATATCGACGAGGCCGCGACCGAGGCAGGCGTCGATCCGATCGAATATCGCCTGCGCTATCTCAAGGACCAGCGCGCCCTTGATCTGGTCAATGCAGTGGCCGAACGCGCGGGCTGGACGCCGCGGCCGGTCCGCGAAGAGAAAGACGGCGAGATCGTGCACGGGCGCGGCTTTGCCTATGCGCTTTATGTCCACAGCAAGTTTCCCGGCTATGGCGCGGCGTGGTCGGCCTGGGTCGCCGACGTCGCGGTGAACAAGGCGACCGGCGATGTCAGCGTCACGCGCGTTGTCGCGGGCCAGGACTCCGGCCTGATGATCAATCCGGACGGCGTGCGCCACCAGATCCATGGCAACGTCATCCAGTCCACCAGCCGCGCGCTGATGGAGGAAGTGTCGTTCGAACGCGGCGCGGTGGCGGCGCGGGAATGGGGCGCCTATCCCATCATCCCGTTCCCGGACGTGCCCAAGATCGACGTCCTGATGCTGCCGCGTCAGGATCAACCACCGCTCGGCGTGGGCGAATCCGCCTCGGTGCCGAGCGCGGCGGCGATCGCCAATGCGATCTTCGATGCCACCGGCGTGCGCTTTCGCGAGCCTCCGTTCACGCCCGAGCGCATCCTGAAAGGGCTGCACGGCGATGCGGCGGCGACACCACAGGCCCTGCCCGCTCCCGCGGCGTCGCCGCCGGCCCGCATCTGGCAAAACCCGTTCGCAAAGCGCGCCGGCGTCTTCGCGACCATTGCAGCTCTCTGCACTGCTGCAATCGGCGTCGGCGCGGCGCTGCTGCCGGGCCGTGCGATTGCACCCATCGCGCGCCCCGACGCATCGGTCTACTCCGCGGCGACGATCGCGCGCGGAGAGCTGCTTGCTGCGCTCGGCAATTGCGCGGAGTGCCACACCTCCACCGGCGGCGCGCTCAACGCCGGCGGCCGTGCGCTCCAGACACCGTTCGGCACGATCTTCGCGACCAACATCACGCCCGACGTCGAGACCGGCATCGGCGCCTGGTCCTATCCCGCCTTCGAGCGCGCCATGCGCGATGGGCTGCATCGCGATGGTCGGCAGCTCTATCCTGCCTTCCCCTACACGCATTTTGCGAAGACCAGCGACGCCGACATGCAGGCGCTCTACGCCTATCTGATGGCGCAACCCGTAGTACGCGCGACGCCGCCGGCGAATGCGCTCGCATTTCCATTCAATCTTCGCCCGCTGCTCGCGGGCTGGAACGCGCTGTTCCACCAGACGCGCGAGTTCAAGCCCGATCCCGCCAAGTCCGAGCTTTGGAATCGCGGCGCCTACCTGGTCGAGAGCCTCGGCCATTGCAGCGCCTGCCATTCGCCCCGCAACGCGCTCGGCGCCGAGCAGCGCGAAGCCTATCTCGCCGGCGGCTTTGCCGAAGGGTGGGAGGCGCCGGCGCTAACCTCGGTCTCGCAGGCACCGATCCCGTGGAGCGAGGATGAGCTTTTCGCTTATCTGCGCACCGGCCATTCGCGCTATCACGGCGTAGCGGCCGGTCCGATGGCGCCGATCGTCCGGGACCTCAAGGCTCTGCCCGATCAGGACATCCGTGCGATGGCAGTCTATCTCAACTCGTTCAACGACGCCGCGACCGACCGGCACGCACAGGAAGCACTCGCGGCAAAGCTCGAGAGCGCAACGCAGGTCACCGTCGCCTCTTCCACCGGCGCGCGCCTCTATCAGGGCGCCTGCGCCGTCTGCCACGAGGTCGGCGGCCTGCCGCTGTTCGGCAGCCGGCCTTCGCTCGCGCTCAACAGCAACATTCACAGCACGAAGGCGGACAATCTCGTGCAGGTGATCCTGCACGGCATCTCCGAGCCAGTCTCCAGCGATCTCGGCTACATGCCCGCGTTCAGGAACGGCATGAGCGATGCGCAGGTCGAGGAACTCGTGACGTTTTTGCGCAAGCAGTTCGCACCCGACAAGCCGGCCTGGATCGGCGTGCGTGAGACGATCGCGCGGGTACGAAGTTCAACCCACTAACGTCATTCCGGGGACCGAGCATAGCGAGGGAGCCCGGAATCCATAACCACCAGCCGGGGTTATGGATTCTCAGATGCGCAATTGCGCATCATAGCTCGCCGCTTCGCGTCGCCCCGGAATGACGCCGCGTGAATACGTTACCCGTGCTTCATCTCCACCGGTGGCGTGCCGTGGGTGTGGAAGGATTCGATGGTCTTCAGTCCCCACGCCTGGCCCTTCTTGCGCTCCTCCTCGGTCCACACGATCGGCTTCCAGTCGGGCGCGAGAATGAGACGCGCGCCAGCATTGGCGACTTCGACGCGGTTGCCGCCGGGCTCGTAGACATAGAGGAAGAAGGTCTGCTGGATCGCGTGCTTGTGCGGCCCCGTCTCGATATGCACGCCGTTCTCGAGGAAGATGTCGGCGGCGCGCAGAATCTCCTCGCGGCTGTCGAGCGCGTAGGTGACGTGGTGGAAGCGGCCGGGCACGCCGGAATGGTCGAGCGAATAGGCGAAGTCGTAGCTCTTGTTCGACATCGTCAGCCACATCGCAGCCTCGCGGCCGTCATTGAGCACGATCTGCTCGGTGAGACGGCAGCCGAGATAGGTCTCGAAGAACTCGCGGTTGGCCTTGATGTCGACGGCGAGGCAATTGAGGTGATCGAGGCGGCGCACGTTGACGCCGCGCGCGGGAAAGCGCTGGGCCTGGTTCTTCAGCGCAGGCTTCAGCTCCGGCGGCGCCTGATACCATTCGGTCTCGTAATAGAGCTCGACGATATGGCCATCGGGATCGCGGCAGCGGAAGGTCGGCCCCTGCCCCATGTCGCCGTCGATCCAGCCGATGTCGAAGCCGGATCCTTTCAGCGCGGCGACCCGACGCTCCAGCGCCTGCTGGCTGCGCGCGCGCAGTGCCATGTGGCCCATCCCTGACGTCTTCGAGGCCGTGAGCTTGAGCGAATAGCGCTCGTAGTCGTCCCAGCCGCGCAAGTAGACCGACTCGCCTTGTCGTCCGCTGACGGTCATGCCCATGACATCGACGAAGAATTTCAGGCTCTCGTCCGGCTTCGGCGTCAGCAGCTCCATGTGGCCGAGATGGGCGAGATCGAGGATTGGTTCGGGCTGCATGATTTTCTCCCAGGGACGTCGCTACGATCCGCCGGACCGGATCGCGCGATTGAACGCGGGGCACAACGACGCGGGCCCCGCATGGCGCCGGTGGCAGCGATTTCATTTGTACTAATGTACAAATGATTAGGTCCCGTCAACAAATCAAGCCGCAGCGCCCCTGCAAATGACGGCCCGGCCGGGACGGGCGGGTCTTCCAAACGGGCGATCGCCCGCCTGGATGGTAAAGTCTTCCTTAAGGCCGACCGGACGCATTGGCCCGGAAAAGCAGCAGTTTCCCGGCGATTCCGCCCATAAGTATACATCAGCACCAAGCCTGTTGGCCGAATTGTCGCTGATTTAACGGAGCGGGCGCGCCCGGCGTTTAACCCTTTGTCCAGCGACGGCCGCGCATAGTCCGGAGCAAATCCCTTAGCTCTTGCCGGGTTCATTCATCGTGACATCCTTTGGACGCGTGATTTCGGTTCGCGGATCGCTCGCCCGGGTCGGGCTATTGGCGGCAAGCCAGATGCCGATCTCGGAGGTTCGGGCGACCGTCGGCCGTTTCGTCAGCATTCGCTGCGCCAGCTCCGTCATCGTTGCGATGATCACCGAGGTCTCCTGCGAGAACCTGTCGAGCTCCGACGGCTACATCGCCATCGCCTCGGTCGACCTGCTCGGCGAGATCCTCAACGCCGCG
Source organism: Bradyrhizobium sp. R2.2-H (assembly GCF_004346455.1). Classification (NCBI taxonomy): domain Bacteria; kingdom Pseudomonadati; phylum Pseudomonadota; class Alphaproteobacteria; order Hyphomicrobiales; family Nitrobacteraceae; genus Bradyrhizobium; species Bradyrhizobium sp. R2.2-H. The sequence goes on from NZ_SMBR01000025.1 coordinate 36,996, forward strand.
GACAAGGCCAAATTCCAGCGCGGCGTCACCAACTATCCGACCATCGGCGATGCCGTCGACCTGATCACCAGCCAGGAGCTGCGCACGATCTACGCGCCGACCGGCTCCGACCAGATCAACGTGGGTTTCCTCCAGCAGGATCGCTCCGTCGTCGCCTATGTCGACGTCGAGGAAATGCTGTCCAAGCATTTTGCGGTGTTGGGGTCGACCGGCGTCGGCAAATCGACCGGCGTCTCGCTGCTGCTCAACGAGATCCTGAAAGCGCGGCCGAACCTGCGCATCTTCCTGCTCGACGTGCACAACGAATATGGCCGCTGCTTCGGCGACCGCGCGCTGGTGCTCAACCCGCGGAACTTGAAGCTGCCGTTCTGGCTGTTCAACTTCGAGGAAATCGTCGACGTGCTGTTCGGCGGCCGCGCCGGCGTGCCCGAGGAGCTCGACATCCTCGCCGAGGTGATCCCGCTGGCCAAGGGCGTCTACACCCAGTACCAGAACGCCGACCGCATCGGCCTCAAGCGCATCGATCCAAAGCAGATCGGCTACACCGTCGACACGCCGGTGCCCTATCGCCTCGTCGACCTGCTGTCGCTGATCGACGAGCGCATGGGCAAGCTCGAGAACCGCTCCTCGCGCATCATCTACCACAAGTTGATCTCGCGCATCGAAGCCGTGCGCAACGACCCGCGCTACGCCTTCATGTTCGACAACGCCAATGTCGGCGGCGACACCATGGCCGAGGTGATCAGCCATCTGTTCCGCCTGCCGGCCAACGGCAAGCCGATGACGGTGATGCAACTCGCCGGCTTCCCGGCCGAAGTCATCGATTCCGTCGTCTCGGTGCTGTGCCGCATGGCCTTCGACTTCGGCCTGTGGAGCGACGGCGTCTCGCCGCTGCTGTTCGTCTGCGAGGAAGCGCATCGCTATGCCTCCGCCGACCGCAACGTCGGGTTCGGGCCGACCCGCAAGGCGGTGTCGCGCATCGCCAAGGAAGGTCGCAAATACGGCGTCTATCTCGGCCTCATCACCCAGCGCCCGGCCGAGCTCGACGCCACCATCATCTCCCAGTGCAACACGCTGTTCACGATGCGTCTCGCCAACGACCGCGACCAGGCGCTGCTGCGCGCCGCGGTCTCGGACGCCGCCGCGAACCTGCTCTCCTTCGTACCGTCGCTCGGCACGCGTGAAGTGCTGGCCTTCGGCGAAGGCGTCGCCCTGCCGACGCGCCTGCGCTTCAAGGAGGTGCCTCCGCACCAATTGCCGCGCGGCGAAGCCACCATCAGCAGCGTGCCGTCCGTCACCTCCGGCCACGACATGCATTTCGTCAGCGCCGTGCTCGAGCGCTGGCGCGGTGCCACCTCGCAGCGCGACGTGCCGAACGACCCCGTGTTCTCGGCACCGCCGGCGAAGACGATGTCCAGCGTCGAAGCCCCGATGCTGCAACCATCGATGGGCCTCGATCCGGACCGCTTCTCGCTGCTGAAGAAGCCGCTGCGGTAAGGGACGGACACCGCCCCCACGAATTCCGCTGTCATGCCCCGGCTTGACCGGGGCATCCAGTACGCTGCAGCTCCTCGGCTCAATCACTAACGCTTCTGGAATACTGGATCGCCCGATTAAATCGGGCGATGACAGCGTGTGTGTGTCACACGCCCCCATCGTCCTACGTTGAGCCCGCCACCCGCATCGACTATGGTCTCCAGCCCCAAGCCGGAACATGCCCATGACAAAAACCGCCGCGCAACGCTTCCCCGCACCCGCCCTCGATACGCTGCCCGACGACATCCGCACGCGGCTTCTCGCCGTGCAGGAGAAGAGCGGCTTCGTGCCGAACGTGTTCCTGACGCTGGCCTATCGTCCCGACGAGTTCCGCGCCTTCTTCGCCTATCACGACGCGCTGATGGAGAAGGACGGCGGCCTCACCAAGGCCGAGCGCGAGATGATCGTGGTGGCGACTTCGGCGGCGAACCAGTGCCAATATTGCGTGATTGCCCACGGCGCGATCCTGCGCATCCGCGCCAAGAACCCGCTGATTGCCGATCAGGTCGCGGTGAACTACCGCAAGGCCGACATCAGCCCGCGGCAGAAGGCGATGCTCGACTTCGCGATGAAGGTCTCGACCGACGCGCAGCGGATTTCCGAGGACGATTTCGCCACGCTCCAACCGCACGGCTTCAGCGACGACGACATCTGGGACATCGCCGCGATCGCCGCATTCTTCGCATTGTCGAACCGGCTGGCGAATTTCACCGGCATGCGCCCGAACGAGGAGTTCTACCTGATGGGACGACTGCCGAAGAGATGACGGACTAGACATGACGGAGCTGGACTGGCCCGAAATCCTGCTTCGCCTCGGCGCGGCGACGCTCGCCGGCGGCGCGATCGGCCTCAACCGCGACCTGCACGGCAAGCCGATCGGGCTGAAGACGCTCGGCATCGTCGGGCTCTCCACCGCAACCGTCGTGCTGCTCGCAGTCCAGTTCGCCGAGCCCGGCAAGATGACCGATGCGACGAGCCGTGTGATCCAGGGCATCCTGACCGGCATCGGCTTTCTCGGTGCCGGGGTCATCGTCCACGAGAGCGACCGCTTTCGCGTGCGGGGCCTGACCAGCGCGGCCTGCACCTTTCTCGCCGCCTGTCTCGGCATTGCCTGTGGCGCCGGACAATGGAAGATCGTCCTGCTCGCGCTCGCTGTCGCCTTCGTGCTGCTCACGATCGGCCGCCGCATCGAGCGCTGGCTGCATCGCATCCTCGGCGGCAGAGAGGATCCGCACCGGCCGGAGACCACGCCGCCTGCGGGTCCCCGCAATAGCGGCTAGTGATCATACGCCGCGCAATCGCCTCGGAGGCGAGCGCGTGCAAGGCTCCATCGAATCGAAGGGTTCTGGCGAGCACTGCATCTGCCGCAACCCGATCGCCTGCTGCCGCTCACGTCTTCCGCCGCAGGCTCCAGAGACTTCCAGCGCCCAGAATGGCGGTCACGAGCAGAATCGCAACGAAGGTCTGGATGATCGTGAAGTTCAGGGCGTCGCGCGCAACGAACAGCGCGGTGACCGCGCCGGCGATGACGAAGAGGATGCGAAAGATGATGCTCATGGCCATGTCTCCAGTCAGCATGACCTGGAGCCCACCTCGCCCTCGACATCGGGGCGCAATGCTGCTTCGGCAATCATGCAGGCGGACCATAGCCGCCGGCCGCCGCCGCAAATTTGCGGAAGATCAAGCGTGTCCGGGGCCACTCAGCCGCTAGCGTTTTGTCATCAGCTCGAGCGCCGGGGCAAAACGATCGGCAAACGTCAATGTCTTGGCGTGGTGAACTGCGGCAAACGATGCCGAAATCCCTGCAGAGGCGACGGCGAGCAAGGCAATGGCAAGAACCAGACGGCGCATTCCGGCCTCCTGTGTAAGCTCGATACCCCAGAGAGATGGGGTGGCCCTGTTTCAGGACCGCTTCATGGAGACGGGAAAGTGATTTCGCTCAAGCGACCGTGATGTGGTGCGGCTGGTGGTACCGCTGGGCGCCACTGCCTACTCATCGTCCGCCGGACCGCACCAGCCGGGCAGATAGATGGCATTCTTGCTTCTGGCCGCGGCCATCGCCTTCTCGATCGCCCTGTCGAAATCGGACTCCACCACCTTGCGCGAGACCTGTCGGCGCAGGAAATCAGCCCACAGAAATTCGGAGAACGGCGTGGTGTCTTTGGCAAAGCCGCCCATGCGGCGCAATTCGCCGGCCAGGCTGCGAAACGGATCGTCCTTGAGGTCGGCGACCGATTTCGGCAGGTCGCGGAACGACCGCCGCTCGCCCTTGGCGTCGTAGGGATAGGCCCAGCGCTTGTTGTCCATGACGCCCCAGAAGGCCTTGCGCTCGACCATCCTGACGTCGCCGACGATGGTCACCAACACCTCCTTGACGCCTTCATCGTGCAGCGCTCGGCCGAGATGATGATGATCGATCACGTAGTAGCGCGAATCGGGGCCGTAGACGACGGGGATCATGTGCTTGCCGAGCAGATCAGCCTGCTTCTTCTCGTCGTGCTCGCGCCAGCGCTTGCGCTTCTCCCTGACCTCGCGCATGCCGACCGTCATCTGCGTCGGCCGGAGCGACAGGATCGGGACAGGATGCACTCGCGGCTCGCGCGTATTGGTCATGATCGATAGGTCCTCGGATGGTCCGGCTTCCCGTGACTATGCCATGGGCCCCGCGGCGACAAAATGCGTTCGGAAAGGACGCCGAGATCACAAGTCGGTACTGGCGGGACGAACTCCATGGCCGTTGCGATCCCTGTCGTTGCGGCGCAACCAGCGCCACCACCGCGACGGCCGGTTCCCGGAGAGCTCCACACCGGCCCATGCACAAATAGTGCAAATGAACAAATGCACGCGAGCATTGAGAAGATTTTCTGCAACGCGCGCGTCACGTATGCTATCTAAATCGCTGCTTCGGAGTGATCCCCGCCCCATGAACAACCAGCGGCCCATAAGCTCGGATGACGAGCACCGGGTGCTCCAGTTCAGGCCTCGCACCTCGCCTCCCACGGCGGCCCAGCGCGGCAACGGCACCGTACAACCCTTGCGCGTCGCTCCCGATCGGCTGGACCTGTCGCGCTACGAACGGCCCCGCGCCGAACCCGACAATTTCCGCCAGCGCATGCTTGCCAACATCGCGGCACTGGCCTTCACCATCGCGCTGACCGCGATCGGGATCTGGCTCGCGGTCAGCATCGCCGACCTGCGCCGGACCCAGGATTGCGTGCTGATGGGTCGCCGCGACTGCGTCAAGATCACGACGCCGCATATTTAGGGGCCGGCCCGCCGCTGGCCGTCCGGCGGCAGGGTCACGGTAGCATCCCCAAGCCTGTTCCTTTGCTATCCCCTTGGCCTGCCCGGCTCCATTGAACTCGGGGCGGCGCTCCGATATACGGGCTTTCGACCCGGCCAGAGGGGGGTTTGAGGGCGTCATTCGGGGCGCGATGCCCACCCACCGTGCCACTCTGGACAATCTGACAAATATCCGCAATATATCAAAGGCTTAGTGATGTCTTCCACATTCGATCAGGTCGCCACGATCATCGCTGAAACCTGCGACATCCCGCGCGACACGATCACGCCCGATAGCCACGCCATCGATGACCTCGGCATCGACAGCCTCGATTTTCTGGACATCGCGTTCGCGATCGACAAGCAGTTCGGCATCAAGCTGCCGCTGGAGAAGTGGACTCAGGAGGTCAACGACGGCAAGGCGACCACCGAGCAATATTTCGTGCTGAAGAACCTGTGCGCCCGCATCGACGAACTGGTTGCGGCCAAGGGCGCGAGCGCCTGAGGGCGCAGTCATGCAACTCGAATACTTCCACATGATCGACCGCATCGTCGACCTCAAGGTCGACGAGAAGACGATCGTCGTCGAAGCGCAGGTCCCGAAGGAAAGCACCATCTTCGAGGGGCACTTCCCGGGCTATCCCTTGATGCCCGGCGTGCTCCTGATCGAATCGATGGCGCAGGCCTCGGGCTGGCTTCAGCTCGGCGTATTCAGGTTCGAGCGTATGCCGATCCTGGCCGCCGTGAAGGAGGCCAAGGTCCGCGGCTCGGTCTTCCCCGGCGATCTCATGAGCATCGAGGCGCGCCTCACCCATGAAGGCTCCGGCTATGCGATGACCGAAGCCAAGATCAGAGTCGGCGGCAAGCTGCGCGCCAATTCGGCGCTCACCTTCACGCTGATCCCCTTCCCCAATGCGGATATGCGCGGATACATGGCGAAAGTCGCCGAGCGTGTCGGCTTTCCCCAACAGGCCGTCTCGCCATGATTGACACTGCTTCGAAGCCCGGCCAGACCGAAGTCTGGATCACCGGCATTGGCCTTGCTACCTCGCTCGGCGAGGGTCTGGACGCCAACTGGGCCGCGCTTCAGGAGAAGCGAATCAATGTCGACGAGAAGGGCTTCGCGCCCTACATCGTGCATCCGCTGATGCCAGTTGCCTTCGACAGCCAGATCCCGAAGAAGGGCGATCAGCGCCAGATGGAAGCCTGGCAGCGCATCGGCACATATGCCGCCGGTCTTGCGCTCGATTCCGCAGGGATCAAGGGCAACAAGGACATCCTGTCGAAGATCGACATGGTCGTCGCCGCCGGCGGCGGAGAGCGCGATCTCAACGTCGACAGCGGCGTGCTGACGGCCGAGGCCAAGGGCGCCAACGCGCCCGGCTTCCTCAACGAGCGGTTGATGAGCGATCTCAGGCCGACGCTGTTTTTGGCACAGCTCTCCAACCTGCTCGCCGGCAACATCGCCATCGTGCACGGCCTGGGGGGCACTTCGCGCACCTTCATGGGCGAAGAGGTCGCCGGCGCCGATGCCGCCCGCATTGCGCTTGCGCGGATCGCCTCGGGCGAAAGTGACATCGCGCTGGTCGGCGGCTCGCACAATGGCGAGCGCAAGGACCTGTTGGTCCTCTACGAATTCGGCGACTTCAACCTCAAGAACAAGTTCGCTCCCGTATGGGCGCGCAAGGACCACGCCGGCTTCGCGCTCGGCTCCGCCGGCGCCTTCCTGGTGCTGGAATCGAAGACGCATGCGGAAGCGCGCGGCGCAAAGCCGTTCGCCAAATTGTCGAGCGTCGTCGCGGACCTCGCCAAACGCAAGCGGCCCGGCGACATGGCCGCGACGCTGGAGAAGCTGTGGGCCAAGCTGCCGAAGCGCGAGGGCAAGGGCGCCATCATCACCGGAGCGACCGGTGCGGAGCCCGCGACCTCGGAAGAGCGCGACTTCCTGAAGAGCCATGTCGACTTTCCGGTGCGCTCGACCGGCACGGTATTCGGCCACGCCATGGAGACGCAATTCCCGCTCGGAATTGCGCTCGCTGCGCTGTCGATCTCGCGTGGTGCACTGTTCCCGCCGAACGATTCGACCGGCACCGAGATTGAAATGCAGGGTGCGCCCACCCAGATTGTGGTGGTGGGAGCTGGACACTGGCGCGGCGAAGGCATGGCGCTGGTCGAGGCAGTTTAGTTAGCTCAAGCGGGGATCGACATGACTGCAGCACGCGACAAATTCGGGCGCCCCGTCGTCGTCGTCACCGGCATGGGCATCTTGACGTCGCTCGGTGCCGGCAAGACCGACAATTGGGCGAAGCTCGTCGCCGGCGAATCCGGCATCCGCACCATCACGCGCTTTCCGATCGACGGCCTGAAGACCACGATGGCGGGCACGGTCGATTTCGTCGGCGTCGATCCGTTCTCCTCCACCGCCCTGTCCGAACGGATGGCCGAGATCGCGACGCAGGAAGCGCTGGAGCAGGCCGGCATCGGCGCCAAGGCCGATTTCCCCGGCCCCCTTTTTCTTGCCGTTGCGCCCGTCGAGGTCGAATGGCCGCAGCGTCGCGAACTGGGTCGCGCCGTCGGCCAGCTCGACATCAACTATGACGATCTGCTGCGCATTTCCGGCGGCGGCAAGTACAGCGCCTACCATCATCGCTTCATGTTCGGCTCGGTCGCCGCATCTCTCGCGGAGACGTTCGGCACCAAGGGTTCGCCGATCTCGCTGTCCACGGCCTGCGCCTCGGGTGCGACCTCGATCCAGCTCGGCGTCGAGGCGATCCGCCGCGGCGAGACCGACGCCGCACTGTGCGTCGCGACCGACGGCACCGTGAACCCGGAAGCGCTGGTGCGCTTCTCGCTGCTGTCGGCGCTGTCGACCCAGAACGATCCGCCGCAGGCGGCCTCCCGCCCCTTCTCCAAGAACCGCGATGGTTTCGTGATGGCCGAAGGCGCCGGCGCGCTGGTGCTCGAAAGCTACGAGGCGGCGACTGCGCGCGGCGCGAAGATCCTCGGCGTGATTGCCGGCTGCGGCGAGCTCACCGATTCCTTCCATCGCACCCGGTCCTCGCCCGACGGCAAGCCGATCATCGGCTGCATGAACAAGACGCTGGCCGATGCCGGCATGACGCCGGACCAGATCGACCACATCAACGCGCACGGCACCTCGACACCCGAAAACGACAAGATGGAGTTCAACACGACATCGGCCGTGTTCGGCGAGCTCGCGCAGAAGATTCCGGTCACCTCCAACAAGTCGATGGTCGGCCACACCATCTCGGCCGCCGGCGGGGTGGAGGCGATCTTCTCGCTGCTGACGCTCGAGCATCAGCGCATTCCGCCGACCATCAACTACGACATTCCTGATCCCGCGATCCTGTTCAACGTCGTCGGCAACAAGGCGCGCGACGCCCGCGTGACCGCGGTGATGTCGAATTCGTTCGGCTTCGGCGGTCAGAACGCCTCGCTGATCCTGACCCGCGAACCGGTCTGACCGGACGCATGACGCTGCTTCCTGCGAGCATGAAGGCCCGCGCGCGGGAGGCTGCCAAATCGCTCGGCGGAAGCCTGATCGGCGCGGCGACGGTCGCGATGCTGCGCACCACGCGCTATTTCGATCCGGTCAAGACCTCGGACTTCTTCGCGCGCGCCGTGAAGCTGATCGGGCCGCGCCTGCGCGAGCACCGCATCGGCCGCGCCAATCTCACCGCCGCCTTTCCGGAGAAATCGCCGGAGGAGATCGACCGGATCCTGATGGGCGTCTGGGACAATCTCGGCCGCGTCGGCGCCGAGTTCGCCCATATCGACCACGTCTGGGACTACGATCGCGATGGCCCGGAGAAGAGTCGAATGGAGATTTCCCCGCGCAGCATCGAGCTGTTCGACCAGATCCGCGACGACGGCAAGCCGGCGCTGATCTTCGCCGCACACCTTGCGAACTGGGAATTGCCGGCGCTCGCCGCCGTCGCGCATGGACTGGAAACGGCGATTCTCTATCGCCGCCCGAACATCGCCTCGGCCGACCGCATCATCCAGGAGATGCGCCAGGTCAACATGGGCACGCTGATCCCGGCCGGCCGCGAGGCGCCGCTGCGGCTCGCGCAGGCGCTGAAGGATGGCAAGCACGTCGCCATGCTGATCGACCAGTACCTCACCGCCGGCGTCGAGGTCACGTTCTTCGGCCGCAAGACCCGCGCCAACCCGATGCTGGCGCGCCTCCTGCGCCAGGTCGAATGCCCGATCCACGGCGTCCGCATCATCCGCCTGCCCGACGGCCGCTTCCGCGGCGAGCTGACCGAAGAGGTCAAGCCGGTGCGCGATGCCGATGGCAAGATCGACATCCAGGGCACCACGCAGGCGATCACGAGCGTCGTGGAGAGCTGGGTGCGCGAGCATCCGGAGCAGTGGCTGTGGCTGCATAGAAGGTGGCGGTAGGCTGGCGCTATTTGCTCAGCGGCCGCATTCGGACTCGGCCAGGCTCGATCACAGAAAAATGGCCCGCCCAATCGTCACGGGCCAAGATCAGGTCGGCGAGCACCTTGCCAATCCGCCCAGGTGCAGGCGGAGGGATGCGCAACAATACGATACCGCACGTCGTCGGAAGCGATGACGCTTTGGCCAACTCCCCAAAATCCTTGTCAAAGGCGAGCAGGATCCGTTGTTCGTGCGACGCCTGCGCCAATACTACGCGATCGTTGCTACCGGGTGCCGAAGCTCGGATCCAGATGACGTCATGACCTGACGCGCGAAGTGCGTCGACCGCGGAGCCCGGAAAATTCTCGTCCGCGAGAAATCGCATCTCAGGCTGCGGTCGGGTGAACCCGTTCGACGCTCAGTGAGTCGCGTGCGTAAGCCAGACACGCGAGAATGTCCTCGCGCGAAATGCCCGGATAGTTCGCCAAAATGTCGGCTTCGCTCCAACCGTCCGCCATCAATCCGATAATGAACTCGACTGCAATGCGGGTCCCCCGAGTCACGGGCTTGCCGGCGAGGACATCAGGTGCGAGCGAAATGCGAGGGTGATCTGTCATTGCTCAAGGCCTAGTCTGTCAGCTGAGGCAGATAGTACACCAATTCGCGCGGGACAGCGAATTTGGAACCTAACTGCCTTTACCTTCCCGTCTTCACCTTGGTCCAGAGCCGGTTGATGATCCGCTGCGTCGCCGGCTCGCGCGCCGTGATCACGAACAGCTTTGCGAGCGTCGCCTCGTCCGGATAGATGTTCTTGTCGCCCAGGATTTTTGGATCGACCAGCTTCTGGCTGGCGAGATTGCCGCTCGCGTAGGACAGGAAGTCCGAGTTCTTGGCGGCAACGTCGGGGCGGTAGAGGTAGTTGATCAGCTCGTAGGCCTCCTTGACGTTCTTGGCATCCGCGGGGATCGCGAGATTGTCGAAGAACATCTGCGCACCCTCCTTCGGAATGGCATAGCCGATCTCGATGCCACTGCTGTTGTCTTTCTTGGCTTCGGCCGCCCGGGCCCGCGCCTGCATGATGTCGCCGGACCAACCGACCACGAAGCAGATCTCGCCGGTGGCGAGTGCGCTGAGATATTCGGACGAGTGAAATTTGCGCACCGACGGGCGAACCTTCGCGACGGCCTCGGCGGCCTTCTCGAGGTCAGCCTGCTTGGTCGAGTTTGGATCGAGCCCGAGCCAGTTCAGCGCTGCCGGAAAGATGTCGTCGGCGGAGTCGAGCATGTGCACGCCGCAGTCTTTGAACTTCGCCAAATTCTCCGGCTTGAAGACGATGTCCCAGCTGTCGATCTTCGCGTCCGGCCCGAGGATCTGCTTCACCTTGGCGACGTTGTAGCCGATGCCCGTCGTGCCCCACATGTAGTTGGCGGCGTAGACGTTGCCGGGATCGTAGGTCGCAAGGTGCCTGGTCACCATCGGCCAGGCGTTGGCGAGGTTCGGCAGCTTCGACTTGTCGAGCTTCTGGAAGATGTTGGCCTTGATCTGGCGCTGCAGGAAATAGGCGGTGGGAACCACGACGTCATAGCCGGACTTGCCGGCCATCAGGCGCGTCTCCAGGGTCTCGTTGGCATCGAAGGTGTCGTAGACCACCTTGATGCCGGTCTCTCTGGTGAAGGCCTCCAGGACACCCGGCGCCATGTAGTTGGACCAGTTGTAGAAGTTGACGACCCGCTCCTCGGCCGCTGCGGGAGGCGAAAGCAACATCAGCGCTGCGGCGAATGCAAAACCAAGGCAAAGCCAGGAAAAGCAAAGCCTCGAGCGGCCGACGTTCGTCATCCCTACCTCTTGCGCCCGCGCACCGCGTCCGACAGCCGCTCCAGCGCGGTGTCGAGGGTCTGGTCCTTCTTGGCAAAGCAGAACCGCACCACCGAAGTGACCGGGTCCTGCTCGTAGAACGCCGACACCGGGATCGCCGCCACCTTGTAGTCCTTCACGATGCGCCAGCAGAACTCGGTGTCGCTCTCGTTCAGCCCGAGCGGCGACAAGTCCACGGTGAGGAAGTAGGTGCCTTGCGACTTCAGCACGGGGAAGCCGAGGCTCTCCAGGCCCCTGGTCAGGCGGTCCCTGCTCCGCGTCAGATCCTTGCGCATCGACAGGAAGTAGTCGTCGGACTTGCCGAGGCCGTAGGCGGCGGCGGCCTGCAGGTTCGGCGCGGTGGTGAAGGTCAGGAACTGGTGCACCTTGGCGGCGACGCGCAGCAAGGGCGGTGCGGCGCAGACGAAGCCGATCTTCCAGCCCGTCAGCGAGAAGATCTTGCCGGCCGAGCCGACCTTGATGGTGCGCTCGCGCATGCCGGGGATGGTGATGAGCGGGATGTGCTTGTGCTCGTCGAAGGTGACGTGCTCCCAGACCTCGTCGCAGATCGCGATGACGTCGAACTCCTGGCAATAGCGCGCCAAGAGCTCGAGGTCCTCGCGCGGATAGACCACCGCGCTGGGATTCAAGGGATTGTTGAACAGCACCGCCTTGGTCTTTGAATTGAAGACGCTTTTCAGCATGTCCTCGTTCAGCCGCCAGTGCGGCGGCTCGAGACGGACCAGGCGCGGAATGCCGCCCGCCTGACGGATGATGGGCAAATAGGAATCATAGACCGGCTGGAAGCAGACCACCTCGTCGCCGGGCTGGACCACCGCGAGGATCGCCGAGGTCAGCGCCTCGGTGCCGCCCGAGGTGACCATCACTTCGCTCATCGGATCGAGCGTGACGCCGTGCCAGTGGCCATAATGGGTCGCGATTGCCTGGCGCAGCTCCGGCAGGCCCATCATCGACGGGTACTGGTTGTAGCCGTTCAGCGAGGCCTCGGCCGCGGCGCGGCGGATGTCCTCGGGGCCGGGGTCGTCGGGAAAGCCTTGGCCGAGATTGATGGCATTGTTGTCGCGCGCGGCCTGCGACATCGCCTCGAAGATGGTGACGGGAAGGTCGGCGAAGACCTTGTTCAGATTGGAGCTCTTCGACATCGACCCGATCAGCCACCGACCTTGCTGGGAAGTCCCGCCGCCTTCCAGCCAAGCATGCCGCCGGCCAGATGCTTGTCGTAGGGCAGGCCGGCGGCCTGCGCCGCCAGTGAGGCCGTCACCGAGCGCTTACCCGAGCGGCAGGCGAACACGACCTCCTTGCCGGCGGGATCGGGAATCGCCTTGGGATCGAAGGTCGAGAGCGGCACCACGACGCCGTAAGGGTAAGCCTCGGCCTGAACCTCGTTCGGTTCGCGAACGTCGACGAGCAGATAGCGCCCTTCCGCGACACCCTTGGAGACCTCGTCCGGGGTCAGATCCTGTACTTGATTTGCCACATCATCCTCCAACGTCGCGAGCCGCAGCCGGGGCGATCCCGGCGGGCGGCAACCTCGCCTCTCGGGAGACGAAAATCAAGCGCTACAAAGGCTTGAGCCCCGAGCCGCAAGTTAAAGCTAAATCGCAGCGACTTGAAGTGCGGCCTTCAGGATGCCTGAAGCTCCTGCTTCATCCCTCGCCACGCACTCGGTGTCATTCTCCGCGAAAGCGGGGAATCCAGTACGCCGCGGCCTCACCGTATCGCGGCGCTGTCTCTGGAATACTGGATCGCCCGCCTTCGCGGGCGATGACAGCGGTAAAGACGGACAGAGCGCCGGCCCCGCCCTAGATCGTCACCTGCGTGCCGACCTCGACCACGCGGCCGGACGGGATCTGGAAATAGTCGGTGGCGTCGTTGGCGGAGCGGCTGAGCGAGATGAACAGCCGGTCCTGCCACCGCGGCATGCCGGAATGGACGGCGGGCTTCAGCGCCCGGCGCGACAGGAAGAACGAGGTCGACATGATGTCGAACTGCCAGCCCAGCTTGCGGGCGATCGCCAGCGCCTTCGGCACGTTGGGCGATTCCATGAAGCCGAACTTCAGCGTCACCTTGGAAAAGGTCGGTGAGATCTGCTCCAGCCTGACGCGCTCGGACGGATCGATGCGCGGGGTCTGCGCGGTCTCGATGGTGAGAATGACGTTCTTCTCGTGCAGCACCTTGTAGTGCTTCAGGCTATGCATCAGCGCGGTCGGCGCGCTGATTGGGTCCGAGGTGAGGAATACCGCGGTTCCCGGCACGCGCTGGGGCGGCCGCTTCTCCAGCATGGCGACGAGGTCGGCGAGCGGGAACTCGAGCTTGCGCGACTTCTCGAACAAGAGCCGGCTGCCGCGCCGCCACGTGTACATCAGGATGATCATGAGCGCGCCGAGCGCCAGCGGCACCCAGCCGCCCTCGACGACCTTGAGCAGGTTGGCGGAGAGGAAGGTCAGGTCGAGGAACAGGAATGGCGTAATGAGAGCGGCGGCGGCGAATGGCGACCATCGCCAGACCTTCCAGATCACGACAAAGCCCATCATGGCCGTGACCACCATGGTGCCGGTGACCGAGATGCCGTAGGCCGAGGCCAGGGCGCTGGAGGAGCGGAACATGAGCACCAACAGCACCACCGCAACCAGCAGCAACTGGTTGATGCGTGGGATGAAGATCTGGCCGGAATGGGCTTCCGACGTATGGCGAATTTCAAAGCGCGGCAGCAGGCCGAGCTGGATCGCCTGACGCGTCAGCGAATAGGCGCCGGTGATGACCGCCTGGCTCGCGATCACGGTCGCCATGGTCGCCAGCACGACCATGCAGCCGCGGACAAAACCTTGCGGAAAGAGCTGGAAGAACGGGCTGACGATCGCGCCGGGATCGGCGAGCACCAGTGCCCCCTGCCCCAGATAGTTCAGCGCCAGCGACGGCAGCACGATGAACAGCCAGGCGGTCTGGATCGGCCGCTTGCCGAAATGGCCAAGGTCGGCATAGAGCGCCTCGGCGCCGGTCACGGCCAGGAACACCGCGCCCAGCGTCACGAAGCCGATCAGGCCGTGGTGGAGCATGAAGGACACGGCATAGAGCGGGTTCAGCGCGTACAGCACCTGCGGCTGCTCGATGATCGGATGGATCGCCGCCAGCGCGAGCACCGCGAACCAGACACACATGATCGGGCCGAAGAAGGCGGCAACGCGCGCCGTGCCGCGGGACTGCACGGCGAACAGAGCGACCAGGATCACCACGGTCAGCGGAACGATGTAAGGCTCGAACTTCAGGGTGACGTCCTTCATGCCTTCGATCGCCGACAGCACCGAGAGGGCCGGCGTAATCACGGCATCGCCGTAAAACAACGCTCCGGAAATGATGCCGAGCAGCGCGATGGTCGTGCTGCCGGCGCCCACCGCGCGCTGGGCCAGCGCCATCAGCGCCAGTGTGCCGCCCTCGCCGTTGTTGTCGGCGCGGAGCAGGATCACGACATATTTGAGCGTCACCACGATGATGAGCGCCCACAGGATCAGGGAGAGCACGCCGAGCACGGCCGCAGCCGTCGGCAGGCCGTCGTGCCCGGAAGCCGCCGTCACCGCCTCGCGGAACGCGTAGAGCGGGCTGGTGCCGATATCGCCATAGACGACGCCGATGCTGCCGAGCGTCAGCGCACCGAAACCGGCGGTGGTGTGGGCCTCACCATGCCCATTGACCGCCGCCGTTTCCGGGGCGGTAATCGCTGCGTCGTTTGTCATGGGAGAGCCCAGTGGCCTCTAAAAATGCTTCACTGCACAACGGCGGAGGAGCGCGCGGCTTATAGTCCTGCGCTGTCAGCATAGCCTAGCCCGTTTTCGGGCCCTGGTCATGCAAATATGCATGACTCGCACAATTGCGGTTAGATGGTGACTTGGGTTCCGACTTCAACCACCCGCCCGGTGGGGATCTGGAAATAGTCGGTGGCGTCATTGGCGGACCGGCTGAGCGCGATGAACAAATGGTCCTGCCACAGCGGCATGCCCGATTGCGCCGAGGCCTTCAGGGATCTCCGCGACACGAAGAACGACGTCGACATGATGTCGAACTGCCAGCCCTGTTTGCGCGCGATGGCGAGCGCCTTCGGCACGTTCGGCTGCTCCATATAGCCGAAGCGCAGACGGACCTTGGAGAACTTGTCGCTGATCTTCTCCATCCTGAACCGCTCCGAAAGATCGACCCGCGGCGTATGCGCGGTCTCGATGGTCAGGATCACGTTGTGCTCGTGCAGCACCTTGTTGTGCTTGAGATTGTGCAGCAGCGCGGTCGGCACGAAGGCCGGATCGCTGGTGAGGAACACCGCCGTGCCCTTGACGATATGCGGCGGCCGCTTCTCCAGGCTGCGGATCAGATCGTCCAGCGGCACCTCGATCCGTCGTGTCTTCTGGATCAGAATTGCGGAGCCCTTGCGCCAGGTCCAGATCGTCCCCGCCATGACAATGCCGAACAGCAGCGGCACCCAGGCGCCTTCGAGAAGCTTGAGCAGGTTGGCGCTGAAGAAGCTCAAATCGACGATGACGAAGGGGACGATCACGGCCGCGGCAGTCGCCGCGCGCCAGTTCCACAACTTCCAGATCACGACGAAGCCCATGATGCCGTCAGCGACCATGGTGGTGGAGACCGCAATGCCGTAGGCAGAGGCCAGATTGCTGGGGGTGTGGAACAGCAGCACCAGCAGCATCACGCCGATCAGCAGCAGGCGGTTCACGCGCGGCAGATAGATCTGGCCCGCGTGGGATTCGGAGGTGTAACGCACCTCGAAACGCGGCAGCAGCCCGAGTTGTACGGCCTGGTAGACCAGCGAATAGGCGCCGGTGATCACCGCCTGGCTCGCGATCACGGTTGCGGCAGTCGCAAGTCCGACCAGCGGCAACACCAGGCTCTCGGGCACCATGCGATAAAAGGAGTGCTCGATCGCGCTGGGATCGGACAGCACCAGTGCACCCTGCCCGAAATAGTTGATCAGAAGCGCGGGCAGCACGAAGAACATCCAGGCCGACTGGATCGGCTTGCGGCCGAAATGGCCGAGATCGGCATAAAGCGCCTCGCCGCCCGTCACCGCCAGGAACACGGCGCCGAGTGTCACGAGGCCGATCACACCGTGCGACAGCACGAACTGAACCGCGTAATAGGGATTGATCGCCGCCAGCACCGAAGGGTCGTCGGCGATGTGGACGGCCCCCATCACGGCGATGACGGTGAACCAGACCACCATCACCGGCCCGAAGGCCGAGGCGACCAATGCGGTTCCCTTGCTCTGGACAGCGAACAGCAGCACCAGGATGAGGACGGTGAGCGGCACGACATAGTGCTCGAGCGCGGGGGTCGCGAGCTTGAGGCCCTGAACCGCCGAGAGGACCGAGATCGCCGGCGTGATCATGGAATCGCCGATGAACATGGACGCGCCGACCACACCGAGCGCGAGCAGGACCCAGCTTCGCCGCCCGAGCGCGCGCTGGCCGAGGGCCATCAGCGACAGCGTGCCGCCCTCCCCGTTGTTGTCGGCGCGCAGCAGCAGCAGGACGTATTTGGCGGTGACGACGATCAGCAGCGCCCACAGGATCAGCGAGAGCACGCCCAGCACGATGATCCGCGAGACCGGCTCGCCGTGGGCAGCGCCCTTGACGGCCTCGTGAAATGCGTAAAGCGGCGAGGTGCCGATATCCCCGAAAACGACGCCGATGCTCCCGAGCGTAAGGGCCCAAAAGCCTGATGTGACCGGCTGCCCGTCCTGGGTCTCGGTCGATGTGATGCTGGCCGTCATGGGGGTGAGAAACGCTTCGTCCCTGAATTTGATCCGGCGCCTATTGACGCTTCCGTCGCGCCTGTCAATCGGCCCAGCACCATAGCAGGCGCCGCGACGGAAGCTGTGACGCCGTGGCAACGTTCATCGCCAGAGCGACGACATGCCTCAGGTAGAATGGTAGCGCAAGGGGGTTACGGTTTCAGATTCGGCGGCAGCGGCGGATCCTCACGCATCAGGGTGATGGTCACCCGACGGTTGGCCGCGAGCGAGGGATCGTCCGGAAACAACGGCTGGGTATCTGCCTTGCCCGAGACGGCGAAGATATGCGACGGCGGCAGGCCTTCGCGCTCGAGGATCTGGCGCACGGCGTTGGCGCGGTCGGCCGACAGATCGAAGGCGCCGTAGTCGCTGCGGGTCGGTACAAATCCTGCCGCGGTGTGGCCGGCGATGGATACGCGCAGCGGCGTGGCCTTGAGCGGAATCGCGAGCTTCTCGATCAGGCGGCGGGTGCGGTCATAGGGCACCTTGGAGCCGTCGGCGAACATCGAGCGGCCGTCCTGGTCGACGATCTCCAGGTTGAGGCCCTGCTTGGTCTCCTCGAACATGATGTGCTTGGACATCTCGGTCAGTTCCGGCATGTCCTGCAACGCCTGGCGCAGCGAGGCCGCGGCCAGCGCGAAATTGCGGTCGACCTTGATCTTCGCGCCGGACGTCTTGTCGCGGTCTTCCTGGTCCGGCGTCGGCGTGTTGGAGGCGTCCTCGGGCTGGATGTGGTCGACATTCTTCAGCCGCGGACGGGTCGGCAGGCCGTCGGATTCGACGATGCCGGAGTAGCGCGCTTCGCTCTGAACGCCGAACGCCTCGCGCATCGAGCCCGCGACGATCTTCAGCTTGTTGGCGTCCTGCGTGGAGAACGCAACCAGCATCACGAAAAATGCCAGCAGCAGCGCCATCAGGTCGGCGAAGGTCACGAACCAGCCGTGACCGCCGCCGTGAGCATCGCCGCGCTTCTTCTTGGCCATCTCTCAAATCCCGGCGCGCGGCCTTACGCCGGCACCGGCTCTCCCTCGGTGTGACGATGCTTCTCAGGCAGATAGGCCAGCAGCATTTCGCGCACGAGCGTCGGGCTCTTGGAATCGCGGATCATCAGGATGCCGTCGATGATCAAGGTGCGGTTCGTTTCTTCGTCGAGCAGCTTGCCATGCAGCTTGTCGGCGATCGGCAAACAGATCAGGTTGGCGACAACCGCGCCATACAGCGTCGCCAGCAGCGCGGTGGCCATGAACGGGCCGAGCTTGGACGGATCCGACATGTTGGAGAACATCTGCACCATGCCGAGCAGCGTGCCGATCATGCCGAAGGCCGGAGCGCAGTCGCCGACGGCGCGGTAGATCTTGCTGCCTTCGTCGAGGTGCATCAGGAAATTGTCGCGGTCGCGCTCCAGATTGTCGCGAATGAAGTCGAGGTCGTAACCATCGGCGACGTAGCGGATGCCCTTGGCAAGGAACGGCTCGTCGGTCTCGACCTTTTCCAGTCCGACCGGGCCCTGCTTGCGAGCGATTTCCGCGATGCGGGCGAGTTCGTCGACGAGGTCGTGAGCCGAAAGGCGGCTCAGGGTGAAGGCAAACTTCGCGCCGAGCGGTACGCCGTGGATCATCGCGGACAATGGAAAGCGGATCATCGTTGCGGCGAACGAACCGCCGAAGATGACGATCACGGCGTGGATGTCGTAAAACATCCCGAAGCTGCCGCCCATCAAGATCAGCGTCGACACAACAGTGGCGCCCGCGGCCAGGCCGACAAGTGTTGCGATATCCATTATCGACTCCAACGCGTACGCGACAACGGCCGTCCTGGCCGCTGGTGCGGCCCGACCCCGAACCGCACCGGAAACCCTAGAGCGCCGCCCTTAAAGCCGCGTAAAGGTTAAGTCTGGACAGTGTGCTGCGTGCCGCAGTGCCCGCTGCGATTGGCGTCCGGCGACAGGAACTTCAACACTTCGCTAACCATTGGCGGGGCGCGCCACGACGTCACATCGGCTGCGGCCCTCCGCCACATCGTGACCAGGGATCGATTGGTGTCTGGTACTGGCGCGGCATGCTCGATCGCGGGAGCCATCGCCATGTTGACGCTGTTCGGTCTTCTCACCGCGCTGCCCGCGGTGCTGGCGCTCCACCTGCTGGAGCCGGAACTCGTCCTGCCGGCTTTCAGCCTCGTGCTCTTTGCCGAGGCCGCCTTCGCGGTGATGGCAGCGCGCTTGATTCACCTCCCGGACAATGCGGAGGGTATCACGCTATGGGACCTTGCCGGCGGCTTCACCCTGATCGGATGCGCCGCCGCAGTGTTCGGCGAGCCGGATCAGGCGGTCCTGTTTCTGACGGAACAAGGCGACCCACGGCCGGCGTCTAGGCCGTAGGTCGTTCGATCGCCGTCTAAAGCGCGATGCGACTAGGATGAATCGTCATCGCGCCTTAGGTTTTTGTTTGAGCATGATCTTTTCGGAAAACCGCTGCGCACTTTTCCGGATCATGCTTTAGTGAATCTCCGCCGAGCGCTTCAGCGCGGCCTTCAGCTTCTCCAGTGAGAAGTCGGGGCTGCGGGCGATCTCCAGGATCGGCGTCTCGCGGCGGCCGCACAGTTCGGCGGCTTCCGGCAGCTTTGCGGCGACGTCGAGCGGGATCACGATGGCACCGTGCCGGTCGGCGTGGATGAGATCATCGGACTTCACGGTCATGCCGGCGACGCGCACTTCGCCGCCAAAGCTTTCCGCATGCACCCAGGCATGCGACGGGCCGACCGAACCGGCCAGCGCCTGGAAGCCCGGGGCCCATTGCGGGATGTCGCGGATCGAGCCGTCGGTAATGACGCCGAGGCAGCCGAGCGCCTTGTGCACGTTGCTCTGCACCTCGCCCCAGAATGCGCCGTAGCCGACATCGGGGCCGTCGATGTCCTGGATCACCGAGATGCGCGGGCCATGGCCGGTGCCGACATATTCGTAATAGTCGATGCGGCGCCTGGACTGTTCCTCGGCCGGGAGCGACGATTTCAGTACCGAGCGGATCGCAACCGTGCGGGCGTAGCCGACGATCGGCGGCAGGTCGGGGAACGGACAGACCAGCGGTTTCGTGGTGTAGCCGATCAGACGCCGCTCGGGCGCCACGATCTCCATGGCATTGCAGATCGTCGGCGTGTCATAACGGCCCAGCGCCTCGAGGACGGATGCGGGCAGCGGCCCGGTCGCGGAATTGGTCACGGCGTTCTCTCCCAGATTGGCGGCGGTTGATTGCGCGATGCCGCCGGCACACGGGCGATATAGCCGAGATCGGGCCTCCACCCAACTCAGGCAGGCCTCATGGCAGATATCCGCGAGGAGCGTTCAGTGCAGACGTCCGGGCCGGTCGTCCTCGTGCGCCGGCTCCGACAGATTCGACAGCGTCGGCGCCGAAGTCGGTGACGGGACCTCGCCACCCGCCAGCGCGGCAGCTGCCATCGCGCGCGCCTGGTCGCGATAGGATTTGTAGCCGAGCGGCAGGCAGAGCAGATAGAGCACCGTGCCGATCGACAGCACGTGCCAGGGATAGGCGATCAAGAGCGCGATGAAGACGATCACTGCGACGAAGGCCGGCAGCACCAGCTCCGGCGGCACGCGCATGCGCTTGGTCTTGCCCGAGAACACCGGCAGGCGCGACACCATCAGAAACGCGATCAGGAGCGTATAGGCCGCCGTCACCGCCGCAGGGATCCGGCCGAGCTCGAGGAACGCGATGTAGATCGGCAGCAGCACCGTGATGGCGCCGGCGGGCGCCGGCACGCCGGTGAAGAAGTTGGCCGCAAAGGCGGGCTTGTTCGGATCATCCATGGTGGCGTTGAAGCGCGCCAGCCGCAGGCCGCCGGAGATCGCGAACACCATCGCGGCGATCCAGCCGGCATTGCCGAGCTCGTGCAGCTGCCAGAAGTACAGCATCAGG
The DNA here is from genome assembly GCF_004346455.1 of Bradyrhizobium sp. R2.2-H. Classification (NCBI taxonomy): domain Bacteria; kingdom Pseudomonadati; phylum Pseudomonadota; class Alphaproteobacteria; order Hyphomicrobiales; family Nitrobacteraceae; genus Bradyrhizobium; species Bradyrhizobium sp. R2.2-H. The sequence goes on from NZ_SMBR01000025.1 coordinate 57,816, forward strand.
CCGGGCGCCACGCCGAAATTGACGAAATCGGCGAGGCTGTCGAGCTCGGCGCCGAACTTGGACTGGCCCTTGATCATACGCGCGATGCGGCCGTCGATGCCGTCGAGCGCGGCCGCGAACACGATGGCGTAGACGGCGAGCGTCATCCGCCCCTCGATCGACAGCCGGATCGAGGTCAGGCCGGCGCAGATCGCCAGCAGCGTGATGACGTTGGGCACCAGCATCCGCACCGGGATCGGTCGAAACCGCCGGCGGCGCACATCGGGATCTCTCAAGTCATAGGGCGTCATTGCTCACCTCGAGGCGAGATATAGCAAGCCGCGCCCCCCTCCGCCATTGCGGCGGAAGGCCCACAAGCAAGACTATCGGTCAATTGGCGCGGTAGGCGCGGCTCGGGTCGTCGCCGGCAAGGTCGGCCAGGATCGTCTCTCCGGCGATCGCGGTCTGCCCTTCGGAGACCAACGCCCTGGTGCCCGCGGGCAAATAGACGTCGAGGCGGGAACCAAAGCGGATCAGACCGAAGCGCTCGCCGGCACCGATCGCCTGCCCCTCCTTGACGAAGCAGACGATGCGCTTGGCGACGAGGCCGGCGATCTGGACCACGCCGATCCGCGCCGTCGGCGTCGTGATGACCAGCGAGTTGCGCTCATTGTCCTCGCTCGCCTTGTCGAGCTCGGCGTTGATGAAGAGGCCGGGCCGATAGGCGATGCGATCCACCCTGCCCGCCACGGGCGCGCGGTTCACGTGGCAGTTGAACACGCTCATGAATACCGAGATGCGCGGCAGCGGCTGGTCGCCGAGCCCGAGCTCGGCCGGGGGCAGCGCCATGGTGATCATCGAGACGCGGCCGTCGGCCGGCGACACAACCAGGCCCTCACGCACGGGCGTCACGCGGACGGGATCGCGGAAGAACAACGCGCACCAGACGGTCAGGATCGTGCCGATCCACCCCAGCGGCGACCACAGCCAGAACAGGACCAGGCTTGCCAGCGCGAAGCCGCCGATGAAGGGATAGCCCTCCTTGTGGATCGGCGGGATCTGGCGCTGGATCGAATCGAGAATTGACATCGCTATCTGCCGCTCGGGGTTTATGGCACGGGTCGTCGCGCGCGCTTGTTTAGGCCAGAGTTGGGACCGGAGACAAGGTCAGTCGACCGCCGCAGGCGTCGTCAGGATGTCATTGACCGGCGGCGGCTCCCGGTTGGGCGCCGCGCCGGTATCGGCCATCTTGGCCAGTTTCTCGCGTGCCGCCTCGGCCTCGCGCTGCCTGTTCCACATGCTGGCATAGAGGCCGCCCTGCGCGAGCAGTTTGGCGTGGGTGCCGCGCTCGGCGATGCGACCCTTGTCCAGCACGATGATCTCGTCGGCCCCGACGATGGTCGAAAGCCGGTGCGCGATCACCAGCGAGGTACGGTTCTTCGCCACGCGATCGAGCGCACCCTGGATCTCGTGCTCGGTGTGGGTGTCGAGCGCCGAGGTCGCCTCGTCCAGCACCAGGATCGGCGGCGCCTTGAGAATCGTCCGCGCGATCGCGACGCGCTGCTTCTCGCCGCCCGACAGCTTCAGGCCGCGCTCGCCGACCTGGGTGTCGTAACCCTTCGGCGCCAAACGGATGAAGTGGTCGATCTGAGCCAGCCGCGCCGCCTCCTCGACCTCGGTATCGGTCGCATCCCAGCGGCCGTAGCGGATGTTGTAGCGGATGGTGTCGTTGAACAGCACGGTGTCCTGCGGCACCATGCCGATCGATGCCCGCAAGCTCGCCTGCGTGACCTCGCGGATGTCCTGGCCGTCGATCAGGATCTTGCCGCCGGAGACGTCATACAGGCGGAACAGCAGCCGAGAGATGGTCGACTTGCCTGCGCCCGACGGGCCGACGATGGCGACGGTCTTGCCGGCCGGCACCTCGAAGCTGATGCCCTTCAGGATCGGGCGCGACGGCTCATAGGCAAAGCGCACGTCCTCGAAGCGCACGATGCCCGCGGAGATGACCAGCGGCTTCGCGCCGGGCGCATCCTTGATCTCGGCCTCGCGGCCCAGCACGTTGAACATCTTCTCGATGTCGATGATCGCCTGCTTGATCTCGCGATAGACCATGCCCATGAAATTCAGGGGTTGGTAGAGCTGGATCATCATGGCGTTGACAAGCACGAAATCGCCGACGGTATTTGTGCCGTTGCGCACGCCGATCGCGCACATCAGCATGGTCGCGGTCAGGCCCAGCGTGAAGATCACGGCCTGGCCGGTGTTGAGCACCGCGAGCGACGTATAGGTGCGGACGCTCGCCTCCTCGTAGCGCTCCACCGATCTGTCGTAGCGCTGCGCCTCGCGCGCCTCGGCGCTGAAATATTTGACGGTCTCGTAGTTGAGCAGCGAGTCGATCGCCTTGGTGTTCGCCTCGGTGTCGGAATCGTTCATCTTGCGGCGGATACCGATCCGCCACTCGGTCGCGATGTAGGTGTAGTACATGTAGAGCGCGACCGTGATCAGGGTCACGACCACGTAACGCCAGTCGAACTGCCAGAGCAGCACCGCCATCAGCAGCGAGACCTCGACGATTGTCGGGATCAGCTGCAGGATCACCATGCGCACGATGACCTCGATGCCCTCGCGGCCGCGCTCGAGCACGCGCGTCAGGCCGCCGGTCTTGCGCTCGAGGTGAAAGCGCAGCGACAGCTCGTGCATGTGAATGAAGGTGATGGTGGCGAGCTTGCGCACCGCATGCATGGCGACACGGGCGAAGATCCCGTCGCGCCACTGCGTCAGCACCGCCATCAGGATGCGCATCGCGCCATAGCTCGCGGTCAGCAGCAATGGCGAGGCGATCACCCAGAGGTGCCAATTGTCGGCCTGAACCGGCGCGGTATTGGCGCCGGTCAGCGCATCCGTCGCCCATTTGAAGCTGAACGGCACGGCCAGCGTGATCAGCTTGGCGGCGAGCAACAGCACCAGCGACCAGACCACCCGCATCTTCAGATCGACGCGATCGCCCGGCCAGATATAGGGCCACAGATGCGCCAGCGTGCCCATCAGCGTGGCCTGCTCCAGCGGTCCCCCGCCGGGAGGATCGGGAACGTCGGCGCCGTCGAGCGATTGAGGTTGGTCCATCAAGAAACCTGAAAGCCCGCCGGATGCGGGCGCAACTGCGATTAACGATTTTCGTCCGTCATATAGAGCCTTCCCGATGCCCGCGCACCCCGCCAGATGGCGAATCTTTGATTGTTTATCGTCATTTACCGGTAGATTTCCGGGAGTATCGAATCACCGATTGGGCTTGACGCCTGTTCGCTGCAATGCATCATGGCACCAATGAGCACGATCAAAACCGTCTGTGTCTATTGCGGCTCCGGCCCTGGAACAAATCCCAACTTCATTGAAGCGGCGAAGGCGCTTGGCAGAGCGCTGGCGGAAAGCAAGATCCGCCTCGTTTATGGCGGCGGCTCGCTCGGCCTGATGGGGGCGGTCGCAACCTCCGTGCTGGATCACGGCGGCATGGTCACCGGCATCATTCCCGACTTCCTCCGGATGCGCGAGAACGCGCTGACGCGCGTGCAGGAGATGGTCGTCACGCCAGACATGCACGAGCGCAAGCGGCTGATGTTCGAGCGCTCCGACGCCTTCGTGGCCCTGCCCGGCGGGCTCGGCACGCTGGAGGAGCTGGTGGAGCAGCTGACCTGGCAGCAACTCGGCCGTCACGCCAAGCCCGTGCTGCTCGCCAATGTCGATGGTTTCTGGGAGCCGCTGTTCTCCCTGGTGGCCCACATGCGGCAGACCGAGTTCATCCGCACGGGCCTCACTGTCGATATCCTGAAGGCGGACAAGGTCGAGGAGATCATCCCGCGGCTGCGCGCCGCGGCTGCGCAGATCCCCGACGACCAGCGCGATCTCGCACCCGACGTGGCGCGCAAGCTTTAGCCCGCAGGGAACGTCACCGCCTCGATCCGGTTGCCGTCGGGATCGGTGACGAAGGCCGCGTAATAGCGCACGCGATCGTGCGGGCGGAGGCCCGGCGCACCGTCGGAGGCGCCGCCGGCGGACAAGGCCGCGGCGTGAAACGCATCGACCTCGGCCGTGGTTTTCGCCCGCAGGCAGATGTGCACGCCGCTCTCCGGCGCAACACGCGGCATGCCCTCGCGCAGATTGATCCAGAGCTCCGGATAGGCCTTACCGAACCCAACCGTCCGCGGCCGCGTGACGAGGCGCGCGAGACCGAGAGCTGCGAGCGGCGCTTCGTAGAACTTTGCGGCGCGATCGAGATCGCTGACGCCGACGGAGGCGTGGTCGATCATGGCCGTGCTCCCTCCTCCTCCGTCATTGCGAGCTCGTAGCCCGGATGAGCGAAGCGACATCCGGGAAAGTCTATCGGTGCGGCATATTCCGTCCCGGATATCGCTTCGCTCATCCGGGCTACATCTTTCTTACGCCGGCGCACCCGATTTCACGAGCTTGTAGATCACCGAATCCATCAACGCCTGGAAGGAGGCGTCGATGATGTTCGGGGAGACGCCGACCGTGGCCCAGCGGTCGCCGTTCTCGTCCTCGCTCTCGATCAGGACGCGCGTGACCGCACCGGTGCCGCCGTTGAGGATACGGACGCGATAGTCGATCAGCGTCAGGCCCTCGATGTATTTCTGGTACTTGCCGAGGTCCTTGCGCAGGGCGACGTCGAGCGCATTGACGGGACCGTTGCCCTCGGCGGCCGAGATCAGGTGCTCGCCGGCGACGTCGACCTTGACCACCGCGAGCGCCACCGTGACGCGCTCCCCCAGTGCGTTGTAGCGCTGCTCGACATTGACGTCGAACTGCTCGACCTCGAAATAATGCGGCACCTTGCCGAGCGTGCGGCGCGCCAGGAGCTCGAACGAAGCATTGGCGGACTCGTAGGCGTAGCCCGCCGCCTCGCGCGCCTTCAACTCCTCGACGAGGCGCGTCAGTTTCGGATCGCTCTTCTCGTAAGGGATGCCGGCGCGATCAAGCTCGGCGATGACATTGGAGCGGCCGGCCTGATCGGACACCAGCACCTTGCGGTGGTTGCCGACCAGCTCCGGCAACACGTGCTCGTAAGTCTGCGGATCCTTCAGCACGGCGGAGGCATGGATGCCGGTCTTGGTGACGAAGGCGCTCTCGCCGACGTAAGGAGCATGCCGGTTCGGCACGCGGTTGAGCATGTCGTCCAGCGTGCGCGAGACCTTGACGAGCGTCGCGAGCTTCTCCGTGGTGACGCCGATCTCGAAGGCGTCGGCAAAACCCGTCTTCAATTTCAGCGTCGGGATCAGCGAGCAGAGATTGGCATTGCCGCAGCGCTCGCCGAGCCCGTTCAGCGTGCCCTGGATCTGCCGCGCGCCGGCGCGCACTGCCGCGAGCGAATTGGCCACGGCCTGCTCGGTGTCGTTATGGGCGTGGATGCCGACGTGATCGCCGGGAATGTGCTTCGTCACCTCGGTGACGATGGCCTCGACCTCATCAGGCATGGTGCCGCCGTTGGTGTCGCACAGCACCACCCAGCGCGCGCCGGCCTCATAAGCCGCCTTGGCGCAGGCCAGCGCGAAGCTCGGGTCTTCCTTGTAGCCGTCGAAGAAGTGTTCGCAGTCGAGCATCACCTCGCGGCCGGCGGCCTTCGCGACAGCGACGCTGTCGCGGATCGAGGCGAGGTTCTCCTCCTTCGTCGTCTCCAGCGCGACGCGCACCTGATAGGCCGAGGCTTTTGCCACGAAGCAGATCGCATCCGCCTTCGCCTCCAGCAGCCCGGCCACGCCGGGATCGTTCGAGACCGAGCGCCCGGCGCGGCGCGTCATGCCGAAAGCTGTGAACCGCGCATGATTGAGCTTCGGCTTGGTCGCGAAGAATTCGCTGTCCAGCGGATTGGCGCCGGGATAGCCGCCCTCGACATAATCAATGCCGAGATCGTCGAGCATCGCCGCGATGACCTGCTTGTCGGCCAGCGTGAAATCGACGCCGTTGGTCTGCGCGCCGTCGCGCAGCGTGGTGTCGAACAGATAGAGGCGCTCCTTCTTTGCCGAGTTCATCGCGAGCGTCCGTTCTTGTTACCTCTCCCCTTGTGGGGGAGGTCGGCGTCACGCAGTGACGCCGGGAGGGGGGTGCCACACGGGCGGTCTGAGCGCGGGGCTACCCCCCTCCCCAACCCTCCCCCACAAGGGGGGAGGGAGCGGAGAGAGGCTCGCGCTTGGTGAACAAGCTCCTTGCTCATTGCACCGCTCCGAGCGTCTTCTTCATCGTGGTGTTGGCGAGCCATTCGTCGTTGATGGTGACGCTGTTGCGCTGCTGGGCGGTGTAGCCGCGCTTGGCGAAGAAGCCCTGTGCGTTGTCGCTGGCATCGACCGAGAGGCTCGTCGCGCCGCGGCTGCCGGCGAGCTTCTCCAGCGCGTCCACCAGCATGGTCGCGATACCCTGCCCGACCACTGCCGGATGGACATAGAGCATGCGGATGTGATCGTTGCCGCGCAGCGAGGCGAAGCCGACCGGCGAGCCCTCGAGCGTCGCAATCAGCGTCAGGTCGGCCGCAAGCCGCTTGCCGAACTCCTCGTCCTCGGCCGCCGCCATCCAGGCTTCCTGCTGCACCTCGCTATAATCGTCGCCGGTCAGTTCCTCGATGCTGGCCGCGAAGATCGCCGCGAGCACCGGCACGTCGTCAGGCAGGAAGGGCCGCAGGGCGGGCTTTGGCAAACTCTGTCCCATCGTCTTCACCACATTCCATAGAGCTTGAGCACCAGCGCCACGGCGCCGGCGAGCAGCGCGATCTTCAGCGCGATGTAATAGAGCCAGTGCCGCGGAAAAGGCGTGTCGGGCCGCTTCATCGCGCGACCTCCCACGTCGTTCCTTCCTTGGAGTCCTTGATCGCAACGCCCATGGCGGCGAGCAGATCACGAATGCGGTCGGATTCTTTGAAATCTTTGCGAGTACGCGCGGCAAGACGCTGTTCAATCAATCCATTTAGATCACCAATCTTAATCGCTGCAGCAATCTTCTGCCTATCTGCTTCCGATAAATAGCCCTGATGATACTTCTTCCATTCATCTACAAATGAGTATGGAATGGGCCCGGCATTCACGATGCGATACGCGGTGGCGATCGTAGACGTTGTATTGGCTGAAGAGGGCAGAGTCACCGATAGCCGTTGAAGGCTCTGCTCGATCTGAGGGCGATATGCATACACTGTCCGAGCGTCAACATCCTTCGAAAGTCCGACCTCCTCAATCACACTCTGAGCAATTCGTTGCGCCTCTCTGAAGTGATCAGGTAGCAGCCCTAAGAATACGAGGTTATTGTAAAGGTTCTCGCGGACCCACTTGCTGTCGTGAGCGAACCTTGATCGTTCATGCAATTCAGCAAGAACGTAAGAAATATTAAGATCGTCAAATAGAGCTTCTTCCAATTGTCGGGTCGGCTTTACGGGCTCCCTCGATATCGGCACATTAGCGATAGAGCGCCGCCAGTCGGCAAGCATCTGTTCGGCCTCAAGCAAACTCTTTACTGTCCAGTCAATCGGCTGCCTATAATGGGTTTTCAGCATTGCTAGGCGGAGCGCTTCTCCGGACCACGTTCTGCCACCGAACCTATTAGAGTAGAGTAGCTCATTGATGGTGAAGAAGTTGCCCAAGGACTTGGACATCTTCTCGCCTTCCACCTCGAGAAACTCGTTGTGAAGCCAATAGTTCGCCATGCGCGGCTGATGGAACGCGCAGCACGACTGGGCAACCTCATTTTCGTGATGAGGAAATACGAGATCAACGCCGCCGCCGTGGATATCGAAGTGATTGCCCAGATGCTTCCAGGCCATGGCGGAGCACTCGATGTGCCACCCGGGCCGTCCCGGCGTCTTGATGCCGGCCGGCGACGGCCACGAGGGTTCGCCAAGTTTCGACGGCTTCCACAATACGAAATCACTCGCATCCCGTTTGTAGGGCGCCACATCGACGCGTGCACCGGCAATCATTTCGTCCAACGAACGCTTCGACAGGCCGCCGTAGCGCGGCAGCCCGTCATTGGCCGCGTTCATCGCCTGCGGGGAGAACAGCACGTGATCCTCTGCGACATACGCAAAGCCGCCCTTGACCAGCCGTTCGATGATCTCGCGCATCTCGGCGATATGCTCGGTCGCACGCGGCTCGACGCTCGGCCGCAATGCGCCAAGTGCATCGACATCGGCATGAAACTGCCGGCCCGTCTCCTCCGTCACCTTGCGGATCGCCTCGTTCAGCGGCAGGCCGGGAAAATCCCGCGCGGCGCGGTCGTTGATCTTGTCGTCGACGTCGGTGATGTTGCGGACATATTTGACATGCGTCTCGCCATAGAGATGGCGCAGCAGCCGAAACAGCACGTCGAACACGATCACCGGCCGCGCATTGCCAATATGGGCGAAGTCATAGACGGTCGGTCCGCAGACATACATGCGGACGTTGCTCGCATCGAGCGGCACAAAGGTCCGCTTTTCCCGGCTCAGCGTATCGTAAAGACGCAATTCCATGGCAACCCATCCCTCTCGGCCGGGCGTCCAAGGCTCTCAATGCATTTGAGAAAAGACGGCTCCAGCCAGCGAATCGCTAGCTCGTAATCTCGCGGCAAATGGCGCAGATGGCGAGGAGACCGTTCATGGGGCGACATATGGGCTATGAGGCGGCCCCACGTCAAGAGAGCCGCGAAAACGCCGTTTTATCTCGGCAAAGGGCGCGGCTCGCCCTGATGGTTCACGATCCCCTAACCATTTGAGGCCATTCTGGAACCGGCGGTTCCTTCTTTTTGCCCCGGTATTTTCATGCGATCTGCACGCGCGCTCATTTTCAGCGCCTCCATCCTTGCGGCATCCAGCGCGTTCGCCGAGACCCGCGTCTTCATCATCGCCAATCAGGCAGATGGCCAGTGCCTGGCCAGGGGCGAGACATGCGGCGCCTCCGCCGCGCGCACCTATTGCCAGTCACGAGATTTTGCAAAGGCATCAAGCTATCGCCGGGTCGATCCCGACGAAATTACCGGCTCTGTCCCCAAAACCGGCGCAAACTGCTCCCAAGGCCGTTGCGACGAATATGTCGCAATCACCTGCCAGCGCTGAATTCGCTCGGAGCTGGCGGACCTTAGGCCCAATCATTGGCCCTTGAAACGACGTGACGATGCCGCGGGAAGCGGCTATTGGAGGGCGCGCTTCGGCCCCCCAAAGTCACTTGGAACGTCACATAGGGCCGTGACCTCGCTAGAATGGCGGATATGCCTGAATTGTTGTCCCTGCCCCGTGCCCGCTTCTCCCTTGCCTGCGCCGTGCTCCTGAGCGCGGTCGTGCTCGCCACCGGCGCTTTCGCGCAGGCCGGACCGCCCGGGCCGCCGCCTCAGCCCGGCCAGAACGGGTTGGGACCGAACCCGATGTGCGTGCGGCTGGAAGGCCAGCTCGTCGCGCTCGATCGTGGTGGCGGCGGTGATCCCGCGCGCGAGGAGCAGATCCGCCGCTATCAGGATTCCCAGACCCGCCAGCAGGCCGAGCTCGACCGCGTCACCATGCAGGCCAAGCGCATGGGCTGCGATTCCTCCGGCTTCTTCTCGCTGTTCAACGGCCAGTCGGCGCAATGCGGCCCGGTCAACACCCAGATCCAGCAGATGCGCGCCAATCTGGACCAGATCACCGTCAATCTCGAGCGGCTGCGCGGCGGCGGTCCCGGCGGCTCCAGCCCGGAGCACGACAACCAGCGCCGCTCGGTACTGATGGCGCTGGCGCAGAACAATTGCGGCCCGCAATATGCCAATGCCGCGCAGTCGCAAGGCGGCGGCAACTTCCTGACCAACCTGTTCGGCGGCGGCAACAACCCGAACAATCCGCAAGCCATGCCGCCCTCCGATCTCGGGCCGCAATCCGGCACCTACCGCACCGTGTGCGTGCGCACCTGCGACGGCGCCTATTTCCCGATCTCGTTTGCGACGGTGCCGGCGCGCTTCCCCGACGACGAGAAGACCTGCAAGGCGCTGTGCCCGGCTGCCGAAGCCGTGCTCTACACCCATCGCAATCCCGGTGAGGACATGAACTCGGCGGTCTCCATCGGCGGCCAGCCCTACACCGCGCTGCCGACCGCCTTCAAATTCCGCAGCGAGTTCAACCCGTCCTGCTCCTGCAAGGCGGCGGGCCAGACCTGGGCGGATGCGCTGAAATCGGCCGACGACAAGGCCGCGGCCGAGCAGCAGGGCGACATCATCGTCACCGAAGAGAGCGCCAGGAAGATGCAGCAGCAGCGGCTCAACAGGGGCACGCCTGCGAACGCGAAGAAGGGCGCAGCTCCCGCGCCGACGACGGCGAATGCGCCGGCTGCGGCACCGCCCGCGGATACAGGCGCGCCTGCGTCGAGTTCAGAGAACAGGCCGATCCGCTCGGTCGGCCCGACCTTCCTGCCGCAGCAGCAGAAGTAATCACGGGTCGATGAGGTCAGGTCCCTCGGCTCGAGCGTTCCTTCTCCCCTTGTGGGAGAAGGTGGCGCGATGTCCAGACCGGATAGATAGGTAACACAGTAGACCGGATGGATGGGTGACAGTTCTCTATCG
>NZ_SMBR01000026.1:0-55657 GCF_004346455.1 Bradyrhizobium sp. R2.2-H
GATTGCCGACGCCTACAGAGCATTCACCCCTGCCGAATGCGCCAACTACTTCACGGCAGCAGGATACAGTTCAACTTGATCGGAATCTGCTCTAGTATAAGGTGGCTTATCATTATCCTTCAAAAAGGCTTGGATCAAACCGAACCATCTTGCCCTCCAAGCCTTGGATCTTTTTCATGATCGCTGGAGGATTCCCGTCCTTAAAGGTCACGTAGAAGTAATAGATTAGACCATCTTCGCTCGCGTGCTCGCCCTCATCGTAGCGTAGCTGTTCGAGCTCTTCGACCTCGATGCCGAGTTCTTCCGCGATCAAGTCTTGGTTTTCCTGCACAAACATTCTGGTACATCCGTTCTGCCCAACTAAGCCTTGGAGCGGGCGATGGGAATCGAACCCTCGTATGCAGCTAGGGAAGCTATCTAGCCGAATCAAAGGGGTAGCCGAAACCGACGTCCGACGCACCAAGATGGATCAATCGGTAACGGGCGAAAAGCAAAAACGCAAAGCTGCGACCGATACCCACATCGCGATCCTACCCGACATCGCCGGGCGAGACGAATCTGATTGGTTTTGGCTGGGCCTGCGCAAATTTGCGCTGGCTTGCTGAGAACGGAACGGCCAGCGGACGAGCCTCGCCGTCATCTGGCAGCGGCGAAAGAGAGAGAGAGGTGGCTAGCCCTTTCCAGTCTTCAGGTCGATCGCCTTGGCAATGACGCCAGCTAGGGTGGCGTCCGGTCCGTCTTCCTTGACTATGCCATCGGCTGCCGAACGGAAGATCGGCGCAAGCACAAGCGATCTTTCGGCAGGATCGACTTTACCTTCATTGCTGAGGGCTAGATAAGTCTTGATCATAGCGATGCGTTCCTCGGCGTCGGTGAGGAGGTGGCGATCGCTGAGGTAGATCCGGAGCAGCACGCGACCAATCCAAAATAAGATCGTCGTCAGAATGATGCCGATTGCCGCGAACTTCACGTAGACCGCTGTTCCGTCCTGTCCCTGGGCAAACATTGTGGCCAGCCCAGAGAGACCGATAAGGGCAGCGATCAATCCCGTGCCGCCAAGGGCGGCAAACCAGAGCAGTCGGCCGCGCGACTTCACGAGATCACTGCGGTGTGCGCTAGCCTTTGTTGTCCAATAATCAACCGGCGCCTGAAGGGCCATTTGCGCCTTGTAAGCAGCTTCGGTCGCCTGGATCGAGCTGATGACCGCATTGCCTTCCCGGTTTAGATTTTCGAGGAAGGTCTTCGCTTGCGTCGATATCTGATCGACCTTCGCCTGCGCGGCGTCACGGCCTTCGGCAAGTAGCCGATCGGCCTGCGCGGAAACCTGTTTCCAGCCCTCTTCGCGGCGCCTGAGTTCTGCATCGGCCTCGCCGTTCAGGCGATTGACAGCTTCTGACACGAGATTTGCGCTCTTCGGCGAGATGCCATCTTGCGCCAACTTCGCATGTAACATGCCGCGCACAACATCAAAATTCACGACGCATGGCGTCGAGAAGAGATAGGCAAAGGCGCCGACGGCGGCCATGCTGGACATTGCACCGGCCTCCCGCGCGATCGCAACATAAGGGTGGCTCGAAAGAACCGTGCGCTCGTTTTGGTAGAACGACTTGAATTGGTTGAAAAATTGCTGCTTGCGTAGAGCGGCATTGTTTGGTTCGTTTTGCCACGCCTGAAGAGCGTTGTTGAGGTTTTGAAAGCCGGTTCGGTAGAGGTCGCGGAAATTCCCGTTGAAATGGGGACCGAAGTCCTCACCGGTCATCAACCACTGCAATTTGGAGCGCTCGTCCTGAAGCCACTTGCGGATATCGTCGAACGAGTTGAAGCGGAGCACGTGGTCTCCCCTCACCTCGACCTCGAAGAACGGCTCGCCGGTTGTTTCCGCGTCGTCGACCATTCGCTCACACCTCCTTAGCGCCCGCGCGGTCGGTTGGAGACCCTCATGCTCTTCAGCCCCAAGATCGCAATCAGCGTCATGGCGACGATGGCGATGAGCCCGACGATCGCGTCACGGCCGTGGGCGGTCCCTCCAATCAGATTCGCGAAGTTAAAAGTAAGGAGATCACTGAAGTCGTTCATGATTGCCTCCTGTTGTAGAGGCCCTCTACAGATACCCGAGCTTGGTAAGTCGCAATCGCGCCAGCGTGCCAGACCTGTGGAAAAGTCCCTCAGGAGCCTCTCAGACTACCTAAGATTGAGCGTATCTGGGCGACAAATCCAGACGCCCCATCCTTGATTCCCACAAGGCAAAGATTGACGCCGGGATGGCGGAACAAGACTTGCGCTTCAACGACTTTCGAGGAACAGCCGCGACAGAATTCTACTTCGCCGGCTTCAGCATTCGCGAGATCGCTGCGACGCGATCATGGAAGGAAGAGTCTGTCGAAGGCTCATCCGACGCGACGTCGGACGAGCTGCCGCGATCGAAGCGCGGACCAGAAAACTTGAGGCCAGAAAATGAACAAATCCCGGAAAACCGCAAACAAACGGTCGGTGGAATTTTAGCTAAGCATTGGAGCGGGCGAAGGGAATCGAACCCTCGTATGCAGCTTGGGAAGCTGCCGTTCTACCATTGAACTACGCCCGCTTATGCGCGCTTCGCGCCCCTCCTGATTAGCCGAGACGGCGCCTCCCGCCAAGCGCTTTGGCGCGCCCGGCCCGACGGTTGTTAACGTCCTGACAAGATTCCAGGTGCGCCGGATTGTGGCGGTGTTATGATTTCGTGTCTGGGACGAAACGTGCACTGAGTGGGGCGTGTGCATGGCGGGGCGTGCTTACGCGATATTCGATACGGCGCTGGGGCGCTGTGGCATCATCTGGAGCGGCACCGGCGTGGTCGCCGTGCAATTGCCGGAGGCGCGGGAGATCGACACCCGCCGCCGCATTTTCCAGGTCCATCCCGAGGCGCGGGAGCAGCGGCCCTCCGAGAACGCCGAGCTGGCGATCGAGGGGATCGTCGGCCTGCTGCAAGGCGGCGAGCCGGATTTCTCCGACGTCAGCCTGGACGCCGGCGGGGTGCCCGGCTTCAACCGGCGGGTCTACGAGCACACCTGCACGATCCCGCGCGGCGAAACGCGCACCTGCCACGAAATCGCCAAGGCACTGGGCGCCTCCGGCGCCGTGCACTCGGTGGCGCAGGCGATCGCCAAAAATCCCTACATGCTGATCGTGCCCTGTCACCGGGTGCTGGAGGCCGGCAATTACACCGACCGGCTTTCCCCCTATGCCGGCATGATCTCCAGGCGGCGGCTGCTGGCGCTCGAAGGTGCCCAACCCGTCGCCAGCAAGACGCTGTTCGAGGTGCCGCTGCCCGTTGCTCCGCCCCGCGCCAGCTAAGGCGCGATCCTGATCGCACCTTAGCTTTGTTTTTTTGGCATGATCTCGTCGGAAAACCGCTACACACTTTTCCGGATCATGCCTAGATAGGCCGGATGGATGCGACCACGCTGCTGACGACGCCGTCGATGACGGTCTCCGAATTTCGCTGCGATGCGGGACCGGACGATACGCCGTTTCCCGAATGCCGCACCGGCCATTCCATCGCCTATGTCCGCGCAGGGAGCTTCGGCTGCCATTGCCGCGCCGGTTTCTTCGAGCTGGTGGCAGGCTCGATGCTGGTCGGCGCCCCCGGCGAGGAATACACCTGCACGCATGAGCACGTGTCCGGCGACGTCTGCCTGTCGTTCTTTCTCAGCGAGGATCTGGTCGAGACTCTCGGTGGGCAGCGTGAGGTCTGGCAGGTCGGCGCGACGCCGCCGCTGCCCGAACTGATGGTGCTGGGCGAGCTCGCTCAGACGGCAGCAGATGGCAACAGCGACCTCGGCCTCGACGAGATCGGCCAGATCCTCGCCGGCCGCTTCATTGACGTCGTCTCGGGCAAGGCGCGCAAGCCAGCCACCCCCACCGCGCGCGACCGCCGCCGCGCCGTCGAGGCTGCGCTGTGGATCGACGACAACTCGCATGCCGAACTCGACCTCGAGCAGGCCGCGCGTCAGGCGGGCCTCAGCCCATTCCATTTCCTGCGGTTGTTCTCGAGCGTGCTTGGCGTCACCCCGCATCAATATCTGGTGCGCTCGCGGCTGCGGCACGCGGCGCGGCTGCTGACTGACGACGACATCGCGGTCACCGACATCGCCTATGACGTCGGTTTCGGCGATCTCTCCAATTTCGTCCGCACCTTCCACCGCGCTGCCGGTGTATCCCCGACCAAATTCCGCCAGGCCTCGAAGGGACAGCGCAAGATTCTCCAAGAGCAGCTTACCCTCAACTAACTAGGGTCGTCTCCGGCGCGTGCCCCCTCTCGGCACGCTTCTGCAATGGAGACGAATATGTACGACCACATCGGATTGCGTGTTGCGGACCTCGACGCTGCGACACACTTCTACACCGCAGTGCTCGCGCCGCTCGGCTATGTCCTGTGCTCGAGCGGCGACGGTTATGCCGGCTTCGGGCCGAAGGGCCAGCCGGCGCTGTGGCTGCACCTGAACAAGGGCCGGACGGCCGACGGCGCCCATATCGCCTTCCGCGCCAAGGATCATGACGCCGTCAAGGCGTTCCATACCGAAGGGCTGAGGAGCGGAGGCCGCGACAATGGCGGCGCCGGGCCGCGCAAGGACTACAGCCCGACCTATTATGCGGCGTTCTTGATCGACCCCGACGGCAACAATGTCGAGGCGGTTTGCGTGTGAGGCGCGAGCGATCGCAGCACAATCGCCGTCATTCCGGGATGGTGCGTAGCACCAGACCCGGAATCACGAGATTCCGGTTTCGGCTCTCCGAGCCGCCCCGGAATGACTCCGATACCGGCAACGGCCTGATCATTCACTTTGAGTTTCCTTACAGAGCCGCGCCCTCGCCAGCCGTAACCATGCCCGCGTGTGTCCGGTCGAATCCGCTCTCCCGATGGAGCCAAGCACGCGAGGAGCATGCCATGAGGGGTGCGGACTGTGATTTGCCAACTAGCGCTTTAGTCGGCAGTCGAAAGCGCCGGCCTGATCGCAGCTTTCGCCTTGCGCGGCCCCCAGCGTGTCAGCACCACGCTGGAGCACGACAGCACGCCGAGCACGACCATCGAGCTTGCGGCCAGCCAGAAGAAGCTCTGCGCGCTGGCGTCGTGCGTCGACAGCCACCAGCCGACAGCCGCGATATAGATCAGCCGCGCCGTCTGCGCGAGCACCGGGCCGATCACCTTGGCGGCGCCTTGCGAGGAGAAATACATCGTCGTTGCAAGGCCGAAGAAGGCGTAGAATGGCCCGACGGTCGAGAGATATTGATGGCTCGCCGCGCGCACGGCCACGCTGTCGGTGAACATGTTGACCCAGAGATCCGGGAAGATCGCAACGAGGCATGCAGGCGCGCCGACCGCCACGAAAGCGGCCGCACTGGCGATCCAGGTGATGCGCCGGGCACGTGCAATGCGGCCTGCGCCGATCGCCATCCCGACCATCGGCACACAGGCGATGCCGAATGAGAACGCGATCGAGGTCAGCAAAAACTCGAGCCGCGCGCCGATACCGTAACCGGCGAGGATCGCGGTGCCGAATTTCGCCAGCATGTGTGTGAAGATCGAGATCGTCAGCACCCCTTGCAGCGGCGAGAAGCAGGCGATGGCGCCGACCTTGAGGATGTCGAAGAACATCGCCCATCGGATGCGCAAGCCGCGCAGTCTCAGGACGATCCGCGCGCGACCGGAGAACAGGTACCAGCCCATGATGCAGATGTTCATGGAATAGGCGATCAGCGCGCCGGCCGCGACGCCGCGCATGCCGAACTGCGGCACCGGTCCGAGACCGAGACCCAGCGCGCCGCCGAGCATGATCTGCCACGCCGCGGAATTGAGGATGAGGAACGACGGCAGCTTCATGTTGCCGGTGCCGCGCAGGACGCCCGCCATGGTGTTGAGCAACCAGGGCAGCACGGCGCCGCCGAAAAACACCTGCGTGTAGGCGATCGCATGCGTCAGCACAGCGCCGCGGCCGCCAAGCATTTCGAGCACCCTCGGTCCGAAGATCAGCATGCCCAGCATGAAGACGAGGCCGAAGCTGATGCCGATCAGCATCGCATGCACGGCGAGCGTGCCGGCGCGTTCGCGATCACCGGCGCCGAGTGCACGCGCGATGGCCGAGGCCACCGCACCGCCCATGGCGCCGCCCGACATCGTCATGGTCAGGATCACGGTCGGAAACACCAGCGCCATCGCCGCAAGCGCCTCGACACCGAGCCGGCCGACATAAGTGGTCTCCGCGATCACCACGCAGATGCCGGCCGACAAGCCGATCACGTTCGGCCAGGCGAGGGAGAGCAGCGTGCGCAGGATCGGCCCGTCGGTCAGCGCGCTCTTGACGGAGCGCGGGGGCGGCGGCAACGGGCGCTCCTGTTCATCGACCGGGATCTCGGCGATGTCCGTCATGTCCTCTCCCGGGCAGAAGCGCCATTTGCGGCGCGGCAATGAAAAGGTGTGCCAATCAACCTATTCGCGCGCAGGGCGCGGCGGGACTTGTTAACACGGTGCGCGCCGATTCCTCCTGCGTCGGGTGCAGGCGTGCCCTGCGGCAGCGCTCCCAATCGGTGAACTTACCCGATCGTCCAGACCAGTGGCGGACGGCCAGCGGCCGCAGAGCGCATCTGCACGCCGATGTGCCGTCCGCAACCCGCGGCGAGCCCCTCCAACAATCCCGCCAGCACCTGCGCACAAGCGGGGTGGTGGTCGGCGACGTCGTCCATCAGCTTCCAGCTCTGCTGGTGGATTTCGAAGGTGGCTTCTGATTGCGTGGTCTCGGCCGCATCATCCTGCGCGGCAAACAACGCGCTCAGGAACGACGCGAACTCGCTCGCGCCGCCGCGGGGCATCGCCAGCGCCGAGGCAACCTCGTCGAAATATTGCATGCCGATCAGCTTGCCGGTGAGATGCAGGAGATAGCCGGCATCCTCCGGACCGAACAGCTGCACCATCACGGGCGCGGCGGTGCGGACATATTCCATGGCGTAGTTGCGATAGGCTTTTTCCAGCCGCGGCTTCGGCCAGCTCGCGACCGGCAGCGCCGGTGCGGTCTTCGCATCGAACAATGGAGCTTCCAGATGCCGCGCGAACACCAGGCGCTGGTCGAGCTCGAGCGGATCGTCGTATTGATGATAATAGCCTTCGAGCCCGTCCTGGCCGTCGACGCTCTGCTTGGTGCAGACGAAGCCGAGCCTGAGATCACCAAGCGCAACGCCGTTGTTGGCGTGCCAGCCGCGCAGCATCGCGCTGGAGACCTCGCCCGGCACGCCGCAGATCGCGGTGCCCCTCCAGATCCAGCGCGGCGGCGGATAGCGGATCCAGGCTTTTCTGTCGCTCTCATACATGTACTCGACGTGCACACCGCCGATCCAGTTGGAGAGATAGTGATATTGCGCCGCCGCGACCGCGGGCGGCAGACCTTTAAGCCCGAGCTTCTCGAGCCCGGGCAGGAAACGCTCCTGCTGCTGGCGGCGGAACAGGCGGAAGACGAATTCCGCGGCATCCGCTGTCCCGCGCCGCGTCACCACGGTGAGGATGAGGCCGGTAAAATAAGCATGATAGAGGTCGGCGACCGCCCGCCAGCGTCTCCATTGCGCTTCCTGCACGGCTTGTGTTTCGCTCCTCATGCTTGCTCCCGATGGATTTGTTGTGACGGACTGTGTCATTGCGCGAGAGGCGACGCAACCGAGCCAGGCACGCGGCCGTCATGCCCGACCAGATCGGCGATCCAGAAAAGTAGCCGGATGAGCGACGCCATATCCGGATCCTTCCTCAGATCATCCCGGATATCGCTTCGCTCGTCTACGGCTTGGAGCAATCTCGATGCGCCTTCATCGATTCGCTCCGCATGACGTTCAGGGCCTTTCGTGTTAGCTTTCCTACTTGTCCCGAGAACAAAGGCTATCGGATGCGCGCTGTATCGCTGGCCGTTCTCCTGCTCCTGTCGCAGATCTTGCCGTTCCTTCCCGCATCGGCGGCGGACGAAGACAGCACTGTCGGTCCACCGCCAGCGCTGGCGCCGGGGCAACCGCCGCCGCTACCTCGGCAAGGGCCGCTCGCCGAGCCACGCTCGCGGGATCAGGTCGGTTTTCCCGCGGCGCTCACAGCGTCAGTGATCCCGCCGGCAACGCCGCTTGCACCTGCGACGGTTGCGTTGGGACAGAAGCTGTTCTTCGACGCCCAGCTCTCAGGCGACGGCACCATCGCCTGTGCCACCTGCCACGATCCGGCACGCGCCTTCACCGACGGCAGGCCGGTGTCGATCGGCATCCATGGGCGCGCCGGCCAACGCAACGCCCCGACCGTGCTGAATGCGCTCTACAACAAGTCGCAGTTCTGGGACGGTCGCGTCGACACGCTTGAGCAGCAGGCGGCGCTGCCGATCACCAACGCTCTCGAGATGGGCTCGGCCAGCATCGGCGATGCCGTATCCAGGATCGCCGGCGACAAGGACTATCAGGCCCAGTTCATGCAGGCCTTCGGCCGCGGCGTCAACGAACAGGACATGTTGCGCGCCATTGCAGCCTATGAACGGACTCTCGCCTCCTTCGATTCGCCCTTCGATCATTTCATCGCCGGAGATGCGAATGCGATCAGCGATTCGGCCAAACGTGGTTGGGAATTGTTCAACAACAAGGCGCGTTGCAATCTTTGCCATGCGCTGACGGATAGAGAGCGCGATCCGACTGTCTTCACCGATCACGATTTTCACAACATCGGCATCGGCATCCTTCGGCATCGCGTCGGTGCGCTGGCGGAGCAGGCCGAGCGCGAGCTGGCGCAGGGACGTGCGCCGGATGTCGACAACGCGGCGATCGCGAACGAAATGTCGGTTCTGGGGCGTTTCCTGATCACCAAGCGGCCGGGCGACATTGCGTCCTTCAAGACGCCCGGCCTGCGAAATATCCTGGTGACCGCGCCCTACTTTCACGACGGATCGATGGAAACGCTGTGGGACGTCATGGATCACTACAACAAGGGCGACGGCGTTGCTGACGCGTGGCTCGATGAGGACATCCAGCCGCTGGCGCTGACAGAGCCCGAGATCGACGACGTGGTGGCGTTGATGGCGGCACTGACCAGTCCGCAATACAAGGACGCCGGCGACAAGGAGTATGCGCGACAGCTCGCACTATCCAAGGTGAACCGTCCGCAGCGCGATACGGCACGCGCCTTTGGTCCGAAGCCACCACGGCCGAAGCCGCCGCTTTGAGCCATGGTTCACGCGCAGCGCTTGCTGACACTTACACCCGAAAATGCTTGCTCAGCTTCAATCCCTGCGCCTGGTAGTTGGAACCGATGCGCTGGCCGTACATCGCGTCGGGGCGGGCGAGCATCTTTTCATAGACGAGGCGGCCGACGATCTGGCCGTGCTCGAGGATGAACGGCACTTCGCGCGAGCGCACCTCAAGCACGGCGCGCGATCCTAGCCCGCCGGCGCCGGCATAGCCGAAGCCGGGATCGAAGAATCCGGCATAGTGCACGCGGAACTCGCCCACCAAAGGATCGAACGGCACCATCTCCGCGGCGTAGTCGGGCGGCACCTGCACAGCTTCCTTGGAGGCGAGGATGTAGAACTCGCCGGGATCGAGGATGAGGCTGCCGTCGGGGCGGGCCGAGATCGGCTCCCAGAAGTCTTCGACCGCATAGCCGGAGCGGCGATCGACGTCGACGACACCGGTGTGGCGCTTGGCGCGATAGCCGACGAAGCCGCTCGCCTTCTCGCCGGAGAGGTCGACGGAGACGGCGACGCCGCCGGAAAGGTCGGCATCGTCGATGTCGACGAGACGCTCGCTGGCGTGCAGCGCATCGAGCTCGTCGGCATTGAGGATGGCATCGCCGGTGCGGAAGCGCACCTGCGACAGGCGCGAGCCTTCGCGCACCAGCACCGGAAAGGTCTTCGGGCTGATCTCGGCATAAAGCGGGCCATGATAGCCGGCGCCGATCATGTCGAAGCGGCGGGTGCCGTCGGCGATCACGCGCGTGAATACGTCGAGCCGGCCGGTCGAGCTCTTGGGGTTGGCTGCCGCGACGATTTCCGGCGGCAGCGCCAGGCTTTCCAGCAGCGGCACGATGTAGACGCAGTTGGTCTCCAGCACGGCGCCGTCGGCGAGGTTGAACTCGTGCAGCTTCAATTCATCGATGCGTTCGGCGACCGTGGCGCCGGGACCGGGCAGGAAGCTCGCGCGGACGCGATAGGCGATATCGCCGAGGCGCAGATCGAGGCTCGCCGGCTGGATCTGGCTTTCGACGAAGTCGTATTCGGGCAGGATGAGCCCCGCTTCCGCCATCGCCGCGATCATGCGGTCGGGCAGGATACCATTGGCGTCGGCGGCGACCGTGAACGTCAACCGGGGGTCCTCATCAGGGCTCGCTTGCATCCCAACATGCGGGAAATATCAGCCTTTTACGGCTAGCCGATGGACGTCTTGACGGAAAGGGCATTGCGGAATATGAGCATCACTTATCCCGTGGTGATTTGAGCCGGCCGGCTTGCAGCCACGTTAAATAAATCGCTAAACAGGCCGGGGACCTCTGTGATCCCGGCCAGTGGAGATATCCAGGCCGGTTTTTTTTGTGACCGTTTGCGTGTCGAATGGTCATGTCGGAGGGTCCTATGTCGAAGTCGCCTACCAACTACCGTCCCGAAACCCGCCTGGTCCATTCCGGGACCCTGCGCTCGCAATTTGGCGAGACGTCGGAGGCGCTGTTCCTCACCCAAGGCTACGTCTACAACAGCGCCGAGGAGTGCGAGGCGCGGTTCAAGGGCGAGGACCCCGGCTTCATCTATTCGCGCTACTCTAACCCCACCATCGCGATGTTCGAGCGCCGGATGATCGAGCTCGAAGGCGCCGAAGCGGCCCGCTCGGCCGCGACCGGCATGGCCGCGGTGACGACTGCGATCCTCGCACCGCTCAAAGCCGGCGACCACGTCGTGGCTTCGCGCGCCCTGTTCGGCTCGTGCCTCTACGTCATCCAGGACCTGTTGCCGCGCTACGGCATCGAGACCACGCTGGTCGACGGGCTCGATCTCGACCAATGGCAGCGCGCGCTGAAGCCCAACACGAAAACGTTCTTCCTGGAGAGCCCGACCAACCCGACCCTCGACGTGCTCGACATCCCCGGAATCGCCGAGATCGCGCACAAGGGCGGCGCGCGGCTCGTAGTCGACAACGTGTTCGCGACGCCGATCTGGCAGAGCCCGCTCGCGCTAGGGGCCGATGTCGTGGTCTATTCCGCGACCAAGCATATCGACGGCCAGGGCCGCTGCCTCGGCGGCATCATCCTGTCGTCGGAGGCCTTCATCGCCGAGCACATCCACAATTTCATGCGCCAGACCGGCCCCTCGATCTCGCCGTTCAATGCCTGGGTCCTGCTCAAGGGCCTGGAGACGCTGGGCGTGCGCGTGCGCGCGCAGACCGAGACGGCCGCACGCATCGCCGAGGTGCTGGCGAGCCATCCGAAGATCTCGCGGCTGGTCTATCCCGGCCGCGCCGATCATCCGCAGGCAGCTTTGGTGAAGAAGCAGATGCGCGGCGGCTCGACCCTGGTCGGCTTCGAGGTCAAGGGCGGCAAGCAGGCCGCGTTCCGCGTGCTCAACGCATTGAAGCTGGCGAAGATCTCGAACAATCTCGGCGACGCCAAGAGCCTCGTCACGCATCCGGCGACGACGACGCATCAGCGCCTGAAGCCGGAGGACCGCGCCGCGCTCGGGATCAGCGAGGGGTTCATTCGCCTCTCCGCGGGGCTCGAACATGCCGACGATCTGATCGAGGATCTGACGGCGGCGCTGGAGAAGGCGTGAATGGCGACTGGCGAATAGTGATTGGCGAATAGGTCGATCTATTCGCTACTCGCCATTCCCTATTCGCCCTCTCACATCGGCCGGTACGTCCGCACGTCCGCGGGCACGTTCACCCCGAGCTTGATCTGGCCGACGGAACGGATGATGTCGTCACCCAGCAGCTGAGCGAAGCAGGCATAGCCCCAATCGTTCATGTGCAGGCCATCGGCGATCACGAAGCCCTCGACCGGAATGGCCTGCTTTTCATGCCAGTCGCGCATCACCTCGAAGCGCGGGAAGATTCCGACGTGGCGGAGCTCGGCGACCTTGCTGAGCAGCTTCACCATCTTGCCTGCGCTCTCGGCGCGCTGGTTGACGGCCGGCGAATATTGCGGATCGACCAGCACGATGTCGGCGCCGCCCGCGGCCTGGATGCGGCTGATGCCGTCCTCCACCATCTTGGCGGTTTCGCCGGGATCGAGATTGCGCAGCACGGCGTTGGTGCCGACCTGCCAGATCACGAGATCCGGATGCCTGTCGATCACCTGCGTCTGGAGGCGCTTCATCATCTCGGGGGCGTCCTCGCCGCCGACGCCGGCATTGATGACGCTGATGTCGGCGGTCGGATATTGCCGGCGCAGCTGCGCGGCGAGACGATTGGGGTAATTGAACTCCGGCGAGCTCGCGCCGAACCCTTGAGTCGACGACGAGCCGAACGCGACGATGACGACGGGCTGGCCGGCGACGAGCTTGCCAGCAACGTGCGGCAGCGAGCCCATCGCCTTCGAACCGTCCTTCGGCGGCTGGCATGGCACACGGTTGAAGATGTCGCTGGCGGATTTGGCGGCCTGCTTCACCTTGTCGATGGCGCGCGCCGTGATGCCGCGCTGCTCGGGCGACGTCGCAGCGACGGTGGTCTGGGAGGGCGAAGCGGAAGCGGGATCAGCCGACTGCGCGGGGGCGGCTGTCGCCTGGGCGGCTGGCGTCTGGGCATAGGATTTCGAGGCGGGCGTCAGCAACAACAGCGCCGCGGCTGCGGGCGCGGCCAGCCATGTCGTCAGGCAAAAAGGGCGGAGAGAACTCATTAACGCTAGACCTCAATTTTGCTGCTGGGCCGGCTCGAGACGGGCTGCGTCGAACACGAACTGTGCCAACGCCCGGCCAAGGCAATCATGGACCTGCTTCGCCAGCTCGGGCCCGCGGGACGGGCTGAACAGGTCGAACTGACCCTGATCATTCCACTGCCGCATGATCGCGAAACGATCGAACAGCGGAATACCGTGCTCCTGCGCCACCACCCGCATATTATCGAGAAAAGGCTGCGCCGAGATCATGGTTTCAGTGCGTGGACTATACTGCAGATTCATCAAGACGACGTCAGCCCCTGCATTTTGCAACGCAGCAACCCCTTCGGTGACGGCACTGCGAAACTCGTCGGGATCACTGGCGCGAATAGCGTCCACGGTCCCGGTCTGCCAGATGACCAACGTAGGCGTTTTTGCTTCCATCAGCTTAACGAAAGTGGAGGCGGTCTCCTCTGCCGTTTTCTTGCTCTGTATTTCTACGGAGACATGCACCACCTCCGGCGGCGGCAGCTTCTCCTTGAGGATCGCCTCCATGCGCGCCGGGTACGAGCTGTTCTCCGAAGATGGAATGGTCGTCGAGCGGCTGCCGATGACCAGGATCTCCAGCGGCTTACCGGCCTTGACGGCAGCGGCGACCTTCGGCAGTGGGCTTTCGCTGGTCAGCAGATAGGCCGGCAATTCGCAGGAAGGGGGCGCGGGGGGAGCCGTGGGCGCAGCATCGCCCGCGCGCGCCACAGGGGCGGCGACGCATAGCAGGATCAGGCTCAGGAGGACCTTCGCCTTCATCAGCCCCCTCCCGCCAGATCGGCGTTGCCGACGGCGTTTTTGGTCTTCGCACCGCTCTTGTCAGCCACGCGCTTGTACCACGAAATGACCCAGGCCACCCCCCACATGATCAGGACTCCGGAGAGACTAATCAAGGCATGCATGGCTGCACCGCCGGAGACTTCGGCCAGGATGAAGTGGCCGGCGAAGGCAAGGAAGACGCCGAGACAGAAGATCTCGAGGGAATGCTGGCCGCACAGGATCAGCGGCCGCAGCCAAGGCGACTTCAGCCCCGGCCAGTCCCGCGGCAGGAAGCGCACCGTGAGCGCGGCCAGCGCCAGAAAATGCGTGAAGCGCAGCACGTCGAGATCGGTCTTGTTGATCGGATACATCCATTGCTCGATCAGCTTCGGCATGAACTGGGAAAGCTGCGGCACATACCAGGTCAGCGTCACGTAGAACGACGCGACGAGATAAGCGATCGCCAGCCACATCGTGATGCGTGACGACAGAATACGCGACATGCGTCGCGCACCTCCGAGCGCGCACCATGCACCGAACACGAACAGCAATTGCCAGGCAAAGGGATTGAAGGCCCAGAAGCCGTTCGGATAGGCCGACAGATAGAGATCGTACTCCCAGGTGACCGCGTAGAGCAGGACCGAAAGGCCGAGGGTGACGTCGGGTCGCCATTTCATCGACCACAGGATCAGGGGCAGCGCCAGCATCAGCACGATGTAGAGCGGCAGCACGTCCATGTTGACGGGTCGGAAGCGCAGGAGCAGCGCCTGTACGATGGTGACGTCCGGCTGCTTGAGGAAGTCCATGATGCCCATCTCTTCGGTGTAGAGCGGGTTCTCGAACCTGGTCGCCACATAGGAGATTTCGGCAAGGAAGATCGTGAACAGGAAGACGTGGGCGACGTAGATCTGCCAGACCCGGCGCAGGATGCGCGCGGTGGCGATGAGGACGCCGCTCTCCAGCATCGCCCGGCCGTAGACGAAGGCGGCGGTGTAGCCGGAGATGAAGATGAAGATCTCGGTGGCGTCGCTGAAGCCGTAATTGCGGATCGTGAACCAGGTCAACAGACTCGGCGGCAGGTGGTCGATGAAGATCAGCCACAGCGCGAGCCCGCGGAACAGATCGAGCCGGAGCTCGCGCTCGCCGATGGCGGGCAGCGTGATGGCCGGCGCGGCCGCGCGCGGCTTGGTCCCTGCGGGTCTGGCCTCGCCGGTCCCCGCGATCGTCGATCCCGTCACTTGGTCGGCAATGGTCATCGGGGACCTAAGAACCCTTCCGTAAAACGCCACGTTGAAAGAATGTAAGGGTCTCGCCGTCGTCTCGCAAAGCGGCCCGGATCGTACAAGGGAATCTCCCTCTTGGGGGGTGTCCTTCCCTTCGAATTCTGGCGGGACGATGTCGCCAAAGCCGTCTGTGGCGTTTGGTTCCCGGGACGGATTTGGCTATTATAGCAACCATGTACCGCGCCGTGACCCGCCAGATCGAAGTGACCGTTGAGCCGAATTTTGTTCCGGAGCAGTCGTCGGCCGACCGCTCGCGCTATTTCTGGTCCTACACCATCGTCATCACCAATTCGGGCGAGGAGACCGTGCAGCTCAAGACGCGGCACTGGATCATTACCGATGCCTCTGGCCGCCAGCAGGAGGTGAAGGGCGAGGGGGTGGTCGGCGAGCAGCCGATCCTGGCCCCCGGCGAGCGCTTCGAATACACCTCCGGCGTACCGCTCTCGACCGCCTCGGGCTTCATGACCGGCCGCTACCAGATGGTCAGCGAAACCGGCGAGCGCTTCGAGATCGACGTGCCGACGTTCTCGCTCGACAGTCCCGACAACAAGCGGGTGTTGAATTAGGAGGGCAAGTTCGCGGCAACACTCACAACTGTCATGCCCCGGCTCGACCGGGGCATCCAGTACGCCGCGGCCTCTCGCTTCGATTAGCATCGTCTCGGAGTACTGGATCGCCCGATCAAGTCGGGCGATGACACCGCGCGTGGGGCACTGCTCCACTCGTCAATTGCGAGTTCAGCGACGGAGACGCAACGCGTCTTCCACGCCCGCCTCGTGGGGCGAGAACTGGTACACCGACGAGCAGAACTCGCAGGTGACGACAACCTTGTCGTCCTTGACCATCGCGGCGCGGTCGTCGGGCGAGAAGCTCTTCAGCATCGAGGCGACCGCATTGCGCGAGCAGGAGCACTGCGCCTTGAGGACCTGCGGATTGAACACGCGCACGCCGCGCTCGTGGAAGAGACGGTAGAGCAGCCGCTCGCCCGAGAGTTCGGGATCGATCAGCTCGACGTCTTCGACGGTCTCGATCAGCGAACGCGCCTCGACCCAGGCGTCGTCTTCGGCGACACTGTGCACTTCGACACCTTCAGGCGCATCGCCGGGATGCAGATCGGCCTGCCGGGCGCGCTCCGGCGCCTTCGGCAGAAACTGCATCAGCATGCCCCCGGCCCGCCAGCGATGCTTGCCGCCGTCGCTCGAGCGCCACTCCTCGCCGACCGCAAGGCGCACCCGCGTCGGGATCTGCTCGGAGCGGAGAAAATATTCGTGCGCGGCGTCTTCCAGGCTGCCGCCGTCGAGCGCAACCAGGCCCTGGTAGCGGCTCATGTCGGGGCCCTGGTCGATGGTCATGGCGAGATGGCCGCGGCCGAGCAGCGCGCCGGCGTCCTTGGCCTCGCCGAGGCGTTCGGCGTCAAAGCGCGCATAGGCGCGCAGGCGATCCGGCGCCATGTAGTCGACGACCAGGAACGACACCGGACCGTCGGTCTGGGCCTGAAGAATGAAGCGACCTTCGAATTTCAGTGCGGTGCCGAGCAACGTCGTCAGCACGATGGCTTCACCGAGCAGCTTGCCGACGGGTGCGGGATAATCGTGCTTGGTCAGGATATCGTCGAGCGCCGGGCCGAGCCGCACCAACCGCCCGCGCACATCGAGCGCGTCGACCTCGTAAGGCAGCACGGCGTCGTCGATCGGAACCGGTGATGGCGCGCGAACCGGGCCTTCTGGCCCGGTTTTCATGTCAGGGGATTGGGAAACCATGGCGCTTTATCTGGGGTCGGAGGCTGAGAATGGAAGGGGGCGCGGGGTGGCGTGTTCCGGGGTGCGGATTGAACCGTATCAAGCCAACCTCGAACTCGATGTCGTCCCGGACAAGCGTAAGCGCAGATCCGGGACCCATCAACCACAGGACTACGTTGCAGCCAGCGATGACAACTCCGAGTCTTCGCCAAACGACTTCCTGTGGTTATGGATCCCGGATCGGCGCGCGCTTTTGGCGCGCTTGTCCGGGACGACAGTTGCTTGTGAGGCTGCAGCCGGGCTTCCAGCGCGCCTACTTCACCGCGTCGAAGCACCAGGCCAAAATGCCCTTCTGCGCATGCAGACGGTTCTCGGCTTCGTCGAAAACGACCGATTGCGGCCCGTCGATCACGTCATCCGTGACCTCCTCGCCGCGATGGGCCGGCAGGCAGTGCATGAACAGTGCATCGGGCTTGGCCAGCGACATCAGCTTGGCATTGACCTGGTAGGGCTTGAGCACGTTGTGGCGATGCTCGCCCTCCTTGTCGCCCATCGACACCCAGGTGTCGGTGACGACGCAGTCGGCGCCGCGCACGGCGGCTTCCGGATCGGTGCCGAGCACGATCGGCGCGCTTGACGTCTTGATCCAGTCGCGCATTGCCTTCTTCGGCGCGAGCTCCGGAGGCGTTGCGACGTTGAGCTGGAATTTGAAGCGCTCGGCGGCATGGGCCCAGGACGCCAGCACGTTATTGTCGTCGCCGGTCCAGGCCACCGTCTTGCCCTCGATCGGGCCGCGATGCTCCTCATAGGTCATGAGGTCGGCCATCACCTGGCAGGGATGCGACCGCCGCGTCAGGCCGTTGATCACGGGCACGGTCGCATAGGCCGCAAGCTCCAGCAGCGCCTCGTGATTGAGGATGCGGATCATGATGGCATCGACATAGCGCGACAGCACCCGCGCGGTGTCGGCGATGGTCTCGCCGCGACCGAGCTGCATCTCGGCGCCGGTGAGCATGATGGGCTCGCCGCCGAGCTGGCGCATGGCGACATCGAACGACACCCGCGTCCGCGTCGAGGGCCGCTCGAAGATCATCGCCAGCGTCTTGCCTTCGAGCGGCCTGACCGGCTGGTGCGCCTTCTGCTTCGCCTTCATGGCGGACGAGGCGGCGAGCATGCTCTTGAGCTCCGACAGCGGCAGCTCGTTGATGTCCAAAAAGTGCTTTGGAGCTTTGTTGGGCGTCTTGCTCATCAGCTTGCCGCCCGCTTGGTCTGGCTGGACGAGATCGCCGTGCAGGCGCGTTCGAGCCGCCCGACGCTGTCTTCGATCTCGGCCTCGGTCACGATCAAGGGCGGCAGGAAGCGCACGACATTGTCGCCGGCTCCGACGGTGAGCAATTTTTCGGCGCGCAGCGCCGCGACGAGGTCGCCCGAGGGCACCACGGCCTTGATGCCGATCAGGAGCCCCTCGCCGCGCACCTCGCTGACGACATCGTGATGGCGATCGATCACGGAGGCGAGCTTCTGTTTCAGCAGCAGCGACATTTTCTGCACGTGATCGAAGAAGCCGGGCTTGAGCATGACGTCGAGCACGGCGTTCGCAGCCGAGATGGCGAGCGGATTGCCGCCGAAGGTCGAACCGTGCGAGCCCGGCCCCATGCCGCGCGCAGCGTCCGCGGTGGCAAGCACTGCGCCGATCGGGAAACCGCCACCGAGCGCCTTCGCCAGCGACATCACGTCGGGCACGACGCCGGTGCGCTTGTAGGCAAAGAGTTCGCCGGTGCGGCCCATGCCGGTCTGTACCTCGTCGAAGGCGAGCAATAGGCCGCGCTCATTGCAGAGCTCGCGCAGCGCCTTCAGGAAGGCGGGAGGCGCAGAACGAACGCCGCCCTCGCCCTGGATCGGCTCGATGAGAATGCCGGCGGTGTGCGGGCCGATCGCCTTCTTCACGGCTTCCAGGTCGCCATGCGGCACCTGATCGAAGCCGTCCATCGGCGGGCCGAAGCCCTCGAGATATTTTGCAGAACCGGTTGCGGCCAGCGTCGCCAGCGTGCGGCCATGGAAGGCGCCCTCGAAGGTGATGATGCGATAGCGTTCGGGATGGCCCTTGGAGAAGTGATGGTGGCGCACCAGCTTGATCACGCCTTCCAGCGCCTCGGCGCCGGAATTGCAGAAGAACACGAAGTCGGCAAAACTTTCATTGCACAGACGCGCCGCGAGCTTCTCGCCGTCCGGGCTCTGGAACAGGTTCGACATGTGCCAGAGCTTCGTCGCCTGCTCCTGCAACGCCTTGACCAGCGTGGGATGCGCATGGCCGAGCGCATTCACCGCCACGCCGGAAGTGAAATCGAGATAGCGATCCCCATTGGTCGCGATCAACCAGCAGCCTTCTCCGCGCTCGAAACCGAGGTCGGCCCTGGCGAAAACGGGGAGCAAATGCGGCGCGGCGCTGTTGGTCATGACGTCACTTGAATGTTGCGGACGGTGTGACGCGTGCATTGCGCAACGCACCATTGACCGGCCCGGAAAACGAAACGTGCCGCCTTTTAAGGGCGGCACGTGGCACTATCTTATGCTTGGCAAGACGGGTGTCAATGCCGCCCGGAAAGCCCCGCGAAACGCTGAATCCGTAGTCTTGCGGTGCCGATTTTGCGGGTTTTTCACCACGGAACATGTGGACGCGAGTCGGCGGACTCTTGCGCGGGAGTCACGCCATATTGTAGCGTTTGGACTGTCAGATACGACATCTCGTGCAGCAGTTCTGATCCCTTAAGTCCTCATGTACCGGCGTAAACGTTCGGGCGTCTTGAGCGCGCCCGGCGAGCCTTAAGGGATTCTGGCGGCACGGGTTTTTGAAGGCTTAGGCAATCGCTGCGAAGGCCCCAGGATGGCAGGCGCGCAGCGAGGGAAAGGGTGCAATGACGGTTTTGACCTGGTCCGATGATCGCGTCGAGCAGCTGAAGAAGCTTTGGGAGGCCGGACTTTCGGCCAGCCAGATCGCGGCTGAGCTCGGCAATGTGACCCGCAATGCCGTGATCGGCAAAGTGCACCGGCTCGGCTTGTCCGGCCGCGCCAAGAGCCCTTCGTCGGCAGCGCCCCGGCCGCGCAAGGCGCGCCCCGCACAGCACATGATGCGGGTGACCCGCCCCGTTGCCCGCGGCAACACCGCGCTGGCGCAGGCCTTCGAGGTCGAGGTCGAGGCCGAACCCGTCACCTACGACAATGTGGTGCCGATGAGCCAGCGGCTGTCACTGCTGGAATTGAACGAGGCGACCTGCCACTGGCCGGTCGGCGATCCCTCGAGCCCGGATTTCTTCTTCTGCGGCGGCAAGGCGCTCTCCGGCCTGCCCTACTGCGCCCAGCATTCGCGCGTGGCGTATCAACCCGCAGCGGACCGCCGTCGCGCACCGGCGAAGCCGGGCACGCGGTGAGTTTGCGGATTTAGTTGGCTGACTGCAGCCGTCGCACGACGGTGCCTCAACACATCCGATGTCGTCCCGGACAAGCGCGCCACGGGCGCGCGCAGATCCGGGATCCATAGCCACCGCAGGATCTGGTTACGGCGACTCGGAGCTACTTTTTCGCAGGATAAGCACTGTCTGTGGTTATGGATCCCGGATCTGCGCTTACGCTTGTCCGGGACGACACCGATGTTGTAGCCGCGGCTCGCTAAACCGGCCTACGTCTGCTCCGCCTTCGCGAAACGATCGTCCAGCGCATAGCCGGCGCCGCGGACGGTACGGATCGGATCCTGCTCGCGGCCGAGATTGAGCAGCTTGCGCAGGCGGCCGATGTGGACGTCGACAGTGCGCTCATCGATGTAGATGTCACGGCCCCAGACGCTGTCGAGCAGCTGCTCGCGCGAGAACACGCGGCCGGGATGCTCCAGGAAGAACTCCAGCAGACGATATTCGGTCGGGCCGAGATCGATCGGCCGGCCCGAACGCGCCACGCGGCGCTTGTCGCGGTCGAGCTCGATGTCGCCATAGGCGAGCACGGTGGCGAGCCGCTCGGGGCTGGCGCGCCTGAGCAGGCCCTTCACGCGGGCCAGCAGCTCCGGCACCGAGAACGGCTTGACGATGTAGTCGTCGGCACCGGTCGCAAGTCCCCGCACCCGCTCGCTTTCCTCGCCGCGCGCGGTCAGCATGATGATCGGCAGTTGCTTGGTTTCGGGACGGGTGCGCAGCCGCCGGCACAGCTCGATGCCCGACAGGCCCGGCAGCATCCAGTCGAGCACGATCAGATCGGGAATGTGCTCCTTGAGGCGGGTGTCGGCGTCATCGCCGCGCATCACCGTCTCAACGTCATAGCCGTCGCCTTCGAGGTTGTAGCGAAGAAGCTCGGTGAGAGCTTCCTCGTCCTCAACCACCATAATGCGTGCGCCCATGTTGTCGTCGCTCCTTGGGTACTCGGCACCGCTTAGGTATTCGGCACCGTCGTGGCGAAGGTCGTCATGTCGCCCTTCGGCCGCTTGTCGGTGATCGCCTGACCCTCGATCATGTAGAACACGGTCTCGGCGATGTTGGTGGCGTGGTCGCCGATCCGCTCGATGTTCTTGGCACAGAACATCAAATGGATGCAGAACGAGATGTTGCGCGGATCCTCCATCATGTAGGTGAGAAGTTCGCGGAACAGCGAGGTGCAGATGGCGTCGACTTCCTCGTCGCCCTTCCACACCGCCATCGCTGCCGGCAGATCGTGCGCGGCATAGGCGTCCAGCACCGACTTGACCTGCTGCTGCACGAGGTCGGTCATGTGTTCCAGGCCGCGGAACAGTTTCAGCGGATGAAAATCCGTCTCCAGCGCCGCGACGCGCTTGCCCATGTTCTTGGCGAGATCGCCGATGCGCTCGAGATCGGTCGCGACGCGCATGGCTCCGACGATCTCGCGCAGATCAACGGCCATCGGCTGGCGCCGGGCGATGGTGAGCACGGCGCGCTCCTCGATGCGCTTCTGCAGCATGTCGAGTTCGGCGTCGGTGGCGACGACGCGCTGACCGAGCGTGACGTCGCGGCGGATCAGCGCGTCGACGGAATCGACGATCATGCGCTCGGCGATGCCGCCCATCTCGGCGACCAGGCGCGTGAGTTCCTGGAGGTCGGTATCGAAAGCCTTTGCGGTATGTTCAGAACCCATGTTCCGTCTCCTCAGCCGAACCGGCCGGTGATGTAATCCTGCGTGCGCCGGTCGCTCGGCGACGTGAAGATCTTGCTGGTGTCGTCGAACTCGATCAACTCGCCGAGATACATGAAGGCGGTCTTGTCGGAGACGCGCGCCGCCTGCTGCATGTTGTGCGTGACGATCGCGATCGTGTAGTTCTCGGACAATTCCTGGATCAGCTCCTCGACCTTGGCGGTCGAGATCGGGTCGAGCGCCGAGCACGGCTCGTCGAACAGGATCACCTCGGGCCGCACCGCGACGGTGCGGGCAATGCAGAGGCGCTGCTGCTGGCCGCCGGAGAGCGACAGGCCGGAGGCGTTGAGCTTGTCCTTGACCTCGTTCCACAGCGCGCCGCCGCGCAACGCCTTCTCCACGCGATCGTCCATCTCGGACTTCGAGATCTTTTCGTAGAGGCGGATGCCGAAGGCGATGTTCTCGTAGATCGTCATCGGGAACGGGGTCGGCTTCTGGAACACCATGCCGACCCGGGCGCGCAGCAGATTGAGGTCGAGCTTGGGGTCGAGCATGTTGGTATGGTCGAGCAACAGCTGGCCGGTGGCGCGCTGGCCCGGGTAGAGGTCGTACATCCGGTTGAAGATGCGCAGCAGGGTCGACTTGCCGCAGCCGGACGGGCCGATGAAGGCCGTGACGCGATTGGTGCCCAGTGCCAGATTGATGTTCTTCAGCGCATGGTGCTCACCGTAGTAGAAATTGAGGTTGCGCGCGGTGACCTTGGCAGGCGCCTCGGGCAGCGGCTGCGAGCCGGGATGAACGGTCGGCGCGCTTACGGAAATAGACATTTCACTCATTTTGCGGTCCTCTCGGCACCAAGGATGCGGGCGCCAATGTTCAGGGCAAGCACAGTCAGGGTGATCAGCAGCGCGCCGCTCCAGGCGAGTTGCTTCCAGTAGGCGTAGGGGCTCTGCACGAAGTTGTTGATGGTCACCGGCAGGTTGGCCATCGTCTTGTCCAGGCCGAGGCTGAAGAACTGGTTGGACAGCGCGGTGAACAGCAGCGGCGCGGTCTCGCCGGCGACGCGGGCGGTGGCGAGCAGCACGCCGGTGATGAGGCCCGAGCGCGCCGCACGGTAGGCGATGCGCTTGATCACCAGCGAACGCGGCAGGCCGAGTGCGCTGGCGGCTTCACGCAGCGGGTTCGGCACCAGCAGCAGCATGTCCTCCGTGGTGCGCACCACGACCGGGATCACGATCACGGCGAGCGCCAGCGCGCCGGCGATGGCCGAGAAGCCTCGCATCGGCACCACGACCGCACCGTAGATGAACAGGCCGATGATGATCGAGGGCGCCGAGAGCAGGATGTCGTTGATGAACCGGATCACCGAGGTCAGCCTGTCGTTGCGGCCGTATTCGGCAAGATAGGTGCCGGCGAACATGCCGAGCGGCGCGCCGATGCCGACGCCGATCACGGTCATGATCACCGAGCCGACGATGGCGTTGCGCAGGCCGCCCTCGGTCGATCCGGGCGGCGGCGTGTCTGCGGTGAAGACCTGAAGGTTGAGCCCGGCCAGACCGTTGTACAGCAGCGTGATCAGGATCAGCGCGAGCCAGGTGACGCCGAAGGCGGCGGCTGCGATGCAGAGGCCGCGGATGACGATGTCCCAGCGGCGGCGGCGCGAATAGATCGGGTTCATGGCTTCACTTTCCGGCCTTGGTTTCCAAGCGCATCAGCATCAGCCGCGCGGCCGCGAGCACGAAGAACGTCAGCACGAACAGGAGCAGGCCGAGCAGGATCAGGCCGGACTGGTGCAGGCCGTCGCTCTCGGCGAACTCGGATGCGATCGCCGCCGAGATCGTGGTGCCCGGGGCGAAAATCGATGAAGAGATGCGGAACGAATTGCCGATGATGAAGGTCACCGCCATCGTCTCGCCGAGCGCGCGGCCCAGCGCCAGCATGACGCCGCCGATGATGCCGACGCGGGTATAGGGGATCACCACGCTGCGCACGACTTCCCACGTGGTGCAGCCGACGCCGTAGGCGGCTTCCTTCAGCACCGGCGGCACCGTCTTGAACACGTCGACCGAGATCGAGGTGATGAAGGGCAGCACCATGATGGCGAGGATCAGCGCGGCATTGAACAGGCTGAGATAGGACGGGGGACCTGCGAAGATCGCGCCGAGCACGGGCACGCCGTCGAACACCCGGATCATGAAGGGCTGGAAGGTGTTGGCCAGGAACGGGCCCAGCACGAAGAAGCCCCACATGCCGTAGATGATCGAGGGAATGCCGGCGAGCAGCTCGATCGCCATGCCGATCGGGCGGCGCAGCCATTGCGGACAAAGCTCGGTGAGGAAGATCGCAATGCCCAGACCGACGGGAATGGCGATCAGCATCGCGATGAAGGAGGTGACGAGCGTGCCGTACATCGGCCCGAGCGCGCCGAGCACGGGCGGATCGGCCGAAGGGGCCCAGCGCTGCGTCCACAGGAACGACAGGCCGTATTCCTTGATCGCCGGGAAGGCGCCCACGATCAGCGAAAGGATGATGCCGCCGAGAATGAGCAGCACCGAGATCGCGGAAAGCCGCGTGATCCAGTAGAAGGTGATGTCACCGAGCTTGAACGCGCCCAAGGCCTTGGCGCGATCATACGGTCCGGCATCGTCGATTACATCGCTCTGAACGGCCATCTCTGCCACGCCGATCCCCTGTTTTGCCTTACGCCATCTGCATGCCGCCAAAGGCGGTCGTTTTCGACGGTTTGCCCGCGTCGTTCCGGGTGGTCTCAAGGACCCGGAATCCTGGGATTCCGGGCCGCTCTTTCACTCGCGCCCGCCGAGGCGGAGCGCGAGTTTCAGTACGCTGCAATCAGCTCTTGATCTCGGCAGCCCACGTCTTCTCGATCTGCTTCACGACCGTGTCGGGCATCGGGATGTAGTCGAGCTCCTCCGCCATCTTGTCGCCCTTCTCGAACGCCCACTTGAAGAACTTGATGGCTTCCTGGGACGCCGCCTTGTCGGTCGCATCCTTGTGCATCAAGATGAAGGTCGCGCCGGTAATCGGCCACGACGTCTCACCGGGCTGGTCGGTCAGGATCACATAATAGTTCTTGGAGCCGGCCCAGTCGGCGTTGGCGGCTGCAGCCTGGAAGGCCGCAACAGTCGGCTGCACGGTCTTACCAGACTTGTTGATCAGGGCGCCGTAGGTCAGCTTGTTTTGCTTGGCATAGGCATACTCGACATAACCGATCGAGTTCTTGGTCTGGCTGACATTGCCGGCGACGCCTTCATTGCCTTTGGCGCCAACACCCGTTGGCCACTCGACCGCGGTACCGGCACCGACCTTCGACTTCCACTCGGCATTCGTCTTCGTAAGGAAATCGGTCCAGATGAACGTGGTGCCGGAGCCGTCCGACCGACGCACGACGGTGATGGCGTCCGAGGGGAGCTTCACCTTGGGATTCAGCTTGGCGATCGCCGGGTCATTCCATGTCTTGACCTTGCCCAGATAGATGTCGCCCAGCAACTCGCCAGAAAACACCAGCTCGCCCGACTTGATCCCTTCGAGATTGACGACCGGCACCAAGGCGCCCATCGCCTGCGGCCATTGGATCATTCCGTCCTTTTCAAGTTGCTCGGGCTTGAGGGGCATATCGCTCGCGCCGAAGGTCACGGTCTTGGCCTGGATCTGCTTGATGCCGCCGCCCGAACCGATCGACTGGTAGTTCAAACCGTTGCCGGTCTCCTTCTTGTAGGCGTCAGCCCACTTGGAATAGAGCGGGAACGGGAACGTCGCGCCGGCGCCGGTGATGTCGGCCGCAAAGGCTGCCGTCGTCGATGCGGCGATCAAGCCAGCAGCGACCATGGTTTTGAGGAAATTCATGCTGGTCTCCATACAGGGGAACGAAGCGCCATCCGCGCCCGATCGCGCTCCCCACACCGCCCGTTTAGGAGCGGTCGGCTGTGCTTTTACGAAGGTTTCGTGACAGTTGGATGACGCAACCAAGCGATTGAATTCGCTTGATTTTTAGGCCGAAGCCGAAATCCTCGCCTGGGGAAAACACGCCGTGAAAGTCGCGCCCTGCCTGGGCACGCTCTCGATCAGAAGTCGGCCGCGATGGCGGTTAAGAATATGTTTCACCAGCGATAATCCGAGCCCAGTCCCGCCCTGCGAGCGGCTGTCGCCGACGTCCACCCGATAGAAGCGCTCGGTCAGCCGCGGCAGGTGCTCGGGCGCGATGCCGGGGCCGAAATCGCGGACCAGGACCCGGATTTCCTGAGTTCCATCAGTGGCGACGCTTGATGTCAGCGACACGATGACGCGTCCGCCGGAAGCGCCGTATTTGAGCGCGTTCTCGATCAGGTTCTCGAACAGGCGGAGCAGTTCCTCGCGGTCCCCTGCGATCATCACCGGCGGCTCCGGCAGATCGATCTCCACCTCGACCTGGCGCTCGCGCGCCAGCGGCTCGAGCCCGTCGGCGACCTGGCGGATGATCGGTATGAGGTCGACCAGGGTGTCGGGCCGGACATGGGCCGACAGCTCGACCCGCGACAGCGACAGCAGATCGTCGATCAGGCGCGCCATGCGCGTGGCCTGGTTGTGCATGATACCGAGGAACCGTTCGCGCGCCTTGGGATCGTCCTTGGCCTGGCCCTGCAGCGTGTCGATGAAGCCCGACAGCGCGGCCAGCGGGGTGCGCAGCTCGTGGCTGGCATTGGCGACGAAGTCGGCGCGCATCTCCTCGACCCGGCGCAGCGGGGTCTGGTCGTGGAAGGTCATCAGCATGCATTTATCGGCGCCGCCGAAGCTGGTCGGCACCGGAACCGGCGTGATCATGAGCTCCATCCAGCGATCGACCGGAACATGGTCGAGATAGGTCGCACGCCGCGGCTCGGTGGTGGCGATCGCCTCGCGCAGCGCCGTGATGATCTCCGGCGAGCGCAGCGCGAACTGGGCGAGCTCGTTCCGGCGCAGCGCCGGCGCGAGCTGGGCGGCGGCGGCATTGAGATGGATGACGCGACCCGCACGGTCGAGCAGCACCGCCGGATCCGGCATGCCGGCGACCACCGCGGCCACCGCCGCGCTCTCGACCGGGTTGATGCGCCTGACGTCGTCGCGGGAGGCCGCGGGATCATGCAGCCGCCACGGGATCAGGGCTGCGGCCGCGATGCAGAGGAACACGATCGCGGCGTGCAGCGCCGACAATTCGCCGAGCGAGACCACGACGGACAGCGCCAGCGCCGCGGCGATCAGGATGATGGTCGAGTGCCGCAGCCGGTCGGACCAGGGCTGGGCGGGGGGAGAAGATGGGGCGTCGATCGCCATCGGGGCGGGCTTCTCCTGAGGGACTTTTCCTAAGGACCTTGTCTTAATTAAGGGCCTGGCACCAGTCAGGCGCCGCTGTCGCTACGCTCTCGCACATAGGCGGCTTCGCGCGCCGGGCCGGGGTCCAGCTTGAGCGCCGCCTGTTGCAAGCGCTTCGATCGCGCGCCGATGATAACTTCGCGAAGCGTCAGCAAGATTACAGATAGGACGAAGGGAGACAGATAATAGAGGACGCGGAACAGCAGCATGCCGCCCAGAAGCTCCTCCCGGTCCATCTGCCAGAGGCCGACCAGCATGGCGGCGTCGAACACGCCGAGCCCCCCCGGGGAATGGCTGGCAAAGCCGAGCAGGGTGGCCGAGACGAAGATCACCGCAACCACGACGAAGCCGACATGGGGCTCGTCCGGCACCAGGACATACATCGCCAGCGCGCAGAAACCGAGATCGACGATGCCGATCGCGATCTGAAGCAGCGTCAGCGGGCCGCCCGGCAGCACCACGGTCCAGGGGCCGCGGCCGACCACCCGCGGCTGGGTCCAGACCCAGACCACGTAGCCGATCAGCGCCACGATGATCATCAGCGCCAGCGTCCGGTTCAGCCAGGGCGGAAGCTGGTCGATCGAGGCGGCGGCCTCCGGGTGATAGGCGATGCCGAGGCCGAGCACGGCGGCATTGCCTAGCCAGAAAGTCAGGCCGGCGAGGAAGCAGATTTTTGCGACGTCGATCGCGTTCAGCCCATAAGCAGAATAGATCCGGTAGCGCACCGCGCCGCCGGTGAAGACGCTGGCGCCGACATTGTGGCCGATCGAATAGCTGGTGAAGGCCGCGAGCGCGTTGATGCGATAGGGCACATGGGAATGGCCGATCGCGCGCGTGGCGAAGAGGTCGTAGAAGGTCAGGGTGAAATAGCCCGCAGCGACGAACAGCGCCGCCATCGCAATCTGACTCGGCTCGGTGCTCTTGATCGCCTCGAGGACCTCGTTGAAATCGATGCCTCGCAGCATGTGGTAGAGCACATAGCAAGCGATGCCGATGACCGCGATGCTGATCACAACTCCAAGCTTATGCAGGACTTGCTTCTGGCGCAGAAACGACATCGCCCTGCGTATGGCTTCCAGCATCTAGACCTCGAACAACGCTTCGGCGGCCAGGGTGGCCGGCGGACAGGCGGACGACGCACAGGCACCCAGCGAACCCTCGCCGTCGGCTCCGGCATCGCGCATACCCCCTGCCCCTCCACTAGCGCGTTTTCGGGCGGAGTGGAATTCGCCAATCCGAACAAAAACACGTGCCTTCAATATTTTAGGCAGGGTTACGGCTCCCGATGCACGATTTGGCGCTTTCGGCGGCAAGGCTTGACGCGAATCTCCATGGCAATCCTGCGCAGGCGCCATGAAGTTTTGATGATTTCGGCCGCACAATGTTCCGCCACGCCTTAAGCCGACATCAATCTATGGGGCAGGCCTGACTGTTGAAAGAGGAGGATCGAAGCGGCCAGTTGACGCGTTCTGAGGCGCCGGAAGGCCGCGGCGGACGCCCCCCGTCCCTTCAGTGAGGGTGCGCAGCAACATCACAGAGCGGCCGGAGGCGCGGTGCGCGAGACCACGCGGTCGCGCAGCCATGCACCGATGGTGCAGCCGACGAGGTAGCAGGCGAACATGATCAGGCCGAGGTCGAGCCAGTAGCCGAAGCGGCCGGGGACCACATGGGCGAGCGAGGCTGCGACCAGCGCGGCGACGAGCGCGGCGAGCCAGCCCGCTGTCACCTTCGAGGTGCCGTTGCCGCGCTGGACCACCGAGATCCAGCCCATGCAGAAGCCCAGCAGCAGCGAGGCGATCAGCCAGCCCAGATGGAACGAGACGAGATAGGGCATCGTCACCTCACCAGAAATTCGATACGGCGGTTCTGGGCCTTGCCTTCATCGGTGTCGTTGCCGGCGAGCGGCTGCGTGCTGCCATGGCCAACCGCGGTAAAGCGGCTGGCGGGCAGGCCGGCCTTGACCAGATAGTCGATCACCGCCTGCGCCCGCTTTTCCGAGAGAGCCTGGTTGAAGGAATCCTCGCCGTCGGCGTCGGTATGCCCGGCGATCTCGATATTGGTGGTGGGGCAGCGCAGCGCCGTCTCGATCAGACGATCGAGGATGCCGGCGGAATCGGGATCGATGTCCGCACGCCTGGTCGCGAAACGGATCTTGCCCTTGGTCAGAAGCTCCGAGAATAATTGCTGGCACACAGTACCGTCGACCGGGCCTGCCGCAGGCTTCACCGTGATCTCCGGCTTGTATTGCCAGTTTTTCGGGAAGTCCTTGCCGAGCCCTGCGCGGATATCGTTGGCGGCGCCCTCGTAGAGCGCATCGCCCGACAGCTTCACCTCGCGATCGGAGACGACAAGCGTGCCGGTCGAGAGCCGCGACAGCGCGCCGAGCGCTGGGACCACGGCCGCGCTGAAGGAGCCGGGTGCCCCGATGCTGGCCTTGAGGTTGTCGACGACCTTCTCGGTGAAGAACTTTCGCGCGGCGCTGGTGGCGATCGCCGCATGGACGTTGTTGTCGGGAACATAGCCGGTCAGCGTCACCGTCGCGGCCACCGGATCCTTGTAGGCCTGGAAGATGTAGGGCGGCGCCTTGATCTCGTTGGCGGCGATCGAAAAACCCTCGGGCAGGTTCTTCAGCCCGGCCGCGATCGCCTCGCGGCCGCCGAGCTCGCGCGCCATGCCCGACAGATTGACTTTGGTGTCGGTAATCGTGATCTTGCCGTCCTTGAGCTTGCCGATCTGATCCAAGAGCAGCATCGCGGCCGCTTCGAACCGCGGCGGCGCCCCGCGCGCCAGCCCCATCTGGTCGGCCACCTCGACGCCGCCGACCTCCTTGCGGGCGGCCTCGGTCAGCCGGGCCTTCATCGACGGCAGGGGCGCGGAGCCCGACAGGGTCACCCGCACCACGTCGCGCTCGGCCGTCCAGACGAAGGGCTTGGCTTCGGGAACAAGGCGGGTCCGATCGTCGACCAGGCGAACGCCGGGGACCGTCTCGACCGCCATCACGGCGTCGCGGCGACCCTCCTCGGAGAAGGCGTCCGCGGCCAGGCCGACGTCGCGGCCATCGACCACGATCCGTGTCTTGTCCAGAACGGTATCCTTCAGCGCCGCCGAGCTGCGCGCCGACAGATCGGCCTCGACCGGTAAGGTGTTATTCCAGGCCGCAAATCCCCACATGACGGCCAGGGGGATCAGCCCCGGCCACCATTTGCTGGCCCACCTGAAAAGCTTCTGCATTCGACGACCCGAACTCTGGAAACGGAGACAAAACAAACCCTTGGCAGGCTGTCAAACCGGAAATGCTGCCGATCCAAGGCCCCCGCGTGGACAATCGGAATAACTTTTTCTTCAAGGGTTCTTCCATAAGTTGAGGACGGAATGCCAGAGTCCCCCCAGCCGTTCATGAAACAACTGCGTAACAACGTCATCCGCGCCGGGCTGGGAGCACTCTATTTCAGCGGAGCGCACCACCTGCTGCGCCCACTTTTGTCGGGCGTCGGCGCCATCTTCATGCTGCACCATGTGCGGCCCGCCCGCGAGGCTGCGTTCCAGCCGAACCGGCATCTCGAAGTCACGCCCGAATTCCTGCGGGCGACGCTGTGCCATTTGCGCTCGCGCGACATCGACATCGTCAGCATGGACGAGCTGCATGAGCGGCTGGTGCAGGGCCGGTTCGACCGCCGCTTCGCCGCCTTCACCTTCGACGACGGCTATCGCGACAATCTGGACCATGCATTGCCGGTATTGCGCGAATTTGACGCGCCGCTGACGGTCTATGTCGCGAGCGATTTTGCGGAAGGGACCGGACGATTGTGGTGGACGGCGCTGGAGGCCGTGATCGCCAAGGCCGAGCAGGTCGACGTCAGGATCGGCAACTCCGCGCTGCGGCTCGATGCGACAACGCCTGCCGCCAAGCAGGCTGCGTTCGATCGCCTGCACGACTGGCTGCGCGCGCTGCCGGGCGAGCACGATCTTGCGCGCGAGATCGGAGCGCTCTGCGCGACATACGACGTCGACATGGAAGCGCTGTGCCGCAACCTGTGCCTGTCCTGGGCCGAGGTGAAGACCTTTGCCGCCGATCCGCTGGTCACGATCGGCGCGCATAGTGTCAGCCATTGCAACCTCGCCAAGCAGGCGGAAGACATCGCCGCGCAGGAGATGGCCGCGAGCCGCGCGCGGATCGAGCGGGTGCTGGAGCGCCCCGTGTTGCATCTCGCCTATCCCTATGGCGATCGCGAGGCCGCGGGGATGCGCGAATTCGCCCTTGCCGCATCCGCCGGCTTCAAGACCGCGGTGACGACACGGCCCGGCATGCTGTTC
Organism: Bradyrhizobium sp. R2.2-H; assembly: GCF_004346455.1. NCBI lineage: Bacteria > Pseudomonadati > Pseudomonadota > Alphaproteobacteria > Hyphomicrobiales > Nitrobacteraceae > Bradyrhizobium > Bradyrhizobium sp. R2.2-H. The sequence continues at coordinate 31,464 of NZ_SMBR01000026.1, forward strand.
GCGGAGAATGCCGGCCACATGACCGCGCTGCCCCGCGTCTCGCTCAATGGCAACTACCAGGACGCGCGCATCCTGCCGGTGCTGACCTCGGGCGCCGCGACCGCGATGTGGAACGGTTTTCGTCGGATCGCGGCGGCGTAGCTGCAAACTCCGCTGTCGTCCCGGACAAGCGCGCCCTCAGCGCGCGCAGATCCGGGACCCATACCGCGTGATCTCTCAATTGATGTTGATAGAAGTACCGGACGACGAGCCGTCGCCAAATTGCGCCCTGTGGCTATGGGTCCCGGATCTGCGTTTACGCTTGTCCGGGACGACACCGAGTTGGTCGACCCGCTGTCATGCCCCACTCCGATCCCATTCCCCAGCGCGTTCCTTGACTCCCTGGCCCTCCCCGCTCACAACCAGCGCCAACCAAAGGGAGGCACCATGTTCAACGATCTGTTCTCGCTCAAAGGCCGTGTCGCGCTGGTGACCGGCGGCTCGCGCGGCATCGGCAAAATGATAGCGGCGGGATTTCTCAGCGCCGGCGCGGCGAAGGTCTACATCACCGCGCGCAAGGCCGGACCGTGCGAAGCCACCGCGAAAGAGCTCGCCGCGCAATATGGCGGCGAATGCATCGCCCTGCCGATCGACATGTCCACGGTCGCCGGCTGCGAGCTGCTGGCGAGCGAATTTAAGAAGCGCGAATCCAGGCTCGACATCCTCGTCAACAATGCGGGCGCGGCCTGGGGCGCGGAGTTCGACGAATTTCCGGAGAGCGGCTGGGACAAGGTGATGAATCTGAATGTGAAGACGCCGTTCTTCCTCACCAAGGCACTGGCGCCCACGCTGCGCGCGTCGGCGAGCGCGGAACGGCCGGCGAAGGTGATCAACATCGCCTCGATCGACGGCATCTTCGTCAATCCGGGCGAGACCTATTCCTATGCCGCCAGCAAGGCCGGGCTGATCCATCTGACGCGGCGCATGGCGGTGAAGCTCATCCCCGACCACGTCGTGGTCACGGCGATCGCGCCGGGCCCGTTCCAGTCCGACATGAACCGCGCCGCCCGCGATCACGCCGACGAAGTGGCGACGCGTGTCCCCGTGGGCCGCATCGGCACCGACGAGGACATGGCGGGCGCCGCGATCTATCTCGCCTCGCGCGCGGGCGACTATGTGGTTGGCGCGACCATCGCGGTCGATGGCGGGATCGTCTACGCCAATCCGGGAATCAAGGGCAGCGGGTGGGACAGCGATTGATCGGGCGATCTCACGTCACCCGCAGTGGGGCTTCAAACTAACTCCAAACTAAAATGTCGAAAACAACCCCATGCACAGTAGGAAGCCCATTGATCGACAAAGGGTTTTTCCTGGGCCGTCCGGAAACGACGCTTCAGCCGCAATGATGTTGACGCGTCGGGCAAAACACTTGTTGAGCCAGGCTCGGACTCACAATCCGTCGGTATCGATGCCGTCACTGTGGCCCCTTGCGGGGGCGTCGTCCGGGCGCGGACGACTCTCAGAGCGCCGCGCGCAGCAGGCCCTCGAATTCTTCCGCAGAGGCTTTTCGCGGAGCGGTCGCGTTTGAGTGGTCCGCAAGCGCTCGGACGACTGTTTGAGGAATGTGCCGTGCCTCGAAGCCCATTTGACCGAGCGTGACCGGCAGCTTCAACGATTGAACGAGATCGGACACCGCAGCGGCGAGGTCCGTTTCGCGCGAAATGCAGAACACATCCTTCAGCGTCTCGTACTTGTTCCCCACCATGTTCTCGCTGAAGCGCAGGATGTGCGGCAGGAATACGCCGTTCAGCATACCGTGATGGAGGGTCGGCGAGCGCAATGCGCCGGCGGCGTGGGAGAGCGAGTGCACTGCGCCGAGCCCCTTCTGAAACGTCAGCCCACCCTCGAGTGCCGCCATCATCATTTCCCAACGCGCCTCGCGGTCGGCGCCGTTCGTCACAGCGCGCTGGATGAAGTGCCATGCACGCTTTGCACCATCGAGCGCGATCGCTTCCGCCGGTGGGTTGACCAACGGTGACAGGAACGTTTCGATGCAATGCGTGAGCGCATCGATCCCGGTCGCCGCCGTCAACACCGGCGGCAGTCCCAGCGTGAGTTCAGGATCGCAGATCGCCCTTTTCGGTATCAGATGTGGACTGATCAACGCCAGCTTCGAGCCGTTGGTCAAATTGATCAAAGCACCGCGGCCGACTTCGCTGCCAGTTCCCGCAGTGGTCGGAATAGCGATTACCGGCGCGACCTTATCAGTGATCTTGCCGATGCCGCCAAGGACCGCGGCATATTGCTCCAGTGGCCCCTCATGGGTGGCGGCCAAGGCTACGCCTTTGGCAAGATCGATCGGCGAACCGCCGCCGAGCGCAATCACGCCATCGCAGCCGCCCTCGCGGTAGGAGACGACGCCTTCGAGGACTGCTTCCTCGGTCGGATTCGGCGGCGTGCCATCGAAGATCGCAACGGTCGTCGGATCGAGATGAGCGAGGACTTGCGCTGCAATGCCGGCCCGCTGCACGCCGGCGTCCGTGACGAGCAGTGGCCGACGAATGCCGAGTGCCGCCAGCTCCGTCGGCAGGCTCTTGATGGCACCGTGATCGAATATTGTCGTCGTCAGATATCCAATGGTCGACATAGCGAACTCCTCCCAGCCGGCGAAATTGGTGCGCCGCAAAACGTTTTTATTCATCGGACATTTAACATCGGATGATTGCGAGCTCAACAAAATCGGTGTATGGCCTGAACATACCAGCCAGCCCAAGAGCCGGCGGTCGGGAGTGAACGGATTGTCGAACGCTAAACGCGTCAAATCCACCGAGAAGCGTTTGAAGCCGGGCCGCATCCACGCGGTGCTGACGACGCTCGGCCGCGAGATCGCTCAAGAAATCATCCCGGCCGGCGCGGTCCTGCCGCCCGAGAACGAGCTCGAAATCCGCTTTGGCGTTGGCCGCGGCGTGGTTCGTGAAGCGATCAAAATGCTTGCAGGGAAGGGACTCGTCAGCGTGCGGCCGCGTCACGGCACTCACGTGTTGCCGCGCCGCGACTGGAGTCTTCTCGATCGTGACGTGTTGAACTGGCTGGTCGGTGAGGATCAACTCGACCGTGAGCTACTGCTTGCTATTCAGGAAGTACGCTCGATCATTGAACCAGCCGCTGCTGCGCTCGCTGCGACCCGCGCCACCAAGCAGGACCGGCAACGGATCAATGCAGCGCTGAGGGCGATGGAAGCATCGGACAATCAGACTGCCGCAACGGCCGCGGACAAGGCTTTTCACCTCGCTATTCTGGACGCGACGCACAATCCGGTGCTGCAGGGCTTTCGCGGTGCGATCGACACGATCCTGAGCGCTGTGTTTGTTGTTGCGGTTGATAGCGTTGCCGGCTGGTTCGAGGACAACATTCCCAACCACGCCGCCGTTGCTCGTGCCATCGACGAAAGCGATGCAAACAAAGCTCGCAAAGCCATGGAGCGAGTTCTTGGTTTGACCCACTCCCAATTGTCCAAGAAAAGTGTAGGCGCCGTTCGGCGGAACGCCAGGCCAAGCGGCAACCGTACCCTGAGGCAAGCGTGATGCTGTGGAGGCTCTATTCGGCACTTTGGTTCTGCGCTCCCTTCATAGTGCTCCTCATTCTATGGGCCGTTTTCATCCCGTATTTTGACGTCAATCCCCGGCTGTTTCCTCACCTCTCCTCCGTGGTCCAGGCTGGAATTGAGGGAATAAAAGATGGCACCCTTATTCAGCACATCGGTGCAAGCCTGTTGCGCGTCGCCGTTGGCACAGTGCTCGCCCTGTTGATCGCGATCCCCTTGGGCATCGCGATGGGCGTGAGCCCGATCATCTCGAGCTTCCTGACGCCCCTGTTCAGGTTTTTCTCGGTGCTGGCTGGCATCGCATGGATCCCGATCGCGACGCTATGGTTCGGCTATGGCTTCGGCGCCATCACCTTTGTGATCTTCAATGCCGTGTTCTTCATCGTGACGTACAACACGCTTCTCGGTGTATCGACCATTCCCTTGCAGGTGCGTAATGCGGCCGCATCGCTCGGTGCAGGACGATGGGCGATGTTGACCGAAGTGCTGCTGCCGGGGGCGCTTCCCAATATCGTCACCGGCATACGCACCGGGCTGGGCTTTGCCTGGCGTGGGCTGATCGCAGCCGAGATGATCGCCACCAACGTGGGCCTCGGTTACATGCTGTTCGTGGCGCGCGACTTCTACAGAACGGAAGTGATCGTGCTTGGCATGATTGTGATCGGCGTGCTTTGGCTCCTGCTCGACCGACTGGTCTTGGCACCAATCGAGCGCGCCACCATCGAACGCTGGGGCATGGTGCAGCGCGCATGAAGCAGTTTCTACTCAAGATGTGGAGCCACTGCGTTCGCCTGACGGCGCGTTGGCCGTCGATCGCGTCCATCGCCCCCTTCATTCCGGTGGTCGCTGCGTGGTGGATCGTCACACAGCTGCAAATATTCCCGCGCGTGTTCCTGCCTGGACCGGCGGAGGTCGTGCGCTCGTTTGGGTCACTGGTCTATACGGGCATCCTTCCGGCGTACCTGCAGGACAGCATCGTGCGCTTGGCCGTCGGTGCTTTTTGGGGGGTCGCCCTCGGCATTCCGCTCGGAATCCTGGTTGGTCTCAACCAGCGCGCGCGTACGGCGCTGTGGCCGCTGCTCCTGTTCTTTCAGGCCATTGGCGACATCGCCTGGCTGCCGATCCTGGTGATCTGGTTCGGCTATGGCCTCACGACCATCACGGTCGTCATCGTCTACACGGTCATCTTCCCGGTTGTCCTGAACACGGTGCTGGGCGTACGCTCGATTCCCATCACCCTGCACCGCGCGGCCCAGAGTCTGGGTGCCTCACGCATTCGCATGTTGTGGGAAGTGGTGTTGCCGGGAGCGCTGCCCAACATCGTGACCGGCCTGCGCAACGGGCTCGGCTATGGCTGGCGCGCTCTGATCGCAACCGAGATTATCGTCGGCACCAGCGGTATCGGATTTCTCATGTTCGACGCGCGCCGCTCCGGGTCCGTCGTCGAGATCCTGCTCGGCATGATCATCCTGGGAATTCTCTGGTACATCGTCGACAGCTGGATACTGGCACCGATCGAGCGGGCTACGGGACAGCGGTGGGGGATGGTGACGCGATGAAGGATCTGACCATCCGCAATCTGTCGAAGACGTATTTCGACCCCTATGCCGGAACCAACGTCACCGCAGTGCATGACGTGTCACTGAAGGTGGAACAGGGAGAGTTCGTCTGCATCGTCGGTCCTTCTGGCTGCGGCAAGACGACGATCCTCAACATGATCGCGGGCTTCATCCCGCACACGGGCGGCGAGATCTTGGTTGGCGGCCGTCCGGTCAAGGGGCCTGGCCCTGACCGCGGCGTGGTGTTCCAGTCTTTTGCCCTGTTCCCGTGGCGAACCGTGCTCGAGAATGTCGCCTTCGGTCCCAAGATGCGCGGCGTCCGCAAGGTCGAACGCGAGAAGATCGCGCATGAATATCTGGCGCTCGCCAAACTGACCGAGGCAGCCGCGCGCTATCCCGCCGAACTGTCGGGCGGCATGCAGCAGCGTGTCGGCGTGGTGCGTGCGCTGGCGAACGAGCCGGACGTGCTGCTGATGGATGAGCCGTTCGCGAGCGTCGATGCCCAGACCCGAATGACGCTCCAGGAAGAACTGACGCGCATCTGGCAGGAGAAGCGGCCGACGGTCATCTTCATCACGCATGACGTCCAGGAAGCCGTGTTTCTCGCCAATCGGGTGGTCGCGCTGTCGAAGGGACGCGTGCTCGATGACATTGCCGTTGACTTGCCACGGCCCCGATCGTGGGACGCGCTGAACGACGATGCGCGGTTCAAGGAATTGTCGAACCGCGTCCTTCAACTCGTGCGGTCGGCTTGAGCCATGTTGAAAGATGCCCTTCGATCGCGAAAGGCGCACATCCTCATGGCGGTGGCGGTCGGCTATCTGGCCTGGCAGCTTTGGCTGACCATCGCCGCGCCGCGAAAGATCGTGAACTTCGCCGGTGGCTCGGACAAGGTGAACATCCTGGTCGTGCTGCCGTTCGAACCTGAACGTTTTCACGTTCAGCTGATGCAGACGTACGGCCGGGTATCCGGAACACAAGAAAAATCCGTTGAAGTTCGAGGAGTGAAACGCGCGGACTTGACGACCGTCGCCCGGCCTTACTGGGTGACGCGCATCGAGCCGCTTCAACCAGGGGGATGACCCAAATGCGACGACTTGCGATGCTGCTCTGCGCCTTGTTGCTGCTGCCGTCACTTGCGTTGGCGCAAGCCAAGGATCCCATAAAACTCAAGGTCGGCATGGTGGCAGCGGTAGACATGCTGGCGCTGCCGATTGCGCTGGAGCGCGGCTTTTTCGAAAAATACGGGCTCGACGTGACCATTGCTCGCCCATACGCAACCGGCGTCGATGCGCTCAATGCGTTGCAGGCAGGTGAAACCGACATGGTGCAAGCCGGCGTTCCGGCCATCGGCGCGATCCTACGCAACATGGACCTGGTTTTCTTCGGTAACTTCAGCGGCAACGCCACGAAGCTTGGGTCCGATGCCACGCTCGCCCTCATTGCCAACGGCGACTCTGGAATCGTCAAAGGCGACTTGAAAAGTCTGAAGGGCAAAAAGATAGCGACCTCCTTCGGCACGATCAATCATCTCTACATTCTGGGCTTGCTCGAAAAGGCCGGCCTCGCGGCGACCGACGTGACGCTGATCAACACGCCGCCGCCGGAAATGAGCGTGGCGCTGCTTGCCAAAGGCGTGGATGCATTTGTGTGCTGGGACCCGGCACCGGTGATCGCTATGAAGGACGTGCCGGGGGCTGTCGAGGTGATCCGCGGGGGCGACGTCATCTCTTATCTCGGATTCAATATCGCGCTGCGGCCTTGGGTGGAGAAGAATGGGGCAACGATCGAGAAATTCCTGGCAGCCGTATCGGAGGCCGACCAGTGGATGCGCAAGAACCCCAAGCAGGCCGCGTCCATCGGTACGCGGTGGATCCCGGGGTTGAAGCTCGACGTGGCGGAGACCGCGATGCAGTACAACGTCCAACAGGTGGACCGCCGCATTTCCGCGCACAACTATCGCGCGCTTTGGAAGGCGCAGGATACGCTGCAGCGGCTGGGCGTAATCAAGTCGGTGTTCGACGTGAACAAGCACATCGAGCCCAAATTCATCCTTAACGTGATGAATACCTATCCGGACCTGTTCTCCGATCTTCAGCCCATTCCGGCAGATGTGGCAATTAAACCGGGCTTCGTGTTCAAGCCCTGAAGCTGAGTGTTGCCGCGCACCCTGAAGCTGGTGCGCGGCAACAAACTTCGTATCTCCAACACAAGCCAACGCTTTCAGAGCGTCCATCCGGTACGCTGCGGCGTCTCGATTCACTCACACTCATCACTGGAAGGCTGGGTCGCCCGGTCAAGCCGGGCGATGACAGCGAGCTTGTGGCGCGACCGCCGCGGCCGCAAAGAGCCTTACGACTCGATCTTCACGTACTCGAAATCGCCGGGCTTGTTGTCGATGCCGACCTTGGGCGGCGAGATCCAGGATGCGTACTTGCCGGTTTCGGTGACGGGCTGCATCAATGAGGTGATGAAGTCGCCGTCGCTCGCCGACGGCAGCCACTCGTCCTTGCGCTTGGCCCAGGTGGCATCGTCGATCAGGATGCCGTCGGGCGTCGCGTGCACGTCCTTGAACTCGCCGATGTGGCGGTGGAAGGCGACGTTGGGCAGAGTCAGCTTGAAATCATAGCCCGCGGTCGAGATCACCTTGTTCCAGCGCAGCATGCCCTTGACGCAATCCTGGCTGTAATCGTCGCGCAGGCGCATGTTGAGCGCAGTCAGCGCCGGCTCGTCGACCAGTTTGATCTCGCCGTTGATCAGCTTGAGCACCGGATAGGTGGAGTTCTTGAGCTGGTGATCGTCCTCGATCTGGGTCTCGTGGTAGCGGCCCTTGATGCCGGCGTTGAAGGCGTTGGCCGCATTGGTCGAGACTTCCGAGCCGAACAGGTCGAGCGAGAGCGTGTAGTGCAGGTTCAGCTTCTTCTGGATGGTCGGGAGATCGATGACGCCGAGCGCGCGGACTTTCGCGATGTCGGTGGGATCGGTGATGCCGGCCGCGCGCATCGCATCGCAGGTGCGCTGCACGACGCGGGTGATGCCGGTCTCGCCGACAAACATGTGGTGCGCTTCCTCGGTGAGCATGAAGCGGCAGGTGCGCGACAACGGATCGAAGCCCGATTGAGCGAGGCTGTGCAGCTGCATCTTGCCGTCGCGGTCGGTGAAGTAGGTGAACATGAAGAATGACAGCCAGTCCGGCGTCGCCTCGTTGAAGGCACCCAGCATGCGCGGCGCATCGGCATCGCCGGAGCGGCGGCGCAGCAAATCGTCGGCTTCCTCGCGGCCGTCGCGGCCGAAATATTTCTGCAGCAGGTAGACCATGGCCCAGAGGTGACGGCCTTCCTCGACATTGACCTGGAACAGGTTGCGCATGTCGTAGAGCGAGGGCGCGGTCTTGCCGAGATGGCGCTGCTGCTCGACCGAGGCCGGTTCGGTGTCGCCCTGGATCACGATCAGGCGGCGCAGCATGGCGCGGTGCTCCCCAGGGACTTCCTGCCAGGCCGGCTCGCCATAGTGCTCACCGAACGGAACGACGCGGTTCTCTTCCTGCGGCGCCAGCAAAATGCCCCAGCGATATTCGGGCATGCGCACGTAGTCGAACTTGGCCCAGCCGCGCGGATCGACCGAATAGGCCGTGCGCAGATAGACCAGCGATTCCTGGAAACCTTCCGGCCCCATGTCGCTCCACCAGTCCATGTAGCCGGGGTGCCAGCCCTCCAGCGCCTTCAGCACCTGGCGGTCTTCGGCGAGGTTGACGTTGTTCGGGATCTTGGTCGAGTAGTCGACGTTCATGATGTTCATGTTCATGGCCGTGCTCTCCTTGGTTTCTTTGTCCCGGACGCTGCGCAGCGCGAAGCGGTGCGCTGCTGAGCCGGAACCTACTCTCGTCTGGCTGGGTCCCGGTTCAGCGCAGCGTCACTTCGTGCCGCAGCGCGCCCGGGATACAAACGTCGCTACACCCGCGTCATATCGAATTTCGGCTTCTGGCCGCTGCCGTAGCGGCGCAGCGCGCCTTCCTCGCCGACCGCGTTCGGGCGCTGGAAGATCCAGTTCTGCCATGCGGTGAGGCGGGCGAAGATCTTCGATTCCATCGTCTCGGGGCCGACGAAGCGCAGGCTCGCTTCCATGCCGGTGAGGCTGTCGGGCGAGAAGCTGGCGCGTTCCTCGAGGAACACGCGAACCTCGTCGTCCCAGTCGATGTCGTCGAGCGCGAAGGTGACGAGGCCGAGCTCTTCGGCCTGCTCCGCGTCGAGCGCAGTGCCGAGAGTCGCTTCCGCACGCTCCACGTCGGCCGGATCGGCCTGGAAGCGCGATTGCAGCCGCGTCAGGCCATGGCTCATCGGATACGGGCCGAAATTCATGGCCGACAGTTCGATCGACGGCGGCGGGCGGTTGTCGCCCTGGCGCGTGCCGATCAGCATGTAGGAGCGGTCGGCGGCGAAGACGAGCTCGGCGAGCGTGCCGGCAAAGCAGGAGCCGGGCTCGACCAGGGTCACCAGCGTGCGCGAGGTGACGTCGACGCGCTTGAGCACGCGCTTCCAGTAATGCCTGATCTCGTTGACCAGCCAATGCTCCTTGTTGGCTTCGAGGAACGCATCGCAAGCGAGTACATGGGCGCGATCGCCATGGCTCTTGAACACCAGCATCGCGATCTCGAGCTCGTTGATGCGCAAGTGCAGGATGGCGTCGTCGAGCTCTCGCGCCACCTGGAGCGGCCAGAACGAGGCGCCCTGCGCCATCATGCCGTCGATGTCGGCCGGTGGCGCGGCCTCTGGCGCCTTGATCGAGATGGTGGCGATCCGCGCCGCGCGATCGATGTCGACGGTGACGAAGCCGTAACGGATGCTGTTTTCGTCGATGACGCGCTTGAGCGGCGTCAGTGCGATGCCCTTGCCGCTGCCCTTGCGCTTGGAAGCGGCCGCGAACTCCCTGGCGCGCTCGGCGATCCTGGCTTCCAGCTTGGAATTCGGCGCGATCTCGTCGACGAGGCGCCATTGCACGGCGCGCTTGCCCTTCACGCCCTCCTCGATGGTGCAGAAGAAATCGGCGTGATCGCGGCGCACCTTGCGCTTGTCGACGACGCGCGTGAGACCACCGGTGCCGGGCAGCACCGCGAGCAGCGGCACTTCGGGCAGCGCTACGGCGGACGAGCCGTCATCGGCGAGGATGATGTGATCGGTCGCGAGCGCCAGCTCATAGCCGCCGCCGGCGGCCGAGCCGTTCACCACGGTGATGAAGCGCTGGCCGGAATTCTCCGAAGAGTCTTCCATGCCGTTGCGGGTCTCGTTGGTGAACTTGCAGAAATTGACCTTGTGCGCATGGGTCGAGCCCGCCAGCATGCGGATATTGGCGCCGGCACAGAACACGCGGTTCTTGGCCGAGCGCATCACCACGACCTTGACCTCGGGATGCTCGAAGCGCAGGCGCTGGAGCGCATCAGCAAGCTCGATGTCGACGCCGAGATCGTAGGAATTGAGCTTGAGCAGGTAGCCCTCGAACAGGCCGCCGTTCTCGTCGACATCCATGGTCAGCGTCGCGACGTCGCCCTCGACCGCGAGCTTCCAATGCTTGTAGCGGGACGGTTCGGTCTGGAAATCGATGAATGTCGCGCCGCCTGCGAGGCGCCGATCTTCCCCGGCCATGGGTCATCCCTGAGCTTGATTGTGGGTTCTTGGCTTGATCGTTAGATGCACAATAGTGCATATTTTCGGATGCGTCTAGCTCTCAATACCCATAGCATGCACTTTGTTTCATGTCACCCGCTCTTAGCCGCCATCACGCCGCGCGTCCTTGCAGGCCCTGATCGTCGCGCAGGGCCGCTCCTGCGAACTGCTCGATCGCCTCGAGCGTCGGCCCGGGTGCTTCACGATGCGGAGAATGTCCCGCGCCTGGAATGATCTTCGGATCGACCGGGCAGTAGCACTCTTCCTGCGCGATCTCGACCTGACGCAGGGTGCCATATTGGTCGTCGGCGCCTTGCAGGACCATGATGGGGACGCGGACATAGGCCAGGTATTCCGAGACGTCCCAATCGCGGAACTTCGGATCGAGCCAGGCGCCGTTCCAGCCGTAGAAAGCGTTGTCGACGTCCTTGTGCCAGCGCGCCAGTTTTGCCCTGAGGTCCGTGGTCTCGAACGTCGTCTTGATCGCGGCGATGGATTTGATCGAGATGTCCTCGACGATGAAATGCGGCGCGATCAGCACGAGGCCGTTGAGGCGATGATCCTGATGCGCCCCGGCATAGATGGTGGCGATCGAGGCTCCATCGGAATGGCCGAGCAGGAGACCACGCTTGAAGCCGATCATGTCGAGCAGCTTCGGCAGCACGTCCAGCGCCTCGCGATGCATGTAGTCGAGCGGCCGCGGCAGTGCGACCGGGCTGGACTGGCCGTAACCCGCGCGCGAATAGATGAAGATGCCGGCGCCGGTCGCCTGCTGCAGCTTTTCCGGAAAGTCGCCCCAGAGGCCGACGCAGCCGAGGCCTTCGTGCAGCATCACGATGGTCGGCGCGTCGGCCGCCTGCGGCGCGAGCCATTTGTATTCGAGGCTGGCGCCATCGATGCTGAGGAATCCGGTGGGGGTGAGATTGGTCATGCTGTCACTCTTCTTAGCGCAATGAGCAGAAGGTGCTTCCGCGCACTCAGGCGTTCCCTCCCCCCTTGTGGGGGAGGGTCAGGGAGGGGGGTGCCACACGGGGATTCTCTCGAAGGCGCGGGCGCGGCGTGCGCAGCTCACCAACGACCGCGGCACCACCGCTGCGGCTACCCCTCTCCCCCGCCCTCCCCCACAAGGGGGGAGGGAGCGCAGCGGTGCTTGAGGCGATAGAACGCGTCATATGACACACCATGCCGTTCAATTCGCGCCCTCCCGCAGCTTGAACCGCTGGATCTTGCCCGTCGCCGTTTTCGGCAGCGAGTCCACCACGTCGATCCAGCGTGGATATTTCCATGGGCCGATCTTCTGCTTGACGTGCTCCTTCAGCATTTCCTGGAGATTACTCGTCGTCACGCCCGGGCGCAGCACGACGAAGGCCTTCGGCTTCAACAGCCCTTCCGGATCGGCCTCGGGCACGACAGCGGCTTCCAGCACGGCGGGATGCGAGATCAGCGCGCTCTCGACCTCGAACGGTGAGACCCAGATGCCGGAGACCTTGAACATGTCGTCGGCGCGGCCGCAGAAGGTGTAGCGGCCCTCGGCGTCCCTGACATATTTGTCGCCGGTTCGCGTCCACGGTCCCTCGAACGTGCGGCGGCTCTTGTGGCGCTGATTCCAGTAGCCTTCGCCGGCCGAGGGCGCATCGACCAGGAGCTCGCCGACCTCGCCGTCGGCAACGTCCTGGCCGGCCTCGTTGACGAGCCGCACCGCATAGCCCGGCACCGGTTTGCCGGAGGAGCCGTATTTGATGTCGCCGGGCGCATTCGAGAGAAAGATGTGCAAGAGCTCGGTCGAGCCGACGCCGTCGAGAATGTCGACGCCGAAGCGCGCCTTCCAACTGTTGCCGACCGATTCCGGCAGCGCCTCGCCGGCCGAGGTGCAGATGCGCAACGCCTTGCCACCGCGCTCGCTTTTCATCGTCTCGTCGTTCAACATCGCCGCAAACAGCGTCGGCACGCCGTAGAAGATCGACGGGTTGTAGCGGTTCATCAGGTCGAACATGCGCGCCGGCGTCGGCCGCTCGCTGTTCAGGATGACGCTGGCGCCGATCGACATCGGGAAGGTCAGCGCATTGCCGAGGCCGTAGGCGAAGAACAATTTTGCCGCGGACAGACAGACATCGCTCTCGCGAATGCCGAGCACCTGCTTCGCGTAGGTGTCCGCGGTCGCCTGCAAATTCGAGTGCAGATGGCGCACGCCCTTGGGCATGCCGGTCGAGCCGGACGAGTACAGCCAGAACGCCGGCTCGTCCGGATGCGTCGCGGCAGTGGTGAACCGGTCGCTCTCGCCCGCGAGCTCCTCGGCGAGCTGCTTGTGACCGTTCTGCTTGGCGCCGGAGACCACGACATGCTCGAGATCGGGCATGCGGCCGACGACGTCCCTGATGATCGGATAGAGCGCTTCGGACACGAACAGCACGCGCGCGCGGCAGTCGGCGAGGATATAGGCGTACTGGTCCGCGGTCAGCAGCGTGTTCAGCGGCACCGGCACGACACCGGCGCGGATCGCGCCCAGGAACACGATCGGGAAATCGACCGTATCCAGCATGATTATCGCGACGCGTTCCTCGCGGCGGACGCCGAGCCGGCGTAGCATGTTGGCGGCGCGCCGGGTCTGTTGCTGGAGCTCGCGATAGCTGAGCCGCGAGACGGTGTCGTCGAAGGCGAGCTTGTCGCCGCGGCCCGCCTCGACGTTACGGTCGAGCAGCCAGGTCACCGCGTTGTAGGATCCCTCGCTCACGGACATCTCCCCCGAATTTAGAATTATAATTCATAGAAAGACACCACGGCGGCTTGCTGTCAATGCCAGCAGGCACTATGTTTCATTAAAGCGCGCCGCAGGACTTCCTTCAAGAGGACATCCGTAAAGAAGTCTCATGACCGAAAGTCCCGACGCCGAATCCCAATTTCTCGAACAGCTCGGCCAGCGTGTGCGCACCATGCGCGCGCTGCGCGGCATGTCGCGCAAGGTGCTCGCCAAGGTCTCGGGGATCTCAGAGCGTTACATCGCGCAACTCGAAAGCGGCAAGGGCAACGTCTCCATCGTGCTGCTGCGCCGCGTCTCCGACGCGATGGGCGCGCATCTCGAAGATTTGCTGCCCTCGCCCGATCCGACGCCGGACTGGCAGATGTTTCGCGATCTCCTGCGCAAGGCAACGCCCGCGCAGATTGCGCAGGCCAAGGATCTGCTCTCCGGCGGTAGCGCAACCGCGCCACGGCGCGCACCGTTCTGCGGCATCGCGCTGATCGGCCTGCGCGGCGCCGGCAAGTCGACGCTTGGGCGGATGCTGGCGAAGAAGATCGGCTGGAGCTTCGTGGAGCTCAACAAGGAGGTCGAGCAGCAGAACGGCCTCTCGGTCGCCGAGATCATCGCGCTCTACGGCCAGGAAGGTTTTCGCCGCATGGAGCAGGCGGCGCTGCAACAGCTGCTCGCGCGCAACGAGCTGATGGTGCTGGCCACCGGCGGCGGCATCGTCTCCGAGCCCCTGACCTTCGACCAGGTGCTGACCTCATTCTACACGATCTGGCTGAAGGCCGAGCCCGAGGAGCACATGGCGCGCGTGCGCCGCCAGGGCGATCTGCGCCCGATGGCCGACGACCGCTCCGCGATGGCGGAGCTGCGCAACATCCTCTTGAGCCGCGAGCCGCTGTATTCGCGCGCGACGGCGGTGGTGGATACGGCCGGGCTTTCGGTCGATGCAGCTGCTGCGCGACTGATCGATGCGGTGCGGCCGGTGCTGCAGAACGAAGCCCGCAGCTTCGGTCTGCGCAGCGTGGCGCTGTAGGGCGAGCTGTATCCAATTGCTCCGCTGTCGTCCCGGACAAGCGCGCCACAAGCGCGCGCAGATCCGGGACCCATATGCCCAGGAAAGAGTCGTTGCGCGAGAGGGCAACCACAAGTCTTCGCAAAACAACTCCCTGTGGTTATGGGTCCCGGATCTGCGCGCGCTGGGGCGCGCTTGTCCGGGACGACAGCGAGGGTTTTGCGCGACCTGCGGCAACACTATATCAACGCTCAGCAGCAAGCTTCGGGACCGATGATGACCTCCACCGACGTCAGCACCTCCATGTTCGAGCGGATCGGCGGCAGCGCCACGATCGATCGTCTGGTCGACCGCTTCTACGACCGCATGGACACGCTGCCGGAAGCGAAAGTCATCCGCGCGATGCATGCGGACGACCTCGGTCTGATCCGGGTCGTCTTGAAGCGCTATCTCACGGAATGGACGGGCGGCCCGAAGCTCTATTCCCCAGAGAAGGGCCATCCGCGATTGCGGCAGCGGCACATCGGCTTTGCCATCGGTGATGCCGAGCGCGATGCGTGGATGCTCTGCTTGCGTGGAGCGCTGGAGGAGACGGTGATTGATATCGCCGCGCGCCAGGATCTCGACCGCGCAATGTCGGGCCTTGCTGACTGGATGCGCAACCGGCCTTGATACGGCAGCGCCTCGTCGCAAATCGAGGACGCGCCCATGCTCTCGCGCAATGCGCCATGCATTGCTTGAATTGAACTCCGGACAAATCGCACCGATGCGCCGCTGCACCCCTTCGACGGCGAAGGCCGCGCCCATATGCAATATGTCAATGACCGCGGCACCTATCACGACGTCCCGGCAAAGTTCCTGATGCGCGAGATGGCCAGTGAGGCGGAAGCGCGGCAGAGCACGGTCCCGTAGCGATAGACTTGGACGGGTGCCATCGCGACGCTATGCTGGGCGCGAACGAGCGAGACGCACGATGGACGCAACCGCCGATGTCATCCGTCGATCTGCCTCCCCCCGCCTTGCGCGGCTGGTCTCCAGCATATCGTTCTACCGCGAGCGCGGCATCGGATTGGCCGCCTTCCGGCATGCCGCACCGCTGGCACTGCCTCTGCTGGTGAATTTGGGGACACCTTTCCGTATCGCGCTCGGACACCGACCGGAAACCGCCGACGCTCGACCGAGTTTCGCGGCAGGTCTCTTTCCCGGACCGGTCGTGATCGAATCCGACGGGCGCGCCGAATGCGTTCAGGTCGATTTCACGCCGCTCGGAGCGTATCGCTTCTTCGGAGGCGCCGTACCCGATCTGACCGCGCGGATCGTCGGGCTCGACGACATTCTGGGACGGCACGGTAGTGAGCTCCGCGCCAGGATGGCCGAGGCGGTCGGCTGGCAGCGACGATTCGAGATCGTGGAAGACTTCGTGCTTCGCCGCGCCGTCCACGAGCCCTCGCCGGCGGTCGCTTTCGCCCTGGAGACGCTCTGGGAACGCGCAGGCGCGATCAGCATCGCCGCCATCGCCTCCGACATCGGCTGGAGCCGCAAGCATCTCACGCGTCGCTTCCACAACGAGATCGGCGTTCCGCCAAAGACGCTGGCCCAGATGCTGCGCTTTCATCGGGCCTGTGCGCTTGCCCGGACGGACGGCACAGGCGGCTGGGCCGCAATTGCAGCGGACGCCGGCTATGCGGACCAGGCGCATCTTGCTCGCGATTTCCGGATATTCAGCGGCGAGACGCCGACCGGATGGGCCGCGCGGCTCGATGTCGTCGATCCACGCCTGATGCGGGACGGCGGGGGCTAGCGCCAGGACGGCGCCACGACAGCGCGAGGCAACGTTCAGGTCCCATTTGTTCAAGCCGGCCGCCATGATCCGAACTAGGGTCGGCGTCGCAACAAGCTTGCCAGGACTTGCGCCGAGCTTGCACCGAACTTGCATAGAACTTGGAGGGTTTCATGAACCAGCCGAACGGCTACGAAGCGCCGCGCCTCTACCACACGATGCGCTGCAGGGATGCGGAGGCGATGATCGCCTGGCTGAAGAACGTTCTCGGCTTCGCCGAACACGTGGTGTACCGCAAGGAGGGCACGGTCATCCACGCCGAGCTGGCGTTCGGATCGTCGATCCTCATGCTGGGCGCGCATCGCGACGATGCCTACGCCAAGCGGGTTGGTGACATCAGCGGCCAGCGGACAGATGCCGTCTATCTGGCCGTTGATGATCCAGACGCGCTCTACGAGAAGGTGAAAGCCGCTGGCGCAAAGATCGAAATGGAGCCCTACACAACCGATTATGGCAGCCGGGATTTCGCCGCGCGCGATCCGGAGGGCGGCCTCTGGAGCTTTGGCACCTATTGGCCCAAAGTCGGCGAAGAGCCGCTCGCCGGATAGCCGGACGATCACGTCAGACGCGGCTCGGTGGCCGCGGCTCGGGCCCAGCCAGTCCGGTGCGAGAATGCGGGCTTCCAGGCCGGCTTGCTCGCTAGACCGACCAGTAATGCGGATGCGGATAGGACCGCGAACGGTCGCCCCAGTCGAACGCATCGCCATCGAACTCGCACGGGCCGCTACTGAGTTCGTCCAGCGTCAACTCGATCTGGAACGCCTCGCGGCTGGGGTCGTATTTCAGCGCGTTCCACTGGAGAGGGTAGTGATGATGGGTGCCAAGCAGTCCACCGGTCTTGATCACGGCATAGGCAACCATTCCACTCAGCTTGTCGAGCATCAGCCGTTCGATCGTGCCGAGCTTCGTCCCGTCGCGTCCATAGACGGCGACACGCTCCACGCGATCACTGGGAACCATGGTATGGTGCATGGCGTCCTCCCTGTTCTCTCATGCTTGGAGCCATTATAGCACCGGCTTCGAGACAACGGGAATGCAGCTACAGATTCTCTCGGGTCTCGACGGCGTCGACCGCAAGCTCGACCCCGGCCCCTCGGCGGACACGCCCTACGAGACCAAGGCGTCGCCATTGCCGAAATCATTGCGCGATGCGGTCGCCGCGCTGAAGGACGATCCCTTCTTCCGCGACAAGCTCGGGGCCGAATTCGTCGACTACTACACCCACATCAAGAACGCCGAGATCGATCGCTGCCTGTCCGAGGTGACGGACTGGGAGCATCGCGAGTATTTCGAGATGTTTTGAGCAAGTCCGGCCCAATCCGGCACCGATGGCTCACTTCAGCCGAATCGTGTCGACGCGCCGGCACGGAATACAATTGTAGGCGTGTTCCGAACGGAGCATGACGATTCCCGGCAGCGTCGCCAGGAACTTCATTGGCCGCCCGCATCTCGAGCAGATGAGGATCGGCGGATCATCTTCGCGATCGGAACTCATTCGACAACCAAGTCTGAAGCGCCGCACGATACTGCCTCGCCGCGCGCGCTTCATCTCGGGAGAACTACCGGCTTCTATCGGAATCCGGGCCGGCCTCAAGCCGGGGCATTATTTCACGCTCCCGTGAGGCGACTTCTTCCGGAAGTTCCGACGACATTGCGCCACTCCGGACGAAGCCATTTCCTCATTCCGCGAAAAACGCCGGAAAGACACGCGGCCTATAAGTGCATGCCATGATCAACAGCGGAGTTCGGTCATGTGGGATCAATTTTTCAGCCTGATCTATCGCTTGTCCTGTCGGACCACCCTGATCGAGATCGGCGCGCACCGCCTCGCGCGTTAGTTGGGCGCTGCATGCGAATTGGGTAAGGTCGATTGACCGGATTACGGGGAATGCAAGGCGCTGGCATTCCGCTGCTCAGCCGCGGGCGGACGAACTAGATTCCCAGATATTTGTGCTGCAGATCCGGCTCGGCCACGAGTTCGTCGGACGTGCCGCTCCACACCGTCCTGCCGCGCTCGATGATGTAGTGGCGGTCGCAGATGCGGGCGAGATGGTCGACATTCTTGTCGACGACCAGGATCGACTGCCCCCGGCTCTTGAGCAGCGACAGGCAGCTCCAGATTTCCTCGCGGATCAGCGGCGCAAGGCCCTCGGTTGCCTCGTCCAGGATCAGGAGTTTTGGATTGGTCATCAATGCGCGGCCGATGGCGAGCATCTGCTGCTCGCCGCCGGAGAGCTGGTTGCCCATATTGGAGGCACGCTCGGCGAGGCGCGGAAACATCACGTAGATCGCTGCCAGCGTCCACGGATTGCTGCCGCCGAAGCGGTCCGCGGCGGCGGCCACCAGGTTTTCGCGCACGGTGAGGTTCGGGAAGATCTGACGCCCCTCCGGAACGAGGCCTACGCCGAGCTTTGCGATCCTGTAGGACGGAAGCTGTCGCACCTCGGCGCCAGCGAAACGGATCGCGCCTGCGCGCGCCGGCGTCAGGCCCATGATGGAGCGGATGGTGGTGGTCTTGCCCATGCCGTTGCGGCCCATCAGCGAGACCATCTCGCCCGGCTTGATCGACAGCGACAGGCCGAACAGCACCTGGGACAGGCCGTAGCAGGTCTCGATGCCTTCGACGTCGAGCAATGTGTCAGCCATGATGCGTCACCACATGCTGATCACCGAGATAGGCGCGCTTGACGTCCTCGTTCTGGCGGATCGCGGCAGGATCGCCGGAGGCGATGACGCGGCCATAGACCAGCACCGAGATGCGATCGGCCAGCGCGAACACCGCCGGCATGTCGTGCTCGACCAGCACGATCGAGACTTCCTTGCGCAGCTCCTGGAGCAGTTTGACCATGCCCTGGGACTCGGTGACGCCGAGGCCGGCCATGGGCTCGTCGAGCAGCAGCAATTTCGGCTTGCTGGCCAGGGCGACCGCAAGCTCGACCTGGCGCCGCTCGCCATGGCTGAGCTTCGACACCAGAACATCGGCGCGATGCGCGAGCCCGACGCGGTCGAGCGCCGCATGGGCGGTATCGCGCAGGCCTCTTTCCTTGCGCGCGTTGGCGAAGAAGCGGAACGAGGTTCCGGCATGCGCCTGCGCCGCCAGCGCGACGTTGTCGGCGGCGGTGAAGTCGAGCAACAGCGAGGTGATCTGGAACGAGCGCGCGAGCCCGAGCGCACAGCGGCGATAGGCCGGTAGATCGGTGATGTCGCGGCCACCGAGCAAAACGCGACCGGAATGCGGGGAGAGATGTCCGGTGAGCTGACTGATCAGCGTGGTCTTGCCGGCACCGTTGGGGCCGATGATGGCGTGCAGCTCGCCGGATGCGACGTCGAGCGAGACGTGATCCGTCGCGATGATGCCGCCGAAGCGGCGCACCAGCTTTTCGACGCGAAGCAAGGGTTCAGCCACGGCCAGCCCTCCCCAGCGCGCCCATGATGCCGCCGCGGCCGAACAGGACGATCAGCAGCAGCAGCGGACCCATGATCAGCGCCCAATATTCGGTGATCTGCGACAGGAACTCTTCCAGCAGCAGGAACACCACGGCGCCCATGACCGGGCCGAACAGCGTGCCCATGCCGCCCAGGATCACCATCACCATGAGGTCGCCGGAACGCGTCCAGTACATCACGGCCGGGCTGATGAAATCGGTGTTATTGGCGAGCAGGGCGCCGGCAAGGCCGCACATGGTGCCGGAGATGACGAAGCAGACCAGCTGGTAGCGCTTGGCCGGGAAGCCGATCGCCTGCATGCGCTGCTCGTTGGAACGCAGGCCCTGCACGACGAGGCCGAAGCGCGAATTGACGATGCGCCAGATCAGGAAGATGACGCCGAACAGGCAGGCAAGGCAGAGATAGTAGAACTGCACGCGATTGCCGAGATCGAGCAGGCCGGAGAAATCGCTGCGCTTGTAGATGGTGAGGCCGTCGTCGCCGCCGTAACGCGCCAGCCCCGAGGCGACGTAATAGGCCATCTGGGCGAAGGCAAGCGTGATCATGATGAAGTAGACGCCGCGGGTGCGAAGCGAGAGCGCGCCGATCACGAGCGCGTACATGGCGGAGGCGGCGAGCGCGACCGGAAACTGGATGAAGCCGCTTCCCACGCCCTCCTGAGCGAGCATGCCGACCGCGTAACCGCCGATGCCGAGATAGGCGGCGTGACCAAAGCTCATCATGCCGCCAAAACCCATGATCAGGTTGAGGCTCGCAGCCGCCAGCGCCAGGATGATGATGCGGGTGAACAGCGTCAGGATGAAGATGTTGCCGGAGAGCTGCGAATAGAGCGGCAGCAGCACGAGGCCCGCCAGCAAAAGGGCCGTGACGGCCTTGCTCACCGTGATAGCCTTCATCGACGATTGGCCGGAAACAGCCCCTCCGGCCGCACCACCAGCACGATCGCCATCAGCAGGTAGATCAGCATGGACGACAGCGCCGGCGCGGCGGTGGAAGCAGCGGCACCGCTCAGCACCTGCCGCAACAGGTTCGGCAGAAAGGCGCGGCCGAGCGTGTCGATCATGCCGACGAAGATCGCGGCGAGGAACGCGCCGCGGATCGAGCCGATGCCGCCGATCACGATGATGACGAAGGCGAGGATCAGGATGTTCTCGCCCATGCCGATCTGCACGGTCAGGATCGGCGCCTGCATCAGGCCGGCAAGGCCCGCGAGCGCGGCTCCCAAACCGAACACCAGCGTGTAGAGCAGCTTGATGTTGATGCCGAGCGCACCGATCATCTCGCGATTGGAGGCGCCGGCCCGGATCAGCATGCCGATGCGGGTGCGCATCACGCCGAGATAGAGCAGCAGCGCGACCAGCAAGGCCACCACGATGATGGCGAGGCGATAGGCGGGATAGTGAATGCCGGGCAGGATCGGCACCGGCACGGTGAGCCAGGCCGGCAGCGGCAGTGCAAGGCCGGCCGGGCCCCAGATCAGCCGCACGGCTTCGTTGAAGAACAGGATCAGGCCGAAGGTCGCGAGCACATGGTCGAGATGGTCGCGGCCGTAGAGATGCCGCAGCGCCGTCACCTCCAGCACGATACCGAGCACCAGCGTGGCCCCTAGCGCCATCAGCGCGCCGAGCAGGAAGCTGCCGGTCCAGGCGGCAAAGGTCGCGGCGAAGTAGGCCCCCATCATATAGAGCGAGCCGTGCGCGAGGTTGACGAGATCCATGATCCCGAACACCAGCGTCAGGCCGGCGGCGAGCAGGAACAGCAGCAGGCCAAACTGCAACCCGTTCAGGAACTGTTCGACGACAAGCAGCATCAAGACTCTTTCAGGCGCACGCAGCGTCGCGCCGATGTTCGAACAATGTCGCCATCAGTGAAAGAGCTCCCCCTGCCTCTTCAAGGCCGAAAAATGGGTAATGGCAGTATCGTTCCGAGGCAAGAGCGATTCGACACCAAACATGCACTTTGTTGCATGCCGATGCATGCGATCGAGATCGAGATCGACCCTTGCAAGAAGGCTGCCGCGCAGGCTGGGGCAACCTGCCGCACCCATGCGATCACCCTCTCGCCGGCGAACGCACGAGAGGGTGCAAATTTGTCGGAGTGCAGGGAGGTCTAGTGCGACGTCATCTGCCGGGGTAGATCATCGGGTTCGGCGAGCCCGCTGTTGGCCGTCGTGGCTTCGAGCGCTGCCATCCGGAACAGATAGGCGAGCGTCGCCAACCCGGCGTCTTCCGCCATCTCCGCCAGTTCGAGCGCCATATCGGACATGTAGCCGAGATTTTCGTCCTTCGTTTGCGCCATGATCTGGCTGTCCCGCATCATGTTCGACATCTCAGGCGCTCTTTCGTTGCGCGGCAGCGAAGCCGCAAAGGTTGGCACGGGCGACGGCATCCAGTCGCGGGCCGTCTTGCTGCACTATGGAAGCCATGCCGATCCGATCATGCAGGGCATCGAGAGTCTCGCGGCGAATGTCGATGGTCGCCGCCATGGTCCATGCGTTCTCCACCAGGGCCGGCAGGCCGAGCGGCGTGACGACGAACCCGGCCTCGTGGAAGCGCGGCAGCCACCACGTCTCCATGATCGCGCTGACCCGCGCGATTCCCTGATCGAGGCAGAACTCCTGCACCGCCGCCATCAGTTGCAGGTTGAGTGCGCCGTCGCGGCGATCGCGCACGACGAAGTAGCGCGACCATTCCCAGATCAGCGGATCGGCCGGGCAGCCGCGGACCGCCGCCAGATGCGGGAACACCTCGCTCATCATCGAAGGCTTGGTGGTCGGGTAGAGCCGATGACCGCCGACGACGCGGCGCTCTTCCAGCGCCAGCAGATAGACGGTGTCCTCGTCATCATAGGAATCGATCTCGCGGCCATCCGGCCTGCGCAGCGTCTCCCAGCGCCGCTCCTCGACGAAAATGTCGTGACGCAGCCGGAAATGCTGCTCGATCACGTCTTCATAAAGGTGGCGATTTACCGCGGAAATTGCGTGAATCATGAAAACCCCCATTCATCCTCAATGGAGGCAGACTCCGCGAAAAGACGCCGATCCGATATTGGGAAATTTCCCAGTGAAGCGCCTAGGGAGCGATGATCTTGTTGCGAATCGCCAGCGCTACCGCATGCGTACGGTTGACGGCACCGAGCTTGCGCGCGGCGGTTGCAAGATGCTCTTCGGCGGTACGCTGCGTGATGTGCAGGATCTCGCCGATCTCCCAGGCCGACTTCCCCTGCGAAGCCCAGGCGATCGCCTCGCGCTCGCGCGGAGTGAGGCGCGTCGACGGATGTGGCACCGGTTCGAGCAGACGCCGGATGTGATCGAAGCCATACATGGCCATCAGGTGCAGCGCCGGCTTGCTGCGGGGATTGAGGTCGAGATGGACGCCGCCGAGCGACACCGCGGCCTCATAGCCGGTCAGCCCGTGGATCGGCACGATGAAACCGCGCGACATGCGAAACTCGCTGGCGCGATTCATCACCTCGGCTGCGTTCGGCTCGAGCTCGGCGTCATAGGGGGCTTCCGACCACTCGAACGGATTGACCGACTGCCGGCAGAGCCGCACCACGGGATCATAGCGGTCGTAATTGTTCTCGGTGTAGAGGCTGAACCATCCCGCCGGCCAGCGCTTGGCAAGCACCATCTGCGCGAACCGCTGGTCGGGATTCGGCAATCCCGTCACGATGATGGTTTCGAAGCCAAAGCGACCAAAGGCCGCTTCGAGCGCATTCATGGCTTCTGGAACCTTGCGGTAGGCCTGCAGGCCTTCGATGAAGTCGAGCGCCTCCCGGCCATAGTCTACGGCGGACATCGGTGCGTTTCCTGACCCTCGCCGCTTCCGTATAGCACGTATCCGCGAACTGCCTCAAATGGCCGTGGCCGTAGTTTCCCGGTGCCGACCCGCTCTGAAGATTTAAACTACTTGTGGCAGAATTTACGCCGCGATACACCTGAAATGTCTGAAGCGGGAAACCAATGATGGAAGACGAGGACATCGCCCTCAACAGCGTGCTCGGCCTGGAATTGAACCGCGTGTTTTTTGCCGTCCGCGAAACGGCGAACAAGCAGAAGATCATCGAGTTCGCGCGCAAGGTGCTGCAAAGCGAGCACGCGGAGGCGGCCGAGAACGTATCGCCCGAGGGCCCGGCGAGCTAGCCATCGCAGTTGCAACAAACGACGCCGATGCAACACATCGCGCGGCGACGCGGCCCTTCCATTTGAGCGCGCAGATTTTAGTCGAAACTCTCTGGCCGAAAATTTGGTTTCCCTTCTCCCCTTGTGGGAGAAGGTGGCGCGATGTCCAGACCGGATAGATAGGTAACACAGTAGACCGGATGGATGGGTGACAGTTCTCTGTCGGC
>NZ_SMBR01000027.1:0-49717 GCF_004346455.1 Bradyrhizobium sp. R2.2-H
TATCGGTCACCTCGTCCAAGACATCCAGCCTCGCGAATGCGCAAACTACTTCGCAAGCGCCGGTTATGCTTCAATCAAAATGTGAAACGCTCTAGACCTTTTGCTGGGCTACCCCTCTCCCCCGCCCTCCCCCACAAGGGGGGAGGGAGCGCAGCGCCGTTGCGGCGCGCACCCGGGCCCAAGCCAGCAACGGCTCAGCGTGCAAACACCAGCGTGAGATTGTTCGCGGGCATCTCGACGGTATCGACAAGGCGAAGGCCTGCGCCTTTCGCCAGTGTCTCGACATCGCTGATATCGCGTACGCCCCAATCGGGATTGCCCTCGCGCAAGGAGGTGTCGAACACCGCATTGCTGAGCGCGGTGTGCTTGCCGTCGCGCTTGAAGGGGCCGTAGAGGAACAGCTTGCCGTCGGCGCGCAAGTATCGACCGGCGCCGGCGAACAGGCCTTCGGCCACGGCCCAGGGCGCGATGTGAATGACATTGGCGCAGAACACGGCCGCAAGGCTTGTCGGCCCCAGCCCGCTCTTCATCTCCGGACACCAGTCGGGATCGGTGAGATCGATCCGCAGGGGCGAGCGGATGTTCGGCAGGCCCGCATGCACCCGCCAGGCTTCGATGCTCCTGAGATGGCGCTGATTGAGGTCGCTCGGCCACCAGATCAGGTCGGGCGCGTGGCGGGCGAAATGAACCACGTGCTGACCGGTTCCGCTGCCGAGTTCCACCACGTTGCCGGTGCAGCCCGCGAGATACTTTTCCAGCGCGGCCCAGATCGGCTCGTGATTGCGATGAAAGGCCGGCGCATCGAGCCGGCCATCCGGCTCGACCCGTCCGCCATCCCTGCCAAATTCGACGACATATTCAGCCAAGTGACGTCCCCAATAATGTGAAACAGAAAACACGGTTTCAGGGCCAAACGGCCCGAGAATAATTTGCTAATTCCAGTCGATCCGATGAACGAACTATCTCATCGGTTGCAATGTGCGCGGGATATTAACTCCATTTTGCCGCGTGCATAGTGTTGATTGTCAGGCTCTCGCCTTTGTGCTTTTGAACCATTCCGCAAACGACATCATCGACATACCGCTCCGGACGATGCCTTGACCGTCTTTCCTTGCAAGCCCGCCCTGCTGGTTGCGCTGGCCCTTATCGCGGGCGCGGCTGCGGCCCCGGCGCGGGCGCAGTCGACCGTGGCCGCGGGCCAGAAGCTCGCCTTCGACCGCGGCAAGGGCAACTGCCTGACCTGCCACGTCATCAAAGGCGGTGATCTGCCGGGAACGATCGGGCCGGAACTGAAGGACATCAAGGCCAAATACCCCGATCGCAACGAGCTGTTCGCCATCATCTTCGACGAGACCAAGCGCAATCCGCAAACCATGATGCCGCCGTTCGGCCGGAACCGGATTTTGACCGAACAGGAGATCAACGCGATCGTTGATTTCCTGCAGACCCTGTAACGGCCGGCTGCCCCGGAGACTTGATATGACCACGACCACCGGCGCTCATCCGACGCGGCGCCTGATCCTTCAGGGCGCAGCCTCCGTCGCGTTGCTCGGCCTCGGCAATCTGCCGTTCGGCGCCGCTCCCGCGCGCGCCGCGGCCAACGACAAGTATCCGGAAGAGGCGTTCAAGCAGAAGAACGAGGCCGACGCGATCAAGGCCCTCTATGGCAGGACCGCGGAGCCGTCCGACAAGGTCAAGCTCGACGCGCCGGAGATCGCCGAGAACGGCGGCGTGGTGCCGATTTCGGTGACGACGTCGCTCGACAAGGTGACCTCGATCTCGTTCTTCGTGGCCGAGAACCCGAACGCGCTCGCGGCAAGCTACAGGATTCCCGAGGGCACGATCCCTGCCGTCGCCAACCGGCTGAAGATGGCCAAGACCACCAGATTGACCGCGATCGTGGAAGCCGACGGCAAGCTCTACAGCGCGACCAAAGAGGTCAAGGTCACCGTCGGCGGCTGCGGCGGCTAAGCGAGGCATTTCGACATGGCATCCAGCATTCGCGTGCGCGCGACATCCAACGGCGACATCACCGAGGTGCAGACGCTGATCCAGCACCCCATGGACACCGGCCTGGTCAAGGATTCCAAGGGCGAGCCGATTCCGGCGCACTTCATCCAGGAGCTGAAGTTCGAATGGAACGGCAAGGACGTCTTCGTCGCCGATTGGGGCACTGCGGTCTCCAAGGACCCCTACGTCAAGTTCAGCTTCAGGGGCGCCAAGAAGGGCGACGAGCTCAAGATCTCCTGGACCGACAACAAGGGGGCGTCGGATACGACGACCGCGAAGATCGCGTGATGAAACAGCGCGCCACCGTTTTGCTCGGCTCAGCCTTCGTCGCGCTCGCGACGCTCGCTTTCGCCGCAACGCGTGTCGTCGCGGCCGACAAGGTCGATCCCGTCGCCGATGCCAGGGCGTTCCAGAATTTCTTCTTCCAGAAGTTTCCGAACGTGAAGCACGAGGACTTCGTCAACGGTCCTTATTCCATGAACGAGGACATGAAGCGGCAGTGGCAGGAGAAGGAGGAATTCCCGCCCTACGAGTTCGCGCTCGATGCCGGCAAGGAGATGTTCTCGACCCCCTTCAAGAACGGCAAGACCTACGCCGACTGCTTCCCGAACGGCGGCATCGGGATCCGACAGAATTATCCCTATTTCGACGAGAAGGAAGGCAAGGTCGTCACGCTGGAGCTCGCACTCAACCGCTGCCGCGAGACCAATGGCGAAGCGCCCTATTCCTACGTCAAGGACGAGATGGCCTCGCTCACCGCCTACATGGCCTATACCTCGCGCGGCAAGCCGATGGACATCAAGATTCCCGACGATCCCCGTGCGCTGGCGGCGTACGAGAACGGCAAGCGCTATTTCTACACCCGGCGCGGCCAGATGAATTTCTCCTGCGCCAGCTGCCATGTGCAGAGCCCGGGTGAGCGCATCCGTGCCGAGACCCTGGCACCGGCGCTCGGCATCCTCAATGCGATGCCGATCTACCGCTCCGAATGGAGCGGCATGGGCACCACCAGCCGCCGCTTCGTCACCTGCAACAGCCAGACCCGCGCGGTTCCGCTGGAGCCGCAATCGGACGAATATCGCGACGTCGAATATTTCCTGTCCTATGTCGCCAATGGCCTGCCGATCTCGGGACCGGGAGCGCGGCCATGAAGCGGTCACTTGCTCTCGCCATGCTGCTCACGTTGAGCCTTGCGCCGTCCGCGCGCGCGGCGAACGAGGCGGACTACAAGGCGGCCTATGCCGCCGCCGAAGCCGCCTCCAAGGAGGCCGCCGGCATGCGCAATCAATGGACCGTGACCGTATCTGCGCTGGCGGCCGCGAAGAAGGCTGCCGACGGCGGCGATTTCGACCGTGCTGCTGCCGCAGCCAGGGAGGCCGAGGCGCTGGCGAAGGCATCGATCTTCCAGGCCACGTCCGAAAAAGAAGCCTGGAAGGCGATGGAAATCCGCTAGACTGCGCCTGAGTGGAATAGTCCGACGATCACGAGAGGCGCGGAGAATTCTTGGATGGCGATCCGCCGCCGCGATTTCCTGAGAAGTGCAGGCCTTGCCGCCGCGACGCTCGGCCTGCCGCGGCTGGCCCGCGGCACCGAGACCGCTGGCATCTACGACCTCGAGCGGTTCGGCAACGCGCGGATCCTGCACATCACCGACACGCACGCGCAGCTCAATCCGGTCTATTTCCGCGAGCCCAGCGTCAATATCGGCATCGGTGAGATGGCGGGACGGCCGCCGCATCTGGTCGGCCGCGCCTTCCTGGAACGGTTCGGCATCCGGCCCGACAGCGCGGATGCCTATGCCTTCACCTGCTTCGAGTTCGAAAAGTCCGCAGGCCGCTTCGGCAAGCTCGGCGGCTTTGCCCACCTGAAGACGCTGGTCGACCGCTTGCGCGCCGATGTCGGCGAGAGGCGCTCGCTGCTCGTCGACGGCGGCGATCTCTGGCAGGGCACCGGGCTTGCCAACGTCATGAAGGGCCGCGACATGGTCGAAGTCGCCAATCTGCTCGGCATCGAGGCGATGACCGGGCATTGGGAATTCACCTATGGCGAGCAGGCGCTGCGCGACAATCTCGAGCGCTTCAAGGGCGAGTTCCTGGCGCAGAACGTGTTCCTGACCGAGGAAGCCGCGTTCAACGACGCCCCCGCCTTCGACAAGGCCACCGGCCGCGTGTTCAAGCCTTCGATGATCAAGGAGATCGGCGGGCATCGCGTCGCGATCGTCGGCCAAGCCTTCCCTTACGTTCCGATCGCGCATCCGAAACGATTCACACCGGACTGGAGCTTCGGCATCCGCGAGGAGGAGTTGCAGAAGCATGTCGATGCCTTGCGGGGCACCGACAAGGTCGATGCCGTCGTCCTGCTGTCGCACAACGGCATGGATGTGGACCTCAAGCTCGCAAGCCGGGTCACCGGCATCGACGTCATCCTCGGCGGCCACACCCACGATGCCGTACCGCAGCCGATTGCCGTGAAGAATGCGGGCGGCACGACGCTCGTCACCAATGCCGGCTCCAACGGGAAATTCCTGGCCGTGCTCGATCTTGCACTCGACAAGGGCAAGGTCAGCGACGTCCACTATCATCTGCTGCCGGTCTATTCCGAGCTGCTGAAGCCCGACCCTGCCATGGCCGAGCTGATCGGCCGGCTGCGCGCGCCGCATGTGAGCGACTGGTCGGAGAAGATCGCAACGCCGGATCGCCTGCTCTACCGCCGCGACAATTTCTCCGGGCCCGTCGACGAATTGATCTGTACCGCGCTGCGTGCCGAGCTCGACGCCGAGATCGCGCTGTCGCCGGGCTTCCGCTGGGGCGTCACCGCGCTGCCCGGCCAGGCGCTGACCATGGAGGATCTGCTCGCGGAAACCGCGATCACCTATCCCGAGACCTATGTGCAGGACATGACGGGAGCCCAGATCAAGGACGTGCTGGAAGACGTCTGCGACAATCTCTTCAACGCCGATCCCTATTACCAGCAGGGCGGTGACATGGTGCGCGTCGGCGGGCTCAGCTACACCTGCACGCCGACAGCCGCGATCGGCAGCCGCATTTCGGAGCTGAGGCTTGGCAGCGGCAAGACGCTCAGCGCCAGACACCGCTACAAGGTCGCGGGCTGGGCTTCGGTCAACGGCCAGCAGGGCGCGCCGGTGTGGGAGGTCGTCGGCAAATATCTGCGTTCGGGCCGGATGTTGCCGGAGCGGCTAGGCTCCGGCGTGACGCTGAAGGGAGTCGAGGGCAATCCAGGCATTGCAGGACAGGGATGATGCGATCGCAGCTCTTGGCCGCGATGATGCCGGCACTGCTCGTCTGGGCGGCGGCCCCGCCCGCTCTGGCACAACAGGTGCCGCTCCAGGACAAGCCGTTCGCCGAGCACAAAATCGTGCTGCAACTCTCCGACGGCGATGCGAGGAAGCAGGCGCTGGTGCTGAGCGTCGCCAACAACCTGCTGAAGGCCTACGATCCCGACAAGATCGCGATCGAAGTGGTGGTGTTCGGTCCCGGCATCGACCTGCTTCTTGCCGGCAGCGAGCGCCGCAAGCAGGTCGAGAGCCTGATCGCGCAGGGCGTGCGCTTCGACATCTGCCTCAACACCGTCGATACGATCGAGCGGGAAGCCGGCAGGCGGCCGGAGTTCATCCCCGCTGCAACGCCGGTGCAGGTGGGGGTCGGGCAGATCCTGTTCCTGGCGGAGAACGGCTACACATTGGTGCGGCCGTAGGGGCTGCCGCGCGCTCCCCGTCGTCCTGGATAACCGAAGCACCGAACGCGGAATTTCGCGGCACGGCCCCGCAACGCACTTGCTGTCATTCCCCGCCACCGGGTCTCGCCTTCGGCGAGCCCGATGACAGGCTCCAGCGGGGAATCCAGTACGCCGCGGCTTCTCCGCCCCGCTGTCTCTGGAATACTGGATCGCCCGCCTGCGCGGGCGATGACAGCTGAACTTGTAGCCCGGATGAGCGAAGCGACATCCGGGAATGCCGCGGGCGCTGGCCCCGCATATCGCTTCGCTGATGCGGGCTGCGGCAGTAATGCAAGCCGTCATGGCCGGGCTGTCCCGGCCATCCACGTTCTTGACGTGCTTCAAAAACGTGGATGCCCCGGACAGGCCCGGGCATGACGATTGAGAGCGTGGCGCGAGCCCTGGCTCAAGCTCGCGATGACGGCGGAGAGACCGTCTTACCGCATTGGCGGTGCGTACTGCACGCCGCCGGCATTCCACAGCTGGTTCATGCCGCGCGGGATCTTCAGCTTGGACTTCTCGCCGATGTTTCGGTCATACATCTCGCCGTAATTGCCGACGTGGCGGATGATGCGCGCCGCCCAGTCCTTGGTGAGGCCGAGCTGCTCGCCGTAACGGCCTTCGGTGCCGACGAGGCGCATCACTTCCGGCTTCTTCGACTTCAGGGCTTCGTCGATGTTCTCAGAGGTGACGCCGAGCTCTTCGGCGTTGATCATGGCGTACAGCGTCCATTTCACGATCATCATCCAATCGTCGTCGCGCTGACGCACGACGGGGGCGAGCGGCTCCTTGGAGATCATGTCCGGCAGGATCATGTGGTCGCCGGGTTTCGTGAGGTTCAGCCGCAGCGCGTAAAGCTGGGAGACGTCGGCCGAGAGCGTGTCGCACCTGCCGGTGTCGTAGGCCTTCACGACATCGTTGAGGTTATCGAACTTCACCTCTTCATACTTCATGTTGTTGATGCGGAAGTAATCGGCGACGTTGAGTGTGGTCGTGGTTCCGCTCTGCACGCAGACCTTGCTGCCGGTCAGGTCCAGCGAGGTCTCCTTGTTGCGCGTGCGCGGCACCATGAAGCCGACGCCGTCGTAATAGGCCACGGCCGGAAAATACAGGTCGTAGTCGAGCTCGCGCGCCATGCTCCAGGTCGTATTGCGCGAGAGGATGTCGACCTTGCGGCTCTGCAGCTCCTTGAAACGCTCATTGGCGTCGAGCGGAACGAACTTCGCCTTGCCTGGATCGTCGAAGATCGCTGCGGCGACCGCGCGGCAGAAATCGACGTCGAAGCCGGTCCAGTTGCCCTTGTCGTCGGGGATCGAGAAGCCCGGCAGGCCCTTGTTGACGCCGCACAGCACTTCGCCCCGGCGAACGGTGCGCTTCAAGGTGCGGGTGTCGTAGAATTCATAGATGATGGCCAGGACGGCGACCAGCACGGCGACGGCAAGCCCGATCAGCAGGCCGCCACGAAAAGTGCGCATCATGTTGTTCTCTCGAAATACCGGGAAAAGGAATCAGGCGAGGACGGAGAGCATGATCCGGATCCGGAGGGCCGCGTGAGCGCGAAGCGCGAAGCGGCCGTCCGAAAGATCATGCTCGAACCATAAGCTCTAAAGCTCGGGCTTCTGCCGGATGACCACCTTGGTGCCAACAGGAACGCGATCATAGAGATCGGCAACGTCATTGTTGACGAGGCGGAAGCAGCCGGACGACACCTTGGTGCCGATCGTGTCCGGGCGGTTGGTGCCGTGGATGCGGTAGACGGTGGTGCCGAGATACATGGCGCGGGCTCCCAACGGATTGCCGGGGCCGCCGGCCATGAAGCGTGGCAGATAGGGCTGGCGCTGGATCATCTCCGGCGGCGGCGTCCAGTCCGGCCATTCCTTCTTGTTGGTGATGGTCACCAGTCCTTGCCACTGGAAACCGTCGCGGCCGACGCCGATGCCATAGCGGATCGCGCGCCCGCCGGGCTGCACCAGATAGAGGTGCCGCTCTGCGGTCGAGACGATGATCGTTCCCGGCGGCTCGGTGGTGCGGAAGTAGACCACCTGCTTCTGCCATTCCGGATCGAGCTGGTAGCCGTCATCCGCGATCAGGCCCGGCTCGTCACCGCGGTCCGGCTGCTGGGCGAAGGCCTGCGGCGCGGACAGAATCAGGCCCATCGCAGCCACAAACATCCCGGTCAGGCGACGAAAATCCGTCATGTAAAGCTCTCCCCGCTGCCACAGCGCAAATCAATCATGAACCATCAAACCTGAGGGGCAAGTTCATGGCAAGTTGATGGCGCGCCGCCCTGGTATGTCACGAGAATACTTTGGCTTTTTGACGGGCCGGAGCAATGCCACGAACAGGGGATGGCGCGAAAAGCAGTGATCGTCGCGGCGAGGCGGTACCGCGCTCCGCTCCCGCTTGCCTGCGGGAGAGGCTCCGAGAGAGCTTGCGGGGAGATCGACTTCGATAATCGGCGCCGGGTGCAGCTAAATCTTGTTGCTTTCCGCCGCAATTCCGAGGCGCCGAACGATCTCGACCGCCACGGCGCGCGCCTCGGCTCGCGATCCGATGCGGGGGCTGCGAAATCGCCGCCCCGAGTGCAACCGGATCACGACGATGCAGTGCTCG
Organism: Bradyrhizobium sp. R2.2-H; assembly: GCF_004346455.1. Lineage (NCBI taxonomy): Bacteria > Pseudomonadati > Pseudomonadota > Alphaproteobacteria > Hyphomicrobiales > Nitrobacteraceae > Bradyrhizobium > Bradyrhizobium sp. R2.2-H. The sequence continues at coordinate 8,359 of NZ_SMBR01000027.1, forward strand.
TCCTCGGACCGGCCGCGGCGCTCGACCGTGATCGTCTTCACGTCGCGTCCCTCGATCTGGTCCGCGCGCAGGCTGCCATCGCCCCACAGGCGCTCGATGCGAATGTCGGCCGGCCGGATGATCCAGAAGGCACCGGTGACGAGGTTGGCGTATCTGTAGACGACGAACGCCGCGATCGCGCCGGCGGGCAACAGCGCGATGTCGATCGGGCCCGGCGGCAGGCCTCGCCAGAGCTTGTAGGCATAGGGAACGGCGCTCACAACGACCGCGATCAGTGCAACGATGTAGATGTCCCGCGCCGGAAACGGCTCGATCGGTTCGCCGAGATGCATCTCGGGATTGCTGGCATCGAGCGGATTGCGAGGTGCCTCGACATTGGGAACGCCGAATTGCGTGGCGATCCGGGTCACGGTGTCACGCACATGCGTGACGTCCGAGATCGGCGGGGACGTCAGACGTTCCCCCGAGGCCAGCGTGAAGGCAAGCTGGAAACGCGCTTTCACCCTCTTGTCGCCGGGAACCTGCAATTCCCTGATGTCGTCCTTGGGCACGACCCGCGTGCGGAGCTTTCCGAACGGGCGCTGCTGCCCGATCAGGATCTCGCTCGGTGTGATGATCCACACCACCGCCGGCGCCATCATGATGCCGACGACGAAGCCCGCCCCCACGAGCAGCGCGACCACGGAGATCACGATTTCCAGGATGTCGCGCGTGAACAGGCCCGGCGTGAAGCACAGCGCAACCGCGGCCGCAAAGCCGGACATCACCAGCCGCTGGGCGATCGAGGCGCCTTCACGAAGGCGAATGTCGCTATGGCTGGTCGTGTCGTCCATTGCGGCGGCTGATTGCATCGCCTGCGAAACTCCACGGACGGGTCCGTGGAGTCAAGCAACAAGGGCGACAACCGAGACCTGCCGCGTGCTCGCCGTGCGGCATCAGCTGTCGAGGTTCAGCAGCCTCGCCACCGTGCGGTCGATCTGGTCGTAGCTGCCTTCGCCGGCGTGCTGGAACACGATCTTGCCGCTCCGGTCGATGATGTACTGCGCCGGCCAATATTGGTTGCGATAGGCGTTCCAGGTCTTGGAATCATTGTCCTGCGCCACCGGATAGGTAATGCCGTGGCGCTTCAGCGCGGCCTGCACGTTCGCGGCCGACCGTTCGAACGGGAATTCCGGCGTGTGTACGCCGACCACGACGAGGCCCTTGTCCTTGTACTTGGCATAGAGGCTGGTGACGTGCGGCAGCGTGTTGACGCAGTTGACGCAGCCATAGGTCCAGAAGTCGACCAGCACGACCTTGCCGCGGAGGTCGGCGATGCTGAGCGGTTTCGAGTTGAACCAGTTGTTGATGCCGGTGAAGTCGGGCGCGGTCTGTTGGCTTGCGGCGGCGACGCGGACGGGGCTTGCGCGGGAAACCTCGTCGCAGACGCCGGGGATGACGGCGCCGGTGACGGTGAAGCCGATCAGTGCGGCGGAAGCGGCGAGCAGTTTGAGAGTCATGGAAGCGTCCTCCGGGTGAAATCTTCGACGGTCAGAGGCCGATCTGGCCGGTGGGATAGAAGCGGGTGAGCCACGCCACGATCAGCGTGTCGTATTGGAAATACGCCGCGACGGCGAAGCCGATCACGACGACGCCAAAGCCCTGTTGCAGCCGCGGCGAGATGCGCGCGAGGCTGCGCACGCGCGTGGTGGCGGCCTGTCCGCCATAGGCGATCGCCAGCATCGGAATCGCCGCGCCGATGGCGTAGGCGACCAGCAGCGTGCCGGCCCAGGCAACATCCTTCGAGGTCGCGACCAGCGTCAGGATCGAGCCGAGCACCGGGCCGGCGCAGGGCGTCCAGACCAGGCCCAGCGTGGTGCCGAGCACGAGGCCACCCAGTGCGCCCTCGCGCTGCGCGCCGTTCGAATTGCCGAGATCGAGCCAGCCATTGAGTCGTGCCGACAGCCACTCGAACGGCGCCGGCCACAGCATCAGCAGGCCGAATCCGAGCAGCAGGATCGATGCGGCTTCGCGCAGCACGTTCGGGTCGAAATCGAGCAGCCGCGTGATCGCACCGAGCAGCAGGGCGACTGCGGAGAACGAGACGACGAAGCCGAGCGCGATCATCGCCGGCCGCAGATGTCCGACGCGCCCGATCGAGGCGCCGAGCAGGATCGGCAGCATCGGCAGCGTGCAGGGCGCGGCAATGGTGAGGAGGCCGGCAAGGACGGCGAAGAGGAGGTCGAGCATTGGCCCTCGTGGATGGGGTCACGAAGGCAGTTCGCGCCTGACACGTCGCCCGTTACGCAACGTCACGGGGTCGTGACGGCGCGGCAGTCGCGGAGGTCGTCATGGCCCTCTCAAGGCCGTTTCACCCCCAAATACAAAACGACCCGGACGGGGGCATCGTCCGGGTCGCTGGAGGTCTTGGGAGGTTTAACGAAAACCGTATGTGGGCTTTATAGGAGGGAAGTTTTTCCGCCTGATGTTGCGCGTTGTTTCAATTGTTTCGTCGGCGGTAACACTTCCGTGTCCGGGGGCAGGGCCTGCGATGCGGTCCTACCCCGTTGAATTGATTGGAGTTAGGCGGCGAAACGATCGACGCCGGCACCCTTAAGCAAATCGGCCAGTTGCTTGCGGGCGTAGAACATCCGCGTCTTCACCGTGCTCTGGGGGATGCCGATGATCTGCCCGACCTCCTCCACCGATTTCTCGTGATAGTAGACGAGGTTGATGATCTCCCGATGCGCGGGCGACAGCTTCTGCACGCAGGCGCGCAGGATGGCGCTGGTGTCGCTGCGGTCGAGCGAAGTCTCCGGCGTGTCGGCACCATCGGCAATCTGGCGCACATCTTCCTGGTCGATGTCCTCGAAGCGGCGCTGGCGCATCGCGGTCAGCGCCTTGAAGCGGGCGATCGAAAGCAGCCAGGTCGAGACCTGCGAGCGGCCCTGGAATTGGCCGGCGGTCCGCCACACGTCCAGAAACACCTGGCTGACCAGGTCTTCCGCAGTGGTGGCATCGCGCACGATGCGCAGGATGAAGCGGTACACCCGCACATTGTGCCGGCAATAGAGAATGTGCATGGCCGTCCGGTTGCCGTCGGCAATGCTCTCGAGGAGCATGTCGTCCGAGGTCGCCTGAGCGGCGATGATGCTCTGGCTGGCTTGGGCGTTGATGGCGATGACGTTCGGCATTGACTTTGCTCCCCGTAGCGCCGCAACCGAGCGGCGTTTCCTTGGGTCGAAGTGTTAATCAGCCAACGTTTCGGGATGTCTGCACGAAAAGGCGAAAATGGTTTCGTGCGCCGTCAAATTGTTTCGTCGCAGCGGCCGCGACGAAACAATCGGGACAAAAAGGCGTGGAATTTCAATGTACGGGAAATACGGGGAGGGAGATTTCGAGGCGGACCGGGACGCGGCGGAACGAATCCCGGCGATTTGCGTTCGGTCGCGCCACACGCACCCCTGTCGTCCCGGGGCGCGAAGCGAACCCGGGACCCATAACCCCAGGAAGAAGTCGTGGCGGGAGCTGCCAACTCCGAGTCTTCGCCAAACCGCGCCCTGTGGCTATGGGTCCCGGATCGGCGCGCGCTTGAGGCGCGCTTGTCCGGGACGACAGCTGTGGGTGCCGCGTGCCCTACGCCTTTTCGCCGGCCGGCGAAAACAGATAGCCGCCGCCGCGGATGGTGCGGATCACGGCCGGCTTGGCCGGGTCGGGCTCGATCTTGCGGCGGATGCGCATGATGCGGAGATCGACCGCGCGATCGAAGGCCTCGGCGTCGCGCGCATTGGCCAATTCCAGCAGGCGCTCGCGCGACAGCACGCGTTTCGGATTGGCCGCGAACACCTTGAGGAGCCCGAACTCGGAGGCCGTCAGCGGATGCTCGTTGCCCTCGTCGTCGCGCAACGCCTGCGCCTCGAGATCGAGCCATTTGGTGCCGAAGCGCACCAGCTGCTCCTTGTCCGATTTCGCCGCCGCCTCGGGCACTGCGGCCCTGGCCGGCACGCTCCGCCGCAGCACCGAGCGGATGCGCGCCATCAGCTCGCGCAGCTCGCAGGGCTTGGCCACGTAATCGTCGGCGCCGAGCTCGAGTCCGACGACGCGATCGATCGGGCTCGCGGTCGCCGTGAGCATGATCACCGGTACGTTGATGCGGCTCTTGAGGTCGCGAATGATCGAGAGCCCGTCTTCCTCGGGCATGTTGAGATCGAGCACGACGAGGTCGGGCATGCTGCCCTGGATCGCGGCGCGCAGGCTCTTGCCGCCGTCGCACAGCGTCACGGTGAAGCCGTGCATCTTGAGGTAGTCGCCGACCATCTCCCGGGCCGGGGCCTCGTCGTCGACGATCATGATGTGCTGGCTTTGGGTCATGGGCTCTGCATCACGGCGTTTCAGTCGCGGGGAGGGTGATGGTGAAGGTCGATCCCTTGCCGGGGCCGTCGCTGTCGGCGGTTACCTCGCCGCCATGCATGTCGATGATACGCTTGACGATGGAGAGCCCAAGCCCCGTCGAGCTCTCGCCGGCGGTCGGCTTTGCCGACAGCCGCTGGAACCGGCCGAACAGGCGGCCGAGATCCTCCGGCGACAGGCCGGCGCCCTCGTCGCTGACGCGGACGATGGTGTCGCTGCCCTCATGGCTGACGGCCACGTCGATCTTGCCGCCGATCGGAGAATATTTGATGGCGTTGCTGATGAGATTGTCGATCGCCTCTCGGATGCGGTCGGTGTCGCACATGGTGACGATGTTGGGCGGCGCGGTGACGCTGATCGCCTGCTGCTTGTTGACCGCGAGCGGCTGGTTGGCGTCGGCAACCTCCTTGGCCAGCGCGGCGACGTCGACCGGCTCGCGGCGGATGGTGATGTCGAAGGCATCGGCCATCGCATCCGAGATCAGGTGATCGACCATCGTGGTCAGGCGCTTGGTGGCGTCGCGAATGTGGTCGACCTGGGCGGCCACGCCGCTTTCCGAGGCGCCGGTCGAGATCAGCTCCTTCAGCATCTCGGTGCGGCCGAGAATGACCCCGAGCGGATTCTTCAGGTCGTGCGCGACGGTGCCCAGAATCTCGTTCTTGAAGCCGTTGGCGCGCTGCAGCCGCAGCCATTGCGCCGAGAGCCGGCGATTGGCCTGCATCAGCGCGCGGGTGCGCTGGGCGACGCGGTCCTCGAGCTGGGTGTTGGCGTCCTGCAGCTGCTGGTAGAGGATCACGTTGTCGAAGGCGATCGAGAGCCTGGAGGAGAAGATCTCGACCAGCGAGCGGTCGGTCTCCGACAGCTCGCGCTCGGCCTGGAGCAGCACCACGACCTCGCGGCCGCTTCCGGTGCGCAGATAGATCACGCTGCGGTGGTCGGCGAATTCGTTCTTGCGGCGCTGGAACGCGGCCTCGACCATCTCGCGCAGGTCGGGATCGAGCGCCTTCGACGTGGTGGTGCCGATGAAGCGGCTGTAGCAGCCGCTGCCGGCGAGCACCGAGAGCTCGGGGTCGACGCCGCCATTGTCGCGCAGGACCAGGATGCCGGCGCAATCGACGTTGAGCAGCGAGGCGAGCTGGGTCAGCACGCCCTCGGCGAGCCGCTGCATCGACTTGAAGTCGTACAGCGTCGAGGCGGCGTCGATGATGATCTCCAGCCCGCGCCGCGTCTGCACCATGCGCTCGAGCTGCTGATAGGAGCGCAGCGCCGCGGTCAGGGAGGTGAACAGCTTGTCGGCGGTGAGCTCGGTCTTGGCCTTGTAGTCGTTGATGTCGTACTGCACGATCACGCGCCGCTCCGGCGCCTGGCCGGGCTGGCCGGTGCGCAGGATGATGCGCACGGTCTCGTTCCGGATCTCGTTGCGGATGAACTCGACCAGTTCGAGGCCGGCGACGTCGGTCTCCATGATGACGTCGAGCAGTACGGCGGCGATGTCATTGTGCTCGGCCATCAGCTTGCGGCCTTCCGCTGCGGAATAGGCCGAGAGGATCTCCAGGCTCTGGCCGTTGAGGCTGTAGTCGGACAGCGCGAAACGGGTGCCGTCATGCACGGCCGGATCGTCGTCGATGACGGCGATCTTCCACTTCCGGGCGTTGCTATCCTCCGACGTGGTACCGGTATCGTCGATCAGGTGGAGGACATCGTCCTGTTCGGCCATTGCGAAGATCCGTCACTTTCTGTGCTTTGCGTGCCGCCCTTGGCGACCCGGGGCATGATAATGCGAAAAGTAGTGCCTTGTCCCAGCTTGGATTCCAGCACCATGCGGCCGCCGAGCTGCTGGGTGACGAGGTTATAGACGATATGCAGGCCAAGTCCCGTGCCGCCTTCATTGCGCCGGGTGGTAAAGAAAGGGTCAAAGGCCTGGCGCTGCACGTCGGGGGTCATGCCGGCGCCGTCGTCGGCGAAGCTGATTTCGATGTCGTCGCTCCCGCGCGGCCGCGCCGAGATCGCGATCGTGCCGGCGCGCCCGTCGGCGAAGGCATGGTTGGCGGCGTTGAGAAACAGGTTGGTCAGGATCTGGCCGTAGGAGCCGGGATAGCCGTCGAGCAGCAGCCCCTCGGGCACGTCGACCTGAAGCGTTATCGGCGACCGCTTCAACACCGGGCGCAGGCTGGCGATGATCTGCTCGGTGGCTTCGCTGAGCGAGAATTGCCGCCGCTCGATATGCGAGCGATCCACCGCAACCTGCTTGAAAGACTGGATCAGCTCGCCGGCGCGCTGGAGGTTGGCGACGAGCTGCTGCGAGGCGTCGCGTGAGGACTGCACGAATTCCTCCAGCTGTGACCGGCGCAGGCCGCCCTCGCCCTTGAGCTGGGCCTCGAAGATCTCGGTGCGCCGGGCCAGGCTGGAGGCCACCGTGAGGCTGATGCCGATCGGGTTGTTGACCTCGTGCGCGACGCCGGCAACCAGGCCGCCGAGCGCCGCCAGCCGTTCGGCATCGATCAAATTCTGCTGCGCGGTATTGAGCTCGAGCAGCGCGCTCTCGGCCTTCTCCTTGGACGCGCGCAGCTCGTCCTCGGTCTCGCGCTTGGCGATCGCGTTCTCGCGGAACACCTCCACCGCGCGTGCCATGGCGCCGACCTCGTCGCGCGCCTTGGTGCCCTGCACCTCGCGATCGAGGTCGCCGAGCGTGATCGCACGCATCGCGGTCATGATCTGCTGCAGCGGCAGGCGGATCGACAGTGCGATCAGCACGCCGGCGCTGAGGATGATGCCGAGGAAGATGACTGCGATGGACAGCACCCGGCGGGAAATGTCGGCGAGCGTGCGGTCGAAGGTCTCCTGCGCCTTCTGCTCGCGTTGGCGCATCTTGCTCGAGAGGTCGTCGATGGCGCCGATCGCCTCGGCCTGGCTGGCGTCGATGGTGCTGCGGAGCAGCTCGGTGCGGCTCGCGAGCCGCTCGGAGAGCTTGGCAAAGCCCTCGCGCAGCGCCATCGTGCGGGCCGCAAGCCGCCGCAGAGCCATCTTCTGGAGGTCGTTGTCGGCGAGATCGATCATGACCGGGATGGTCTTCTCGATCGTCTCGGTGTTGCGGCGCGCGTCGTCGGCGGCGCCCGATGATTGCGACAGGTAGTAGGAATTGGCCGCCACCAGCATCGCGGTGAAGGCCTCGCGGGACTTGCCGAGCGAGGGCCAGATCAGCGCGTCGCGATGGCCAGTGGCGCCCTCGATGATGGAGTAGAGGCCGGCCATGTCCCTGGCCGGGCCCTGCACCTGCTCCTCGTAGGTCTTGGCGATCGTCGCCTGCACGCTGCGCAGTTCGCCGAAGCCGTTGAGGAAGCGATCGGTGGTGCGCTCCAGCTCCTCGACCGAGCCCGACAGCATCGGGTCCTTGGCAGCGCGGTTGGTCAGCGTGCCCAGCACCGCCTCGCGCAGCAGGAGGATCTCGGCGAACAGGTCGGGGCTCGGCTGGTTGATATAGCGGTGGATCAGGTTCTGGAGGCGTCCGGTCTCGCTTTCGAGCAGCGCCAGGATCCGGTCGGACTCGCGCACCTGGCGCACGTCGTGCCAGGCCGAGCCCAGCACCTGCGCGCCGTTCCAAATCATCGCCACCAGCACCACGACCACGGCGGAGTTCAGCGCGGCGATCGACAGGATGCGCCAGCGGATCGGCACCGCCCGCAGCACCCCGACGAGCCGCGCGCGCAGCTGCCCGATCGGGCCGGGCGGCCTGTCCGCGTGTTCGTGATGTCCAAGTGCAGCCAACAGGCCTCACTCCACCTTGCGAATGCGTTCGATCAGCGCGGCCGCCGCAGGATCGCGTCCGGCCTTGGCGTAGATTGCGGCCATCGCCTCCTCGAACGGCTTGCGGTCGATGTCCTTGATGATGGTCACGCCCGCGTCCTGCGCCTTGCGCTGCGACTGCTCCTCGAGGTCGCGCCACTTCTCGCGCATGAAGCGGCTCGAGCGCTGCGCGGCCTCCCTGAAGATGATCCGGTCGTCCGGCGACAGGCTCTGCCAGGCCTTCAGCGAGATCACCAGCACCTCCGGGCTCATCGTGTGCTCGGTGAGCGTGTAGTGGCCGGCATGCTTGTAATGGTCCGTCGTCACGAAGGATGGCCAGTTGTTCTCGGCGCCGTCGATCAGGTGGTTGGCAAGCCCGGTGAGCACCTGCCCGTAGGGCAGCTCGACCGGTTCGGCGCCGAGCGCGCGCATCATCTGGTTCATCAACTCCGACTGCTGCACCCGGATCCGCAATCCCCGGAGATCTGCGACGCTTCGGACCGGGCGGACGCCATTGTAGATCGACCGCGCGCCCGAATCGTAGAAGCAGAGTCCCACGAAGCCGTAGGGCTCGAAACTGTTCAAGATCTCGCTGCCGATCGGCCCGTCCAGCACGTTCTGCATGTGCTCGATGGACCGGAACAGGAACGGCATCGCGAGCACGTTCATCGCCGGGACGAAATTGCCGATCAGCGCCACGTTGGTCCGGTTGAGGTCGATCGCGCCGGCCCGGGTTTGCTCGATGGTCTCCTTTTCCTCGCCGAGCTGACGGGAGTGGAACACCTTGATCTCGTGCCGGCCGCCGCTGCGCTCGGCGATCAGGGCGCCCATGTAGCGCAGCGCCTGGACGGTCGGGTAATTCTCGGCCTGAGTGTCGGCGGCGCGAAATTCGCGCGCAACGGCGCCCGTCGTCCAGACGGTAAGCAGAAGCGCGACGAAGATCACCCCGGTCCGCGAAGATTCGGCACGGTTCAGCACTGGCACACTCGACCCCTCAGTGGTGGAGTCTATGGTAGAAGGAAAAGGTTCAATGCAATCTAACAGATGGTCATGGGAAAGCCATTCCGCCGGTTCCGCAGGGCAGAATTGTGCGGCGCGGCCGGCGCTCATTCCCGGTTGAAACCGCCAATGCCGCGCCTTAAGCAAGGCAGCCGTCTTCCGGCGTGCGGCAAGGGAAGAGCCACCGTGATGTCAGCACTGCGCCTTTTGCAGCTCGTCGCCGCCCTTGCGGCGCTCTCATTGGCCGCGCCTGCGCGTGCCGCCACGGACATCGCGCTGTGGCACGCCATGTCCGGCGAGCTCGGCCGGCAGCTCGACAAGCTCGCCTCCGACTTCAACGCCTCGCAGTCCGACTACCGGATCGTGCCCGCTTACAAGGGCAGCTACACCGAGACGGTGACGGCCGCGATCTTCGCCTTCCGCTCCCGCAGCCAGCCGGCGATCGTCCAGGTCAACGAGGTCGCCACCGCCACCATGACTGCGGCCAAGGGCGCGATCTATCCGGTGTTCAGCCTGATGCGGGACCAGGGCGAGCCGTTCTCGCTGGGCAATTACCTGCCCGCGGTCTCCGGCTACTACACCGATGCGGCCGGCAATCTGCTGTCCTTCCCGTTCAATTCCTCGACCCCGATCCTCTATTACAACAAGACCATGTTCCGTGAGGCGGGCCTCGATCCGGAGGCGGCGCCGAAGTCCTGGCCGGAATTGGGGGCGGCCGCAAAGCGCCTGCGCGACCGCGGTGCTCCTTGCGGCTTCACCACGTCCTGGCCGTCCTGGATCCATGTCGAGAATTTCTCCGCCTTCCACAATCTGGCCCTGGCGACACGGGCGAACGGCTTTGCCGGGCTTGATGCCGAATTGACCATCAACAATCCGCTCCTCGTCAAGCACATTGCCCAGCTCGCGGAGTGGCAGAAGACCGGGCTGTTCGACTACAGCGGCCGCGGGCAATCAGCCGAGCCGCGCTTCCAGAAAGGCGAATGCGGCATCTTCATTGGCTCCTCGGCGACGCGCGCCGACATCAAGGCGAATTCGAAATTCGAGATCGGCTACGGCATGATGCCGTACTGGCCCGACGTGAAGGACGCGCCGCAGAACTCGATCATCGGCGGCGCCACGCTCTGGGTGCTGCGCGACCGTCCCCGCCAGGAATACAAGGGCGTCGCGCGGTTCTTTGCCTATCTGTCGCAACCCGCCGTGCAGGCTGCTTGGCACCAGAACACCGGCTATCTGCCTGTGACCCGCGCCGCCTTCGAGCTGACGCGGTCGCAGGGCTTCTACGAGCGCAATCCGGGCTCGGCGATCTCGTTCGAGCAGATCACGCTGCATCCGCCGACGGAGAACTCCAAGGGCATCCGGCTCGGCTCCTTCATCCTGATCCGCGGCGCCATCGAGGACGAGCTGGAGCAGGCCTTTGCCGGCCAGAAGAGCGCGCAAGCCGCACTGGATTCCGCCGTCGAGCGCGGCAACAAGCTGCTGCGCCAGTTCGAGCGCGCAAGCCCGGACAGGTAGAAGCAGGATAGAAGCTTGGCGTTGACCGGCGCGCGAGACCTTTCCACAGCGTCATGGCCGGGCTTGTCCCGGCCATCCACGACTTGCCACGCAGCACGAAGAACGTGGATGCCCGGGACAAGCCCGGGCATGACGAGCGCAAACCTACTGTGCGCGTGATGTCGATGACGCTTCCTCACCTCACCGATGCGGAAAGCTTTCGCGCCTTCCGCTCGGCGTCCTCGCAATGGCTGCCGATCGCGCTCGACATCGCGCGCGGACACGGTCTCGATGTCGGCGCGCCGCTTGTGTTTGCGACAGGTACCAATCTCGTCGTCGGCCTCGGTGACAATCTGATCCTGAAGATCTTCCCGCTGCTTTTGCGCGCGCAATTCGTCTCCGAGCGCGCCTCGCTGTCGCAGCTTGCCGGCCGCTTGCATTTGCCGATTCCCGAGATCGTTGCAGAAGGTGAGCGCGACGGCTGGCCTTATCTGATCATCACGCGCCTTGCCGGCACGCTCGGCTCGGAGGTCTGGCCGCATCTGCCGGAAGACCAGAAGGAGCGCGTGCTGCGCCAGATCGGCGAGACCATCGCGATGGTTCAGCGCGTCCCGCTTGGCCCGCTCTCTGCGATTGAGCCGCGCTGGGACGAATTCATGCGCCGGCAGATGCAGGGCTGCCGCGCGCGGCACACACGTCTGGGCCTTGCGCCGAAATTCCTCGCCGGTCTCGACGATCTCCTGCGCGATGCGGCTCAGCTGATTCCGATGGATGCGCCGCCGGTGATCCTGATCGGCGAATACATTCCGGAAAACTTCCTGCTCGCCTCCGATGACGGCCAATGGTCGCTCAAGGGCCTGTTCGACTTTGGCGACGTGCTCGCGGGATGGCGCGACTACGATTTGCTCGGCCCCAGCGCCTTCATGGCGGCGGGCCGGCCGGGCCGGGTGAAGAGCCTGCTCGAAGGCTTTGGCTATACGAAGCTCGATTTCGCGCTCAAGCGCCGCTTGATGGCCTTGATGCTGCTGCACCGCGCCAGCGACCTCAACGGCCACATCTGCATCGAAGGCTGGCAGGAGAGGGCGGCGGACCTGGTCGAACTTCAGGATCTGATCTGGCCCGGCTGAGTACGCCACGCCTCCCTGTGATTCCGGGGCGCCGCGGCGCGGCGAGCCCGGAATCCATGCGCCGCGCGTTCTGCCGCCCGATGGATTCCGGGCTCGATGCTGCGCATCGCCCCGGAATGACGGCGGAGATCGTACCGTTACGCCGTGGCTTGAAGGATTTTCGCCGCCGCCTTCCGAATGGGCTCCTCCATTTGTTGGCCTATATTTTAAGCAATTGCCTCTCTTTGTATGCAATACGAGGCGTGATCGCCCTCTCCAACTTCCGCCAGAAATGGCAGAATATGATTGGAATCAGCATGTTAATCCGCGGGTAATGCCTCGTTAAGCTCTGGCACAAACCTTGCGAAGTCAGTTCCAACCAAAACGTTGTGTTGGAGCCATTTCATGAAACGCCGCGATTTCCTCAAATCCGTTTCCGGGTTGGCCGCCGGAGCGGCGCTTCCGGCCATGCCGTCCGTGATCTCCTCCGCCAAGGCCGATGCCCGCTCGGAGACGCTGCTGATCGTCTCGGAGGGCGGCCCCAACAATCTCGACATCCATGGCGTCGGCACCAACGTGCCCGGCTACGAGGTGTCCTGGAATTGCTACGACCGCCTGATCAGCCACGAGATGAAGAGCGGCCCCGGTGGCGTGCCCTATTACGATCGCGACAAGTTCAAGGGCGAGCTCGCCGAGGACTTCAAGATCGACGACATGTCGGTGACCTTCAAGCTCAAGAAGAATGCCAAATTCCACGACGGCGCGCCTGTTACCGCCAAGGACGTCAAGTGGTCGCTGGACCGCGCCGTCAGCGTCGGCGGCTTCCCGACCTTCCAGATGAGCGCGGGTTCGCTGACCAAGCCGGAGCAGTTCGTCGTGATCGACGATCATACGGTACGCGTCGACTTCCTGAAGAAGGACAGGCTCACGATCCCCGATCTTGCCGTCATCGTGCCCTGCATCGTCAATTCCGAGCTGGTGAAGAAGAACGCCAGCGAGAAGGATCCCTGGGGTCTCGAGTTCACCAAGCAGCAGACCGCCGGCTCCGGCGCCTACAAGGTGGTGAAATGGACCGCCGGCACCGAAGTGGTGATGGAGCGCAACGACGACTGGGTCGGCGGTCCCCTGCCGAAGATCAAGCGGGTGATCTGGCGCATGGTGCCGCAGGCCGGCAACCGCCGCGCGCTGCTCGAGCGCGGCGACGCCGACATCTCCTATGAGCTGCCGTTCAAGGATTTCCAGGAGATGAAGGCGAACGGCAAGCTCAACGTGGTGTCGCTGCCGTTCTCGAACGGCATCCAGTATATCGGCATGAACGTGACCAAGCCGCCGTTCGACAATCCGAAGGTGCGGCAGGCGATCGCCTATGCGATGCCGTACCAGAAGATCATGGACGCTGTGCTGTTCGGCCTTGGCAATCCCATGTTCGGCGCGCCCAAGGACAAGCCGACCGAAGTCGCCTGGCCGCAGCCGCACAAGTTCAACACCGACATGGAGAAGGCGAAAGCGCTGCTCGCCGAGGCCGGCTACGCCAACGGCTTCGAGACCACGATCTCGTTCGACCTCAACTTCGCGGGCGTCAACGAGCCGCTCTGCGTGCTGGTGCAGGAATCGCTCGCCCAGCTCGGCATCAAGACCACCATCAACAAGGTGCCCGGCGCCAACTGGCGCACCGAGTTGAACAAGAAGGAGATGCCGCTCTTCACCAACGTGTTCTCGGGCTGGCTCGATTATCCCGAATACTTCTTCTATTGGTGCTATCACGGCAACAATTCCGTCTTCAACACCATGAGCTACAAGTCGGCGGAGATGGACAAGCTGATCGATGGCGCGCGCACCGCTGCTTCAATCGGCGACACGGCGACCTACGACAAGGACGTGAAGGGCTTCGTCGATCTCGCCTTCACCGACATGCCGCGCATCCCGCTGTACCAGCCCTTCGTCAACGTCGCGATGCAGAAGAACATCAGCGGCTATCAATACTGGTTCCACCGCAGGCTCGATTACCGCGCGATGGCGAAGGGGTGAGAGGATATGCTGATCGTCGGCGACGCATCGGCATCGATTGATCGTTTCGGCTGGAGTGAGGTGGGCACTGCTCTCTCATTCCCTCCCCCCTTGTGGGGGAGGGGAAGGGAGGGGGGTAGCCACGAACTCCGACCTCTCCCGGGGCCACCCCCCTCCCTGGCCCTCCCCCACAAGGGGGGAGGGAACGCAGCGGAGCGCGCGACAAGCAGCGTACGCAACACGCGCAGGAGCTCCCCATGCTGACCATGATCGGCAAGCGCCTGATGTTCGCGATTCCCTCGCTGATCGGCGTCGTCATCGTCACCTTCCTGCTGACGCGCGCATTGCCGGGCGACCCTGCGGCGTACTTCGCCGGCCCTGCCGCTTCGAAAGAAGCCGTCGAGCAGATCCGCAAGAAGCTCGGCCTCGACAAACCGCTGATCGAGCAGTTCTTCCGCTACACCAACGATCTCGCCCATGGCGATTTCGGCAACTCGCTCACGACCGGCCAGCCCGTCGCCGCCGAAATCCGCAATCGCCTGCCGGCCTCGGCCGAGCTGACGCTGCTCGGCCTCATCGTCTCGGTCGTGATCGCCATCCCGCTTGGTGTGCTCGCGGCGACGCGCCCGGGCTCCTGGATCGACCATCTCTGCCGGCTGACGACGACGGCCGGCGTGTCGCTCCCCGTGTTCTTCACCGGCCTCGTGCTGGTCTACGTGTTCTATTTCCGGCTCGGCTGGTCGCCCGCGCCGCTCGGCCGTCTCGACGTGTTCTACAGCGCGCCGCCGACGGTGACCGGCTTTTACCTGATCGACACTCTGCTCGCGCGCGACGTCGAGGCATTCCGCTCGGCGCTGAGCCAGCTGATCCTGCCGGCGACGACGCTCGCGATCTTCTCGCTGGCGCCGATCGCGCGCATGACCCGCGCCTCGATGCTGGCGGTGCTGGCATCCGAATTCGTCCGCACCGCGCGCGCCAGCGGCCTGTCGCCGGCGACCGTGATCGTCACCTACGCCTTCCGCAATGCGATGCTGCCCGTCATCACCACGCTGAGCATGGTGTTCTCGTTCCTGCTGGGGGCCAACGTGCTGGTCGAGAAGGTGTTCGCCTGGCCCGGCATCGGCTCCTACGCGGTGGAGGCGCTGATCTCCTCGGACTTCGCGCCGGTGCAGGGCTTCGTGCTGACCATGGCGGTGATGTACGTGCTGCTCAACCTCGTGATCGACATCTTGTATGGCGTGATCGATCCGCGCGTCAGACTTGAAGGCTAGGGGGACCACATGAGCTCCGTTGCGCCTGCTGTCGAACCTGCCGGTCCCGCCCGCACCTCCGGCCTCGTCGCGATCCTCGAGCAGACCCGCTACGTGCTCGGCGAGAACAAGGTCACGGGCTTCGCCTTCGCGCTGCTGATCGTGATCCTCGTCGCGGCTATCTTCGGCCCTTACGTGGTGCCGTACGATCCGCTCGCCTCCGACACCGCCGCAGCGCTAAAACCTCCTTCCGCCGCGCACTGGTTCGGCACCGACCAGCTCGGGCGCGACATCTTCAGCCGCGTCATCGTCGCCACGCGCCTCGACGTCTTCATCGCGGTCGCCTCGGTTGCGCTGGTGTTCCTGATGGGTGGGCTCGCAGGCATCGCCGCCGGTTACTTCGGCGGCTGGACCGATCGCATCGTCGGCCGCATCGCCGACACCATCATGGCGTTCCCGCTGTTCGTGCTCGCTATGGGCATCGTCGCCGCGCTCGGCAACACCGTGCAGAACATTATCCTGGCCACCGCGATCGTGAACTTTCCGCTCTATGCCCGCGTTGCGCGCGCCGAGGCCAATGTCCGCCGCAATGCCGGCTTCGTGCAGGCCGCACGCCTGTCGGGCAACGGCGAATTCCGCATCCTGCTGGTGCACATCCTGCCGAACATCATGCCGATCATGATCGTGCAGATGTCGCTGACCATGGGCTACGCCATCCTCAACGCCGCGGGCCTGTCCTTCATCGGCCTCGGCGTCCGTCCGCCCACGGCTGAATGGGGCATCATGGTCGCGGAGGGCGCCGGCTTCATGGTGTCAGGCGAATGGTGGATCGCGCTATTCCCCGGCCTCGCCCTGATGATCGCCGTGTTCTGCTTCAACCTCCTCGGCGACGGCCTGCGCGACATCGTCGATCCCCAGCGGAGGACGTGATGGTTGGTCTTCAGTCGGTGGCGAGCGAAGCGAGACTCACAGGTGAGGAGGGCGCCGTCCTCTCGCTCCCTCCCCCCTTGTGGGGGAGGGTTGGGGAGGGGGGTAGCCCAGGAAAAGGTGTCTGTGGGACGGATGTTGCGGCGCTCGCATGCGGAGAGAGTCCCCTTGTGGCACCCCCCTCCCTGCCCCTCCCCCACAAGGGGGGAGGGAATGAGAGGGCGGCGGCCGCCTCACGCGCAAATTTCCGGCCGAAATTCTCCAATGATTTCAGTCGCCATTCTACTGTGCATGGGGTTGTTTTCGAATGTTTGAGTGACGGGAGCCGTCCATGACCGCCCAGCCGCTGCTCGACGTTCAGGACCTCACGGTCGAATTCACCACCCGCCGCGGCATCGTCAAAGCCGTGCAGCACGTCAACATCTCCGTCGCCAAGGGCGAGACGCTCGCCATCGTCGGCGAGTCCGGCTCCGGCAAGTCGGTGACGTCCTATGCGGTGATGCGCATCCTCGACCGCGCCGGGCGGATCGCCGAGGGTTCGGTGATGTTCTCCGGCATCGACGTGAAGGCCGCGACCGAAGACCAGATGCGCGACCTGCGTGGCCGCGAAGTCTCGATGATCTTCCAGAATCCGCGCGCGGCGCTCAACCCGATCCGCAAAGTCGGCGACCAGATCGAGGACGTGCTGCGCACCCATGTGCAGCAGGCCCAGGTGGCCGATCACGGCGAGAAGGCGATCGAGGCGCTGGAGCAGGTCAAGATCGCCCGCCCGCGCGAGCGCTACCACGCCTATCCGTTCGAGCTCTCCGGCGGCATGTGCCAGCGCGTCGTCATCGCACTCGCGCTCGCCTGTAATCCGCAGCTCCTGATCGCGGACGAGCCGACCACCGGCCTCGACGTCACCACGCAGAAGGCGGTGATGGACCTGATCGTCGAGCTGACCAGGCGCCGCGCGATGTCGACCATCCTGATCACGCACGATCTGGGCCTGGCTGCCGCCTATTGCGACCGCGTCGTCGTCATGGAGAAGGGCCGGGTCGTCGAGACCGCGAAAGCCGCCGACATCTTCGCCAATCCGCAGCACCCCTACACCAAGAAGCTGATGCGCGCGACGCCGCGGCTCGGCGTGAGCTTGCGGGATTTGCTGCCGGAAGAGGAGGGCGCCGCCTTCGCCTCTCCCCGCACGCGGGGAGAGGCCGACACGCTCGGGAGCGCAATTGCGCCCCAGAGCGTGGCGGGTGAGGGGGACTCTCCCAGCACCGTGCTCGCGGAAATAGCCCCTCACCCCAACCCTCTCCCCGTGAAGAACGGGGAGAGGGAGCAGAGCAGTGCAAGCGCGGAGAAGACCCCCCTCCTCCTCGTGGACAAGCTCGTCAAGGAATATCCCCGCCAGGGCGCGACCGCCACGCTCGGAAAACTGTTTCGCCGCAAGCCGCCGGTGGAGCCGGACGTGTTCCGCGCCGTCGACGGCATCAGCTTCTCGATCGGCCATGGCGAGAGCGTCGGCCTCGTCGGCGAATCCGGCTGCGGCAAATCGACGACCTCGATGATGGTCATGCGCCTGCTCGACCAGACCTCCGGCCTGATCCAGTTCGACGGCGAGGACATCGGCGCCATCCAGCCGGCGTCCTTTGCCCGCCTGCCGCAGCGCAGCCGTATCCAGATGGTGTTCCAGGATCCGACCGACAGCCTCAACCCCCGCTTCACCGCCGTGCGCGCCATCGCCGACCCGATCATGCAATTGGGTGACATCAAGGGGCGCGACGCGCTCCGCGCCCGCTGCGAGGAACTGGCCACCATGGTCGGCCTGCCGCACAACCTGCTCGACCGCTTCCCGCACCAATTGTCCGGCGGCCAGAAGGCCCGCGTCGGCATCGCCCGGGCGATTGCCCTCCATCCGAAGCTGGTCATCCTGGACGAGCCGACGGCGGCGCTGGACGTCTCGGTGCAGGCCGTGGTGCTCAATCTGCTGCAGGATCTCAAGGCGCGGCTAGGTATGAGTTATCTGTTCGTCTCGCATGATTTGAATGTGGTGCGCTTGCTGTGCGATCGTGTCATTGTGATGCGGACGGGACGGATCGTCGAGGAAGGCTTTTCCGAGCAGGTCCTCAGCGATCCCAAGGACGACTACACCAAGGAGCTGCTGACGGCGATCCCGCATCCGCCGCTGCAGGTGCACTGAGATCAGTTTGAGAGCGTGATGGCCGAACCCCTGGACGACTATATCGATGCCGTATCGAAGGCGCTGGCGCTGCCGATCGAGGAGGCCTGGCGGCCTGCCGTGCGCGCCAACCTCGAGGTCTCGCTGCGGCTCGGCCGTCTCGTCGACGAATTCGCGCTGCCGGACGAGACCGAGCCGGCGCCCGTCTTTACGGCCTGATGCTGTCATGACCGCCAAGCCAGAGATGACGGCCTCCGAGATCGCGAGTGCGGTTGCGGGCGGCAAGATGTCCGCGCTCGATGCCACCGAAGCCGCGCTCGCGCGCATCAAGCAGCATGACGGCATCCTCAACGCCTTTACCGACGTCACCGCCGAGCGTGCCCGCGCGAAAGCACGCGCGATCGACGCTGATATCGCGGCGGGAAAGAAAGTCGGCCCGCTCGCCGGCGTGCCGTTCGCGGTGAAGAACCTGTTCGACGTCGCGGGCCTGCCCACCCGCGCGGGCTCGAAGATCAACCGCGACCTCGCACCCGCCAAGCGCGATGCGGCGCTGATCGAGCGGATGGAAGCGTCCGGGGCGGTCCTCGTCGGCGCGCTCAACATGGGCGAATACGCCTACGACTTCACCGGCGAGAACGTCCACGACGGCCCCTCGCGCAATCCGCACGACACGACGCGGATGAGCGGCGGCTCGTCGGGCGGCTCGGGCAGCGCCGTCGGCGGCGCGCTGGTTCCGATTGCGCTCGGCTCGGACACCAACGGCTCGATCCGCGTGCCGTCCTCGTTCTGCGGCATCTTCGGCCTCAAGCCGACCTATGGCCGGCTGTCGCGCGCGCGCTCGTTTCCGTTCGTCGCGAGCCTCGATCATCTCGGCCCATTCGCGCGCTCCGTCGCCGACCTCACGCTCGCCTATGACGTGATGCAGGGGCCGGATGCGGACGACGCCGCCTGCACCACGCGTGGGCTGGAACCGACGCTGCCGCTGCTCGCCAATCCGGTCTCGGATCTGCGCATCGCCATCGCCGGCGGTCACTTCCAGAAGAACGTGTTTCCGGAAGCGGTCGAAGCCGTCAGCCGCGTTGCCAAGGCGCTTGGCGCAACGCGGGTGGTCGAGGTGCCCGAAGCTTCGCGCGCCCGCGCCGCAGCCTATGTCATCACCACCACCGAAGGCGCCTCGCTGCATCTCGATCGCCTGCGCAAGCGCCCGAACGACTTCGATCCGGCCGTGCGCGACCGGCTGATCGCGGGCGCCATGGTGCCGGCGCCGCTGGTCGATCGCGCGCAGAAATTCCGCCGCTGGTATCGCGCGCAGCTTGCCGAGATCTTCAAATCGGTCGACGTGCTGCTGGCGCCGGCGACGCCCTGCACCGCGCCGAAGCTCGGCCAGGTGAATTTCAACCTCGACGGCGTCGAGCTGCCGGTGCGCGCCAATATCGGCATCCACACCCAGCCGATCTCGTTCATCGGCCTGCCGGTCGTGGCAGTGCCGGTGCCGCTCGAACCGCTGCCGATCGGCGTGCAGATCATCTGTGCGCCCTGGCGCGAGGACATCGCGCTGCGCGTCGCGCACGCGTTGGAGAAGATGGGCGTCGTCGCTGCGCCCACGCCAAGAGGATTTTGAGATGGAGATCGATCTCCCCGAGGTGATCGCGGAAGTCAAAGCCGCGTTCGAGCGCTATGAGCAGGCCCTCGTCAGCAACGACGTCGCCGCGCTCGGCGAACTCTTTCGCGACGATCCCCGTACGCTGCGCTACGGCATCGGCGAGAACCTCTACGGCTATGAGGCCATCTCTGGCTTCCGCGCCGCCCGCTCGCCGGTCGGGCTTAACCGGCGTACCGCAAGGACGGTGATCACCAGCTACGGTCGCGACACGGCCGTGGCCTCCACCCTGTTCTATCGCGACACGGCGCCCGGCAAGGTCGGCCGGCAGATGCAGACGTGGATTCGCTTCCCGGAGGGCTGGCGCGTCGTCGCGGCTCATGTCAGCATCATCGACGAGCCGAAAGAGACCTGACCGAATGACGCTTGACGATCTTCCGCCCGGGACATTGCCGGCCGAGCCGGTAGTGCCTCGCGTCGACCGGGCACTTCCGTCGCTGCAGAAAGTCACGCGCGCCGAGGAACTGCGGCTTCAGCTTGCCGACGAGATCGTGCGCGGGATGCTGGCGCCGGGCGCGCCGCTGGACGAGACCGACATCGCGCGGCGCTTCAACGTCTCGCGTACCCCGGTCCGCGAGGCGCTGCGCCAGCTGGTGGCGAGCGGGCTGGTCGAAGCGCGGCCTCATCGCGGCGCGGTGGTGGCGCGGCCATCCGTCGAGCGGCTGAAAGGCATGTTCGAGGCGATGGCGGAGCTCGAGGCGTTGTGCGCAGGCCTTGCCGCCGAACGCATGTCGGCGGCCGAGCGTCACGGCCTGGAAGCCATCCACGAGGAGCTGCGGGTGCTGAGCTACACCGGCAATCCCGAGCGCTTCCACGAGGTCAACGAGCGCTTCCACAACGCGATCTATACCGGTTCGCAGAACGGCTACATCGCCGAGATCACGCTCGCCACCCGCGTCCGCGTGCAGCCGTTCCGCCGCGCCCAGTTCCGCAATCTCGGCCGCCTCGCCAAGTCGCACGCCGAGCACGACCGCGTCGTCGTCGCCATCATGCGCGGCGACAAGCAAGGTGCCGCAGCGGCGATGCGCGCGCATATCGAATTGGTGCGCGGCGAGTACGAGATCTACGCGGTGTCGGTGTAGCCGCACACGCGGTGCCGTAGGGTGGGCAAAGGCGCAAAGCGCCGTGCCCACGTGTTTCCTCATTGATGAAGATGGTGGGCACGCTTCGCTTTGCCCACCCTACGGCTGCGCCCGGGACACGAGGCCGATCACCCCGTCGCGGCTTCTGCCATGAACTTCCGCCAGCCGCCATACGCCGTGATGTCTCGCGCTTCGCCCAGCACCTCCGGCTCGACGAGAAACCCCTTCACGCTGCGGCCATCCGCAAGCCTGATCGTGCCGATCGCCATGGGTGCGGGGATCGCGTTGACGAACCTGCCGAAGGCGGATGACGACAGCGACCAGATCTCGAGCTCGATCGCGGCGCCCTTGCCGGCTGCGACACGCAGCATGCCCGGCTTGGCCGGCGTGGTCGGCAGCGCGTAGAGCTTGTAGTCCGGCGCGGTTTTGGTGACCTCGATCAGGCGCCCGTCGAGCGCCGTCAGTTCGCCGTTCAGCGCCATGCCGGACAGGTGCGCGCCGACGACCGCGATGGGGATCTCGTCGCTGCTGCCGGTGGCGAGCGCTGCGAGCGGCGGCTGCGCCACCCCTCTCGCGCCGACGGTCAGCTTCGTATCGGCATGAAACACCCGCCCGATGCTGGCGAGCAGCGCATCGCGTCCTGCGGGCGCGAGCAGCGTGATGCCGAACGGAATGCCGTCGTTGCGCATCGATGCGGGTACGGCGAGGCCGCAGAGGTCGAGCAGGTTGACGAAATTGGTGTAGGTGCCGAGACGGCTGTTGAGCTCGATCGGGTTGGCGAGCACCTGTGCGGTCGTGTAGGCGGTCGGTGCGGTCGGCAGCACCAGCGCGTCGATATTGGCGAACGTGCGCTCGGCGGTCTTGCGCAGCCCTTGCAGGCGATAGAGCGCCGAGAAGGTCTCTGACGCGGTCAGCCGCGCGCCGGCGGTGGTGATCTCGCGCGTCACGGGATGGATCGTGTCGGGCGCGGAGGCGAGCAGGTCCTTGATCACGAGATAACGCTCGGCGACCCAGGGACCCTCATAGAGCAGGCGCGCCGTCTCGTAGAACGGCTCGAGGTCGAACTCAACCAATGTGGCGCCAAGCGCAGTCCATCGCTTCAGTGCATCGCCGTAAGTGGCTTCCGCGTTCTTGTCGCCGAAGAAGATCAGCTGCCCCTTGCGCGGCACGCCCAGGCGCAGGTTTGGCGGCATCGGCGTGATCGCGCCGAGCGGCCGGTCGCGCGAGAACGGATCGGCCTGGTCCGGCCCCGCCATCACCGATAGCGCGAGGGCGGCGTCGTCCACCGTCAGCGCAAACACCGAGATACAGTCGAGCGTGCGGCAGGCCGGCACGAGGCCTGCCGTCGAGATCATGCCGAGGCTCGGCTTCAGCCCGACGATGTTGTTGAGCATCGCCGGCACGCGGCCGGAGCCGGCGGTGTCGGTGCCGAGCGACAGCGGCACGAGCCCGGCGCCGACCGCGACCGCCGAGCCCGAGCTCGAGCCGCCGGGAATGAGATCCTCGCGGATCGAGTTTTTCGGAATGCCGTAGGGCGACCGGACGCCGACGAGGCCGGTTGCGAACTGGTCGAGATTGGTCTTGCCGATGATGATGGCGCCGGCGGCGCGCAGGCGCTCCACGGCGGTCGAATCGTGGGCCGGCGTGTACGAGAAGGCCGGGCAGGCGGCCGTGGTCGGAAAGCCCAGCGCGTCGATATTGTCCTTCACCGCGACCGGCACGCCATAGAGCGGCAGGCTGGCAGCATCCACGCGGGCGGCAAGCTTCTCGGCCTCCGCGATCGCGTCCGTCTCGTCGCGCAGGCTGATGAACACGGCGGGGTCATTGTGGTCGCGGATGCGCTGATAGGTCCGCGCGACCGTCTGCGCCGGCGAAAGCCGGCCCGCGCGGTGCGCGGCCACAATCGCGGCGATCGTTTCAGGCTGCTCAGCCCCCATGGCGACAAAACTCCGGCAACATGTCCTCACCAGGAGTGAAGCAAGCGATGTGCCATTGTGTACATTATCCGGGCAGGACGATGGCTCTGAATATTATCGTGTGATCAGTGGGTTGGGGGATGTTTCGGCAGGGGCATGAGCGGGCGCGTCGGCGACCCGTGACGTGCATCTGCTTAAATCATGGGCAGGTCGGGATCAGGTGAAGCCGGCGAGGATCCGGAGCAGCTGCGCCCTGTTCTCCCTGCCGATCTTCGCCTCGACGTGCCGCTCGTGCTCGGCCGCGAGCCGCTTGAACTTCGCCAGCGCGGTCTCGCCCTGCGCCGTGAGGTGCAAGGCATGGGAGCGCCGGTCCTCCTTCGACTTGATCCGCTTCACCAGCTTGCGCTGTTCGAGGCTGTCGAGCAGATGCACCAGCCGGGCGCGCTCGATGCCGAGGCGCTTGGCCACCGCCATCTGCGACAGGCCCGGATTGGCGCCGATCACCGTCAGCACCGAATATTGCGTCGGCCGGATGTCGACCTCGCCGAGCGTCTTGATGAAGTCCTGGAAGATCCAGATCTGGAAACGCCGCACCGCATAGCCGGCATGGCCGGCCAGTGCGTCGAGGCCGACATCGTCGGCGACATCGCGAGATGCGTCGCCGTTGCCGGCGCGCTTGCGTGGGGAGGGGCGGCCGTCGGCCCGGGCTGCGCTGGCTGTCACGTCGGTGTCTCCTGTCGCGCGACCCTAGCGCCTCGCGGCCTCGAGAGAAAGATTGTTGTTGACGACAACAATTGCCGTGCCCAACATTATGTCCAAGCGGCCCGGACGAGGCTGCGGCCGATCCCATATCCGGGCGGAGGAGGAAACACATGACAGTCGCCCCAGGTGGTGACGTTGCAGGCCTGTTCGCAACACCAAGGACGATCGCAGAGCAACGCGCCGACGGCAGCATCGTGCTGCGATCGCCCGATCCGTTGCGCGACGGCGCGCGTTGCGTCGGCGACTGGCTGGAGCAATGGGCGCGGCGAACGCCGGATGCGATCTTCCTGGCCAAACGGGGCAATGTCGAAGCGCCCTGGACCACCGTCACCTATGCCCAGGCGTTGCGGAAGGTGCGCGCCGCCGCGTCCTGGATCCTGGCGCAGGGCCTCTCCGCAGAGCACCCGCTCGCGATCCTCTCGGACAACAGTATCGATCACGCGCTGCTCGCGCTTGCCGCCCAGCATGTGGGCGTGCCATCGGCCGCGATCTCGCCCGCCTATTCGCTGATGTCGAAAGACTTCGACAAGCTCAAGAGCATGATTGCGCTGCTCGAGCCGGGCGCGATCTACGTCTCCGCGACCAAGCCATTCGCAGCAGCGCTGGCAGCTATCGAGCCGCTGCACCAGGCGCTGATCATCAGTGGCAATGCCGATGACGATGGCGCACTCGCCTTCCGCAGCGTTGCGGCAACGCCCGAGACGCCCGACGTCGCAAGGGCCTTTGCCGCGCTCACGCCGGATACGGTCGCGAAACTCCTGTTCACGTCAGGTTCGACCGGCACGCCCAAGGCGGTCATCAACACCCAGCGCATGCTGACATCCAGTCAGCAAGCCAAGGCGCAGACCTGGACTTTCCTCGAAGAGAGCCGCGGCAATCTCGTCATCCTCGACTGGCTGCCCTGGAGTCACACCTTCGGCGCCAACCACAATTTCAACCTCGTGCTGCGCAATGGCGGCTCGCTCTATATCGACGGCGGCAAGCCTGCCCCTGGCCTGTTCGCGACGTCGCTCGCCAATCTGAAAAGCGTGATGCCGACGGTCTATTTCAATGTGCCGCGCGGCTTCGACATGCTGATCGCGGCACTGCGTAGCGACGAGGAATTGCGCTGCCGCTTCTTCGGCGAGGTGAAGTTCGCCTTCTATGCCGGCGCCGCGCTGCCGCAGAATCTGTGGGACGCCTTGGCAGAGCTTTCGTCCAAGACCGTAGGTCGCACCCTGCCGATGGTCTCGGCCTGGGGCTCGACGGAAACCTCACCGCTCGCCACCGATTGTCATTTCCTCGCCGAGCGCTCCGGCAACATCGGCGTGCCCATTCCCGGCACCGAACTGAAGCTCGTCACCTCCGGCGACAAGCTGGAGGTGCGGGTGCGCGGCCCCAACGTCACGCCGGGCTACTGGAAGGCGCCGGAACTGACCAGGCAGGCGTTCGACGAAGAGGGCTTCTACCTGATCGGCGACGCGGTGAAGCTTGCTGACAGCGCGCGGCCGGAGCGCGGCCTGTTCTTCGATGGCCGGGTCGCGGAAGACTTCAAGCTCAATTCCGGCACATGGGTCAACGTCGGCACGCTGCGTGTTGCAGGGATCGCCGCGCTCGCGCCGCTGGCGCAGGACATCGTCGTTGCCGGTCACGGCGGGGACGAGGTGCGCTTCCTGGTGTTCCCAAATATCGCAGCCTGTCGTGCCCATGCCGGGCTGCCCGAGACGGCCGCTGTGAACGGCGTGCTGACGCATGACCTGGTCAGAGCCGCGATCGCGCAGGGCCTGGCGAGGCTGAAACAGCAGAGCGGCAACTCCTCCGGCCACGCCACGCGCGCGCTGCTGCTCGCCGACCCGCCGTCCGTCGACGGCGGCGAGATCACCGACAAGGGCTACATCAATCAGCGCGCCGTGCTGACGCGCCGTGCCGATGCGGTGGCGCGGCTGAATGACGATGCGTCGCGCGAGTGGATCGGGTTGGAGCGAGCGAGCTAGCGAAGCCGCATTCCGCCGTCATTCCGGGGCGCGCGCAGCGCGAACCCGGAATCCATTTCTCCGCATAGTCCGTTGTGCGATGGATTCCGGGTTCGCGCTACGCGCGCCCCGGAATGACGAGCGGAGGGCGATGCAACTGTTGAGCAAACCGAGGCAGCAACCCTGTCGGGATATCCTGCCGATTCTTTTGTTGCCTAAGCAACTAATTTGTGCGAACCGTTCCGGGAAGCGATGACGGCGGGGAAAACTGCCGCGTCCGATCCTGGAGGAAACGATGCTCGGCACGAATGGTGCCGCCGGCAAACGCCGGCGCATGCCTGGAACTGTCGGAGGGCGCCGCCTGACGCGCGGCCGGTCAGGCCCCGGTGCCGCCGGTGACCGCGCCGAGATTTTCGTGCAGCCGGCGCAGCAGTTCGATCAGCACCTCGCGCTCGTCCTTGCTGAGGCAGGACAGCAGTCGCCGCTCACGTTCGAACGCAGCGACGATCACCTTGTCGTGGGTGGCGCGCCCCTTCGCCGTCAGCGAGATCGAATGGGTGCGGCCGTCGTTCGGATCGGTGCGGATCGAGACCAGCCCGCGTTTCTCCAGTCCTGCCAGTGTCCGGCTCACCGGTCCCTTGTCGAAGCCGATGACGTGGCAGATTCGCGACGCCGGAATGCCGGGTTCGATCGCCAGCAGCGACATGATTCGCCATTCCGTGACGTTGACGCCGAACTGCTTCTGATAGAACGCGGTCGCGCTGTTCGAGAGCTTGTTGGCGATGAAGGTGATGAACGCCGGGACGTAACGGTCGAGATCGAGCGTCGGTCCCACATCCGTGGGCGCGGGCTTCTGGCGGACTCTGGTCGAAGACGGCGGCATATCGGGTTTCTGAATCGCGGCGGGCCCGCTGACCTAAGGGCATGCGCTCCCCTTTCACAAGATCAAAATGAGGGAGGTCTTCCATGACCGTATCCGGCCCAGCTGGATCAGGCATTCCGCATCTCGACGTCGATCCCTTCGACATGAAGTTTTTTGCCGACCCCTACCCCACGCATGAGCTGCTGCGGGAAGCCGGCCCCGTGGTCTATCTCGACAGATGGAACGTGTACGCCGTCGCGCGCTACGCCGAGGTCCACGCCGTTCTCAACGATCCCATGACCTTCTGCTCGAGCCGCGGCGTCGGGTTGTCCGACTTCAAGAAGGAAACACCGTGGCGGCCGCCGAGCCTGATCCTCGAGGCCGATCCGCCCGCGCACACCCGCACCCGCGCCGTGCTGTCGAAGGTGCTGTCGCCCACCGTGATGAAGCAGGTCCGCGATCGCTTTGCCGCAGTGGCCGAGGCGCGGGTCGATGCGCTGCTGGAGAAGCGCAGCTTCGATGCGATCACGGATCTTGCGGAAGCCTATCCGCTCTCGATCTTTCCGGATGCGCTCGGCCTGAAGCCGGAGGGGCGGGAGCATCTGATTCCCTATGCCAGCGTGGTGTTCAACGCCTTCGGTCCGCCCAACCAGCTGCGCCAGGAAGCGATCGAACGCTCGGCACCGCACCAGGCCTATGTCGCCGAGCAATGTCAGCGCGAGAACCTGGCGCCCGGCGGCTTTGGGGCCTGCATTCATGCACAGGTCGACGAAGGCGCCATCACGGCAACCGAAGCACCGCTCCTGGTGCGCTCGCTGCTGTCGGCCGGTCTCGACACCACCGTCAACGGCATCGCGGCCGCGGTCTATTGCCTCGCCCGCTTCCCGGATCAATGGCAGCGCCTGCGCCAGGATCTTACGCTCGCGCGTGGCGCCTTCGAGGAGGCCGTGCGCTTCGAAAGTCCGGTGCAGACCTTCTTCCGCACCACCACGCGCGAGGTCGAGTTGTCGGGCGCGCGGATCGGCGAGGGCGAGAAGGTGCTGATGTTCCTCGCCGCCGCCAATCGCGATCCCCGCCGCTGGGACGAGCCCGACAGCTACGACATCACCCGCCGCACCTCCGGCCATGTCGGCTTCGGCTCCGGCATCCACATGTGCGTCGGCCAGCTCGTCGCCCGCCTCGAAGGCGAGGTGATGCTGACGGCGCTGGCCCGGCGGATCGCCAAGATCGAGATCACGGGCGAGCCGAGGCGCCGCTTCAACAACACGCTGCGCGGGCTCGACAGCCTGCCTGTCACCATCACCCCGGCCTGACGAGGAGCTCATGCCCGCCATCAACTTCATCCATCCTGACGGCAAGTCCGACCGCGTCGAGGCCGGCGACGGCGAGAGCGCCATGCAGGCCGCGACCCGCCACGGGCTCGACGGCATCCTGGCCGAATGCGGCGGCAACGCCATGTGCGCCACTTGCCACGTGTATGTCGACGACGGCTCGCTCGCACTCCTGCCCGCGATGGCGGATGACGAAGACGCGCTGCTCGACGGTACCGCGAGCGAGCGGCGGCCGAACAGCCGGCTGTCCTGCCAGATCAAGATCACGCCCGCACTCGATGGGCTGGTGCTGAGACTGCCCGAACGGCAGGTCTGACTTTTCAAACGCGTCGGCAGAGACCGGCGCGCCAATCGACCAAACAGGGGAGGGAAATGATGAAACGTCTGAAGTGGACGCTCGCGCTGGCCGCGAGCCTGGTAACCGGCGCGGCGAATGCCGAGATATCGGACAACGTCGTGCGCATCGGCGTGCTCAACGACATCTCCGGCATCTTCCAGGACACCAACGGCATGGGTTCGGTGGAAGCCGCGCGCATGGCAGCGGAGGATTTCAACGGCGGCGGCAAGGGCCTCAAGGTCGAGATCGTCTATGCCGATCACCAGAACAAGGCCGATGTCGGCAACGCGATCGCCCGCAAATGGCTCGACGTCGAGGGCGTCGATGCCATCGTCGACGTACCGAACTCGGCGGTCGGCCTCTCCATCAATGCCCTGCTGCGCGACAGCCGCATGACGTTCCTGGCGTCGTCGACCGCAAGTTCGGATCTCACCGGCAAGGCCTGCTCGCCCAACACCATCCAATGGGTCAATGACGCCTGGGCAACCGGCAACACCACGGCGGCCGCGATGATGTCGCGCGGCGGCAAGGACTGGTATTTCCTCACGGTGGACTACGCGCTCGGCAAGGGCATCGAGGCGGAGGCGCAGAAATACATCGAAGGGCACGGCGGCAAGGTGCTGGGATCCTCGAAACATCCGCTCGGCACTTCCGACTTCGCGTCCTTCCTGTTGCAGGCGCAGAGCTCCAAGGCGCAGGTGATCGGGCTCGCCAATGCCGGCGGCGACACCATCAACGCGGTGAAGCAGGCGGCCGAGTTCGGTATCCAGCAGAGCGGCCAGAAGCTCGTCGCCTTCCTGCTCTTCATCAACGACATCCACGGCATGGGCATCAAGGTCGCCCAAGGGCTCCAGCTCATGGAGGCCTTCTATTGGGACATGAACGACGACACTCGCGCCTTCGCCAAGCGCTTCGCAGCCCGGCCCGGCATGAACGGCAAGATGCCGAGCGGCAACCAGGCCGGCGTTTATGCCTCCACGCTCGCCTATTTCAATGCGGTCGCAGCCACAGGCAGCGACAATGCCAGGAACGTCGTGCCCGAGATGAAGAAGTTCCAGGGCAAGGACAAGCTCTTCGGCGACACCACGATCCGCCAGGACGGCCGCGTCGTGCATCCGATGTACCTGTTCGAGGTGAAGAAACCGGAGGAATCGAAATATCCATATGATTACTACAAGCTGGTCTCGACGATCCCGGCGGCGCAGGCGTTCCGTCCGCTGGCGGAAGGCGGATGTGAGTTGGTGAAGTAGGAAATGATGGTCTCGTGCCCCGGACGCGGTGCAGCGCGAAGCATTGCGCCGCAGAGCCGGGGCCCACCGCCTCTGGGTCCCGGCTCTGCGTCGCGTCATTTCATGCCGCGCCGCGTCCGGGACACGAGACCAGTCTCACCCCACCACCTTGCTGCTTCCCTGCGTGATCAACCGCGCGGCGCGCTGGTCGCGGGCGTAGATCCAGAGCCAGCTCAGTGCGACGCTCAGCCTGTGGCGGAGGCCGATCAGGAAGTAGATGTGGGCGATGCCCCATATCCACCATGCGATGGCGCCGCGCAGCTTGATGCGGCCGAAATCGATCACCGCCAGGCGCTTGCCGATCTGCGCAAGGCTGCCGGCATGCTTGTAGCGGAACGGGCCCGTCGCGGCGCCGCGCAGGCGCGCTCTTATGGTTTCGGCGACGTGGCGGCCCTGCTGCTTGGCGGCCGGTGCGATGCCGGGCACCGGCTTGCCGTTCCAGGCGTTGATGCTGACGGTGTCGCCGATCGCAAAGATCTCGGGATGGCCGGGAATGGTGAGGTCGGCTTCGACCTGCACGCGCCCGGCGCGGTCGCTGGGGGCGCCCAGCCATTCGGCCGCGGGCGAAGCGCGCACGCCGGCGGCCCAGATTCGGGTCTTCGCCTCGAGCAGCCTGCCGCCGAACACGACGCCCTCGCGATTGATCTCGGTGACGGCCTGGCCGAGCACGACCTCGACGCCGATCTTTTCCAGCGACGCCTGGGCATAGGCCGAGAGGTCGTCGGGAAATCCTGCGAGCACGCGCGGGCCCGCCTCGATCAGCACCACGCGCGCCTTGTGCGTGTCGATGTTGCGGAAATCGCCGGGCAGGGTGTGATGCGCCATCTCGGCGATGGTGCCGGCGAGCTCGACGCCGGTCGGGCCGGCTCCGACGATGACGAAGGTCAGCCGCGCCGCGCGCTTCTCCGGATCGGTCTCGCGCTCGGCGCGTTCGAACGCCACCAGGATGTGCCGGCGCAGCGTGGTCGCATCCTCCAGCGTTTTCAGGCCGGGCGCGAACTGCTCCCACTCGTCGTGGCCGAAATAGGCGTGCCGCGCGCCGGTGGCGAGCACCAGCGTGTCGTAGGGCACCTCGCTGCCGTCGTCGATCAGCACGCAGCGACGTGCCGTGTCGACGCCGCTCACGGTGGCAAACAGCGTCGTCACCTCGCGGCGATCACGCATGAGATGGCGGATCGGCCAGGCGATCTCGCTGGTTGCGAGCGAGGCGGTCGCGACCTGGTAGAGCAGCGGCTGGAACAGATGATGATTGCGGCGGTCGATCAGCGTGATCTCGACGGGAGCGCCCGCAAGCCGGTAGGTCGCTTCCAGCCCGCCGAAGCCGGCGCCGACGATGACGACGCGATGGGGATTTGCGGCCATGATGCACCTTCGAATCTCGCTGCTGCTGCTCACCTTCATTTAAGTGCGGATTGGGCGCCGCGGTCCAATAGCCGTCATCAATCGCTGCATAGGCCTGATGTATCGATCTGGCGCGAAAAAGCGCCGCAGCCTTGACCAAGCCTTGGCCGAAGTGAGTAGAATTATATTTCTTGCCATCGCCGATTGAGGCGAAATATGGTGCAGGGCGGGCGCTGAGCCATTGGCGGCTCGACAGATTTTGCGTTCAATAGAAACAGGCTTGGAGCGGCGATCACCCCGTTTCCGGGACCGATAAGATAATATGGAGGGAGTGGTTATGAGGACGGCATTTTGGCTGGCGGGCGCAGCGGCGCTGGTGCTGGCAAATCAGGCATTCGCCGGCGACACGATCAAGATCGGTTTCGTCTCGACCTTCAGCGGCCCGACCGCCGTGATCGGCAACGACATGCGCAATTCCTTCGAGCTCGCGCTCGATCATCTCGGCCGCAAGATGGGCGGCAAGCCGGTGGAGGTGCTCTACGAGGACGACGGGCAGAAGCCCGATGTCGGCAAGCAGAAGACCGAGAAACTGGTGCAGTCGGACAAGGTCGACTTCATCGTCGGCTATATCTGGTCGAACGTGCTGCTCGCCTCGCTCAAGACCGCGGTCGATTCGAAGACCTTCCTGATCTCGGCCAATGCCGGTCCGTCGCAGCTCGCGGGCGAGTTGTGCTCGCCTTACGTGTTCTCGACCTCGTGGCAGAACGACCAGACCCCGCAGGCCGTCGGCACGTATATGAACCAGAAGGGCGTCAAGTCGGTGTTCCTGATCGGCCCGAACTACGCCGCCGGCAAGGACATGCTGGCCGGCGTCAAGAGCACCTTCAAGGGGCAAGTCGTGGGCGAGGAATACACGGTGTGGCCGAGCCAGCTCGACTTCTCCGCCGAGCTCTCCAAGGCGCGCGCCTCCGGCGCCGAGTCGATCTTCGTGTTCTACCCTGGTGCCGCCGGCGTGCAGTTCCTCAATCAATATGCGCAGGCCGGACTGAAGAGCACGATGCCGCTCTACACCGCCTTCACCATCGACGAGCTCTCGCTGCCGCTCCAGAAGGAGAACGCGCTCGGGGTGCCCGGCGCGCAGCAATGGGTCAACGACCTTCCCAACGAGCAGAACAAGCGCTTCGTCGCCGACTACCGCAAGAAGTACACCGGCCTGCGCCCGACCTTCTACGGTGCGCAGTCCTATGACGCCGCGAACCTGATCAACAGCGCTGTCGTCGCCGTGAAGGGCGACACCTCCAAGAAGGACGAGATGAAGGCCGAGATGGAGAAGGCCAACTTCAAGTCGGTGCGCGGCGCGTTCAAGTTCGGCAACAACCACATCCCGATCCAGAACTTCTACCTGCAAGACGTGGTCAAGGATTCCGAAGGCCAGCTCGCGCTGAAGACCGTCGCCACCATCGTCGAGAACGACCAGGATCGCTTCCACGACAAGTGCAAGATGAAGTGAGGTTGGTGCTCCCAGCTGCCTCTTCCCCTCTCCCCGCTTGCGGGGAGAGGGACAGGGTGAGGGGGGAGTTTCCGCGGGGGCGGTAGACGTTGAGTTCGCAACTACTCACCACATCGTCATTGCGAGCGCAGCGAAGCAATCCAGTCTCTTTCCGCGGAAGGATTCTGGATTGCTTCGCTGCGCTCGCAATGACGAGTTGAGGGAGCGTTGCTCTTGATTGTAATGTGACTCGCTGAGAGTCACCCTCACCCGGAATTTACTCTCGCAAATTCCGGCTTCTCTCCGCATCCGCATCCGCATCCGCATCCGCCTTCGCCAAAGCTTCGGCGGACAAGCGCGGGGGAGGCGAAGAACTACACCCGCGGCATGCTCATCGGCCTCACCTCGCGCGACTGCGCTGCGAGCCTGATGCCGGCGTTGGCCGCACCAAAACCCTGATAATTCCTGCGCTCGACGATCTCGAAGAAGAACCGCTCGTCGAAGATGTGGGTGTAGACCTGGAAGAATTCGCCGTCGCCCTCGCGGTCGTAGAGGATGTGGTTGGCGCGCAGCTGCGCCATCAGTTCGGGTGCGAGGTCGTATTTGGCTTCGATATCGTCGTAGTAGTTCTCGGGGATATCCAGGAAGTCCGCACCGCGCTTGCGCATCTCAGCAACGGTCGCAAAGATATTCCGGCATGCGAACGCGATGTGCTGCACGCCCGAGCCGAAGAACTCGGAGATGAAGCGCGCCGGCAGCGTCCGGTTGGCGGAGGAGCCGTTGAGCACGAAACGCAGGCTTTCGTCGCCGTTGACGATGGCCTGGCTCTGCACGAGGCCTCTGGGGTCGACGATCTCCATCTGCGGCAGTCGCTTCAGATCGAGGATGCCGGTGTAGAACAACAGCCAGGACAGCATCTCGTCATAGGGCATCGACTGCGCGATGTGGTCGACGGCGAGCAGCGCGTCCGTGCTTGCGTCGCTCGTGACGGGTTCGAAATCGGTGTCCCAGTTCTTGCCGGCCTGATCCAGGAAATAGAGCAGGCTGCCGCCGACGCCGTGGATCGCGGGAATTTCCAGCTCGCCCGGCCCGACCGGCTGGTAGAAGGTCCGCGCCTTCAGCGTCTCGGCGCGCTGCATGGCGAGGCCGGCATTGTCGACGTCGAGCGCAATCGCGCAGACGCCGGGACCGTGGGTGACGTAGTGCGAATGGGCAAAGCCGTCGGTCTCGCAATTGATGACGAGCTCGACCTTGCCCTGCGACCAGCGCTCGACCGCCTTGCTGCGGTGCCGGCCGGTCTTGCGGAAACCGAGCTGCGAAAACAGGCGGCCGAGTTCGCTCGCCTTGGTCTCGTTGACGGCGAACTCGATGAAGCCGGTGCCGCGACTTCTGGCTTTCGGTGCCAGCGGCTCGCCGGCAAGCTTCGGCCAGTCCGGTGCGAGCTGGTCCTCCAGCAGGATCAGCGAGCGCAGCCCGTCAATCGCAGTCTGCGCCGCCGAGCCGGCGCGGAACTGGTCGTTGAAGATCTCCAGCGACAGCGGCCCGGCGTAGCCGGTCGCCGCAATCGCGGCCATGAACGCGGCGACCGGCAGGTCGCCCTGGCCGGGAAAGGAGCGGAAATGCCGGCTCCAGGAGAGAATG
Source organism: Bradyrhizobium sp. R2.2-H (assembly GCF_004346455.1). Taxonomy (NCBI): domain Bacteria; kingdom Pseudomonadati; phylum Pseudomonadota; class Alphaproteobacteria; order Hyphomicrobiales; family Nitrobacteraceae; genus Bradyrhizobium; species Bradyrhizobium sp. R2.2-H. Next base: position 42,134 of record NZ_SMBR01000027.1, read on the forward strand.
TCGAGCTCGAGCCTCGGCGCGTCCGCCAGCTGCACCAGAAAGATCTTGTCGCCGGGGATCGAAGCGATCACACGGGTCGGAAAGCCCGGCGCCAGGGCGTGAAAACTGTCGAGGATGATTCCGATCGCGGGATGATCGGCGCGGCGCACGATCTCCCAAGCGTCGCGATAATCGTTGACATGGCGGCCCCAGGCCAGCGCTTCGTAGCCGACGCGCAAGCCGCGCCTGGCGGCCCGCTCGCCGAGCTCGCGAAAATCGTCCGCGGCGCGGTCGATGCCGCCGAGCGCGGCGGGCGACACGTTGGAACAGATCAGCAAGAGGTCGGTGCCGAGCTCCTGCATCAGATCGAACTTCCGCTCCGCGCGGCCGAAGTTGCGCGCGCGCTGGGGCTCCGGCATGCCTTCGAAATCACGGAACGGCTGGAACGCGCAGATCTCGACATTGAGATCGCGGCAGAGCTTTGCGATGTCGCGCGGGCCTGCGCCGAACGACAGCAGGTCGTTCTCAAAAATCTCGACCGCGTCGAAACCTGCGGCCGCGATGGCGCGGAGCTTCTCGTCGAGGGCGCCAGAGAGGGAAACGGTGGCGATCGAGCGCTTGTTCATGCCGCACTTTCCTCCATGACACCGCCGAGGAAGAGCTGGCCGATGCGGGGATCGTTCAGGATACGCCTGGCATCGTCGACCATGCGGGTCTGGCCGAGCTCGAGTACGATGCCGATGTCGGAGATCTCCAGCGCCGAGCGCGCGTTCTGCTCGATCATCAGGATGGTGACGCCGCGGTCGCGCAGGGATTTCAGGATGTCGAAGGTCTGCTGCACCATCAGCGGCGACAGGCCGATCGAGGGCTCGTCGACCAGCACGAGTTTCGGCTCGAGCAGCAGCGAGCGGGCAATCTCGAGCTGCTTCTGCTCGCCGCCCGACAGCGTCGAGGCCTGCTGCGTAGACTTGCGGCGCAGCGCGGGGAAGAGGTCGAGCGCCGCCTCGATCCGCCTGGGCAGGTCGAGGCCCTTGTCGGCAGCAACGCCGCCGAGTTCGATATTGTGACGCACCGACAGCTCGGGAAAGATGTTGCGCCCCTGCGGCACGTAGCAGATGCCGGCGTTGAGCAGCGCGCGCTGGCTCCAATTCGTGACATCGCGACCCGCGAAGTTGATCTTGCCCTCGCGCAGCCTGAGCAGGCCGAAGATCGCCTTGAACACGGTCGACTTGCCGGCGCCGTTCGGGCCGATGATGGTGGTGATGGTCGCCTGCGGCACGGCGAAGGTCGTGCCGTTCAGGATCGTCATCTTGCCGTAGCCGCCGACGAGATTGTGAACCGAGAGGATCGGATCGCTCATGGCTCGCTCTCCTAATGTCCGAGATAGGCGTCGATCACGGCGGGGTTCTTGCGCACCTCGTCCGGCCGGCCCATCGCCAGCACCTTGCCCTCCGCCATGACCATCACGCGCGAGCACAGCGACATCACGAACTCCATGTTGTGCTCGATCACGACGAAGGTGGCGTTCTTCTCGCGGTTGATCGCGACCAGCCGCTCCTTCAGGTCAGCCAGCATCGACGGGTTGACGCCGCCGGCGGGCTCGTCGAGCAGCACCAGGCGTGGTCCGCCCATGAAGGCCATGGCGGCATCGAGCAGCTTCTGCTGGCCATAGGAGAGACCACCGGCCGGTTCGTCGGCGAGATGGTCGAGCTTGAAGAAGCCGATCATCTGGTTGGCGGCGTCGGTCAGGCCGGCATCGGAGCGGCCGACCAGGCGCGAGGCCATGTTGCCCTGGTGCTCCTGCCCGGCGAGGATCAGGTTCTCGCGCACCGAGAGCTTTGGGAACACCTGCAGCAGCTGGAAGGTGCGGCTGACCCCGAGCCTGTTGAGCTCGGACGGACGCAGGCCGGTGACGAGGCGCCCGTCAAGCCTCACTTCGCCGCCGCTCGGGGTGAGCTGGCCGAGGATGCAGTTGAACAGGGTCGACTTGCCGCAGCCGTTCGGGCCGATCAGGCCGAGGATCTCGCCCTCGCGCACGTCGAACGAGACGCCGCCGACGGCGCTGATGCCGCCGAAATTCTTCTTGATGTCGGTGACTTCGAGGACCGCACTCATTGCGCCGTCTCCAGGCGGGATTTCGCGACGGCGCGCAGAGCGGAAGCCGCCTTGGTACGGCGTTCGGCGAGATAGCGGTCGAGGATTCCCAGAATGCCCGTTGGCGACCAGATCAGCAGCAGCATCACGGCGACGGCGTAGAGCATCAGATAATAGCCTTCGGTGAAGCGCAGCCATTCCGGCAGCAGCACCGCGATCATGGCGCCGAGGAAGGGACCCAAATAGAAGCCGGCGCCGCCGACGATTACCATCATCAGCAGGTCGAGCGAGAGCGACAGGTTGAAGGGAACAGGGTCGATATATTGCGTCAGCGGCGCATATAGCGCGCCGGCGACGCCGCCGAGTGCCGAGCCGATCGCGAACGCCATCAGCGTGTAGCGCCGTGTGTCGATGCCGAGCGATTGCGCGCGCAACGGATTCTCGCGCAGTGCCATGAAGGCGCGGCCCCACGGCGAGCGAATCAGCCACCACATCGCGAGCGACACGATCGCAAGCGAGGCGAGACACACATAATAGAAGGGCAGCGGCTTGTTGGTCGCCAGCCCGAAGACGTGCGGACGCGGGATGTTGGAGATGCCGTAGATGCCGCCGGTGAGCCAGCTCTCGTTGCGGAATACCAGGAAGGCCAAGGTCGAGAAGGCGAGCGTGACGAAGGCGAGGTAGTGGTGCTGCACGCGCAGCGCGGGATAGCCGAGCACCCAGCCGACGGCGAAGCTCAGGACGATCGCGACCACGATCGCCGCCGGCAGGGGCCAACCATGCGTCGTCATGATCGCCGCCGCATAAGCGCCGATGCCGACAAAGGCGCCCTGCGCCAGCGAGACCTGGCCGGCATAGCCGAGCGTGAGATTGAGGCCCATCGCGGCGATGCTCATCACCGCCCATTGGCTGAGGATGAACAGGCCGTAGCGGTTGAAGTTCATGGGGACGATGATCAGCGCGGCGATGACGGCAAGGCCGAGCGCGATCTTCAACGGTTTGGCGAAGCCGCTCATACGGTGCGCTCCTCGGCACGGCCAAGCAAGCCCTGCGGCCGGAACAGGATGACGGCGATCAGGAAGATCATCGGCACGGCGGCGCGGTACTGCGTCGAGACATAGGCGGCCGCGAGATTATCGAGCACGCCGATCAACAGGCCCCCGGCGATCGCGCCGCGCAACTGGTTGAAGCCGCCGACGATTGCGGCGATGAAGGCGGCTTGCCCGAGCACCTCGCCGGAGGAGAATTTGGCGAGGTAAATCGGCGTGATCAGCAGCGAAGCCAGCGCCACCAGGAACGCGTTGATCAGGAAGGTCAGCAGGATCATGCGCTCGACCGGGACGCCGATGATGCGCGCCACCGTCGGGTTCTGCGCCGCGGCCTGCATCTGGTGGCCGAGCGAGGTGCGGTTGAGCAGCGTCGTCAGTCCAAGAACGGCGAGGATGGCGACGACGAGCACGCCGATGCTCTGCAGCGAGACGGCGTGGCCGAGGATGGAAATGTCGCCGGTCGGCACGATCGAGGGGAAGGGCGAGGCTTCCGCGCTGTAGAACTGCTTGACGGCCTCCTTGATGCCGATCGCGAGCGCCATCGTCGCAATCGCCAGCGGCAGCACGCCATGGCGCATCATCGGGTCGACCAGAAGCAGCTTGAAGGCGAGGCCGAGCAGGACCATCGAGAGCAGGATCCCGAGGATGATGGCGAGCCAGAACGGCGCGCCCACATGCATCGCCGCCAACATGAGGAACGCCGGCAGCATCACGAACTCGCCTTGGGCGAAATTGATGGTCTGCGAGGTCTGCCACAGCAGCGTGAAGCCGACCGCGACCAGCGCGTAGATCGCGCCAGTGGCAAGTCCCGCGACCAGAAGATCGAACAGGTTGGACATTTTCCCCTCTTTATCTCACTCCGCTCTATCGTCTCCCTCTCCCCGTTCTTACGGGGAGAGGGCGGGGTGAGGGGCTGTCTCCGCGAGCTCAACTGTCACCGTGACTGCGGAAACAGCCCCTCACCCCAACCCTCTCCCCGCAAAGAGCGGGGCGAGGGAGAAGAAGGGCGAGAGCGCCTCACTTCACTTTCGGCAGCACCTGCTTCACGACCTGCTTGCCTTCGACGACCTCGACCAGAAAGCTCTGACGGTCGATGTCGCCGGTATCGCTGAAGGTGACGTCCATCAGGATGCCCGGCTCGTCGGCGGCCTTGATGGTCAGGCCGTGCAGCGTGTCGGCGAACTTCTTGGGGTCGACCTTGCCCATCTTCTCGGTGGTGGCCTTCACCATATAGACGGCGAGATAGCCCTTCAGGCCGTTGTGGTCCGGCACGTAATTGTACTTCTTGGAGAACTTCTCGCGGAACGCCTTGATCAGATCGACCGGGGCATCCGTGGTGAGGCCGACATGACCGCGGGCGCCGTTGGCGGCATCGCCGGCGAGCTCGATCACCTTCTGGCCGATCAGCGTGGTCTCGCCCATCAGCGGCACAGTGACGCCCTGCCGCTTCAGCTCCTTGAGGATACGCGCGCTCTCTTCTTCGTTGAGATACACGAACACGGCGTCGGGGTTGGCGGCCTTGATCTTGCCGACGTCGGCCGCGAAATCGGCTTGGCCCGCCTCGGTCGAGAGATCGGCGACCACCTTCGAGCCGAGCCGGTCGAGCTCCTTGATGACGACGTCGCGGCCGCCGCGGCCGAAATCGTTGTTGACCCAGACCACGGCCACCGACTTCGCCTTCATCTCGTCGTGGATGTATTTCGCGACCTTCGGCATCGAGGATTGCTGGCCGAACGAGGTGCGGAACAGGTACTTGTTGCCTTGTTGCGTCAGCTCGGCGGCCTCGCCACCCATGATCTGCGCGATGCCGGCCTCGGCGGCGAGCGGCGCGGTGACCTTCACCGAGCCGGAATAGCCGGGCCCGAGCAGCACATAGGGCTCGGCGTCGAGCGCCTTCTGCACCTGCGCGCGGGCGACGCCGGGGTTGGACTGCGAGTCGGCGTGGGTGACCTCCAGCTTGCGGCCGAGCACGCCGCCCTTGGCGTTGATCTCCTCGATCGCGAGGTCGATGCCGTTCTTCCAGTTGGTGCCGACGGTGGCGCCGCCGCCTGACAGCTCGGCGACGTCGGCGAGCTTGATCGCCTGGGCGTAGGCGCTCGTTGCGGTCATGATGGTGAACAGCGCGCCCACCAATAGCGTTGGTTTCATCGTCCTCTCCTCCCGTTTCGAATCTTGCAAGCGGCCTTGTGTCCGGCCGCTTTGCCTCAAGCTGCCTGATAGGCGGCACTGCGCGCAGCCATCACGGCATCAAAAGCCTCTCCCATGATCTCGGTCGATGGGGCAAGGCCGGTGAACAGTTCGAAGGCGTCCGCGGCCTGGTAGATCGCGAGCTCGCGTCCGGTCATGATCCGGGCGCCTTTCTCTCGCGCTGCGGCAAGCAGCGGCGTGATCAGCGGCGAATAGACGGCGTCGGCGACCCACAGGTCCGCCCTGAGCAGCGCCGCCGGTACCGGCGTGTCACGGCTCGGCAGCATGCCGACTGGCGTGCCGTTGACGAGGCCGGTCGCGCCAACGAGCGCGTCCTCGACGCTTCCAGCCACTCTCGCGCCGCCTTGCCCGGCGAGCAGCCCAGCGAGTTTCTCGGCGCGCGCCGGCTCGCTGTCGAAGATGCGGATGTCGGCGACTTTCAGGCTCGCCAGCGCGAACGCGATGGCCTTGCCAACGCCGCCGGCGCCAATCACCGCGACGGTATTGCCGGACGGCGCAAGCAGTGGCGCCACCGCCCGCGCGAAACCCGTGGTGTCGGTGTTGTGGCCGGTCAGCCGGCCATCCCTGACCACGACGGTGTTGACCGCGCCCATGCTGGCTGCGCCCGGCGCCAGCGCGTCGAGCAGCGGGACCACGGCCTCCTTGTAGGGGTAGGTGACATTGACGCCGGCGAAGCCGAGCCGCCGCACGCCTTCGAGCATCATGCGGAGCCCGGCCGCGTCGGCGCCGGCGACCTCGATGAGCTGGTAGTGACCGCGCAGGCCAAGCGCCTCGGCGGCGCGCTCATGCATGGCGGGGGACGCGGAATGCGCGATCGGCGCGCCGATCAGGCCGGTGAGAAGCTTCTTGCTGGCGGCGTATCCGCGCTTCGACATGGTTCGCCATCGTCTCGTTGGGAGCATCCGGTCCCGGCCATCAGCGGGGAAAACCGCCCAATTCCAGCTGCGACGATAGCCTTTCCTCCGCCTAACACAATTACCCTTTTATCCGGCAAACCTAACATCATGTTATTTCTTCCGGCCCCGTGCCGAAACGGACTTGCCGTTGCCGCGGGACGGCTCGACCGCGCGCATCTCGGTGCGCAGGGACTCGATGAAATACTCGGCATGCAGCGACAGCGGCGCGCCGCGCTTCACTGCGACATAGGTGTCGAACCGTGTCGGCTCGGTGATCTTCAACAGCTCGATTCCCGGATAGCCGCCATGGGCCACCGTGAACTGGTCGATGATGGCGATGCCGAGCCCCGCCTTCACCAGCGCGCAGACCGTGGTGCCGAAGCGCGCGCGGATGGTGATGTTGTAGTCGAGCCGGTTGCGCGCAAAGATCTCGGCCATGATCCGCCCATAGGGATCGTTCGGGTCGATGCCGATCAGCGGATAGCGGGTGATCTCGGCGGCCGAGACCTGCTTGCGCCCGGCGAGCTCGTGACCCGGCGGCACGATGCAATAGAGCTCGCCCGAGGCGAGCGGCATGAAGTCGAGCCCGGAATGCTCCAGCCGGTAGCTCATCGCGACGCACTCGCCGCGGCCGAGCAGGAGATAGTCGATGGCCTCCTCGAGCTTGAGGATGTTGATGTCGATGCCGAGATCGGGATAGCGGCGGCGGACGCGCTCGATCGCGCGCGGCACCATCACCTGCGAGATGCTGGGCACCGAGCCGATGCGCAGCTCCGACAAGCCGCCGCGGCCGATCTTGGAGATGATCTCGGAGAGATCGTCGACCTTCTTGTAGACCCCGTTGATCTGCTCGAAGATGTTCTCGGCTTCCGGCGTCGGGAAGTAGCGCCCGTTCTGGCGCTGGAAGAAGCGGATGCCGAGCGAGCGTTCGGTGTATTTGACCAGACGGCTGATCCCCGGCGCCGACACGTTGAGCAGCTTCGCCGCACCGCCGATGGTGCCCGTCACCATCACGGCACGGATCACTTCAACCTGGCGCAGCGTCATCATGGCCTTGAAATGTCCTTGGCATCCGAAACACGATCGTGGTGGCGATCATCTCACGAGAGCCGTGATGTCATCCAGCGGCAAGTGGGGTGTCGATGTGGACGGAGGCGGCAGACTCTGCCCTCTCCCCTTGTGGGAGTGGCTCGCCGCGTAGCGGCGAGACGGGTGAGGGGTCTCTCTCCGCGACTTCAAATGGGAGTTGGATTCGCGGAGAGAACCCCTCATCCGGCGCTTCGCTGTCCAGCGGATGGATGGGTAACAAACCAGACCGGATGGATAGGTAACAGTCGTTCATGGTTCGGTCCGCTGCG
>NZ_SMBR01000028.1:0-45163 GCF_004346455.1 Bradyrhizobium sp. R2.2-H
GATTGCCGACGCCTACAGAGCATTCACCCCTGCCGAATGCGCCAACTACTTCACGGCAGCAGGATACAGTTCAACTTGATCGGAATCTGCTCTAGGACAACGGATCAACAAAAAACATTCGAAGATAAATACTTGCAGGATTCTGAGGCACGCGGTCGCGCTGCTTCGAAATGGCGCGCGAGAGCACGTAGGTTGTCGCTAGATCTTCTTTGAACTCCCGGTGCACACGTCGCGCACACACCGCCTCCTAACCTATTGAAAAGATTGGCGTATCGCTCCAATCCATCATTGGAGAGATCGCGTTTACAGGTCGCAACATGCGCCCTCTCCGACAGCGATTTCGCAGTGAGGCTCTACCGCCAACCCCATGACCGACATTCACATTGCTCCCCGCGACAAGGCTATCGCTCAGCTACCGACTCCTGAAGATGGCTGGTATCTGCCCACGACACCGAGTAGTAAGGACTCTTCGAGGTCGTGGGGAAGCGGAAAAGGACCTGCAAGGATGCTGGTTCTATTTGAGATAGCTGGCAAGATTCATACTCAGTATCTTGCCGAGCGCCGAATATGATGCGGTGAGTTGCGTCTCGTAGGTCGAGAGCTGCGCCGTGATGGCGGCAACGTCGACGCTGGTGAGGTCGTTCGACAGCGTCTCGGCATAGCTCTTATAGTCGGCCTGGCGAGCACTCGCGGTCTCGATCGATGACGCGGCGCCGGACAGCTTTGCCTGCAGGGCCGCGGTGTCGTCGAGCGCCGTGCTGGCGAGATCCAGCGCGCTGGTGATGTCCGAGGACGACAGCGTCGTGCTGTTGGCCACGAACTTCAGCACCCGCATCACCTCCTCGAACGCCGAATTGTCGGCGGTGATGCCATATGACACGGTCTGGTCGGTAGCGACCCGCACAGACGCGATCTCGTTGCCGCCATTGTAGTAGCTGGTGTCCGACGTGGTGGTCGAGCCGGTTCCGGACGAGAAGCTCGTGAGATCGACCGGAGCCGTGTCGGTCTTGCCGCCGGCGAACACGTATTGGCCGTCATACTGCGTGTTCATCAGCGAGCCCATCTGCTCCAGCATCTGCTGGGCTGAGCTGATCGCCGAGTTCACCTCGGTCGAGCTCCCCGTCGAGGCCGCGCTGAGCTGGGAGCGCAGCTGCGTGAGGATGTCGGTCACCGAGCCGACCGCCGAATACATCACCTGGACCTTGCTGCCGGCGAGCGTGGCCGCGTCGATATAGGATTGCGCGCGCGTCACCGAGACCTGAAGGTTGATGACGTGCTGCGCGTCCGCGCCGTAGCCGCCGAAATCGGTCGAGACGACGCCCGTCGATTCCTGGATCTGCTTGGTGGCCATGACCGACTCCACGCGCATGGCATCGGCGATCATCCTGTTCGACTGGGCGAAGGTGGCCACCCTCATCGCGACCATAATCGTACCCCCTTACGTCGACTGCACGGCGGTGAGCAGCGCCGAATACATGGAATTGATGGCCTGGATCAGCGCCGCCGCCGCCGAATATTTGTTCTGGAGCGTGCTCAAATTGGCCGATTCCTCGTCGAGATTGACGCCGGACTGCGACGACAGCGAATTCGCATAGGTCGACTGCGCGGTCTCCTTGGCGGTGTAATCCGTGGAGGCCTGCGAAGCCTTGCTCGAGACGTCGGAGACGATGGCCGAGGCGTAGTCGGCGAGCGACCCGGTGCTCGCGGCGAGCCTGCCCGTCGATGCAAACGTCTGCGAGGCCGTCAACGCATCGTAAAAGGCATTGACCACGGTGGCGGAGCCGGACGACAGTACCGAGCTTCCGACAGTCGGGCTCGACGACGAGTCCAGTGTCGCAAGCTGAAGCTCGTTCGTGCCGGACAGAATCTTGCTGTTGACTGCGATGTCCGAAGCGCTCGTTCCCGTCACCAGATCGTTGAGGCCGAAATACTCGGAAAACCCCTCGCTGGAGCTGCCGACCGAGCTCGTCATCTCGTTGATGGCGACCCCGTTGCCAGAACCGGTCGTCGTGATCGAGAGATGGCCATCCGAATCGACCGAGGCGGACAAGCCGGAGATACCGTTGATGGCGGTGACGAGATCGCCGACCGTCGCGTAGGACGACAGGTCGAGATCGGCGTAGGAGACCAGGTTGCCGCTCTGGTCGGTGGCCGCAATACGCACCGAGCCAGAGGCGGACAGGGCAGAACTGCTGGTGACGGCCGTCGTCCCCGTCAGGCTGGTGGGCGCCGGCACCGAAGAGGCGCTGTTCGAGACGTTGTTCATCACGGACGCAAGCTGCTGCGCGAGCTGATCGAGCTGGGACTGCGCGTCCGGCAGCGTCTCGTCACGGAGCGTGATGAGCGCGCCGATATTCCCACCGGTGATCTGGGAGGTGATGTCCACCCCGTTCACGGTAATCGCGTTGAAGCCGCTCGACGAGGAGCCGGCGGTATACGTCGTTGACGCCGTCACATTGGACGCAGCCGTGTAGCTGATCGTATGTGCGGAACTGTCGACCAGTGCCTGGCCTGATTTGGTGTAGATCTGGATGTCGCCGTTCGAAGCGGTGGAGTAATTGATGTTCATCTTCGAGGCGAGGTCCTGAAGCGCGGTGTTGCGCTGGTCCTCGAGGTCGGCGGTCGACTGGCCGGAGGCGGCCATCTGCTTGATCTGGGTGTTCAGATCCGCGATCTGCTGCAAATTCGCGTTGACGTCGTCGATCGAGGACGCGATGTCCTGATCTGCGTCGGACCGGAGCTTCTGGATCCCGCTGGAGGTCTCCCGCAATTGGCTCGCGACGTCGTCGAGCGCGCTGACGACGTTGGATTGCAGCGAGGCGCTGCTGGGAGTGCTCGCCAGCGACGACAGCGCCGATTCCAGCGAGGCGATGCTGTTGGCGAGCGAGGTCCCGGACGAGGAATCATCGCTGCTGCTGATCGAGCCGTAGAGCTGCTGGAGCGACGTCAGGTAGGTGTTGGTGGTGTCGGCCGCGCCGAGCTCGGAATCCGCACTGACCAGCGACTTCAACAGCAGCTTGTCGACGGTCGAGGTGATGCCGGTCACCGTGACGCCGGTGCCGACGCCGTTGGTGACGCTGCTCGACTGGGTCGCGGACTTCCTAGTATAGCCCGTCGTGTCGGCGTTCGAGATGTTCGACGACGTCACGCTGATCTGTACGGACGTCGCAGACAGCCCGCTGAAAGCGACCGATCGAGCGATATCGAGCGACACGGCGGCCTCCCCTTCCGTCAAGCGCTGCGGCTGGTGCCGCTGGACACCGCACGGGCGGCAGCGACGCGACCGGATGCGCCGTAGGGCGAAACGGCGACGATCTGCTCACGGATCGCCTGCATGACGGCCTCGATCCGGCGGTTGCTGGCCTCGATCGCCGCGCGCAGGCGCACCAGATTCTCGTCCATCGCCGCCCGCAGCCTCAGGATCCGCTCCAGCAGCTGCTCGCGCAGGATCCGGTCCCGCACCGTCAGGCTGGTCGTGCCTGCCGCGCACTCGGCCACGGTTCGCTCGAAGATCTCCGCCAGCTTGTTCTTCTCGTCGACCTGCTTCAGGCGCGAGGCCGGCAGGCCCTTGGCAAGCTCCGCGTTCTCCTCCGCGATCAATGCAGTCAGGGTGTCGATCAGCGTGATCAGCGACTTGATCCTGCTATCGCCGTTCACGGCATTCGTCCTTGTGGCTTGGGCTACAGTCATGGTCATCGCCTTCTTCTAGTTATTCCGTTTGCCGCGGCCGCCTTGCGAGTTGCGCAGGTAAGCGCCGATCGCGGCCGTCCTGGCGGCCGTCTGCCTCATCTCACCGTCGATCTCCGCGGCTTCCCGTACCAAGCCACGCCGTGTCGTTTCCACGTCGTCGAGCAGAACGAGCAACTGCTTGCGGTCGCTGCCCTTGACGGTTGCGGCCCGTGCCATCAGCCGCTCGAGCCGGCGCAGCAGCGCCTCCCCAACGGCGTTCGCCTGCTCACCGCGCATCGCTCACCTCATCGCCGAGATCAGGGTGTCGTACATCTCGTTGACGGTGGAGATGATCTGGGACGCAGCGGAATAGGCCTGCTGCGCCGAGATCATGTCCGAGAACTGGCTGGAGGTATCCGTGGTCGATGATTCCAGCTCGCTGCCGTAGATCGTGCCCGCGCCGTTCTCGCCGGAGCCCTGCAAGGAGGCGTTCCCCGACGTCACGGTCGCCGAATAAATGCCGTTGCTTGAGGCGGCGAGCCCATTGGGATCGGCGAAGGTCGCCACCGCGATCTTGTAGATCGCGATGGTCTGGCCGTTGGAATAGGTCGCGTTGACGAGGCCGTCGTCACCGATCGAGACGCTCGACAGCTTGCCGTAGGACAGGCCGTCAGAGTCGATGCTGGTGACGTTGACTGACGGCGTGGTTTCGGCGGACGCATATTGCGTGAGGCCATCGGTTTTGCCGGCGGTTCCGAGATTCATGGTGATGGTGCTGTTCGCCGCACCATCGGTCCAGCCGGTGATCGAGACGGTGGCCGGATTCGGGCTGGTACTGGCGAGCGAACCGTCGCTGTTGAAGGTGATGTCGATCGTGCCCGAGGCCGTTCCGGTCGCAGTCGTGGTATCCGACGCCGAGGTCGGATTGGCGAAGCTCGCGCTCCAGGTGTTGGTGCCTGTCTTGGTCCAGGTGACCTGCATCGAATTCGAGGCGCCGAGCGAATCGTAGACCGTCATCGAGCTGGTGTAGGTGGCGCCGGTCGCGGCATCCGACGGCAGGTTCGCTTCGATCGTGGTCTTTGTGGTGGCGCTGCCGCTGGTCGAGGCGACCTGGGTGTTGATGGCCTCCAGATTGCTCGCCGACTCGCTGCCGACGACGTTGCCGTCCGCGTCGGTGCGCCAGCCCTCGAGGTAGTAGCCGTTGTTCTGGAGATAGCCGGCATTGTCGGTGGTGAAGGCGCCGTTACGGGTGTAGGCGACCGTGCCGCCCGATTTGGCGTCGGTCACCACGAAGAAGCCCGAGCCCTGGATCGCGACGTCGGTGGCGTTGGAGGTCGCGGCGAGCAGGCCCTGCTGGGTGATGTTGGAACGGCCCGAGACCGTGACGCCGCCCGAGGCGTAGGAGGTCGTATTGCTGGAGGCGGTCACGAGCGCGTCGAACATCGCCGACGTCGTCTTGTAGGCGGTCGTGTCGGAATTGGCGATGTTGTCGCTGATCATCGACAGGGACTGGCTCTGGGCGCTGAGCGCCGAGATCGCCGATGACAATGCGCCGGTGAGACTCATGATGAAGCTCCGAGGAAATCAGGATGTGAGATCAGGATGTGACGCCGAGGATGTTGGCGGCGCTGACCGCGACGCCGTTCACCGTGAGCGAGGGCGTGGACGTCGAGGTGTCGATGCCGGTCACCGTGCCGGTGACGGTCGTGTAATTGAGGACCGAGTTGCCGGCGGTGTCCGTCGCCGTCACGGAGATGCTGTACTGGCCGCCATCGGAGAGCTGGTTGCCGCTAGAATCCTTGCCGTCCCAGGTGAAGGTGTTCGAACCCGCATTTCCCGTCCCGGTGCCGGTGTAGACGACGTTGCCGGAGGAATCCGAGATGCTGATCGAGACGTCCGAAGCGGTCGACGACAGCGAGTAGCCATAGGTCGCCGAACCGTTGCTCAAGGTCGCCGTATCGGACTTCGCCTCGACAGTGTGGCCGATGTAGTTCACCGAGTTCAGCGTCACGAGGCTCGAGAACGAACTCGCCAGCGACGACAAGTTGGAGTTGATCGACTGCTGCGAGGTGAAATTGGCGTAGGAGGTGAGCTGATTGACGAGGTCGGTGGTCGAGGTCGCATCCAGCGGATTCTGGTTCTGCAGCTCGCTGACCAGAATGCTCAGGAAATCGTCGGATGTCAGCGTCGAGTTGGACGACGTGCTCGACGACGACGATGTCGTGGTGGTCGCAGTCGTTGCAGAACTCACGGCGGAAACGGTCATCGGAGACTCCGGCGTCTTTGCTGCCGGCGAGCAGATGTCGGCTCGCGGCGCTCGAAATTGGTGTGCTGATGAAACGGCTGGCCGCGCAGATTCGGGCGGCGATTCACGCGCGCGAGAACGGCTTTCGACACGGCAAAATCTGCCGTGTGCAAGTCTCAAAGAGCAGTGAGTTCAAGTTGATTTGGCGCGGGGGGTGGCCGTGCACTCCATCGCCCCGCCCGCGGGTCAGGGCAAACGCATATGACTTGTGGCGGCGGCCTGCGCGCACGCCTCGTCCTTCTAGACGGCGCTTACGCGCTTCCTCTCCATTTCGGCGCTGGAAACTCGGGACGAGGCTCATCAGCATCAGCGCTCATCGAAATTGCTGCCGCGTGCTCCGCCCTCATCCTGAGGAGCCCGCCCAAAGCGGGCGTCTCGAAGGATGGCCGCGGGAAAAACTCCCAAATGCGATTGTCCTGACGCAAGGGCGGCGAAGGAAGCGACGATTGAGAGCAGAGCGCTCAGCTCCCCGCCGTCTCGCCTTCGGTGCGCGGCTCGGCGGCGTCATCTTTCATTCTTGCGGCCGCAGCGACGATGCGGTCGGCGAGGCCCGCCGGCGCGCGCACCGGCGGTGCCGCGAGCGCGAGGCGCAGGGCGCGCGCCTGTTCCAGCAGGGCTTGCGCGGCGGACGACCGCGACAGCAGCTCTTCGGCGGCCAAGCGCCGATCGCCGGGCCAGAGGGAGACATCCTCGCCCAGCCGATCGATCAGTTCCTCAAACTCGGTGACGTCCATCGCCCGCCGATCCCGCCTCGGTCAGGCCGTCATAAAGCATTGCAAGCGCGGCGGAAACCGGATTTCAGCGGCTTCGCCCGCCAAATGTGCCCGCAGCACTACGGAAAGCGGTGGAAACGGCGACCGTTCCGATGCCCGCCCTCTCCCCGTCGCGGAGCAGCGGGCAGCTTCAGCCCTTGCGGGCCGAATCGGCCGGTCCAGGCTTGCCGCCCCGCACGGTCGCGTCGACGAACTCCCAGGCCTCCCGCAGTTCGGTCAGCCCGGCGATGATGCGGCCGAAACTTTGGCGAGCGTGCGGACGGCCATAGGCCTTGTGGCTCGCCAGGATCATCGCGTGGTAGGTCTGGAACAGACGCTCCGCCACGTCGCCGCCTTTGGCGAAATCGAGATTGTGGCTGAGCCCACGCAGGATCGCGGTCGCCTTCATCAGGTGCTCGTGCCCTTCCTCGAAACGCCTCGCCTCCTGGGCGGCGAGCGATCTCTGGAGAGAGATAATCGTGCCGCCGAGCAGCATCGAGACCGCCTTGAGCGGCGGCACGGTCATTGCCGTCCCCCGATAGGCCTGGTTCGCCCTGTACGCCATCTGATTTTGCATCATCAATCACTCGAGCTGTTGAGCAGGGCCTTGAGATAGTCGAGCGTGCTGTTCGCACTCTCGATCGCGGCTTGGTATTTCGCGTACTGCGTCTGCAGCTGCGACTGCAGCGTCGCCGCGGCGCTGTTGATATCATCGACCTTTTGCTGGAGCTCGTCGTCGCGCGTCGTCAAGCTGGTGATCTGCGTTTGCAGCGCGCCGGTCGATGACGAATAGTCCTTCGCAAGCTGGTAGATCTGCGATGCAATCCCCGTGCTCGAAGTGACCGTGATCGACTGCGAAGTCGAGCCGGTATAGGTGAAGGCCATGCCGGCATAGATCGAGCCGGACGCGCCGATGATCGTGGTGCCGCTGACCGTAAACAGCGAGGAGTCGCCGCCGACCGAGGCCGAGGACAGGTTGCCGTCGGAATCGACGGTCAGTTCCAGCGTGAAGGATTGCGGCGACGTCCCGGTGTTGACGACGCTGAGCTGGCTCGACGACGTCGTGGTTTGCGCCGACAGCAGCTTGGTCACGCCGCTCAGGTTGGTGCTCAGGATCTCCGACAACGTGCTGGTGTCGAGCTCGAGTTCATTGCTCTCGTTGAAGGACAGGCCGAGATCGGCCATCGTCATGCCGCCGACGGTGCTGTTGAGGGCGTTCTGGAGCGCGTCCATGATGTTGCGCATGGTTCCGTCGCCGAACAGGACCGCACTCGAGTCTGCGGTGCCGTCGGTCGTGGTCGCCTGCTGGGCGATGACCTCGTCGCGAAAGGCATTGTAGTTGGTGACGAAGGTCTCCAGCGCCGATTGGATCTGGCTGGTGTCGGTCTCGATACTGATGTTCAGCGAGGTTCCGTCCGGCGTCGCCTGGAGCAGGCTGAAGGTGACCCCGCTCAGAACGTCGGTGATGTCGTTGGTCTCGCGGGTCATCGAGATGCCGTCCAGCGTGAATTCGGCCGACTGCGCCTCCTGGATGACGTTGGTGAAGCTGCCAGAGCTGTTGGTCACGCCGAGCTTGTTCAGGATATCGTCGCCGGACGTGCTCGAATAGGTGATGTCGGCGGCATCCTCCGTGCCTGTCAGCACCATCTGGAAGGACGTGCTGGAGACCTGTACGATCGAGGCCTGGACGTTGGTCGTCGAGGTCTGGGCGTTGATGGCATCGACGACGTCCTGAAGCGACATCGTGCTGGTGATGGTGATATCGGACGTAGCCTCGCCGTCCAAACCGATGGAGAACGTGCCGGAATAGCCGAGTTCGTCGGTCTGGCTCGATTGCGAGGTGCCGACCACCTTCTGTGCGGCCGCGAGCTGACTGATCGTCAATGTATGGTCGCCGATCGCCGCCCCGTTCTTGATCGTCATGGAAAGCGCCGAGGAGGCACTCACGTCTCCGGTCGAGCTGATGCTCGCCGCGCGCGTCGCGAATGCACTGGTGGAGAGCGAATTGACCACCGCGGTGGACAGTGACGACAAGCCGGAATACAGCGTCTGCAGATCGCTCTGAAGCGTCTGATAGGCCGCGATCTTGGCCTCGTTGTTCGTGATCGTGGTCGAGATCGTATCCGCCTGCGCGGTCTTCGCGTCCACGGCGGACTGTATCAGCGCTGACCAGTCGATACTGCTCGAATTGGTCGACCCGCTCGTGGTGACGGTGACACCCGAGCTTGCGCTGCTGGTTGAGCTGACGCTGGCCACTTTGGTTGCCTATTCCCTGGTAGTGAGCGGGCCGGCCTCATGCCGACCCGCCCGGATCATCATCAGTTCAGCAGCTGGAGCAAGTACTGGGGCATTTGGTTCGCCGCGGCGAGCGCCGACACGGCAGCCTGTGTCTTCACTTCGGCCGAAGACAACTTGGATTGCTCGGACGCGATGTCGACGTCCTCGATCGCGGAGTTTGCCGCCTGGAGGTTCTGCGTCTGGGTCGAGATCGAATCCGACGAGAAGTTGAACCGCGATTCCTGAGCGCCGATCGAGGCGCGCGCGGCAGAAACGGTGTCGATCGCAGTATCGATGGCATCGAGCGCCGACGTCGCGCCGGACTGAGTGCTGACGTCGAGCGTGGAGACAGCGAGAGAGGACGCGGTCAGGCTGGTCAACTGGATATCGATCGTGTCAGAGCCGTCCGAGCCGACCAGCACGGACACACCGGACGAGAACACGCTGGATCCATCGAGCAAGCTCTGGCCGGAATAGCGGGTGCCGGTCGCGATCGAGTCGATTTGGGCGTTGAGCTGAGAGAATTCCGATTGGATATAGGCGCGACTGGAGTCGGTCACGGTGCCCGACGCGGATTCGGACGCCAGCGACTTCATGCGGGCGAGAATGTCCGAGATGTTCGACGCGCCGCCGTCGGCGGTCTGGAGAATCGCGGTCGCCTGCGAGGCGTTGGTCGCAGCCTGCTGAAGCGTGGTGACGTCCGAAGAGATGCGCGTGGAGATCGCAAGGCCCGCGGCGTCGTCGGATGCCGAGGTGATGCGCGATCCGCTCGACAGCTTCGAGAGCGAGCTGCTCTCCTGCGCGGCGTTGATGTTGAGATAGCGGACCGCGGCGTTGGCGGCGGTATTGGTGTTGATTGCGGGCATTGAAAGCTCCTGTGCTGATGGGCATGGCGTGCCGCATCGTTGAAATCGACTGACGACGACGCGGACCGCAGCCCCGTCCGTTCGCTCAAACGGCGGAGCACGAGGAGATCAGGCGCGAAAATCTTCGCGAGGCGATTTTTATGGTTAGCAGTCGGTAAACGCGGTGCGGATGTCGCGCTCGTGCTTGCGCAGGAGCTGGCGCAGCTGCTGACGGCCGCGTTTGAGCAGCGACTCGACGGCGGCGACGGTCGTATCCATAACCTGGGCAATCTCGCCGTTGCTCATGTTTTCGTGGTAGGACAGGATCACCGCGATGCGCTGTTGCTCGGGCAAGCGCTGCATCGCGAGCTCCAGCGCGTCGTTCAGCTCATTGCGCGCGATGAGCTCGACGGCGCCGGGCTGTTTGTCGGCGACTTCCGGCACGGCCTCGACGTTCTCGGTGCGCGGCTTGCGACGCAGGTCGATGCAGCGGTTGGAGATGACGCGGTAGAGCCAGGTCGAGAATTTGGCGCGGCCGTGCTGCCAACGTCCGCGATGACTCCAGATCTTGAGCATGGAATCCTGCACCACGTCCTCGGCGTCCGCGGTGTTGCCGACGATACGCAGCGCAATGGCATAGGCGCGATCGATGTGACGCTCGACCAGCATGCGGAATGCGACCTCATCGCCGGTAGCGAGCCTGTCCAGGAGTTCGCTGTCCTCGTCGTAGACGACATCGGCGACATCAGGCGGCCCGCCCGGCACGAGCGGCGCGGACGGCATCATCGGCACCGTCTCTTGGGCCGGCACCGTCGTCGCGATCTCGGCCTCGACGGGAGCCCAGACATCAGCAGCGTAACTCATCCCGCAACCTCCAACCCGCAATGCCCGCGGCGCCCATGCCACACGGCTTCCAATCGTTGAACGCGGGACGAAAGCAATCCAGGCGGTGAATTTCCGTTGCTTTTCAAGATGTTACCTGGTCATTTTTGCCGAGTATCGGGCAATAATTGCCGGTCGCACGATCATCTTGCGCGTCGCACCTGCAATCATCACATCGTCTCGCGTCATGGCGGATCGTTCATCCTGAGCAGATGTCATCGAGAGAAAAACGCTGACATTACGCGGCACTAGGTGATCAGACGCGACACGCGACTGGTGCATGAAGAGACAATTGTTTCCGAGTGTGAATGAACGCGAGACGACTTCTGCACGCGGCAATTTTTTCCGAATCACCTTTTGCGAACCTAGCGATTTTTTTGAATCTGTCAGTCGCGACGAACGCGATTTCGAATCGCGCGTGAACTTTTTTCGTATACGTGGCGCCTGACTCGACACATGCGCACGTTAATCGTCCTGGTGGACGGGGAATTGCAGCATGAAGATCGCAACGAGTGGCACGGAGCGCCGCACGCAAATTGTTTCTGCTTGGTCATTCGATGTTTTCGATACATTTCTGCTTCGCGCCTGCGCGACGCCGGATGGCGTATTTGAAAGGACTTACGAGCTTTCCGGCATTTCAAGTTCTTGTCCCAGTGTTTCCACGAGTTTCGTTCAGCATCGCATCCAGGCCGAAGCGCGTGCGCGCCGGACGGCAAAAGAAACTCGCGGCACGAGTGAAGTGCACATCGCGGAGATCTATTCCTGTTTTCCGTTCAGGCTGTTCGACCTTTCGCGACGCGACCTGAACGATCTGGTCGAATCGGAATTCGCAGCCGAGCTCGAGCTCTGCCGCGCCAACCCCGACATGCTTCGGCAATACATGGAAATTAAGCGCACGAACCGTCGCGTCGGTTTCATCTCCGACACCTATTGGGACTCCGACCGGCTGGCGCGGTTGCTGCGGGCCTGCAGTCCCGGGCTCACATGGGACTTCCTCTATGCGTCTTGCGACCACGGCAGCAGCAAGAGCGAAACCTTGTTCGCCAGATATCTCTCGGAGCAGGGTATCGACGCCGGTTCCTCCTTTCACGTCGGCGACAACGAGAAGGCCGACATCAGTGGGGCGAAGCGCCACGGCATCCGCCCCCGCTATTATCCGCAGGCCACGCCACAACTGGCGTCGACCTTTCAACGCGAGACCGCCCTGTTCGAGCTCCTGTGCCAGGGCGCGCCGTCGCGGCTCGACCACGGCGCACGCACCTTGCGGCGCATGGTGGCCGCACGCAGCGCCGAGAGGTCGCCGGCCTTCCACCTCGGCGTGACCGTGCTCGGCCCGGTGATGACGGCATTCGACGCTTTTATCGCCCGGCGCTGTGAAGCGGCCTCCGGCCCAGGACGGACGGTTGTTCTCGGCTTCCTTGGCCGCGACGGCTTTCTGTCGCACCAGATCTGGCAGCAGCTTCACGGCACCACATCGGCCTATATCGAGATCAACCGCCGCGTCAGCCTGATCGCCTCGGCGGACACGATGCAGCCGCTCGTCGATCTCCTCCGCAAGGTCTTCAAGATCGACGCGTCGACATTCGGCGACATGCTCAAGATCATGCCAGCGAGGGTCGCCGCGTTCTTTGCCGGCTTCCCGGACGGGATCGCTTCCGGCGAGGAACTCGCCGAGGCGCTTCCGGGACTGATGAATCCAGCCGAAATCGTCGAACTTGCCGCAGGCTTGCGCGCGCGGCTGCTCGCCTATCTGCGTCAAGCCGTACCCGGGTTCGACGACTGCACCGATCTCGTCCTCGCCGATCTCGGCTATTCCGGCAGCGTGCAGAAGGCGCTGCGTCGCATCTTCGACCTCGAAGGCATCGGGATCCGCCTCCACGGCGCCTATCTGATGTCGCTCGACGACGCCTTCGACGAGCTCGCCGAGGAGGACAGCGCCGAAGGATTCATCTCCGACCTCGTGGTCACCCCTCACGTCAAGCGCATGCTGATCCGCAACGTCGCACTGTTGGAACAGATCTGCTGCTCCGCCGACGGCTCGGTGCGTGACTATGACGGCAACCAGGTGCTGCGCGAGATCAATCCGCGCCCCGAAAGCCAGATCGCGCTGGCCGCCGAGATCCAGGCCGGCGCTCTCGCCTTTGCAGAAACCGCCGAACACGTCGCCCTCGATTTTTGTCTGAGCCCCTATGCGACACCCGACGTCGCCGCGCGCTGGTGCGCGGCAACCTTGGCGCGCCTCTTGCTGCTGCCCGACGATGACGAGCTGGCGCTGCTCGGCGAACTGAAGCACGACGTCAATCTCGGCACCCATGCGCTGGCGTCAATGATCGACGGCGACTTCATCCGTCGGCAGATCACCGCCCGCGGTCTCTCAGCCGCCTGCACGGCATCGGCGCCGCCGATGTGGCTCGCAGGCAGCTTTGCGCGGCTATCGCCGTCCCATGCTTATCTCTATGCGCTGTTCGGCGCGAACCGCCTGCCCGCTAACGTCTTCGGGGAGAGCCCTTGCGATCGGGTCCAGATCGGCCTGTTCCGCGGCAATGGCGAAGCGACGCTGGAGGCGGTGACCGTTCACCGCACCGGCCTCGGTGAGCTGCGCCTGCGCATTCCGCTCTCGCGCGCCATAGGCATCACCACGATCGCGCTGCCGCTGGCGAAATTCGCTGCCGAAGGCCTGGTGCACGGCGTGACCATCCAGTCCGCCGACACGGTACGCGATGCTGCCGAGAGCCAGGACGCGATCGGCATCGCCGCCGACAGCCTGGTCTATGCGGGCCTGCAGCGGAACGGCGCGCATTATAGCACCGAAGACGGGGACGGCTGCCTGCTGATCCCGGTCGCCCCGATGGCGCAGGAGATCGCGGTCTACTCCGTCGCAATCACGCCGCTCGGCTCCGTCCCCAAATAGTGCGCCTGATCGCACTGCCCGGGCCGTTGAAGTCCAGGGCCCGGCGACGTCAAGGGCTGGCGACGCGAGGGGCACGGAATTGACCGACGAGACGCACGCGAATCTTGATCGGCTCCTGCAATCCGGCGGCATCCGGCTCGGCGAGGCCCAGCACGACCGTCTGGCCTGGCTGGTCAGCCGATACGGTGCGCCGACGCTCGATGGGCTAAACGAGGGGCGGCGCAACGGCGTCATCATTCTTCGGGAGCCGCCAAGCGGCGCGGCCGCCGAGCTGTTCTACCGCTCGCTAACGCCCGGCTGCGCCGTCGTCATTCCCAGAAGCGAAAATCCGGGCTTTGACTTCCTCAAGTCGAAGCTGACCGAGTTCGGCACTGTCGGCCCCTGCGGCTCGGACGGACCGCACGAGATGTGGTGGGGCGGCATCGGCTGGTCGAAATTCCTCTCTGCCGCCGATTCATCTCCCCTGCGTCCGCGGATCGTCTCCTGCTATCCGCGCGGCGGCGACGCAACCGCAGCCTTCGCACTCCGGCATTCGCTCGAGCGGTTTGACCTCGCCTGCCACATCGAGCCGATCGAAGCCCAGCTCAGCGACCGCATCCTCTGCTTCGAAAAGGCCGAGTTCATGATGCGGACGTGGACCAAATATCGCGAGCCGCTGCTGTTCGTCGAAGCCGGCGCCGTGGTGCGCGAGGCGCCGCTGCTGCCGTCCTTCCTCGGCTGCGACGTGGCCTTGCACAAGTGGAATCGCTGGGAGATGTCGGCGCGCACGCTCTATCTCGGCCGCACCAAAGCTGCGGAGATGATGCTGCGCACATGGCAGCAGCTCGCCGCGTCCTATCCCGCGATCTGGGAGGGCTATCTGCTCGACCAGGCCTGGAGCCTGACGTCGTCGCAGGTGCCGCTCGACACCGTATGGCTGCCGCGATCCTATCACGCACTAAAAGGCGACCTCGGCGCCTCGCGCGCCACGATCCTGCATGACCAGCAGACGACGACGCTGGAGCTCGGCCCCGATCTTGGCTTTGCGAGCATGGTTCGTGCCGCCCGTCGCGCCGGACGCACTGGCGCCCGCGACGCCTTCATGGTGATGACCTCGAAAGCCGGGACCGGCAACGGCATCGCCGTGATCCTGCGCAACGTCTCGGCCAGCGATGCCGGCGCGGTGGCCGCGACTGTGGAGGCCGTGACCGGCGCCTATGCCGCCGATTGCGGCGGGTACGGCCGGCTCGAGCTGTCGCTCTGCGCCTGGCAGGACGACGTCGGCGCCGCGCGCGAGGCCGCCGCGCAGGCGCGCTACTGCGTCCTGGAGATCGCGCCGGGACAGCGCATCACCAACGACTTCTTCGCCGCCCACGCTTCCGACGACGCGGTCATGTCCGCACGCCGACTTTTCCCCTGACGGAGATCCGAGATGCTCAAGACCATCATCCTGCTCACCGACACCGTGCAACAACAGCAGCCGCTGGCCAATCTGCTCCGCGAGCACAATCGCGATCTCTCCTTCTGCTCGGCGCTCCGCGCATCGGACCTCAGCGCGATCGAGCCTGACGTGCTGAACGAAGCACGGCTGATATCCTTTGCGGCCGATGTCGCAGTTCCCGAAAAGCTGCTGCTCCAGCTCGGTTATGGCGCCTACAAGTTCTACGCCGCGCCGGTGCAATATCCGGGCTTGCCGTCGGCGTGTGACGAGAGCGACGACGATCCGCGCTGCTACTCCGTGATCGCGCAATCGATGGTGATCTGGCCGGATTTCAAGAAGGTGGTCGGCCTGGAGACCGTGACGATTCCTGACGGCACCGTTGCTGCCGAGCGCGAGCGGATAGTGTTATCTCGCCTTGCGTACCTGTTCTGGCAGATGTCGGGCATGATCGCCGGCGAGGCCACCGATCTCCCCGGCATCATCGAGTCCAGCGAAGGCCGGCGTCCGGTGCTTGCGATGATGAACTAAGGGCCGCCAGCGCGGTGCGAGGCTGCGCGGAGCGCCAGGCGGTGCTCTGGCGCCGCGACCGCGATCGTCCGGCCCCCGCACGGCAAGGCCGCAGCCGCGCAGCTCCGCGTGCCCAATTCTCCGACACTGGCATCGACATCGATGCTGGCGCGCCGCCTGCTCATTGTGAGCGTGGCATTGGACGGGCTCTCTCCTAGATAGACGCGATCCTCTCTCGACATGCAGCGGCGGGCGTCCAACTGGAACGAGGTGCCACCCCCAAACCTGAACTCCTGAACCGTGTCGTATTTGCCCTTCGTCAGCGGCACGGCGTAGAAGAGGAGCTCGCCAGCGGCACGCTTGCTGGTCGCACCACTTGGCTTATCCAGCTGAAAGTAGGCATTCGTCGCACGATCTTAGTATTTGCATTGCCTGATAGGCTTGGGGCGCTTTGCGCGCCAAAATACGGCATTCACGCACTTTTGTTGTAGGCGGCGGCTGCCGTCCAGATCCCACCTTGGGGATTGGCTTACTCAGACGATAGGCAAATCGTTTCCATGTTTTGTATGTTTTTCTGACAGATCTGCAACGGCCGGATTCCAGGTACGACAATCCTGTCGCAGCACAGGCTTTGGCGGACGCTTCGCAACCTGGCATATGGCCATTCAACTTGACCGCATTGCGCTCCAGTTCGGCGATTCCTTATCGCAACCCTGCCTCGGGTCGATATCTTTCTCCAATCACGCGAAAAATTGCGATGCCGGCTCAGCGAACGCTGGCAACGATCACGCGCGCTCCCGCATCGGCGAGACGCTTGCACTGCTGCTCAGATGCGCCGACATCAGTCACCAGAGTCCAGCGGGGCGGCAGCGGCGCCCAGGCCATCTGTTCTGCGCGGCCGAGCTTGCTGGCGTCGGCGAGAACGATGACTTCCTTCGACTGCTGCATCATCAGCGACTTCAGTGCAACCTGTTCGAGATCCGCTTCGCACAGGCCACGGCCATTCACCACGCCGTCGGCGCTCATGACGGCGTGGTCCGCGGTCATGCGCCGCAGCGCCTCATTGGCGAGCGGACCCATGGTGCTCATGCTGGTGGTGCGCAGCGCGCCGCCCAGCACCACAAGCTCTATGCTCGGAGCCTTGGCGAGGAAAGGCAGCAGCGCAAGATTGTTGGTGATGATGCGCAGCCGCCGCTGCTGCAGCAGTCGGCCGAAGGCTGCGACTGTCGAGCCGGCATCGAGTATCAGCGTGTCGCCATCCTCGATCAGATCGATCGCCGCGCGCGCGATGGCCTGCTTCTGTTTGCCCTGAACCGCGAGGCGCTGCTCGAGCGTCGTCTCGTTCGCGTGGGCGGTGAGAATGGCGCCGCCATAGGTGCGGCGCACGGCATTGTTCTTGGAAAGATGCTGGAGGTCGCGCCGCACGGTGGAAGCGGAGACGTCAAAGCGCCGCGCGAGATCATCGACATCGATCTCTCCCGCGTTCAGTGCTTCCAACAGACGAGCGTGACGCTCCTTGCTGCGCATCGACATCGAACCTCAGCCCCCGGATTCATTGCCGTCAACCGAACTCGACGTATCGGCTTCGCGGCACGGCCGACGGATACCACGATGCATCGGCCCCGCAATGTCAGTGCTCAACGCGCATCTCGCTCGTCATCCTGAGGAACCCGCGCAGCCCCCTCAAACCGCCTCCTTCGGCGCTAGATCGACCGCCTGCCGCAGCGCCTCGATCAGGCTGCGCTCGTCGGCAATGCCTTTGCCTGCGATGTCGAAGGCGGTCCCGTGATCGACCGAGGTGCGGATCACCGGCAGACCAACAGTGATGTTCACACCGGCTTCCAGCCCCAGCACCTTGATGGGTCCATGGCCCTGATCGTGATACATCGCGACCACCATGTCGTAGTCGCCGCGGCCGGCCAGGAAGAACAGCGTGTCGGCAGGCAGGGGGCCGCGCACGTCCCAGCCCTTGCGCTGGCAGGCTTCCACGGCCGGCGTGATCTTCGCGGCTTCCTCGCCGCGACCGAACAACCCGTTCTCGCCGGCATGCGGATTGATGGCGCAGACGCCGATCTTCGGATTGGCGATGCCGGCGCGCACCAGTACGTCATGTCCGCGTGCGATGACACGCTCGACGAGGCCCGGCTCGATCTTCTCGATCGCATCGAGCAGGCCGATATGCGTGGTCACGTGAATGACGCGGAGTTTCGGCGACACCAGCATCATCGACACTTCCGGCGTGCCGGTCAGATGCGCCAGGAGCTCGGTATGGCCGGGATATTTGTGGCCGGCCGCATGGAGCGCTTCCTTCGAAAGCGGCGCGGTGCAGATGCCCCGCGCGAGCCCTGCCTGCACCACCTGCACCGCTTTCTCGATATAGCGATAGGCCGCCTCACCTGCCGTCGCAGACACCTTGCCGAACGGCAGATCGTCCGGCACAAGCTTCAGGTCAACGCACTGCACGGCCTTCGACGCAAAATTCGCCTGCTTCGCGTCGCTCAACGCATCGACCTTGAGCGGCACGCCGACGATCTGACCGGCCTTGCGCAGACGGTTGGAGTCGCCGATCACCAGCGCATTGCAGATCGCCTGCACCTGCGGCTGCGCCAGCGCCTTCATGATCACCTCGGGCCCGATACCGGCCGGATCTCCCATGGTGATCGCAATGGTCGGACGAGTCATGTGAAACTTCCTCTGGTTCGGACGGCGCGAAGCCGCTCGCTGATGCGGATGAGGCTGTTCTCGTCACCGAACGCGCCCGCTTTGGTGGCGATCGGAACAGACAATCGGCCAAGAGTAAGGCCGAGCGACACGCCCGGCTCGATCTCGTCGGCAAGACGGATGCCGTTGACGCCGAAGCGCGACAGCATCGCCGCCGCGGTTTCTCCGCCGGTCGCAGCGAAGGCGCCGATCGCGGGTGCGACGGCCTCAAGAGCGTCGGCGAGCCCCTTGGCGAGCTGCGGGCCGAGCGACATGTCGGGGTGATCATCCACCATGATCTCAACCAGTGTATCGCCGCCGCCGGCAAGTCGTTTCATCACGTCCGCAGCGAGCGCCGCCCTGCCGGCACCATCGTTGAGCAGCGTCTCCGGCGCGACCGGGAAATGCGCCACGGTGCCGGTCGCATCGAGCTCGCGCGCGGCGGCGCGAGATGCGCCGGCGAGCGAGCCCACCACGATCAGGGTGCCGGAAGCGCTCGTCGGAATGCGCAATGGCTCGATGGCATGGCTGGCTTCGAGGCCGGCCAGGGCGTGCGCGAGGCCCGCGCTGCCGATGAAGAAGGTTGCAGGCGAAGCATGCAGGCTCGCCCGCGCGATCAAACGCAGATCGTGTTCAGTCTCGGCGTCGCAGGCCGCGACCACGTCGCCCTCCCGGGCGAGCCTCGCGAACGTGGCCTTGAGATCGCCACCGCGGACGGCAGCGAGCTTGACCTTCTTACCGCGGACGCCCGCGGTCGCGAGAACGTCGACAAGATCGGCGTTCGGGTAGGTGTGGTCGCGGCGCCAGACCTCGGCTTCCTCGAGGGGGCGGCCTTTGACCAGGATACGCCCGTCGATGGTGGTGCGGCCGGTGGCCGGAAAGGCCGGCGCGAACACGCCGAAGGCCGGACCCGACCGTGACTTGAGATGCGCAAGCGCGGCTGCAATCTCTGCTGCAGGTTGCCCCCGCAGCGTCGAGTCAATCTTCTTGAAGAGAATACGTCCGCCTTCGCCCAGGCGCGCCAGCACATCGGCATGGCGGGCTGCAGCGGCCCCGGCCGAAAGGCCTCGACTCGCGGCATCGTAGGCCAGGACGGGCAGCTGGTAGCCCGATGCGTCGGTCATCTCACCCCACGTCACCGCAGCCGCGCGCCCCCTTCTGCCGAAGGCGATCGCACAGTCCGCGGCACCGGTGAGATCGTCAGCGACGATCAGCCAGCTTTGGCTTGATGCGTTTTCCTGACGCGAACCGGCATCCACTTCGCTCGAAAGCGCTTTAGGGGCCATCTTCAGCGACCTGCTTCGGTGACTTTGTGTCAGTGACTTGCCTCAGTGACAACCGAGCGCGCCGCGGGGGTCATCTTGCCGGCAGAAGCCACGTTGTTCTCTTCCGCAGGCTCCTCGACGTCGCGACCAACAACGCGGGCTGTCCAGGCGGTGACGATCGGCACGAGGATTGCGGTCACCACGACGCACGCCGCGACGAGGATAGTCGCAGGCCGCGCCGCGTCCGCATAGGCCGGATTCGCCGCGGCGACAATCGCCGGGACGGCCGCCGCATTACCGGCCGTCGAGGCCGCCGCAACACCCGCGACACCATTCCCGCCAGTGATGCGATCGGCGAGGAACAGCGGGATGCCGGTCACGACCACCACGGCCACTCCCATGCCGAGGCCGAGCAGGCCGGCCTGCCAAACCTTCGACAGATCGAGGCCGGCGCCGAGCGCGAAGGCGAAGAACGGGATCATCACAGGCACCGCGCGGCTCAGGAAGTCGCGCATCTCTCTGTCGAGATTGCCGATGATCATACCCACCACCAGAGGCAGGATAGCGCCCACGAGGGTCTGCCATGGAAATGCCGAGAGGCCGGCGACGCCCAAAGTGATCATGGTGAGGAAAGGACCGCTCTCCAGCGACATGACGGTATAGGCGCCGACGTCACGCGGACGTCCATATTGGCCCATCAATGCCATATAGAGACCGCCATTGGTGTCGTTCATGGCGGCGACGATCGCGAGCGTCGAGACACCCGCGAACATACCAGCTGCGACCGGCGTCTCTCCCAAAATGCGGCCGAAGATCAGGCCGAGGACAACGGCCACGCCAACCTTCACGATCAACAGGGTGCCGCCCTTCTTCACAATGTAGGGGGTCGCGCGGAAGTCGATGCTCGCGCCCATGCAAACGTAGAACACGGCGAGAATCGTCAGCGCTCCAGAGAACAGTGCGCCGGTGAAGGAGCCAAAAAACTTCGGGGTATCGGGAAAGAAGGTGGCAATAAGCGCCCCGACCAACAGAGGGACCACCATCATCCCGCCAGGCACGCTCTCGATCGCCCGCTTAATTGGAACCTGCATCTTTGTTGTCCTCCCGCACACCACACACTTCCGATCATTTTGCGCGTTTCGCCAAAAAACGAGCAAGTCTCTGGCCGTATATGCTCATATCGCGCAATATTCAAGATTAATTGCGCATTTTACGCAAAACTGACCCGATTCCGTCAGACGCGATTGATTTTGCTCGCGGGAGAATGCCAGGGAATTGGGCCATGAGAGGTTGGGCATGGTGCTCATCGCGCAGATGGTCGAAACGCTTGCTTGGGGCAACACCCACCGAAGCCCAGACCGTCGTCGCATGCTCTGGCCGCAAGGGCGCCCGGCCGGGCCTTCGCCTGCAGGCGGGACACCGCCTCGGTGAGCGGAACGTCGGCCTGTAAGCCGTCGGCTCGCGCAGGCTTACCTGGACGTCCCTCATCTCGCATCCGGCGACGATGGCCATCTCCGGCACCGCCATTTCACGCGCCACGCGAATTCCAGCTTCGGTCCGTCGAACGCGCCTTTGCCGGGATTGATTGAGGCACAAGGCCGCATTGCCGCGCCGGCATCGCCGAGCTTCGCCTCTGACCAATTCCAGATCGCGTCGTCGCCGGCGCGCGCCGCCCGCCGCGTGGCCAGCGCCACCTCGTAGGAGAGAAAACCGAGGTCTCGGTAGACCTCGCCCAGCAAGACGATGAAGCAAGCGACATCGTTCTCCACGTTCGGCCCGCGGCAGAACGCATGGGCATCGTCTTGCTCGAAGGCGCGCGTCCGCATGCTGCCATGCACGTTGCTTCGGCTTTGCGATCGTCTTGAGGGGCCGAACATGCAAGTCACGACGGGAGCTTCAATCTTCGGCTACCAGCCTGCAAAAGCGGGCGCATCGCGCGGAGCATCGAAGCCGTCGGCTACCGACGAGGGGGGCTCTCGTGAGCAAGAAGATGGCGGTTTGGGCGGCAGCAGCGTCGAGCAGGACTTCCTGAAATACGCGAAGATGATTCCCCTCGACCGTATGCGGGCCGGCATTCTGAAGAGCATGAATCTCATCGAGGCCGATCTCGCCAAAATGACCCCGGACCAGAGAGTAGCGGCGCCGGCGCAGAAAATTAGGGAAGCCATCGAACAGCGGCTAGAGAAGAGGGGCCAGCCGTCCGGCAGTCTGGTCGACCAGTCCGCCTAACGACCGCACGTCACCAATGGAATGTCGCGCCTTTTCCAACCTCGCAATCGAATGCCGCATTCTTGAGAACGACGTCATTGACCGCGTCTAGAATCATCGTGCGGGCGTCGATCTTGCCATTTGCATACACCCTGAACGAGAGAAATTTCCTGACCGGATCGGTCAGCTGGCGATTGCCGGGAAGCTGACGGCGGGATCATCGCCCAACGGGGCGATCGTTTCCAGTGTCGTGTAGCGGCCGCGCTGGACCGCTCGCTCGTCGTTTTGCTCGAGCAGGGTCGCCCCGACGAGGGCGCGCACCGCGAGTCGCGCGAACAACATCGGAACGAACCGCAATAGCTGGACCCAATCGGTGCTTCGAAAATCATGATCGGGCCAAGAGGCATCGCCCGCTGGTGAGGACGATCACATCGCGATCAGGGACGCGGCATCTAAACGACACGACGTCGCCGTCGGTCCACATGTCGGTCACGATGCGATCGCCTGGATAAACCGGCGCGGAGAAGCGCGCATCGAACGATCCCACCCGTCCCGCGTCGCAGTCGCAGATCGTCCGCAGCACGGCACGGCAGGCAATCCCGTAAGTCGCGAGCCCGTGAAGAATCGGTCGCGCAAACCCTGCGCGGCCGGCCACCCTCGGATCGGCGTGGAGCGGATTGCGATCTCCGTTCAAGCGATAGAGCAGCGCCGCCTCCGGGCGCGTTTCGAACGTGTCGGTCTGGTCCGGCGGCCTCTCCGGCAGTTGATGCGGCTCGGGGCCCGAACCTTGAGGCCCACCGAATCCGCCGTCACCGCGCGCCATGATCGTCATGACGAACGTAAACAGGGGCGCGTTATCTGCTGCCGATCGCGCGGTCGTTTCGAGCAGCAATACGGCACCCTTGCCGGCGCCCTTGTCATAGACAGCCGCGACGCGCGAATTCGCCAGCAGTTCGCCTGCGACCGGCAGCCGACGATGCAGGGTGAGCCGTTGCTCGCCATGCAGAACCTTGGTGAAGTCAACGCCGGTCTTGCGAATTATCCCGGTCGATGCGAGCACCACCGCCATCGTGGGAACCGCCTGCAGCGCGGCGCCTTCGTAGACGAACGGCAGTTCGCGCAGGTCGAGCGGATCGCGTCCCATGCCGATGCTGAGCGCGTACAGCATCGTCTCGCGCTCCCCATACGCAAACCGCATGTCGGTGATCTCCAGCGCCTGGAGCGCCTCGAGGTTGATGGCCACCGGGATATCCTAGATGCTGATATTGAATTCGTGGATGACGGAGGCCCATCGCTTGACCTCATCGTCGACAAAGCCCGGAAAATCGGTGACGTCGCTCATATCCTCAAACCCGAGATCGAGCAGTCTGGAATTCACATCAGGGAGCGCGACAATTTCCCGCAATTCCCTGGTGAGCCGATCGGCAACGGGCCTGGGCACGGCCGACGGTGCGAAGAAGCCGCTAAACCCGGTCAGGCCGAGCACGGGAAATCCCGCCTCGTCAAAGGTGGGTATATCGGCATAGCGCTTCATACGCGCCGGATTGGCGATCGCCAGCGTCAGTGCGCTCTCCCTTTGAGCTACTGCCCCACCGACCGATACGAAGGCACTGTCCACTTCGCCGGCAAGGATCGCTGTCAGCGCCGGCGCCTCGCCGCGATACGGCACCTGGAGCAATTTGATGCCGGTGTTCTTCATCAGCACTTCGCCGATGATATGCGCGCTCGAACCGAGGCCGTAGGTTCCGTAACTCAGGGGTTTGGGGCTGCTACGGGCCTTCTCGACGAAGTCCCGCAGAGTCGTTACACCGAGCGTCTTTGGCACGATGAACGCGATCGGCAAGCGGCCGAGAGGCGCCAACGGCACCAGGTCCGACATCTTGTAGCTCGGTGACTTGTGCAACGATACGTTCTGGACAATCGAGCTCATGGTGGAGAGGATGGTGTAGCCATCGGGGTCCGCCCCCGCGACCGCGCTCGCTGCGATCATGCCGTTGGCGCCCGGCTTGTTTTCCACGATCACGGACTGGCCCAGGCGCTGCGCCAGCCGGTCGGCCACGACGCGCGTCAAGCCGTCCATCACGCCGCCCGGCGGCAGCGGCACGACGATCTTCAACAGCCGGCTGGGCCATGGCGATTGCGCCAGCACGGGCGTCGCGGCAAGTGTTGCAATGCCGGCGGCACTTCTCATGAGTGAACGTCGCGTAAGCATGGTCCCTCTCAAATTCGTGTTGAACGTCCGGCCCAGAACGGCTCGCGCAGCTTTCGCTTGAAGATCTTGCCGCTCTCTTCGCGCGGCAACGTGTCGTGGAAGACCACCTCGCGCGGCACCTTGAATGCCGCCAGGCGTCCGCGGACGAAATTCCTGACATCGTCTTCAGTCAGCGCCGCGCCCGCGTCGCGTTGAACGGCCGCATAGATGCGCTCGCCGAACTCGTCATCGGGAATACCGAAAACCGCACAGTCCTGGACGCCCGGACAGCTTTGAAGCGTTGCTTCGATTTCGGCGGGATAGATGTTCACCCCGCCCGAGATGATCATGTCCCGCTTGCGGTCGTTGAGGAACAGATAGCCGTCGGCATCGAGGTAACCGACATCGCCGCAGGTGATCAGACCGTCGATTTCCACGGAACGGCGATCATCATCGCGGCCGTGATAGTTGAAATCCGGATAGGCCGGCGAGCGTGCGTAGATCTCGCCGCTGACGCCCGGCGGCAATTCGCGGCCCTGCTCGTCGAATATCTTGATCGTGCCGCCGGGAGCGACACGCCCCACGGTTCCGGGTCGGGAGAGCCAGTCGTGTGAGGTGCAGATCGTGGCAACGCCGGTCTCGGAGCCGCCGTAGGTCTCGACGAGAACCGGTCCCCACCAGGCGATCATCGCCCGCTTGACATCCGGCGGACACGGCGCGCCCGTGTGTAGCACGAGTTCAAGCGAGGACACGTCGTATTTGCGCCGCACCTCTTCCGGGAGCTTGAGCAGCCGCACAAAGAACGTCGGCACCATCACCAGCGTCGTCAAGCGGTGGCGGTCGATCCGCCGGAGCAGCTCTTCAGGATCGAAGCGCGATGACAGCACAAGCGTTTCGGCCAGCGCCAGGCCTTGCCTCGCGAAGGCGTTGGGCGAGGCGTGATAGAGCGGTCCGCCGACATATGAGCGCATTCCTTCGCGGCAGCCATAGACGACACGGAACAGATCGCGCATCGCCGCGGCCTGTTGAGGCGTTGCCGGTTCGCGACGGACGCCCTTGGGCCGGCCCGTCGTTCCAGAGGTGTAGATCCACGACGAGCGTGGCGGCAGCGGCGGCCTGTCCCATTCCGGCTGTGCATCCAGCCAGCGGTCCCAATCCTGATCGCCGTCCTGCACAGCGACGGGATTGCCAGCATCTGCGCTCGACACGACAAGGACCTCGCATGCTGCCGGAATGATCCGGCGCACCGGGGCGAGCAAGTCGGCGTGCACGACCAGCACCTTCGGCTTCGCATCTCCCAGCATATAGATGATTTCGTCGGGGCTTGCGTGCCAGTTCAACGGCACCGCATAGGCGCCGATGGCATTCGCGGCATGGGTCGCTTCGAGGAAGGCAAAATCGTTTCGCAGCAGCAGCGCTACGGCGTCGTTCTCGCGAACGCCGAGCCTCGCAAGTCCGGTGGCGGCCCGGCGGCCGCGCGCCAGAAGCTCGGACTTCGAGCGGGTGCGTTCACCGACGATGATGGTCGCGGTTTCGTCGCTCACATTTCCTCCGTCCGCGGGTCTTTTGCCCAACTTGACTTTGGCATCAATATAATGGACTGACCATTAGATCAATAGACCAATTGAGATGGAGATGCCTTTGAGCATTCGGGGCAAGGCCTGCATCGCCGGTATCTACGAGCACCCGACGCGGAAGGCCGACGGGCTGTCGCTCGCCCAGATCCACGCCGAAGTCGCGCGCGGCGCGCTTGCCGACGCAGGCCTCAGCAAAGACGACGTGGACGGCTATTTCTGCGCCGGCGATGCGCCCGGGCTAGGTCCGATGAACATGGTCGAGTACCTCAACCTCAAGCCGCGTCATGTCGATTCGACGGATACCGGCGGCTCCGCCTATGTTCTGGCGGTCGGCCATGCCGCGGCCGCAATCGCGCTCGGAAAATGCAGCGTCGCCCTGATCACCTTGGCAGGCCGGCCCCGCGCCGCCGGCCAAAGCCAGATCCGTCCGGCGCCTGGCGCAACGGCGGACGCGCCGTTCGAGGCGCCCTTTAATCCCGTGATCGCGACGATGTACGGCGCTGCCGCCAATCGTCACATGCACGAGTTCGGGACCACATCGGAACAACTCGCCTGGATCAAGGTCGCGGCATCCCATCATGCTCAGCACAATCCACACGCCATGCTGCGGAACGTCGTGACGGTCGAGGACGTGCTGAATTCTCCGATGGTGGCAGATCCCCTGCATCGCCTCGACTGCTGCGTGATCAGCGACGGCGGCGGCGCCATCGTTCTCGTCGCCCCGGAAGTCGCGCGAAGCCTCAAAAGGCCGGTCGTCAGCATTCGCGGGGCCGGCGAGGCGATCAAGCATTCCGCCGGTGGCAGGATCGATCTTACCTACAGCGGCGCCGTCTGGTCGGGACCGCGCGCATTCGAAGAGGCCGGCGTCCGTCCATCAGATATCCAATACGCCTCGATCTACGACAGCTTCACCATCACGGTGCTGATGACGCTGGAGGATCTCGGCTTCTGTGCCAAGGGCCAGGGCGGCCGCTTCGTGGCCGACGGAAATCTGATCTCGGGACATGGCAAGCTGCCCTTCAACACCGACGGCGGCGGCCTTTGCAACAACCATCCCGGCAATCTGGGCGGCATGACAAAAGTGCTCGAGGCCGTCCGTCAGTTGCGCGGCGAGGCCCATCCCCCCGTGCAGGTGCCCAACTGCGCGCTGGCCCTGGCGCATGGCACCGGAGGCTCGCTCGGAACGCGCCATGGCAGTGCCACCGTCATTCTGGAGAGGCAGTAATCCCGTGTCGCAAACCCCTGTTCCATCCGCAAATCCCGAAATCCAGCCCTACTTCGAGGCTCTTCGCGACGGGAAGCTGCTGATCAAGACGTGCACGCACTGCCGGCAGCCGCATTTCTATCCGCGCGCAGGCTGCCCCTTCTGCTTCTCGGATGCCACGGAATGGCTCGAAAGCCGCGGCACCGGAACGATCTACGCCTACAGTGTGCTGCGCGCGGCCAAGGACCTGCCGGTTCTTGCCTATGTCACGCTCGACGAGGGCCCGACGCTGATGACATCGATAGTCGACAGTCCGCCGAGTGCCTTGTCGAACGGCGCAGCCGTCCGCCTGGTCGTTCGCCCGGGCGCTGACGGCACACTCGCGCCGATGTTCACTCTGATCTGAAGCTTGAGGACGCAAAGCCATGCGCAACATCGTTTCCCTGGAAGGCAAGACTGTCGTCGTTACCGGTGCGGGCCAGGGCATCGGCCGTGCCGCGATCAACCTGGCGCGAGAACTCGGCGCCAACGCAGTTGCCATCGACCTCAATCGCGAAACGCTGTCGACCTACGATACGTCCGATCGCCAACTCATGACCATCACCGGCAGCGTGACGGACGAGGCGTTCGCAACGGATGCGGTCGAGAAGATCGTCGAGCGGTTCGGCGCGATCCACGGCCTCGTCAACAATGCCGGCATCACCCGGCCGGCGATGTCGGAGAAGATGACGCTTGCGCAATGGAACACGGTCATCGAGGTGCATCTGACCGGAGCGTTCCTGTGGACCCAGGCGGTGGGACGCACCATGCTGCAGCGCGCAAAGGGCGGCGAGACCAACGTCGGCTCCATCGTCAATATCTCGTCCGACGCAGGGCGTGCCGGCGCGATGGGCCAGATCAACTATGCCGCCGCCAAGAGCGGCATGCTGGGGATGACGATGACCTCGGCCAAGGAGTGGTCGAAGTTCGGGGTCCGAACCAATTCAGTCTGCTTCGGCGTGGTCGAGACACCCATGACCGAGACCATCCGTGGCGACAAGTTCCGCGAGGGGATACTGGCCCGCATTCCGATGGGTCGCTGGGCCCAGCCCGAAGAAGTGGTGCAGCCGGTCTGTTTCCTGCTTTCGGACGCCGCCTCCTACATCACCGGCCAGCACATCGCGGTCAACGGCGGTTTCCACATATCTATCTGATCAGCCAGCGGAAGCTCTTGCAAAGGGGCTGGTGCGGGCTGATGAAGACCTGATAACCCCAGGGACGACTCATGCCGCAACAACGATCCAGGCCAGAGCCGCGTACCGGTCGAAAGACTGCGGACGGCACGTCGGCACCATCGGCTGGTGATCACAGGGATAGCCGATCTGCCGGAAAGCCCTTCCGTCCCATCAAGACCCGCCGGATCTTCGAGGAGATCTGCGATGCGATCCGCGACAAGCTCGTCAGCGGCGAACTGAAAGCCGGCGACCGGCTGCCGTCCGAGCGCGAATTGTCCGAGATGCTCGATGTCAGCCGCACCGCGTTGCGCGAAGCCATCCGCAGCCTCGAGATCGCCGGCATCGTCGAAATGCGAAAGGGAAGCCGGGGTGGTGCTTTCATCACCCGGAGCGGCGCCGGGCAGGTCACCCGTACGTTCCGTGACATGCTCGACTTCGGTCATGTGTCGCTGGCGACGTTGCTCGAGGCGAGGCTCATGGTGATGGACGCCGTGGTACGAGCCGCATGCGAGCGCGCCAAGCTCGCGGATATCGAACGGCTGAGCAGAAATGTGGCCGAGACCGTCGAGTTGACGAGGCAGGGCCGCTACGAGGAACGGACCTTGAAGGCCGTCGAGTTCAGCACTTTGCTGGCAAACTCGACCGGCAACCAGGTGATGTCGGCGATTCTGGAAGCCATGGCATCCGTGATCCGCCGCTTTGTCCTGATCGCCGGGCCGCCCGCCCATGACCCGGTGATCGCCTCTCGTCTGCGGCTAATCGAACAGATCAAGGCCAAGGATACCAAGGGCGCTTGTGAGACGATGCGCAGCTATCTCATCAAACTGAACGAGCACCTGCTGAACACCGAGAAAGTCCGGCTGCGCGGCGACGCCCGCCGCCGCGCGCGTGCGCCGGCCTGACGTCGGTTGGCCTCACCTCACCGCCCTTATCCGGTGGTTTGCCAATGCAGCAATGAATATCGCGGCATGGAGTCATGGTGATGCTCGAATACGCCCTGGACATCGGTACCGATGTTGATGGTTTGCAGGGGATCGCCGAGCAGATTCCCCACCATGCGCACATGTCCGGCATGCGGCAGCTCCACCAGGACGGCGAGGTAAGGTCCACGCCCACGCAATGCGTCATGGGAAGGACTCCAGACGCGCTCCCAACTGAAGATGCGGCCGCGCGGCTCGATCTCGGTCCATTCGACGTCGAACGAATGGCAGTGGTGGCAAAGCCATTCCGGCCCGAACTGCCACGTCGCGCAGTGCGGGCAGCACTGCACCAAGAGGCGGTTCTGCTGCAACCCCGCCCAATACGGTGCCGATAATCCATCGTTTTCGGGGACCGGAATCGGCAGCCCTTCGGGAAGATAGGTCGCGCGCGGAGTGTCGCTCATAGCGTTGCTCCGGAGCCAAGGAGAAGGTTGCTGGCCGGCGTCACCATCGGCCCGCCGATCACCATCGCCACGTCGTTGCGCGTGACCTGGTTGACCGACTGGCCGCGGATCTGGCGCACCGCCTCGATTACCAGCTCGAAGCCGTGCATGTAGCATTCGGCGAGATTCCCGCCGCTGGTATTCAGCGGAAGCCGCCCGGATGGCGCGATCAGATTGTCGAGCACAAGAAAATCGTTCGCCTCCTCGGGCTTGAAGAAGCCATGCTCGGCCAATGCCATCACCACGCCACCGGTAAAATTCTCGTAGCTTTGAACGACGTCGACCTCGGCGGGACTGATCCTGGCCATGCGGTACAGCGCGGGCGCGAGCGTCCCGAAACTGGCGCTGGCATATTGCGGTGAATTATGCGGTATCGTCCCGCTGCGGTATCCGGCGCCAGTGGCCGCACCGAGAATGTAGGCGGGCTTGTTGCGGAAATCGCCGGCGCGCCCCTCAGGCACGAGGATGATCGCAGCGGCGCCGTCATTCTCCATGCAGCAATCGAAGAGATGAAACGGCTCGGCAATCCAGCGCGAGGCGTTGTACTTTTCGGGATCGAGCGGCTTGCCGAACATCACCGCGCGGGGGTTCGACTGCGCATGATGGTACGAGGCCAGCGCAATCGCCTGCATGGCTTCCTGCCGCACGCCATGCTCATGCATGTAGCGCCGCACGCGCATCGCAAAACGCTGCGGCGGCGCCAGCACGCCGTACGGCATCAGATAGGCCCTCTCGCCTGAGATAGTGCCGATACCGCCGGCCTGTCCAAAGCGTCCGTACTGCCCTTGCGCCAGCGAACGGAACACCACGACGCAATCCGCGAGGCCAGCAACGATCGAAGCAGCGGCGTTGGCCACCGCCGCGCAGCAGCCCCCGCCTCCCCCGCCCCATTGCATCGTGGTCGTGCTCAGCCGGCGTACCCCGAGCGCTGCCGCCAGGCGCGCCGCATCGCTGCGATCGTCACTGTAGGACGAGAACCCGTCGATCTCGCGCGGGTCGAGCCCGGCATCGTTGCAGGCTGCCAGGATCGCCTTGAGGGCCAGCTTGAATTCGGAGTCGGGCGATGCGCCGTGGCGATAGTAATCCGTCTCGCCGATCCCGACCACGGCAACGCGGCCCCGCAGCGTGCGTTCGCCTGTTGCCCGCGCCGTCATGCCTTGACCGCGGCACCAAAGGCGCCTGCCTCGGCCAACCGCGCGAGGCGGGCTTCATCATAGCCAAGCAGATCGCGGAGCACCTGCTCGGTATGCTGGCCGACGGCAGGAGCGGCGACGGGGTCGACGACCGGCGTCTGCGAATAGCGGATCGGCAGGCTGACATTCGGGATCCACCCCACTTCATCATGAGGAATCCGCGTAACGATGCCGCGCTCGCGCGCTTCCGGAGACCGGATCGCCTCACCGACGGTCCGGACCTTGCCGCAGGGCACGGCCGCGGCGCGCATCTTCGACTGCCAGCGCGACCAGGGATGCTGCGCGAACGCTTCGCGTAGGATCGCAAACAGTTCATCGCGTCGGCGAATGCGATCGGCTCCGGTCGCATAGAGATCTGACGATGCAAGATCGGGACGACCGATCACCTGCGACATCAGGCGCTGGAAAATCTTGTCGTTGCCGCAGTTGATGTAAAAAGTGGAATCGGCGGCCTGGAACACCCCCGAGGGGCAAGTGTCCGGACTGGTGTTGCCGTGGCGCTGCGGGTCCGTTCCAGTGAACAACTGCTGCAGCGACGCATAGCCGGTCATCAGAACGGCAGTGTCGAACAGCGATACCTCGATGGCCTGACCGATGCCGCTGCGTTCGCGTGCGACAAGTGCGCCGAGAACGGCATTGCTGGCCATCATGGCCGTGCTGATATCCATGACCGGCGACAGCGCGCGCACGCCTTCGCGGTCCGCGTAGCCGTTCATGGATACAAACCCGCTCTCGACCTGGGCGATCGGATCGAAGCCGAGCCGGTCCGAGAAAGGTCCCTCTCTGCCGTAGGCGGAGACCGAACAATAGATGATCGACGGCGCGATCTGACGACAACTCTCGTAACCGAGCCCGAAGCGCTCCATGACCCCCGTGGAGAAATTCTCGACCACGACATCCGCCGTACGGATCAGGTCCCGCGCGACCCCAACGCCCTCGGGCGATTTCAGATCGATCGCCACGCTTCGCTTGTTGCGATTGGTCCACAGGAACGGCGCACCATAGTTCAACCTGGCGTCGATTGGCGGGTAGCGCCGCAGGTCGTCGCCACGCACAGGGGCCTCGACTTTGATCACCTCGGCGCCCATGTCAGCCAGGATCATCGTTGCGAACGGACCTGCAATGAAATGCGAGAAGTCCACGACCCTGATCCCGGCAAGCGTCCTGGGCGCATCAGTTGTTCGGGGCGTGTGCTCCGGAAAGTCCGCTTCGATCCGATCCAGCATCTTTCCACCCTTATGGTTTTGTTCCGATATGATCCGGTCAAAGATCGAGCACAAGCGTGCCGGACTTCGATCCCGAACAGCAGATCATGATGGTCTTGTTCGCTGCCTGCTCTTCCGGACTCAGGAATAGGTCGCGGTGATCGGGGATTCC
Source organism: Bradyrhizobium sp. R2.2-H (assembly GCF_004346455.1). NCBI lineage: Bacteria > Pseudomonadati > Pseudomonadota > Alphaproteobacteria > Hyphomicrobiales > Nitrobacteraceae > Bradyrhizobium > Bradyrhizobium sp. R2.2-H. The sequence continues at coordinate 31,921 of NZ_SMBR01000028.1, forward strand.
CTCGATCACCCGCGTTTCGCAGGTCCCGCAAACGCCTTCCGAACAGGAGTAATTGGCCATGACGCCGGCATCGAGAACGGCATTCAGAATGGTCTTGCCCGGCTCGACCGGGATCGTGCGATTGCTGCGTGCCAGCCTGACCTCAAATCCGCCGTCGACGGACGGCGCCTGCTTGGCCTGGAAATACTCGACGTGGACATGCCCCGCCGGACGGCCTGCGGTGGCCTTCTCGAAAGCTTCCAGCATCGGCACCGGGCCGCAGCAATAGAGATGCGCGCTGGCCGGCGCATTTCCGACGATGGCGGCAAGATCGAGAGGGCGCCCGCCATGCTCATCGTCAAAGTGGAGATGGAGCTGGGCGTTCGACTCGATGGCGCTGAGCTCGCCGAGAAATGCCGCAGCCCGTCGCGTCCTTGCCGCATAGGAAAGTTTCCACGGGCGGCTCAGCGCTTGCAGGCGCCGGATCATCGACACCAGCGGCGTGATGCCGACGCCGCCTGCGATCAGCAGCGAGGATTCCGCATCCTCGCGCAGCGCAAAATTATTCCGCGGCATGGAGACGGTAACGATATCGCCGGCCTTGAAGCTGTCGTGGACGAAGCTCGAACCGCCGCGCCCAGCAGCATCCTTGTTGACGGCAATGATGTAGCGATGCCGTTCACTCTGATCGTTGACGAGCGAATAGCTGCGGATCATGCCGTTCTTCAGATGCAGATCGATGTGGCTGCCCGCGGTGAAGGGTGCGAGGTCGCCTCCTGCCGGAAGCACCAGCTCATAGGAATTGATGCTCTCGGCTTCATAGCTGATGCGCTTCACTCGCAGTTCCTGCAGGTCGCCGGCCATGTCGAAGCGCTCAAAGCTCGTAGCCGAAATCCGCGCCGAGCTTCGCCCGCATGAAAGGCGCGCCGGAATCGATCCAGGAGTCCTCGGGCGGCAGCCGCAAGGACACCGCGCGGACCATGAACACGTCCGGATCGGTGACGCCCTTCGGCGTGGTGCCGTGGTCGCGATAGGCGCCGAGTGCTTCCAGAATGAACCGCCTGGTCATCGCGATGCCGGTATCGCTGGAACACAAATTCTCCTTGGTGCGGTCGGCGATCGGCGATACCCCGCTCTGGCACGCCCCGTCCTGGACCCAAAGACCGGGGAGACCGGAGAACCATGTCGTCCGCTGTGCCTCGTAGTCGAACTGATATCCGTTCTGCGGATTGTACTTCGTCCAGTAGTCGGCGTACGGCACCGTCACCGGCTGCTTGACCAGCGCGTGGCGGCTGGCGTGGCCGCTCTCCCGGCCCTTGTGCCCTTCCGCGAAAACCTCGCGTGTCTTGGCCAGCAGCGGCTGCGAGGGATGATAGGAGAACATGATGCAGAGCGTGTTCTCGTCGTCGATCGGCACCCAGGCGTGACCGCTCAGATCGGGAAACGGCGATAGCGGCGGAACGAGCGTGTAGAACGGCAGCATGAACTGATTGACGCGCCAGTAGAGCGTATTGGCGTCGTAGTTCCGGCGTGCCGCAATGCTCATGCCGAAATCCTGCTTGACGCATTCGAAGGTCGGGCGGAGGTCGCGCTTCTGGATCCAGGCGCTGGTGGTGCCCTGCGCGTCGAGACGGCCGTGGAGCAACGGCGCGTGCGCGGAATCGATCTCGCCTTCGACGGCCTGCAGCCAGTTGCACTCCTGTACCCGCACCGAGATGTGAACCTGCTCCTCGGGGACAAGATTCCACTCGACATTCGGCAGCGGCGGAGGCGCGGCCTGATCCGGCCCGAGATACGCCCAGATCATTCCGTTGCGCTCGCGGCAGGCATAGGCCTTGATACGCACCCTCTCCTTGAGCCGGCTGCGGACCGGTTCGGCCGGCATGTCCATCACCGCGCCCGTGACGTCGAACTTCCAGCCGTGATAGACGCAGCGCAGGCCGCAATCCTCATTGCGGGCGAAAACCATCGGCGCGCCCCGGTGCGGACAGGCCTGGTCGACCAGACCAACGCGGCCCTCGGTGTCGCGGAAAGCCACCAGATCCTCGCCGAGTAGTCGGATACGCTTCGGCTGTCCATCGCGCGCCAGATCGGCGGACGGCAGAAATGGAATCCAGTAGAGCCGGAATAACTCCCCCAGCGGAGTGCCCTTGCCGACTCTTACCAGCCGCTCGTTGTCCTCGTGCGAGAGCATGATTTTCTCCTCGATCGCTTTTGTCAGGTTCGATTTTGGGTCGTTCTCGCGTCCAGCAAGGCTGTGACCCGATCAGACAATCCAAGATCGCGCGCGGTCCACAACGGGTCGGATGAAGCAAGCGGCTGTCGCGGAATCGGTGGCTGCTTTCCGGCCTCGACCAGCATGATGATCATTTCGATCCGCCGACGCTCCAGATCCTTCAGTACGTCTTCAACGACGACGCCTTCCGCGGCGCAGCCGGGAAGCTCCGGATAAGCGCAACGGACGAGCCATTCTCCGGGCTCGGTCTCGACAGCTTCCGCCTCGAGCAGATATGGAATCGACAACAGAGCGCGTAGATCCAACGCCGGGCCTCCCTGGGGCTCTATTCTAGGAGCGACCATTTAATACGTATACGTATCATATCGCCCTGATCCTGGCAACCGTCCGGATGCCGCCGGGGCGAACCCCGTCCCCGCGGTTGAGGGGCCACGGCCAAGCTGCTAACCGATGGTTACACTGGAGCAGGTGGGAACTAGGCGTCATGTCGGTCAAAAAGGACGAAGCTGGAGATCCGGTTGCCGCGCTGGCACATCAGTGGAGACTGGAAAGCGGCATCGGATTTCTGCTGCGCCTGCTCGAAGCCAAATATGACGGGCTCTACCAGAGCGTAACGCGGCAAACCGACATCACGCCCCGCCAGTTCGGCGTCCTGATGGCGCTGCTGCAGCAGGGACCAATGACGGCGTCCGCGCTTGCAGAACGCATCAGTTGCGACCGGAATACGCTCAGCGAAATGCTGAAGCGGATGACCGCACGCAGGCTGATCTCCAAGAAGAACCATCCCGCCGATCGCCGTTCCATCCAGGTCCAGATCACGGCCAAGGGCACCAGCGCCCTGATGGCCGTGGTTCCGGCCGCGGCCCGGCTGCAGGATCTCATGCTTGCTCCCTTGAGCCAGGACGACCGCGCGCATTTCCTGCGTTGCATGCTGGCGATCGCGAAGTCTCCCCCTCCCGAGCCCGGCGCCTGAGTCCCGCAGCCGCGGCCAGGCCGCCGCTTGGCTGGCCACGGCTGTTGCAATCCCTCGGCCGATACGATACGTATACGTACTAAATATATTTCCGAGGCGCCATAGAGCGCCCGTCGAGGGGAGGCGCTGATGCGCGCACTGGTTCTGCTGCTGTCATTCCTGTTCGCGGTCCCTTGTCTGGCCAACGGGTATCCGGAGCGTGCGATCCGGATGATCGTTCCCTATCCGGCGGGCGGCTCCACCGACATCCTCGCGCGGGCGATCCTGCAACCCCTCACCGAAATCCTTGGCAAGCCGGTCATCATCGACAACAAGTCGGGTGCCGGGGGCATCATCGGCACGACAGAAGCGGCTCGGGCAACGCCGGACGGATACACGATCGTATTCGGCAATCTCGGGCCGAACGCGTTGAACGCGAGCCTCTACAAGAAGCTCGCCTACGATCCCGTCCGCGATTTCGTGCCGATCTCGAAGGTCGTCGACGTGCCGTTCCTGCTGGTGACGGCGCCGTCGACCGGGATCAGCAGCGTCTCCGATCTCATCGCGCGCGGCAAGAAGGATCCGAACGCCCTCACCTATGCGTCGGTCGGGCAAGGATCGGCCTCGCATGTCACGGCAGAGCTGTTTCGTCGTCAGGCCGGCATTGAAATGCAGCATATTCCGTATCGCGGGGGCGCGCCCGCAACGAACGATACGCTGGCGGGCCAGGTTTCGGTCTATTTCATCACACCGCTTGAAGGCATGGGGCAGGTCCAGGCCGGCATGCTCAAATCGCTCGGCATCAGCACGGCGGAGCGCTCGCCGCTGTTTCCGGACACGCCGACCATCAACGAGGCGCTTCCCGGATTTCAGGTCGTGGTGTGGTTTGGCATCCTTGCGCCCGCTGGCACCCCGCCAGAGATCGTGGCCAGGCTCAACGACGCAGTCACGCGCGCGGTCGCGACGCCGTCCGTGCAGGAGGCCCTCAAGAAGCTGGGCGTCGAACCGAAGAGCTCAACCCCGGATGCTTTTGCGGCCACCATCCGCGCCGATGTCGACAAATGGACGAAGGTGGTGAAGGAGGCCAACATCACACTCGACTAGCACCGTCTCCGCTATTCGGTCTTGACGCTGCGCTCCTCGATCACCTTGCGCCAGGACGGTATTTCTGCGGCGATCAGGGCGTGCAGCTCGGCAGGTGTGCTGGCCTTGGCCTCGACGCCATAGGAGAGAAACCGATCCCGTATCTGTGGTATCGCCAGCACCGTGCCAAGCGCGGCGTTGAGCTTGGCCACGACGTCCGGCGGAGTGCCGGCAGGGGCGAGAATGCCGAACCACGTTTCGACCGAATAGCCCTTCAAGGCACTGCCGATGGATGCCGCCCCGGGAGCAACCGGCGATGGGCCGGGCGAGGAAACCCCGAGCAGTTTCACCTTGCCGGAGCGGATGTGCTCGTTCAGCGTATCGGAAGTGGTGGTGAGAAGAATGTCGACCTCGCCGGCAAAGATCGCAAGCGTCGTTGGCGCCTGGCCCCGGTATGGGACGTGGACCATTTGCAGACCTGCCTGATTGAGGAAGCGCTCGGTGCTCAGATGCCCGAGCGAGCCGGGTCCGGCAGACGCGTACAGTAACGGCTTGCTCTGCACCTTGGCATAGGCAAGCAGCCCGGCGACGTCGTTCACCGGCACCTTTTCGCTTGCCACCAGAACCAGCGGCGCTGTGGAAACCAGCGACACCGGCGCAAAGCTCTTTAGCGGATCGAAATCGATGCCCTTCTGCAGCAACGGCGCGATCGAGATCGGGCCGTTGTTGGCAAACAGAAGCGTGTAACCGTCGGCATCCGATCGAGCCGCTTCGTTGGAACCGGTCGTGCCGGCCGCACCGCCGCGATTGTCGATGACGATCGGCTGGCCGAGGATTTTTGTCATCGGTTCCTGCAGAGCACGCGCCATGATGTCGGTCGAACCGCCGGCGGGATAAGGCACGATGAGCCGGATCGGACGCGATGGATAATTGTCCGCTGCGGCGGGCGCGACGAGGATCGCCGCTCCGAACATGAAAACCAGAACACCTAGTACCTTCACCACGATCCTCCCACGCTGTTTTTTGATTATCTTGCAGTCCGAAAAATTTCGCGCCTTGGCATCAAATCATGGAGATGTCTCACTCTTCCCAAATGCGCCGGCCGCAGCCGCCTGTCCGACGTCATCCTTGGACAGGCCGAGCACGCGCGAGAGGATCTCATCCCGGTGCTCGCCGATGGCGGGTATGTCGTGGCCGATTTCAGTCCGCGCGCCCGACATCCGCCACGGCGCGTTGACGCCCTTGAACTCGCCTGCGACGTCGGCGATCGGCGCGAATACGCCGCGGGCGGACAAATGCGGGTCATCCAGCGTCTCCGCGGGATCGCGAAAGCGGGCGCTTGGAATACCGGCGCGATCGAGCGCAGCCAGGCACTCATCCACGGAGTGCTGCATCGTCCATCGCTCGATGACCTGCATCATCGCGATCCAGTTCGCACCGCGCGCCGATACCGAGATGAAGCGAGGGTCGGACGAAAGCTCCGGCAAGCCCGTCAGGTCGCGAAGCGCCGCAAAATTGCGTGCCGACACCGGCGCGATCAGGACGTCGCCGTCCCTAGCGCGCACAGGGCCGTAGGTCGGGCGCGCCGCCGGCGCCGAGAACTGCGCTTCCTGCAGCTCATAGACCAAGAGGTTCAGCATGCAGTCCATCAGAACGACATCGACGTGCTGCCCTGCTCCCGAACGCTCCCGTTGTACCATCGCCGTTTGAATCGCCGAGAACCCGAAAACGCCGCCGAGAATATCGGCAACGAACACGGCTCCTGCCGCCGGCCGGTCGCGATCGCCGGCATATCGCATCAGTGCGCGATCGAAACCGCTCTCGGCATGAACGATCATTGCATAGGCCGGGCGCTCCGACTGTGGACCGGTCTGGCCGTAGCCGGATATCGAACAGTAGATCAAACGCGGATTGATCTTGCGAAGCGCCTCATATCCGAGACCGAGTCGCTCCATGACGCCGGGCCGGAAGTTCTCAACCAGAATATCCGTGCTTTCGACCATGCGATGCACGAGCTTGATCGCCTCGGACGACTTGAGGTCGAGCGCGATGCTCTTCTTGCCGGCATTGAGCTGACCGAAATAGGCGCTTTGGCCGTCGCGAAGGGGCGCGCGCAGACGCATCTCCTCGCCTTCCGGCGGCTCGATCTTGATCACTTCGGCGCCGACATCGGCCAGCAGCCGGGCGCAGTAGGGTCCGGCGAGCATGATGGAGAAATCCAGCACGCGGATGCCCTCGAGCGGTGATTTCAACGATTGTCCCTGCATCATCGGTTCCTATCGAGGTAAGCCGAGCGCACGCTGCGCAATCAGGCTGCGTTGAATTTCGTTCGTTCCGATGCTGATCACCCACATCAGGGAATGACGCAGGTTTTGCTCGAACCGGCCGTTGTCGATGGCACCCGGCATCTGTTCGGACAGCGTTGCGCGCATGCCCAGCATGTCGAGCGCAGCTTCGCCGAAGCGTTCCATCAGCTCGCTGGAAAAGACTTTGCTGATCGCGCCATACTCCGGCGGAGTGATGCCGCCGGCGGCGAGGTCAGCGCAATGCATCATCAGCTGGCGCCCGATCTCGATTTCGCACGCGAACGCCGCCATGCGGTCCCGGATGATCGGATCCCCGCTCAACTCCTGCCGGGCCATGACGTGCTGGCGTAATCGTTCAAAGGCATGCGCGACTTTCAGCACGATGCCGCCGCCGACCAGCCCCCGTTCGAAAGCGAGCGCTCCGGTCAGGACTTTCCAGCCCTCGTTCTCACCGCCGACGAGGTTCTCCAGGGACACGCGAACATCGTCGTAGAAGATGTTCGCGAACGTTCCATCGTACATGGTGGTGGCCGGCCGGATCGTGATCCCGGGCGTGTTCATCGGCACGATGAACATGCTGATGCCGGCATGGGGCTTGGCGCTCTTGTCGGTTCGCGCCGCCAGGAACATGTATTTTCCCCACCAGGTCGTGGTCCAGATCTTCTGACCGTTGATGACCCAGTGGTCGCCGTCGCGGACCGCGCTGGTGCGTAGCGCCGCGAGGTCAGACCCTGCCTGCGGCTCGCTGTAACCCATCCCGTGCATGGCCTCGCCGCGCAAAATCTCCGGCAGATATTTCTTCTGTTGCTCGGGCGTTCCGAACATCATCAAGGCGTTGGCCTGGATCGACGCTCCGATGCGCGGAGCCTCGTTCTGCTCCATGATCTCCATGAGGGCGATCTGCTCGAGCGGCGAACGCGCCTGGCCGCCGAACTCCTGGGGCCAGCCGAGGCCGATCCAGCCGGTGCTCCCCATATCGGCAGCAAATTCAGCGTCGAACTCACGCTTTGCGAACGGCTTGGCGTCGAAGGCGGCCTTTCTGCCGCCCGCCCAGTTTTGCGCAAGCCACCGCTTGACCTGGTCGCGCAATTCATTGCCGGCGGAGCCGAGGTCATATAGCGGCATCCCCGCACCGCCATTATCGAACAGATAGGCGGCGAGGCTTCGTCTGGCATAAGCGGCGCCACCAAGCGCGATGGTGTCCAGATGCACGCGCTTGAAGTGCAGCGGCGCTTCGTGTTCTTCGGCGTAGCCGATCGCGCCGAATGTGTGCTGCGTCTCCAGCGAAACGCGTCGCAAAGAAGGGCCTGCGAATGCCATGGCGCAATCGGAGAAGTACGGCCAGTCGAGCCCGCCCTCGTCCCGCAGTTTTGCCGCATGGTGCAGAACCAGGCGCACGCCTTCGAGATCGATGAAGCAGTTGGCGAGCTTGTGCTGGATCGCCTGGAACCGCCCGATCGGCTGGCCGAATTGCTGCCGTTCCCTGGCGTAGGCGACCGCCAGTTCGAACGCGCGGCGCGCGGCACCATGTGCGCGCGCCAGTAGCATCAGACGCGCGATCGATCGCAGATCGCTCAGGCTGATCTCGGCAGCAGGAACAAGTCTTGCCGGCACCGCATCGAGCGTCAGCTCCCAGTTGCCCCATGCCCCCATGGCGCGCGTCGGTATACGATTGACGCCGGGAGCCCGAAGGTCGACGAGCACAAGCCGCGCCTCATCCACCGGCGTGAACAGGTGGGTCGCGCTTCCCGCGGCTTCAACGAACCGTAGGCCTCCCGTTGCCTTATCGCCATGAAGCGTGATCGAGCCGATACCGGGATCGGAATCGAACGCACCGAAGGAAACGACAATGCGCGCCGCGCCCACGTGAAGCGCCTTTTGCAACTCGGCTGCATCGGAGGATGCATCCGACAGCACGAGATTGGCCAGCACGGCAGACCACATCGGAGCGGGGCACGCGGCACGGCCGAGTTCTTCCATCACCGCCAGGATCTCGCGAAGGCCGCCCGCCTCCGGATCGGCGCCCAGAACCGCGACACCTTGCTGGACCAGCTTGTCCCAGATCTCGGTGATCGCGTCCGGCGACGCACCATCCTTCAGGCAGTCGGCGCGCCAATGCGCTTCGAGAAGTCCGCGCAAGGAATCGCGAAGCATGCCCGCAACGTCGTCGCTTTCGATGTCGGAGGCCGCCATCGCGACAGCCTACGCCTGACCGAACCTCGGCTTGCGCTTCTCCTTGAAGGACATGGTTGCCTCCTTGTGATCAGCTGTCTCGAACGTGACCTGTTCGAGCGCCATTGACGCCTCGAGCAACATGTTCACGCGATCCTTCACGATCTGGTTGATCGACAGCTTGGTCCAGCGGATCGCCCAGGTCGGGCCGTTCGCCAGTTCGATGGCGATTTCCCGCGCCTTGCCCAGCACGTCAGCACGAGGAACCACATGATTGACCAGGCCAATCCGTTCGGCCTCCCTGCCCTTGAGCAGCGTGCCGCGGATCAAAAACTCCTTGGCCTTGTTGATGCCGACCAGCAACGGCCAGATCACGGTGCCACCGTCTCCGGCAACCAGCCCGACGCGCGAGACGTGCGTGTCGCCGATGCGGGCGTCCTCGGACATGACCGTAATATCGCACAGCAGCGCGTGGGTCGCAGCCAGCCCGATGGCATCGCCATTGATCGCCGCGATGATGGGCTTGTCGAGCTCGAGCTGCCGGGTGACGCCGCGGCGGCTGATCATGGGATCATGGATCTCGCCCTCCTCCAGGACGTCCCCGCCGGGACGCTCCGACATCGCCTTGACGTCGCCGCCAACGCTGAAGAAATCGCCGGCGCCGGTCAGCACCACGACGCTGACGGCATGGTCATCGGCGAGGTCGTCCCAGATCGTCCGCAGCTCGCGGATCAGCTTCTGATTGATCGCATTGCGCGACTGCGGCCGGTTCAGGGTCACCGTCGCCACCTTCTCCGCCACGTCGACCTTGAGGCATTCATACTTCGCGTAATTCGACACTTTATTCCTCCCGTTTTTGTCGTTGTTTGAGCGTAGGCCGTCAGCTTCCAAGCCCAACTAACGCCGCATGCCCGGCCGGACCTCGGCCATCGCGACATGCAGCGACATCGCGCCCGGGTCCTGCTCAAGCATTCGCTGGACAGCTTCGAGATGCGCGCGCATCAGGCGGCGCGCCGATGAGGTGTTTCGTTCGGCTATGGCGGATAGAAATTGACGCCGCCGCTCAGCCAGCCGGCTCATCGCAACGCCGCTCGAGGCCACCTTGGCGTAGACAAAACGCATGTGAATTTCTGTCACCGAATCCATGATCATCGCGATGACCTTGTTTCCGGTCGAAACCGCCAGCAGCTTGTAGAATTCGCGGGAGCACTCGACCCGGTCGAGAAGTCTCCCCTCTCTCGTCGCAAGCTCGGTTCGCCGGATGTTGGCCTCGAGCGCGTCCAGATCGGACTGACGGGCGTTGTCACACGCCAGCCCGACGACGAGGTCGAGCACGTGGACACGCGCCTCGGACAGCTCCCGGACCGAAATCGTGCCAAGGCTCAGCATGTCTCTCATGACGTCGTTCATGCGGCTGGTGTCGCCCTCCTGGATGAAGGCACCGCCTTTGACGCCTTTCAGCAATCGAAGCACGCCAGCCATCTCGAGGCTGCGCAGCGCCTCCCTCAGGACATTGCGGCTGACACCGAGCTGCTGAGCGAGATCACGCTCCGGAGGCAGCTTGTCGCCGGGCTTCAGCAACCCAAGCGCCAACTGCTCGCGAATGCGTTCGCAGATTTCCTCGAACGCGCGGCGGGTATGGATCGGGCGAAATCTTGGCGCTGGCGACGGGCTTGCGGCAGCCCGCTGATCGGCGGCGCGCTCCCGCCTCCCGGACGGAACCTTGCGTGAGCGCGCGGACGCGCGGGGGCTTGACTTGGTGCTCATGGAGTGAACTATTAAATGGATCACCCATTCAACGGAAGCCCCTTTTTCGGGCTTCGAGCAAAAAGTTCTCGAGAGGGCCCATGAACTTTTCCGAAGAGCAGATCGCCTTCCGCGACACTGTGCGCAGGATGGCCGAGAAGCATGTGGCGCCGATTGCTGCCGAAATCGACGAGACCGACCGCTTTCCGACCGAGCTCGTGAAGCTATTCGGCGAGATGGGGCTGATGCAGCTTTGGGTGCCGGAGCAATATGGCGGCCCGAACGGAAATCTCACCATGGCCTGCATCGCACGCGAGGAGATCTCGAAGATTTCACCGGCTTGCGCCTCGATTGCGGCGCTCAACACGATGTTCATCATGCCGCTACTGCATTTCGGCTCGGAGGAGCAGCGCAAGAAATACCTGCCGATCATCGCCCGAGGCGGCATCGTCACCGCGATCGCCATCTCCGAGCCGCAGGCCGGTTCGGACGTCGCCGCCATAAACACCCGCGCCCGCAAAGACGGCGATTGCTACGTTCTAAACGGCCGCAAACAATGGTGCAGCTACGGCGTCGTGGCCGACTACATCGTAGTGATGGCGCGGACGAGCGATGGCAATGGCGCGGACGGCATCAGCGCCTTCATCGTCGAGCCGAAAAAAATGTCCGGCGTTTCGTTCGGACGCCACGAGCGCAAGATGGGCTTTCGCGGCGCCCCCAACACGCCGATCTTCTTCGATAATGTCAGGGTTCCCCTCGAAAATCTCGTCGGCGAGGAAGGCAAGGGATTCCGCGCCTCCATGCGAGCGCTCGACCTCAACCGCCCCACCATCGGCGCCCAATCCGTTGGCCTCGCACAGGGCGCGCTCGACGCCTGCGTCGCCTATGCGAAGGAAAGGAAGCAGTTCAAGAAGCCGATCTCGGAGTTTCAGGGCGTCCAGTTCATGCTTGCCGATATGGCCATGCACATCGAGGCGGCACGCGCGCTGGTGTACGAGTGCGCCCACGCGGGCGATGCCGGCGACTGGAAGCGCCTTAACGTGCTGGCCAGCATGGCCAAGTGCGTTGGAAGCGACATGGCCATGAAGGTGACGACCGACGCCGTCCAGATCTTCGGCGGCTACGGCTACACCATGGACTATCCGGTCGAGCGCATGATGCGCGATGCCAAACTGACCCAGATATTCGAAGGTACGAACCAGATACAGCGATTGGTGATTGCCCGGGAGCTGCTTCGCTAAACTAGCTGCGAGCCGTCGGATGACAGAGAAAATCGCGGAAAGCATAGTCCTAGCGCGAAAGCTCGTTGTCTTGGTAGCGGGGAGCGACTCGCCCTCTTACCCGAACATTCCGGTTGTGTTCTGGGGCGAGTTGCGCCCGTCGGACTTTCCTATCTGCGCGCGCTAGTATCCCAATCTACGACGAGCTCGCAATCGATCTGTACCAATTGACCTGAGCGCTGTACTTCGTGGCGAACGTACAGAAACGAAGGAGAAGCGCTCGAAAGCTCGGAACGATCAAGCCGGGTTCCCAACTGAAAGAGCCCGTTCTGATTCGTAAATGCCCTAAGTCTTTCAAAAGCTTGGTGGGCGCACCAGGGCTAGAGATCAACGGCTTACAGCGGAAAGTCCAACTGCAGTAGCGCGTCGTGATTGGCAGACCGAGACATCGGAAACGTCGGCGGGTCGAGTCACTGGTCCGCTACGGCGCTAAATCGGCTACTGATCGTAAGAAATCGGATGCCGCGACGACTCGGTCATCGGTCTGCCTGAGGACCGGACCACCTCGACGTGGAGGGGCACGTGCGCGATCAGGCCTGCAACGATCGGTGGGCGCGCAGGATACCCCGCTCGGAGACGTTGAAGGAGTTCGAGCGCCCGACAATCCGGCGAGTTCTGCTTCGCAGGCGCGCTCGTGAGCCAGCTCCAGAAGCTCTACCATCACCTTGCAGGCGCGCCGGTTTGGCGGGAAACTGGCCCCACGCCGAGATCAACGAGAAGCAGGCCCGGTCGATCAAATACCAGCTCACCATCGCCAAACTGCCGCTTGCCAAGGATATTACCGACTTCCAGTTCGACGGCACCCCGATCAACCAGACGCTCGTCAATGATCTCGCCGGCGGGTGGCTTCATCGCTCTGCAGCGCAACGTCGTCCTGGTCGGCGGCACCGGCACTGGCAAAACCCACTTGGCCATTGCAATCGCCAGGAGCTGCATCAGATCAGGCGCCCGTGGCCGCTTCTACAATGTGGTCGACCTCGTCAACCGTCTGGAGACCGAGACCCGCAACGGACGGCAGGGCCGGCTTGCCGAGCATCTCACCCGGATGGACTTCATCGTCCTGGACGAGCTCGGATATCCGCCCTTCGCCCAGTCCTGTTCCACCTCGTTAGCCGGCTCTATGAGCGCGCATCCGTAATCGTCACGACCAACCTTGCCTTCGGCGAACGGCCCAGTGTGTTCGGCGACGCCAAGATGACCACCGCACTGCTCGATCGGCTGACCCATCACTGCGACATCGTCGAGACCGGCAACGACAGCTGGCGATTCAAAAGCCGAGACGACGATCATATCACCCGCGCTCGTCTCGCCTCCGCTATCCCGGCCAGCTCCGACGAGACGAGCGCTACCGCCAAACCCCGCCGCACCAAGGGGTCAAAATTGGACGCCGACGAGGGGCGCATTGCCTCACCCAGAATGTTACTGGACAACTTCTCGCCGATGATTGGGTCGATGCCATCGAATTGGTTCGGTGGCGTCTATGGCGGGA
>NZ_SMBR01000029.1:0-40920 GCF_004346455.1 Bradyrhizobium sp. R2.2-H
GGGACGAAGAGCTGGCCTGCAGTCGAACAAAGAGCTGACCATCCCACTTGACACACCAAATCCCCATGTGAGCAATCCAGACTGTCTCCGCGGCGAGATTTCTGGATTGCTTCGCGGAGCCTGTCATCGGGCCGCGCGCCGCGCGGACCCGTTGGCTCGCAATGACGGAGTACGTGGTGAGCCGCGTTGCGCCACGCGTGCACGGCCTTCTCCGCACCAATTCCCTCGCATTTTAGCGATTGGCTTGAAGGAAACTTCGCTCCTCGCAGGGCAGGCTGAATTGTTTCCATATGTGAGGATTTGCGGATGAAGGTTTCCACCGTGGCGCCACCGCCGATCGCGATCGTGGTCCCTAACTACGACACGACCAAGCAGCAGGACGACCAGACCAAGCTCAAGGACGAGGATCCGACCTTCAAGCCGCAGCCGCCCGCGCCGCTGCCGCCGGGTCAGGGCACGCGGATCGATCAACTCGCCTGATCAGGCTTGCCAAAGCTGAAGCGCCCGATCCGGTCGATCGGGCTTTTCGCGCGCCCGGCCGCATCTTTGCCGGATAGCTGCACCAATATCGTGCGCCGCTCACCGGGGACCTGCGCATGAACGCACGCCTGCTGTTGCAGAACACGGTCTTCGTCGTCGCCATGGGCGCGGTGCTGTTCGCATGCGCCGGAACACTGCAGTGGCCGTCGGCCTGGACGTTCCTCGCCACCTCCGCGCTCCTCGGCCCGCTCTGCGGCTGGTGGCTCTACCGGATCGATCCGGCGCTGCTCGCCGAACGTCTGCGGCCGGTGCTGCAAAGGGATCAGCCCGCCGCCGACAAGATGTTCATGGCCGTCTTCGTCGTCGTGATGCTGGCCTGGCTGGTCGTGATGGGACTTGACCGGCGCTTTCAATCCTCCGACATGCCGACTGCGTTGAAGGCGCTCGGCCTCGCGCTGTTCCTGGCCTCGACACTGTTCACCATGTGGGTCTTCCGCGAGAATTCGTTCGCCGCCCCCGTGGTGAAGCTGCAAACCGAGCGCGCGCAGCACGTGATCTCGACCGGTCCCTACGCCCATGTCCGTCATCCCATGTACAGCGGCCTGGTGCTGTTCTTCGCCGGCGTGCCGTTGCTGCTGGGGTCGGGGTGGGGACTTGCGATGATGCCGCTCTTCATCGCCTTGCTCGCGGTCCGCATCCCCATCGAGGAGCGCACGCTGCGCGAGGGCCTGCCGGGCTATACCGATTATGCGGCACGGGTGCGCTACCGCCTCGTGCCCGGCGTCTGGTGAGGCCTGATCTCGCTTCCGGACGGTTACCCATCCAGCTCGCGATAGCGGCGGAAGATGCCCTGCTCGTTGAAGGGAATGCGGCGCTCGCTTTCGAGATAGGCCTTGATGTTCGGCCGCGCGGCGATGCTGTCGTGCAGGCCGACAAGGCCCGGGACATCCGCCTCGAACGCCTTCATGCGCCTGGGGAAGGCATAACGCAGCCCCTCGACGATCTGGAACAGCGAGAGATCGACGTAGGTCAGGCGGCGACCGGTGACATAGGTGCCCCCGCTCCCCTCGAGAAGCCGCTCGAAATAGCCGAGATATTTCGGTACGCGCTCGTCCCAGAAATCGGCCGTGCGCTTTTTCGCCGGTGCCTTCTGGTCCTCATAATAGAGCGAGGGTCCAAGCGGATGATGGGTGTCGTGGATCTCGACGACGAAGTCCGTGATCGTGAGCTGAAGCTGGTGCACCCAGAGCCTGCCGGCTTCCGTCTTCGGCGCAAGCCCATGGCGGGCGCCAAGATAGAGCAGGATGTTGGCGGTCTGGCCGATGACGAGCTTGCCTGCTTTCAGGAACGGTGGCGCAAAAGGCGGCGTGCCCTTGTGCGCGTCCATCATCTTCATCATCGCAGCAGTCCCGCGCGGACCGCGCGCGACATCGACGTAAGCGGCCCCCGCCTCCTCCAGCGCCAGCCGCACATATTCGCCGCGGCCCTGGATCTCGGGCCAGTAGTAGAGCTCGTATTTCATGGGAGGGATCCGTGAGCGTGGAGGCAACCGGACCAATGTAGCACGTGGCTGAAGGTTCCGTCAGCGTGAGGCGGAAGGTACCGCTACACTTCAGCCATCGCGAGCGTAAGGGACTTGTCCGCCGAAGCCTTGGCGAAGGCGGAAGCAATCCAGATTTTTCCGCGGAGGCGGTCTGGATTGCTTCGCCGCAACAGCTCCTCGCAATGATGGTGGGGAGAATTCAGCGCCTCAATTCGCCGCGAAGCAGTACAGCAGCCCGTCGCCGCCGGTGCTCTTCAGATCGGCCTGCGAGCAGCCGCCGTCTGGACCGCGCGAGGGGTGAGAGCTGTTCCAGGATTTCGAGGGCTCGTCGTCGCGCAGACCCCGACGATCGAAATGGCCGACCATCGCGGCGCCTTGCGTGCTCGACGTCCAGTTCTTGCAGGTGCGATCGTCGGGCCCGGCAAACGCGGTGCCGTCCGGCTGCGATCCCGTGAGGATGTCGTGCCGGTTCGGCTGGTCGCCGGCCCCGTTGATGACCTCACCCTTCTCGCTGAGCGCGGTCTGCTTGGTGAGATTGTTCGTCGCGCCGTGCAGCTCGGCGACGTCCTTGGCAATCACCGTGCCCTTGGCGTTCTGCCAGGGCCCCTTGCCGATGCGATCCTTGGCGTTGACGGCCGGCTTGCCGTCGGCGGCCTGCGTCGAGAGATAGGCGCGCCAGGACTTGGTGCCGGCGCCGGCGGCTTGTGCAAGCTTCTGGCATTGCGCGTCGGCACCTTCGAGGCCACCGAGATCGGCGCCCTTGCCGGGGCCGTTAGAGGTCACGAAGAAGGTCATGTCGGCCGACTGCGCTTGCGCCGATGGCGTCGCCAGCAAAGCCATTGCGAGCGCCAGGCCTGAAATCGTTGCGGATCTCTCGATGCGGATCATGCTGTCCTCCCGTCTTGCTTGTCGTTAACTGCCTCATGTCAACCCGACACGCGGCCGCTTATTCCGATGCAGCGAGGCGAGGAGCTCAAAGAAAAAGGGCGCCGTGCGGAAAGCACGACGCCCTGGCTTCTCGTGTCGCTTGCGATCAGTTGGTCTGCTGGATCGCCGACAATTCCCAGCCGCTGCCCGGCCTGCGGGCAAACGTCCAGATCTCGGTGGCCTCGCCCGGCTGCTCGCTGCCGGCGACGATCGCGCCGGTGTTGCGGTCGACCGTCTTGTCGGTGAGCGCGAAGCGCAGCGCCACCGTAGCGTACTCGGTCTCGCCTTCCCGCCAGGCTTCCGCGAGGTCGCCCTGCAGCAGCTTGACGTCGGTCACCTTGTTGACGACGTTGCGCGTACGGTTCTGGGCAAGGTCCTGCTCGAAATAGGAAACCATTTCCGGCGTCGCGAGCGTGTGCAGCTTGGCCACGTCCTCGTTCGACCAGGCGGTCTGGACATCGCCGAGCAGGCGCTCGAACGCCTCATAGTCGTCCGGCTTGATCTCGAGCGGCGCGTTGTTGGCACCGAAGCCGAAGCCGCCAAGACCACCGGCGAGCCCGCCACCGAGACCGCTGCGATGGTTCGTCTGCGGTCCAGGCGCGGCGCCGGCGTCAGCATTGGCGTAAGCCGCCCGCGGGGCGTGACGGCGCTGCCACCAGGACATCGCCAGCCGGACAACGAGCACCACCAGCGCGATCTGGATGATCAGGCCGAGGATCGAGGACAGGCCGCCGAGGCCGCCGAACAGGCCGCCGCCGAACAGCATGCCGAGCAGGCCTGCGCCGAGGAAGCCGGCCGCAAGGCCGCCCATGAAGCCGCCGGCCCGGCCGAACATGCCGCCGCGCGCAGGCGCGGAAGCCGCCGAGTTCATGCCTGCACCGGGCTGGGTGTAGGTGCGGTTGAACTGCGAGGTCGAGCCCGGCGCGGTCGTGGTCGACGGCGGCGCCGAATAGGAGCGCGTACCGCGCGAACCGGACGACATGCCGCCACCCGCGCGGGCGTCGGCCGACGAGATCGTCAGCGCGGTCGGCAGCGCAAGCGCCAGCACCACGGCGATCGTGTTGAAGAGTTTCCGGGAGCGAAGCGAGAAAGTCATGTGCGTTTCCCAAATCCCCGGCATGGGGACGTGCGCTTAAGATGGGCAGACTTCCCGAAAAGTGAAGCCGGTTTCGGACCCTGTGACTGCGGCCCTCAGTCGCGGGGATGTGGCAAAAGCCCATATTTGGCGGGGGCTTGGACGGGAACCGCGGCCGCGGGCTACCGGCGCTCTCTGGACGAAAATTCCGCTTTGTCCTTGTCATGCGTGCGCAGCAGACGCAATCCGGAATCTCTCCGAGGGAGCAGCCTGGATCGCTTCGCCGCAACGGCTCCTCGCAGTGACGGCATTGAGGCTCCTCACCCCTGCTTGGTCATCGTCTCCTTGACCGCCGCCACGAGCTGGCTGAGCGTGAAGGGCTTCGGCAGGAAGTCGAACTGCTGGCCTTCAGGCAGGCTCTTCTCGAACGCGTCCTCGGCATAGCCCGAGACGAAGATGAACTTGATGTCGGGGTTCTTTTCCCGCATCGCCTTCAGCAGCGTCGGGCCGTCCATCTCGGGCATGACGACGTCGGAGACGACGAGATCGATCGCCCCGCTCTGCTCCTCCAGCACCTCCATGGCCTCGACGCCGTTCTCGGCCTCGACCACAGTGTAGCCGCGCGAGCGCAGGCCGCGGGCGTTGAGCGCGCGCAGGCCCTCCTCATCCTCGACCAGCAGGATGGTGCCCTGCCCGGTGAGATCGGTGCGCGGCTTGGCCTCGGCGGGCGCGGCCTCCTTCGCGGCGCCGCCGGTCGCGCCGGCCGCGGTTGCGGGCTGCTCGACCTGCACGTCCTGCTCGGCGTGATGGCGCGGCAGGAAGATATGGAACGAGGTGCCCTGCCCCGGCTCGGAATCGACATAGATGAAGCCGCCGGTCTGCTTGACGATGCCGTAGACGGTGGAGAGCCCGAGGCCGGTGCCCTTGCCCACTTCCTTCGTCGAGAAGAACGGCTCGAAGATCTTGTCGCGGATGTCGGCGGGAATGCCGGTGCCGGTGTCGGCGACCTCGATCCGGACATAGTCCGCAGCCGGCATGCCCTTGTAGGCGAGCTTGCCCGCGTCCTCGGTGGTGACGTTTGCGGTCCGGATGATCAGCTTGCCGCCATCCGGCATGGCGTCGCGCGCGTTCACCGCGAGGTTGACGATCACCTGCTCGAACTGGGAGACGTCGACCTTCACCGGCCAGAGGTCGCGACCGTGGACGAGGTCGAGCTTGACCTTCTCGCCGATCAGCCGGCGCAGCAGCATGGTGAGATCGGACAGCGCGTCGCCGAGATCAAGCACCTGCGGCCGCAGCGTCTGCCGCCGCGAGAACGCCAGCAGCTGCCGCACCAGTGTGGCGGCGCGCGTTGCGTTCTGCTTGATCTGCATGATGTCCTGGAACGACGGGTCGGTCGGCTTGTGCGCGTTCAGCAGGAAGTCATTCGCCATCATGATGGCGGAGAGCACGTTGTTGAAGTCGTGGGCGATGCCGCCGGCGAGCTGGCCGACCGTCTCCATCTTCTGCGACTGGTTGATCTGGTTCTCCAGCGCGCGCCGCTCGGTGGTCTCGAGCATGTGCACGATGGCGGCTTCCGCCTCGGTCTCGGCCGAATCGACCGGCGTCACGAAGAACTGGCCCCAGCGCTCCTTGGCCCCTTCCAGCGCCACCTCGACCGGCGCGATGTCGGCCTTGCCTTCGGCCGCCTGGTTGATGGCCGCGATCAAAAGCTGCCGGTCGCGCGAGCTGACCGCGCGGAAGATCGACTTGCCGGCGCTGTCGAGCCCGAGCGCCTGTCCGAGCTTGGCATAGCGCGCATTGGCCCGCACGACGTTGCCGGCGCGATCGACGGTCGCGATCGCCATCGGCGTGTGGTCGAAGAAGCGCATGAAGCGCACTTCGGCGGCGCGGTCGGGGTCGCTGCGCTCGTCGCGGGCGCGGCTGATCACGAGCGTGCGCGACGGCCCCGGCGCGCCGTCGGCGCCGAAGGCGAGCTTGTGATAGAGCCGCACCGGCATGGTCTTGCCGGTGCGCATGCGCAGGTCGATGTCGAAGACTTCGGTCTTCACCTCGCCGGGCACCGCCACGATGGAGGTGAGCAGCGAGGCGCCGTCGCCGGAGACGATGTCGGTGAGCTTGAGGCCACCCGAACCGATCTCGGCGAGATCGTAGTCGAGCCAGTTCGCCAGCGTCGCGTTGACATAGGCGAGCTCTCCGGCCGGATTGACCGAGAAGAAGCCGCATGGTGCGTGATCGAGATATTCGATCGCGTGCTGGAGCTCCTGGAACACATCCTCCTGGCGTTCGCGGTCCCGGGTGATGTCGGCGATCGACCACACCGCGTATTTCGCCTCGCGCTTTCCGGTGCCGAGCGGCCGCACCCGCATACGCAACCAGCGGCCCTGGCTGCCGTCATGGCCGGAGATGCGCACCTCTTCCTGCTGCCGCTTGCCTTCGCGGGCGGCCTTGAGCAGGCGGAACACCGCTTCGGAGACGTCGGGGTTGCCAATGAAGACACGCTCGACGGGACGCACGTCCTGGGGGCCGCTGGCGCCGGTCAGAGTCAGATAGGCGGTATTGGAATAGACCACGTGTCCGCGCGCATCGGTGACTGCGAGCCCGTCGAAGGCGTGATCGGAGATGTGGCCAATGATGGGATCGTCGAGATTGCGGTCCGCGAAGCGGATGATGCCGGCGGCGAAGGCGAACAGGTTGAACAGGCCGACCATCGCCAGCACGGCGAGGATGCCCAGGATATAGGGCTGCGCCTGCGCGCGCCCGAGCGTCATCAGGCCGACGGCGACCGCGACGAGGCCGGCGGCGACCAGCAGCACCAGCGCAATGCTGCCCGAGCGCGGCGACGGCTCGTGCGCCGCAATGGGCTCGCGTGTGAGGTCGTGGTCGGTCTCAGCAGTCATATCGAGCTGGCGCAGCCTGTCGGCAGAGAATCAACGCGTTACGGGGCGCGTGGGGTCCTCCCTGCCTGAATCGGACCCTGAGGTGCAAGGGCAGCAACGGCGAAAGGTACGCTGATTCCCAGATTACGGCCATTTCCGGTATTTTTCGGGTATTTTATCCCCGCCCGGCGCTGAATCCGCGCTTCAGCCGCATGACGTAGCCGATGACTTCGGCGACCGCATGATAGTGCTCGGTCGGGATTTCCTGGTCGATGTCGACCGTGGCATAGAGCGCCCGGGCCAGCGGAACGTTCTCCACGATCGGGATGTCGTGCTCGCGCGCGATCTCCCGGATCTTGAAGGCGAGGTTGTCGACGCCCTTGGCGACGCAGATCGGCGCCGACATGCCCCGCTCGTAGGAGAGCGCCACCGAATAGTGGGTCGGGTTGGTGATGATCACCGAGGCCTTGGGAACCGCCGCCATCATGCGCTTCTTGGCGCGCTGCTGCCGCAACTGCCTGATCTTGCCCTTGATGTGCGGGTCGCCTTCGGATTGCTTGAATTCTTCCTTGATCTCCTGAAGCGACATCTTCTGCCGCTGGAACCAGCTTCGGTACTGGAAGAAGTAATCGGCGATGGCGACGATCGCGAGCGCCGCGACCACCGCTCCGAGCAGATGAATGGTCATGCTGGTTGTCGCGCCGAGCATGCCGGCCGGATCGAGCCGGACCATCGCCTCCATGCGGTGCCGCTCCGGCCACAGGATCATGGTCATGACCGCGCCGAGCAAGACCAGCTTGCCGACGCCTTTGAGAAAATTGGCTGCCGCCTGCTTGCCGAAGATGCGCTTGAAGCCGGCGCCAGGCGAAATCTTGTTGAATTTGGGTTTCAGGGATTCGGCCGACCACACCAGGCGGTGCTGGAGCATGTTGCCGGCAATCGCCGCCAGCATCAGCATCAGGAGGGGCACGCCGACGGCCGCGAGCACGACGACTTCGATCTGCTGCATCAGCGCGAGCAGAGCCTTGCCGTCGGTCTTGATCATCCAGGAATTGGCGAGCAGGTTGCGCATCGGCGTCAGCAGCCCGCTGCCGACCGAGCCCGAGAAGGTCGAGACCACGAGCGTGCCGCCCGCCATCATGAACCAGGTGTTGATCTCCTGGCTCTTGGCGACGTCGCCGCGTTCGAGCGCATCGTCGAGGCGCTTTTGCGTCGGGTCTTCTGTTTGACTTTCGGGATCGTTGTCTTCCGCCACGTAGCGCCCCCGTCACTTGAGCGGCATCATCTGGTGCATGACACCGATGAAATAATCGAGAAAAGTGCCCATCATCGCGGTCAGCACCACGGCGAGCACCAGGAAGCCTGCGAAGATCGCCAGCGGCACGCCGACGAAATAGACCTGCATCTGCGGCATCAACCGTGCCAGTACGCCGAGCCCGATGTTGAAGACGAGGCCGAACACAAGAAACGGTCCCGAGAGCTGCAGGCCCAGGCGGAACGCGGCGGCGAAGGCGCGCGTCGCCAGCGAGGCGACATCGCCGCTCGATACGGTCTCGCCCGGCGAGAAGATCGTATAGCTGTCGTTCAGCGCGGCGATCACCAGATGGTGGCTGTCGGTGGCAAACAGCAGCGTCACGCCGAGCATGGTCAGGAAGTTGCCGACCAGCACGCCCTGCTGCCCCTGCGTCGGATCGACCGAGGTGACGAAGCCAAGCCCCATCTGCTGCGCGATCACGGATCCCGCAACCTGGAGCGCCGACAGCGTCACGCGCGCTGTCGCGCCCAGCACGATACCGATCGCGATCTCATGCAGCATCAGCACCAGCAGCGGCGCGAGCGAGCCCATGTCGACGTGGTAGGCGTTGCGATGCAGCGGCAGGATGATCAGCGTGAGCATCAGCGCGATCGACAGCTTTATCCGCGTCGGGATGTTGGTCTCGCCCAGCCCTGGCAGCAGCATCACCATCGCGCCGACCCGGGCGAAGGCGAGCATGAAGGAAGCGGCGAGCGCCGGCAGCAGCGAGACGTCGATGCGCATAATTCACGCATCTTGCCTCAGCCGCCGATGATTCGCGACGATATACGCATCATGTGGGCGTGGAGCGAGTCGGCCATGAACGGCAGCGCCAGCAGCATCGTGGCGAAGATGGCCAGGATCTTCGGCACGTAGATCAGCGTCTGCTCCTGGATCTGCGTCAGCGCCTGGAACAGCGACACGATGACGCCGACCACGAGGCCGACCACCATCAGCGGGGAGGACACGATCACGATGGTCCAGATCGCATCGCGTGCGACATCGAGGGTCTCGGGTCCGGTCATTTGCAGAATTCCTACTCTGAATTGTTTCTCGTCATTCCGGGGCTCGCGCAGCGAGAGCCCGGAATCCATACTCCCGATCGTGGTTATGGATTCCGGGCTCGCGACTTCGTCGCGCCCCGGAATGACAACCTCGTCAGATCGGCATCTTCATGATGTCTTCATACGCCGCGATCACGCGATCGCGGACCGAGACCAGCGTGGATACCGCGACGTCGGTGTCCGCGACCGCCGTCACCACGTCCATCACGTTGGCCTTGCCGGCGGCCATCGCCACCGTCTGCGCATCGGATTTGCGGCCGGACTCCATGACGCTGCCGACGGCGTCCTTCAGCAGCGAAGCAAAAGATTGCCCGGTCGGCTCGCTGCCCTTGCCGGCGCCGCCGTTCTCGAGCACGCGGGCGAGGTTGGCGTAGGCGTTCGCGGCGATTGTCGGTGATGCCATGACTCAAATGTCCTGTTCAGCTCTTGAGGATGTCGAGCGTGCGCTGGATCATCCGGCGCGTCGCACTGATGATGTTGAGATTGGCCTCGTAGGACCGCTGCGCATCGCGCATGTCGGTTATCTCGACCACCGAGTTCACGTTGGGATATTTGACGTTGCCGCTCGCATCCGCGGCCGGATTGTTCGGCTCGTATTTGACGCGGAAGTCGGACTGGTCGGGCTTGATCCTGCCGAGAGTAACGACCTGCGCGTCCAGCGTGCGGTCGAGCGCGGAGGAGAAGGTCGGAACCTTGCGCCGATAGGGATCGCCGCCGGCGGTCTGCGCCGTCGAGTCGGCATTGGCGATGTTTTCCGAGATCACCCGCATGCGCCCGGCCTGCGCGCGCAGGCCGGAGGTGGCGATCGCCATCGAACGGGCAAAGTCGCTGCTGTCATTCGCCATGATGCGCCTCTAGCTCTCCTGGTTGCGGGATCACGCCTAGGCCTTGCCGATCGCGGTCTTGAGCAGGCGCAGGCTCTTCGAATAGAGCGAGGTCGCCGCCGCGTAGTCCATCTGGTTGCTGGCGGCCTTCATCATCTCCTCCTCGAGATTGACGGCGTTGCCCGCAGGGCGGGTCTCGAAGCCGGCGTTCTTGTCCTGGTCGAATGCGGAGGCGGCGCCCGATGGCGTCATGTGCGAGGCACTGGTACGCGTCAGGGCCAGCGGCCCCATGGCCCCCGTGACGGCGCCGGTCCTGTCGAACTTCGGCTCGATCAGGTCGCGCGGCCGGAATTTGGGCGTGTCGGAATTGGAGACGTTTTCGGACAGGACGCGCTGGCGCTCCTGGTGCCACTGCATCTTGGTGCGAAGCGCCGACAGCACCGGGAGGTCGTTGATGGACATCGTCGCGGCTCCTTCCGCCACCCTTGCGGACCCGAAGTCCGAAGCTAGGCAGAATTTGCCGCCTGTATGGTTAACAGCTGGTTAAGAGCGCTCTCGAAGCATGTCGCCAGGCGAGACACGATTTTCGCGCGCCCGTGATTCTACGCCTCGAAAAGTGGCATTAACCCAATCGTTTGGCGGAGCGTGCACAGGCCAAGAAGTCGTTTTGGATCGGGCGATTCATGGGTTATTAAGAGTTGGGGACGGCAAAACTTGCCGTGGAACGTTAAGAAATCGCAGCTTGGGGCATCGTACGCCGGTGGTTGGCAAGGTGACCATGGGTACGAGAAAAGCGCCATTTGTCGGGGACAAGTATGCAAGGCAGCCCTATCACCTTCATCGTCGCGTTCATCGCCGTTCTGGCGCTGATCGGCGTCGCTGCATGGCTGGTTCGCCGATTCGGCAGCAGCCGGCTGGGCGCCAACACCCAGCGCGGCCGGATGCCCCGGCTCGCCGTGATCGACGCCGCCGCGGTCGACGGCCGGCGCCGTCTGGTGCTGGTCCGGCGCGACAATGTCGAACATCTCCTGATGATCGGCGGCCCCACCGACATCGTCGTCGAGCCCAATATCGTTCGCGCCGCGCCGAGCCGCGACCAGCTCCCGCAGCGTCCCAACGCCGCCGAGCCGCCGCGCCTTGCCCCCATGCCCGACGTCGGCGGCTGGGCCGACGAGGCGCCGCGACCGGAACTGCTCGATCATCCCGAGCCGCAGATGCCCGAGCCTCCGCCGCGGCCCGCCCGCCCATCCTTCGCCGATGAGGTACGCCGGCCTGCTCCTGCGCTGGCCGAACGACGCAGCGAACCGCCCTTGGGAGGCTTTACACCCGAGCCGATCGCGCCGCGTCCCGAGCGCGAACCACGGCCCGAGCCCCTGCCGCCGCGCATCGCCCGCGGCGAACCGCCGCTGATGCCGCGTCCGTCGCGCCAAAGCGAGCCGGTGAAGATGCCGCCGATGCGCCCCGAGCGCGCCGCAGCTCCGCCTCCGCCTGTGCCGCAGGCTGCGCCCGTTCCGCCGCCGGCGCCGGCCCCTGTGCCCTCGAGCGCCGAGCAGAATCTCGCCGAAATGGCGCAGCGGCTAGAGGCTGCCCTGCGCCGCCCAGCCGGCGAAGCGGTCGCGCCGCCGGTTGCGCCGGAGCCGCCGGCCGGGCCGCCGCGTGCCGCCCGCAGCGAGCCGCCGGCGCCACCCGCCCCGGCAGCAAAGCCGGCCGCCGAAAAGACCAGCTTTGAAAATCTCGAAGACGAGATGGCCTCCCTGCTCGGCCGTCCGAAGCCGTCTTCGTGAGGTTGCCGGCCCTTCCGCGTAGAGTTCTTTTCCTTTCTGTCCTGGTCGGCGCGGCCTCGCTCGCGATGCCGGCGCATGCCCAGGACATCAGCATCAATCTCGGCGGCGGCGCTGGCGGCGGCGGCGTCACCGAGCGCGCGATCCAGCTGATCGCGCTGCTCACGGTGCTGTCGATCGCGCCGTCGATCCTGATCATGATGACGTCGTTCACGCGCATCGTGGTGGTGCTGTCGCTGCTGCGCACCGCGTTGGGCACCGCAACCGCCCCGCCGAACTCGGTGATCATCGCGCTCGCGATGTTCCTCACCTTCTTCGTGATGGGCCCGGTGCTGCAAAAGTCCTACGACGAAGGCATCCGCCCGCTTGTCGCCAACCAGATCGGGGTCGAGGATGCGCTCCAGCGCGCCTCCGTCCCCCTGCGCGGCTTCATGCAGAAGAACGTGCGCGAGAAGGACCTCAAGCTGTTCCTGGATCTGTCGGGCGAGCCCCCGCCAGCCACCCCCGACGAACTCGCCTTGCGCATCCTCGTTCCCGCCTTCATGATCTCCGAGTTGAAGCGCGCCTTCGAGATCGGCTTCCTGTTGTTTCTCCCCTTCCTGATCATCGACCTCGTCGTCGCTTCGGTGCTGATGTCGATGGGCATGATGATGCTGCCGCCGGCGACGATCTCACTGCCGTTCAAGCTGATCTTCTTCGTGCTGGTCGACGGCTGGTCGCTGGTGGCCGGGAGCTTGGTGCAGAGTTACGGGGGGTGAGAGAGGCCTCTACCGCGTCATCTTGATCTGCCGCACGACCGGGATCGTGGGCAGCGAGCCGGTGTGGTCGGACTCGTCCTTGGCCTGCGGTGCGCCGGGCGCGCGTGCCGTGGCGTCGGGGAAGCGCTGTTTCATCTCGCGCAGGAAGCCGTCGAGCGTATCGACGCTGGCAGCCAGCTTGGCGATCTCGGCGAATTCGGCGCTCGAGGCCGCGGCCGGCTTGCTGGCGATGTCGAAGGCGAGACGGTCGGCGCTCTCGCTCATCAGCGGCGCGTATTTCTCGCGGAAGCGCGACAGGCCGATCGAGTCGTCGGCGAGCGCGTAGCCGACGGCGGCGCGGATGATGTCGCTCTTCTCGACCGCGTTGAGCGGCTTGAAGTCACGGAAACGGTCGCCGTAATAGAGTTCGATCTGCTCGGCGGACTCGCGCCAGCGCCGCGCCGCCCAGAAGATGTCGGAGCGAAGGCGGAGCACTTCGCGCCCGGAGACGTTGGAGACGATGTCGAGCGCGAGATCGTGGCGGCCGACGTCGCTCTGCGCGCGCGCTTCCAGGAGCAGGCGCTGCTGCCGGAGCTCGCCGGAGAGATCGCTGATGCGGCTCGCGCGCAGCGCAGTGATCGCCATGTCGGGCTTGCGGTTGGCGAGATAGATCATGGACAGGCGCGCGGCGACCTGGGCGCGCGCCGCGCCTTCAAGGCGATGATCGACCTGGTATTGCAGGAGCTCGGCGGCCTGGTCGAGCAGATCGATCGAGGCCAGACGGTCGGCGAGCCGGCGGATCAGCTCGTCGCCGCGGCGGCCGATCGGCGTCAGCTCGCGGAACTCGTAGAACATCCCGAGCGCCTCGACCGGCGGCAGTTCGTCGCCCTTCGGCCCGAGGAATAGCTGCGTGAACAGCTCGGAGGCGAGATCCTGAGCCTGACGCGAAGCTTCGGCGTTCGGCTGAAGCCTCGTCGCGGTGCGCGCGGCGGTGAGCGCATCCCGGTAACGCCCGTTCTCGGCATACAGCTGCGACAGCATCTGGAGCGTCTTGACCTCGATCGTGTCGCCGCGCCAGGTCATGGACAACGTCTCGAGCTCGCGCAGCGCCTCTTCCTTGCTGATCTCGTCGCGCTTCTGACGCAGTGCGACCTCAAGCTGCTTGGCCTCGGCCGCAGCCTGCCGATCGCTCGAGGCGACCGCGAACTTGTAGTCGTCCAGCGCATCCTTGTCGTGGCCGAGCGCCTCGGCGAGCCGGCCGCGCAGCACGGCGAAGCCGGGCGCAGCCTCAGGCGGGACACCGACTACCTCGAGTTCGCTGCGGCGCTTGGAGGCGCCGGCATAGTCCTTCACCTCGAGCGAGGCGCGCATCGCGTCCATCGTCACGATGCGCTGGATGTCGAGCGGTAGAGAGGCGATCGCGAATTCGACGTTCTTGAACTTCTCGCGCGCGTCCGCCCATTTGCCCTGGCGCGCATAAGCGAGCGCCTTCCAGAGCTGGGAATCGTGGCTGTTGCCGATCACGGGATTGGCGAGGTCCTTCAGGCCCTGCGCCGGCCGGCCGATCAGGATGCTCGCGATCGCATGCATGATCAGCGCGCCGCTCTCCTCCTTGTTGAGGGGATCGCTCAGCATCACGTCGGTGACGGCCTTGGCCTCGTGATACATCGCACGCGACATGTAGAACTGCGCGAGGTCGAGCCGCGGCAGCGAACGCAGCGCCGGCTCGACCGCCGAGATCGCCGTCAGCAGCTCGCTCTGGCGCGCCATGAAGTTTTCCGACTGGCCCTTGCGCCAGCCTTCGGGGCTGAAGATCGGGCGCACCGCGGTCGGCGCCCGCTCGGCCGAGATGTCGACCGGCGAGAGCGTCAAGCCCCCCTTCTTGCCGACAATCACCTTGTCGGAGCCGACCTCGACGCCGACCTCGTCGGAGTTGGGCCGGATCGCGATGCCGTGCGCGGATTCCAGGAGCGAGAGATCGACGAGATCCTGCCGCTTGATGAAGCCGCGCACCGGCCGCTGCGCGGTGACGACATAGAGCGTATCGCCGGCGTCGGGATCGGTGAGCTTGTGCAGAAGGCCCGGATTGGCGAAGGGGATCGCGATGTTGGCGAGTGCGGGATCGGTGATGTTGCGCGACATCATCAGCGGCAGCGGCGTCGCCTGGATCTTGTCGGCGAGCGTCAACAGCCAGTTGGTTTCCTTGCCGACCTCCTCGCTCGTCAGCGAATAGACCAGCGGACGGGTGAGACGGATGCGCACCGCCTGCCCCTTGTCGAGCGGGATGCGGCCGACCTCGCCGATCATGGCGCCGCCCTTGGTGCGGATCGCCTCGACATCGATCGGCTTCGGCGTATCGAACACCAGCCATACCGTGTCGCCGCGGCGGAACGCCGCCGCCGGCGTTGCGACCTGAAGCGGGAACGTCACGCGCAATCCGTCGCTGTCGCGGCGCGCATCGACTCCGGCAATAGCGGGCTGCGCGGCCGGCGGCGCGGGCGCAGCCTTGACAACTTCCTTGACCGGCTCCTTCGCGGCCTCTTTCGGCGCGTCGGCCGGCGCCGGCCTGGCAGTCGCCGCCGCAGCTTCGGGAACGGGCGCCGCCGGCTTCGCGGCTTCCTTGGACACTTCCGGAGCGGGCGCAGCTTCGACCGCGGGAGCGGCTGCCGGTTTCGGCGCCTCGGTGGACGGCATCGCGGCGGGCGCTTCCGGCTTCACCTCGGGCTTGATGTCGATCCTGGCTTCGCGCGCGATCGTCTCGGAGGTCGGCGGCGCGATCTCGCTGCGGGGATCCTTCGGCTTCTCGGCCGCCGGCTTTTCCGGCGCAGGCGCCGGTGCGTGACCGGCGGGCTTCATCTGTGCGATCGCCGCCTCGGGCGTCGCGGCCGCCTTGCCCTTGTCGGGCTGGAAGGCGACGTCGACGACGTAGTTCTTCTCGTCGCGGAACGAATGCACGTCCGAATCGCCGATCAGCGCGATCTCGACATTGGTCTGGTCGATGTCGGCCTTCTGCTTGATCGAGGCGACGTTCGGCGGCGCCGCGACGATCGCGTCTGCCAGGTCGAAATTGAGGTTGGCGTTGAAGATGAGCGTGAGCTTCTGCTCGTTGAGCACGGAGGAGACGCCGACGCCGTCGGGCATCTCGAACACGAAGCGCACGAAGGTCGGTTGCACCGAGGCACGCACGCGGATCTGCGGGCGCTTCCTGGCCTCGGCCGCGGCGCGCTGGGCACGCAACGCGCGCTCGGCCACGCGCGCGCGCTCGGCGAGCTCCTTGACCACGTCCATGGGCAGGCTCGGCGGCGGTCCCTTCCAGCCTTCGGGCAGCAGGTCGACGAAGGTGCGCTCGCCCGCGTTCATGGTGTTGACGGTGACGCGCCGCGCCAGCGACAGGCGGATCGCGCTCCCATCCGGGTCGCGGCGGGCGGAGTTGACGTAATCGGGCGCACCTTCCGGGATCCGGTCGACGGGAACGTCGACGGGCCGGTCGAACCGGATCACGAGGATGGAGCCTGCGGTCATCACCTCGGAGGGAACATCCTCACCGAGCTTGATGACGAGACGGGCGAAGCCGCCGCCGGCGGAAAAATTCGCCTCGCCCCTGATCGGGTCGGCCGCCCGGGCCGGCGCCGTGAAGCCAATCAGGATACAGGCCGCCAGCACGCGCGCCTTCCGGACATGACGCGACAACCCCCGCGCCACTGCGCGGGCTCGCGACACAAATCCAGCGGCAGCCTCTCGCGCCATTGGCGGCATTTCTTCCGGTTCGGCGGGCGTGCCGGCACTGGCGCCGGCCCGTGCCGTCGAATCTAAGGTTTTCCCAATTAAGGACTTCTTAAGTATGAGCCCTCAATTCGGCTTTTGGGTCGGCTTGCCCTCGATCTTGGGAAGATCGACAGCCGAGGCCGACTGATCGCCGCCGCCATTGGCGCGGCGGGCCATCTCGACCGTCAGCCGCTCGGCCGCCTCCGGCGACATCAATCCCATGATGTCCGACATTTTGCGAGGCGCGATGGCCGAGGCGATCTCGATCAGCACGCCCATCTCGAGCCGGTCGAACACCCGCGCGGCATCCTTGGGCTTCATCCCCTCATACATGGTCACGAGGCCCTTCATGCGCTGGGCTTCGGCGGCCTTCTGCTCGGCCTGCGTTGCGGAGATACGGGTTTCCACCGCCTTCATCTCCTCGACCTTGTTCTCGATGCGCTTCTCGGCCGATTTCAGCAGGCTTTCGCGAATGTCGATCTCGCGCTGGCGGGCCTCGATCTCCTGCCGCCGCGCCTGCAGCCGTTCCAGAATCGCACGCTCCGATGCCGAGACCTGCGGCTGGGTTTCGTCGATCTTGACCGGGGTGCCGCCTTCCATCTTGGTCTCGGGCGCGGCGGGCTTGGGCGGCTCCTTCGGCGCGCCATGGGTCGATCCGGTGATGTCGGGGTCCTCGCCGCCGGGGAAATTCAGGTTCTCCTGCGCCCAGGATTTCTTGCCCTGGTTCGGCTTGTAGTCGAAGACATAGCCGCCGTTGATGACGAGGCCGGCCACCTTCAGCGTGGCGAGGCCCGCGACGGCGACCAGGACGACCGGAATGACGCGGATGTTACGAAAGGACTTCATACCCAGGCTTTATGCGGCAAGGCCGTTGGATCGCCGGCGCTCGGAGAAGGCTTCGGCCGCAGCCGCCACCGCCTTCGCCGTCGACGGCTTCGCCGCAGGCGCGGCAGCTGTTTCGGGGTTCGTCACGGGACGCGCGGCGATCGCGATCTTGGACAGGCGCCGCACCACGTTGTCGGCCTCGCCGAGCTGCTTGTAGAGCTGGTCCGACATCTGCGTCGCGGCGGCGAGCTGGCTGCCCAGGTTCTCGTTGACGTCGCGCACGGCGAGCTTCAGCCCGCCGATTGCGCGCTCGGCGATCTCCGTCGCCGTGATCAGCTCGCCGATGACCGCCTTCAGCGAATGCTCGTCCGCCTTCAGCCGCGTCAGCCGCTTGTTGAGCATGACGCAGTAGACGATCGTCAGCATCAGCAGGATAGCCACCAGCGTCTCGATCGCCATTCCCAGGGAGTGGTTCATGGGGCCTCCATCATCTTGTTCTGCTCGTCGACCTTCTCGAACATCGCAAGTGTCGTACTTGGCTTGCGCAAGGGTTTCGTCACGCGGATCGCGACGCGGTCGCCGACCCGGCCCATCCGCCCCTCGGTCAGCGTGACGTCGCCGCAGCGCACGGTGACGTTGGCGTCGGCGCGCATGTCCAGCGGCAGCGTGTCGCCGACCTTGAGCCGCATCAGCTGCTTGAGCGGAATGTCGGCCTCGTAGAGCACCGCATCAACGGCGATCTCGGCCTGCACGATCTCGGTGGCGAAATGGCCTTCCCAGACCGGGTCGCGGCCGAACTTTTCGCCCATGAACATCTGGAGCAGGACGCCCCGGATCGGCTCGATAGTCGCGTAGGGCAGCAGCAGCTCGATATTGCCGCCGCGGTCTTCCATGTCGATGCGCAGGCGGACCAGGATCGCGGCGTTGGCGGGACGGCTGATCGCGGCGAAACGCGGATTGGTCTCGAGCCGGTCGATCGTGAAGGTCACCGGCGACAGCGGCCGGAACGCCTGCTCGGCATCGGCCAGCACCACCTCGACCAGCCGCTTGACCAGCTCGGTCTCGATCGTGGTGTAGGGCCGGCCCTCGATGCGGAGCTGGCTGGTGCCGCGGCGGCCGCCGAGCAGCACGTCGATCATCGAATAGATCAGGTTGGAATCGACCGTCGCCATGCCGAAATTCTCCCACTCCTCGGCCTTGAAGACGGTGAGGACGGCGGGCAGCGGGATCGAGTTCATGTAGTCGCCGAAACGCACCGAGGTGATGCGGTCGAGCGAGACTTCGACGTTGTCGGAGGTGAAGTTGCGCAAGGACGTCGTCATCAGCCGCACCAGGCGGTCGAAGACGATTTCGAGCATCGGCAGACGCTCGTAGGAGACCATCGCAGAATCGATGATCGCGCGAATGCCGGAATGATCGTCGAGCGTGACGTCGCCGACGGTGAAGCCGAGGAGATTGTCGATCTCCTCCTGCGACAGCACCCGCTCGCCGGAGTTCTTGCCGGTGCCGAGATCGCGGCTGCCGTCCTCGACCATGGCCGCCCATTGCAGGGCCATGGTTTCCGACAGCTCGTTCTCGGCGGCAGCCTTTGCGGCCTCGGCGGGATCCTCGGAATCGAGCGAGGCCTCCCACTGGGCGGCAATTGCATCCTGGTCGACCTGGTCGTTGCCCGCCATGATCCTAGTCCGTCATGCTCACTGGACCACGACTTCCTTGAACAGCACCGCGCTGACCTGGATCGGGGCGACCGCCGCGTTGACGCGCTTGGTCAGCTCCTCCTTGAGGCGGAAGATGCCGGCGGAACCATTGAGGTCGGAAGGGCGCAGTTCGCGCACATAGGTCTGGAAGATGTCGGTGACGCGCGGCATCGTCGGCTTGATCGCCTCGATCTGCTTCTCTTCCTTCAGCTCCAGCACGATCTTCAGCCGCAGATATTGCACGCGCTCGCCGGGCGAGCCGGCGAGGTTGACCATCAGGTCAGGGACATCGACGAAGGCCGGCGGCTTCGGCGGCGGCGCGGCCTCGGCATGGTGCTCGCCCTCGCCGTGACGGAAGAAGAAGAACCAGGTCGCCGCACCGCCGCCGAGGACGGCGAGCAGACCGACGGCCATGATGATGAGCTTGAGCTTGTTCTTCGGCGGAGCGGCTTCCGCGCCGTCGGCGGCTGCGCCGCCCTCCTCATTCTCTGCCATGGTTGCCGCGCTCGTTCATTTCTCAAAGGGGTCGAAAGAGCGAAGCCTCCTGGCAGACAATGACGCGATACAAATGCCCCAGCGCAATGCGCTCCTCTGATGTGCAAACGCTACGGTAATAATGGTTAACGGAACCTTTCGATTGGGCCTCCGCTAGGAAAATTCTGCCGGGCAAACATGGCTAACAGAACCTTTCTGCCGCCCTTCCGCACCCATCAAAAATCAACAACCATTTGAAATAATGTAATTTTTTAAGTTGGCACGGCTTTCGCTGAGAAAGGGCCGAGACCTCACGGTTTGGGAGAACCAGAGGTCTCGTTCACGGGATCCGCCAGGGCGCTTGGGAGAGCGAAATGGCAGATCTCACTCAGGGGAGATTTCCGATGCAGAACGCGCTTCTGATCGGCTTGTCACGGCAGATGACGTTGGAACGGCAGATGGACGTCATCGCCAACAACGTCGCCAATGCCAACACCAACGGTTTCAAGGCCGACCATTCGCTGTTCGAGGAGTATCTCAACTCGAACGCACGTCATGACAATTTCATCGGTCGCGACCGCCGGATCTCCTATGTGCAGGATCGCGGCACCTTCCGCGACGTCGGCCAGGGGCCGATGGAGCCGACCAACAATCCGCTCGACATCGCCATCAACGGCAACGCCTATTTCGCGGTGCAGGCCAATGGCGGCGAGCTCTATACCCGCGACGGCAAGTTCTCGCTCAACAGCACCGGCCAGCTCGTCACCGCGAGCGGCAATCTCGTGCTCGGCAATGCCGGCCCGATTACCTTCCAGCCGACCGACCACGACATCAATGTCGCGCCCGACGGCACCGTCACGGTGCTCGAGGGTACGGCGCGGACCGACTCGATCCGCGGCAAGATCCGCATGGTGTCGTTCGACGATCCGGCCAAGCTGACCAAGCTCGGCGGCAATCTCTATGGCGCCGGCTCGGCCAACCAGCAGGCCGACGCCAAGTCCACCTTGCAGCAGGGTTACATCGAGAAGTCGAACGTGAATGCGGTCGGCGAGATGACCCGCATGGTCGAGGTGATGCGCAGCTACACCGCGATCGCCAGCCTGCTCCAGCAGCAGAGCGACCTCCACAAATCGGCGATCGACAAGCTCGCCGACGTTCCGGCCTGATTGAAGGAGAATTGATATGCAGGCGCTTCACACCGCTGCGACCGGAATGGCGGCACAGGAACTCAACGTTCAGGTGATCTCCAACAACATCGCCAACCTGCGCACCACCGGCTTCAAGAAGCAGACCGCGGCATTCCAGGACTTGATCTATGAGCACGTCCGCCGCGTTGGCGCCCAGTCGTCCGACCAGGGCACCATCCTGCCGGTCGGCGTCGACATCGGCGGCGGCGTCAAGACCGTCGGCACGCCGCGCAGCATGACGCAGGGGACGCTGTCGCAGACCGGCAACGACCTCGATCTCGCGATCTCGGGCGATGGCTTCTTCAAGATCCTGATGCCCGACGGCACCTACCAGTACACCCGCGACGGCACCTTCCAGATGGACAATCAGGGCCGCGTCGTCACCGCGCAGGGCAACCCGGTGCAGCCCACCATCACCATCCCCAACAACGCCTCGGGCATCGCCGTGAGCGAGCAGGGCCAGGTCTCGGTGACGTTGCCGGGCTCAACGACCTCCTCGATCGTCGGCCAGATCGGCATCACCCGCTTCATCAACAAGGCGGGCCTGCAGCCGGTCGGCAACAACCAGTTCATCGAGACCCCCTCCTCCGGCGCGCCGCAGGACGGCACCGCCAACTCCGAGGGTTACGGTAAGATCACGCAGGGCAGCCTGGAGCAGGCCAATATCGACGTCGTCTCGGAGATGAGCGACCTGATCGCCGCGCAGCGCGCCTACGAGATGAACGCCAAGGTCATCAGCGCGGCCGACCAGATGATGCAGTCGACCACGGCGCTGTTCCGCTGAGGTGATGACGATGATCCGCACCACGCTCGCCTCGATCTCCACCCTTCTCTTGCTGGCATTGCCGGCAGTGGCCGCCGACGAATTCATCGCCTCGCCGGCGCTGCGCGCCAGCGTCACCGTCACGGCGGACGTGGTGCGGATCGGCGATCTGATCGAGAACGCAGGATCGGCCGCGCTGATCCCGGTCTACCGCTCGCCCGATCTCGGCACCACCGGCACGCTGACGGTTGGCCAGGTGCTCTCGGTGCTGCGGGCAAAACAGGTGATCGGCGTTACGACCGGCGACATCAAGGAGGTCCAGGTCACCCGCCTCGCCCGCACGCTCGCGAGCAAGGACATCCAGGACGCGGTCACCGCTGCGCTCGAGCGCCGCTTCGGCCTCGGAGAAGCCGCCAACATCACCATCACGTTCGACCGCAGCGTCGCCGAGATGCGGCTCGATGCCTCCAACACCGGCGCGCTCGAGCCGGTTGCAACCCGCTACGACGCCCGCAGCGGCCGTTTCGACATCGCCTTCGAGATTGCCAACGACAGCAACTCTGCGCCGACCAAGCTGCGCTTCACCGGCACCGCGATCGAGACCGTGGAAGTGGCCGTGCTGACCCGCGACATCGACCGCGCCGAGCTTCTGAAATCCTCCGACGTCTCGCTGGAGCGCCGGCCGAAGGCCGAGGTCACCGGGGAACCGGCCGCGCGCGACCGCAGCATCGGCATGCAGCTGCGCCGGGCGATGCGCGCGGGCACGCCGCTCCGCGTCGCCGACATCGTCAAGCCCGACTTCGTGCTGCGCGATCAGGCCGTCACCATCATCTACCAGGTGCCCGGCCTCTATCTCACCACGCGCGGCAAGGCGATCGAGAACGGCGCCGAGGGCGACACCGTCAGCGTGCTGAATTTACACTCCAAGCGCACGCTGACCGGCGTCGTCACCGGCCGCGGCCAGGTGACGGTCCAGGGCGCGAGTCAGTCCGCACCGATGACGCCGGCCATCGAGCAGACCTCGTCGATCAAACGTGACGACGTGCCGCCGGCCGCAGCCCTGGCGCAGAGCCTGATCCAGACGCCTGCGTCTGCGGCCCAGATCGCCCAAGCCCAGATTCCGCAAGCCCAGATCCCGCAAGTTCGCCCCTCGCAAGCTCCAGCCAAGTCAGAGTAAGTCATGTCCAGGTTCAGTTCGGCCTTCCGCCTTCGTCGCATCGCGATCTCTGCCCTGCTACTGGCAACTTGTGCCCTGGCGAGCGGCTGCTCCTCGATCGACCGCCTGTCGCAGATCGGCGAGCAGCCGAAGCTGTCGGCGATCGACAATCCGACGACGCAGCCCGGCTACAAGCCGGTGCAGATGCCGATGCCGAAGCCGGAAGTTGCCTCCTACAATCCGAACTCGCTGTGGCGCAACGGCAGCCGCGCGTTCTTCAAGGACCAGCGCGCCCGCCAGGTCGGCGACCTCCTGACCGTGACCGTGAACATCACGGACAAGGCCAACATCGAGAACGACACCTCGCGCAGCCGCACCAACAAGGAAGATTCCGGAATCACGGACTTCATCGGCTCCCAAACGATCACCCAGGCCAACAAGATCCTGCCCGGCCGCATCCTGACAGCCGACTCGACCTCGTCCAGCGAGGGCAAGGGCAGCGTCGACCGCAAGGAAGCCCTGCAAACCAACGTCGCCGCCGTGGTGACCCAGGTGCTGCCGAACGGCAACCTGGTCGTCGAAGGCAAGCAGGAGATCCGCGTCAACTTCGAGATCCGCGAGCTGATCGTAGCCGGCATCGTGCGCCCCGAGGACATCCAGAGCGACAACACCATCGACTCCACCAAGATCGCCCAGGCCCGCATCGCCTATGGCGGCCGCGGCCAGATCACCGACGTGCAGCAGCCGCGCTACGGCCAGCAAGTCATGGACGTGCTGCTGCCCTTCTAAGCCTCTTCAAGAGCTCCCACATCGTGTTCGCGAACCTAGGCGCGAGCGACGATGTACGACGCGGCCCTCGCTAGCTCCCCTGGCGAGGGCCGCATGTATTTTGCCTCCGCCGCCGAGGCGGTGCAGGCGTCTCTCTCACAGCAGCATGATCCCGCGCGCTTGCGCCCACCGCTGGAGGATCTTGCTCTCCTCGGCAAGCGGCGGGCGGTTCGCAAACCCGCGAACCTGAACCGCCCGGGAACGGGTATCAAGCTCGATGGTCAGCATCCGCTGGACGTCACCCGAGGCACGGCGACGGAGCGACCAGATCGAGGCATGCCCGGCAATGCACTTTGTCGCGTAAGTGGCGACGCAGTGACGCATGCCCCGCGTCTCAGCCACGAGATCGGCTGCCGTCCTCAACTGGACCACAACATATTCTTCGCGCTTGGCCCGGTCCTTGGACGACGTTGTCCATGACCAGTCCGCGATCGCTGCACCGAGCCAACGGTCCTCGCTCTGCTCGGGGCCTGCTGCCAGCCCCCGCGCACGGTTTCGCGCCGCCTCGGCGCGACGGCGTGCGGCCTCAATACGAGCAATCGCATCGAGATCGCGATGCCATTCGCGCATCTGCCGCCCAAGCGAGATCAGTGAACGCCCCTTGAGGGTGTACTCGGGATCACGCCGGTGGCAATCGGCGAGGTAGTCATGGAAGTCATCCATGTCCTCGACCGTGGTGGGATGCGCGCAGAAGAAGCGCACCACCTCGCGCCAGAAGCGATGGTGAGCGCGCTGCGTCTGCGTGATCCTGGTGCGCGCGATCCGCATCGCAACAGCGGGATCTGTCGCATAGGAACGCGCAATCGCCTGCCAGATCGCAGCCTCGAAGCCGACCTTCCCCAACGGATTGAGGAACGCATGAACCTCCTTGCGAGACAGCCATTCGGTCGCACCGGCAGCGTAGAGCGAACCGCCGCCGGCCGCCGCGATGTACCAGCGCTTGCGCAAGCGGATCTCGTCGGCGCCCAGTCCCGCGCCGTCGATCCAGATCTGCTCCAGATGTTCGGCAACGGGATAGCGCGCGAAGAGATAGCGAGCCGCAGCAAGACGAAGACGCGCGGCATCGCGAGTCTTCATTCGCGGCTGCCAGGCCTCGGCATCGCGCACGATGTCTGCCTCGAAACCACGCCTGGCCTCGCAGATCGCATTCTTGAAATCCGGTGGAGGACGCGTCCGCTGCGACACATGCTGCAGCGACAGCTCGTAGGCTTCAACCCGCGCGCGCTCGGCCTCCCGCCGGCGCTGAATCAATGACTGTGCCATTGTCGTTCAACATGATTGGATGAGTGTCAGCCGGACGCACTGAGAGCGTCGGCACGGAATGTGTCGATCGCCACAACGTACTCACGGCTGGTCTCCTCACAGTTGAACGCGCAGGTTGAATGGGACGGGGCTCATAGACCCGATTGCGGGCGAGCGCAACATGTCTTGTCGGGATGGTGTCGGAAACTGCGTACTGCGAGGCAGATCCGCGACATTATTGCAACGCCACGACAGCACACTCGTCATTGCGAGCGCAGCGAAGTAATCCAGAATCCCTCAACGGAGACAGCCTGGATTGCTTCGTCGCGAGTGCGCCTCGCAATGACGGCGGCGAGAGTGCGCTCTTCATCACGCCGCATTCGCGACGGCGCGTATCTCCAGGTGCACGCCGGTCTCCTTCTGAAGTGCGTGGATCACCGCCATCAGGTTCTCGGCCGTCGGATTGCCGCGTGGTCCGAACATCCGCATCAGGCTCTTTTGCGGACGGTCAATCACCTCGCTCAGCCGTTCGAAACCGATGGTCGCATTGATGTAAGTGCGTAATGCCGTGCGGCCGTAGTCGACGTCCCCTTGCAACAGGCCCTGCATCGCCTCTAGGAACAGCGCTTCGCGAAAGGCGGGATCGCGCTCCGCCATCGCACGGACGGTGTCGCGAAAACTCCGAGTTAATGGCATCACCTTCTCCCTACCGTGCTCTTGACTTGTAATCACGCCAGCGGCGTAACGCCGTATCGATATCGTTTTGCTGTCTCTGCTTGGTGCCGCCTCCCAACAGAATAACCAGCGAATTGCCGTTCCAGCCGAAATAAACCCGGTAGCCAGGGCCACGATTGATCTTGAGTTCAGCGGCCCCCTCCCCAATGGACTTGACGTTTGACCTGTTGCCATCGGCTAGCCGCTCGATCGCGACCGCAATCGTGACGCGGGCCTGCGGATCAAGTCGTTCGAGCCAATCGCGAAACGGGCTGCGATCATCGACGATATATTCTTCGACCTTGATCATTTGGTACCACACCCGTTACCATTTTTCAATTTCAGAAAATTCGGTTTATTGAAAATTTTCATTGACGCGCCCTGACCACCTCATTATGTTCTCGTTTCGTTCCATTCCACAAGAGGGCGTATCGCAATCGTCACGAAACGAGGGATGGAATGCGGTGGCCGCGACGGCGTCGGCGTGAATGATAGCTGCAGGGCGGGAAACCGTGAGCGGCGATCGGCGCGATACGACACGGCGCTGACAGCGTCTTCGCATGGTCTCGACGGTGAGCGCACGCCAGCCGTGGAGGGCCCAGCGAGGATGTGCGCGGACGGAGAAGTCGTGTGGTCCTGACGCCCGGGGTCTGTGCGTCAAGTCTTGCGGTGATGTGGCGGCCAACCGGTGCGCACATCAGTCAGCCGCAAGGCGACGGGGGCAATAGTGCATCGCTCCCCGAGGAGCACGAAGGACACCGTGAAAACCATCGCGCAGGGAAGGCCGGGCGACCGGCGTCACCTGTCGTCCACCCCGTGCGCGCTTCTAAGGCACACGCGGGACTTCGGGTGCCAGCCGGCGCCCGGCCTTCCCTGTGCCTTCTTGATCTTCAGGAGGGCAAAACGATTCCAAAGCTCGGGCGGAAGATGCCGCGAGAATACGAAGGCGTGTCCGATTGCGACTTGGGTTGATGGAACAGTCGCGCCTCACACTCACTCGTTGCGAGCGAAGCGAAACCATCCAGACTGCCGCCGCGGAAAGATTCTGGATTGCTTCGCGATGCTCGCAATGACGTGGATGAGGGTACAGCATTCAAGCCCCACCCCTCTGTCATCGTCCGCGAAGGCGGACGATCCAGTACTCGGAGATATTCGTGATTGTCCTGACGCAGCGCGGCGTACTGGATTCCCCGCCTTCGCGGGGAATGACTGCGAAGACTACCGGTGCCCTTCACGTAAACTCCGCCTCCACCGTCCCAAGCCCGTCCAGCTCCATCCGCACCTTGTCGCCGGCTTTCAGCCACAGCGTCTTGACCAGGCTGCCCGTCAGCACGAGCTGCCCCGCATGTAGGCCCTTGCCCTCGGCGGCGAGATGGTTGGCGAGCCAAGCGAGGGCGTTGTGGGGATGGCCGAGCACGTCGGCGCCGGTGCCGTGGCTCACCTCCTCGCCGTTGACGAGGGCGCGGCCCTTGACCGCTTTCAGGTCAGGCACCGACGAACGTGGAACCGACGGGCCCAGCACGCAACCGGCGGCGAAGAAATCGTCGGCGATCAAGGTCGGCGCGCCCATCGTTTCCCACTTCACGTAGCGATCGTCGACGATCTCGATTGCGGGATGATAGGCCTCGACCGCCTCGCCGACCCATTCGGCCGTGAACGGCGCCTCGCCGGCGGCGAGGTCGCGCTTGAGCCGCACCGCGATCTCGCACTCGACGCCGACCCGGACATAGTTGGAGGTGGCGAGCTTGGCGCCGCTGTCGTGGACTCCCTTCTGGAACACGCCGCCGCCGCAGGGGTGCGGAATGCCGATATAGTCCTGCATCACCTGGCTGGTGCAGCCGATCTTGTAGCCGACGAGCGGACCGAGATGCGGCAGCAGGAGATCGTGCAGGGCACGCTGGACCTGATAGCCCTCGGCTTCATCAGCGGGAGGACGCTCCAGCGCCGCGAGCGGCGCATGGTTGCGGCGCGCCAGCGCGATCGCCTTTGCGGCTTGGAGTATCCTGTCCATTGGCGCCGCCTCCCACGCTACGCATTCGAAGGCGACAGTTCAGCATCCCCGCCGGGGCGTGACAAGCCAGAGGCAACCTCACGCCTTGACCAGGCCGAGCCGGATCAGGCTCTCGGCGGTCGCAAGGATCGCCTCGTGGCTGGAACGGGGTTCCCAGCCGAGCAGCGACCTCGCCTTGGCGCTGGTGGAATGCCGCACCCTGCCGAGCATCGGCACGACCGCACGCAAAAGGGGAATCCGGGTCGCGGCCAGCCGCACCAGCCAGTCGGGGGCCTGAAACCGCGGAACCCGGCGTGCCGACGGCCCGAGTTCCCGCCGCAGCACCTTGGCGATATCGAGGATCGACATTTCACCGGAGACCGCGATGAAGCGCTCGCCCCTGGCCTCGGGCGCCGTCATCGCGCGCAGATGCAGATCGGCGACATCGCGCACGTCGACCACGCCGAAATAAACCCGCGGCACCGCCGGCATGGCGCCGTCGAGCAGCGATTTGACGATCTCGATCGAGCCGGAGAAGTCCGGCCCCAGCACGGGACCGAAAATGCCGGCGGGATTGACCACCGACAGTTCGAGGCCGCCGCCCTCGCGCGCGATGAAATCCCAGGCCGCCCGCTCGGCCAGCGTCTTGGATTTGATGTAGGGCTGCAGGCCGGGACCATCGAGATTGGTCCAGTCGGTCTCGTCGAACGGTTTTTCACGCGCCGGATGGCCGTAGCCGATCGCGCCCAGCGACGAGGTGATGACGACGCGCCTGACGCCGGCCTCGCGCGCGGCGCGCAGCACCCGCAGCGTGCCGTCGCGGGCCGGGACGATCATCTCGTTCTCGTCCTTGGGCACGCTGGTCGACAGCGGCGAGGCGACGTGCAGGACGTAGTCGCACCCGTCGATCGCCTCGCGCCAGCCCGCGTCTGCCGTGAGGTCCGCCGTGAAGAAAGACACGGTTTCCGGCGCAGCCGCCCCGCCCTCGCGCAGCATCGCCAGCACGTCGTCCCGACGATCGGGCCGGCGCACCGTCGTCCGCACGGCATGGCCCGCGGCCAGAAGTTGCAGGACGACGTGAATGCCGACGAAGCCCGACCCGCCGGTGACCAGAACAGTGCTCATTGCCAAATTCCCCTCGATGCGAGCGCCGGCGGATCGGTTCCGCCGCGGCCCTGCTCAAGGCCGCATCTGATCACTATCTCCAAGGGGACAAGTAGAATGGATTTCAAGACCGGTATGGAAAACCTGACCAGCAACTGTGACGACGACTGCGATTGCAGCCCGGATCCTGCCCTGCTCGGCGACTTCAAGCGCGCCATCCACGCGCTTGGCGGCAAGTGGAAACTGGAGATCCTGTTTACGCTGATGAACGGTGCGGTTCGCTTCGGTGCCTTGCGACGATCGATCGGCGGCATCACCCAGCACATGCTGACGACGCAGCTTCGCGAGCTCGAGCAGGATGGCCTCGTATCGCGCATCGTCCTCACGGAGAAACCTTTGAGGGTCGAGTACGAGCTGACGGATGCGGCTTACGGCCTCTTGCCGGCATTTAAGGAAATATTGAGCTGGTCCAGGCTTTATGGGGACACGCGCCTCCTGGCGTCGCGGCAGGCCTGATTGCAGCGATGCTTGATGCAGCTGGATCGGCGTCTCACCATTCGAGCCGATGTCGTTGATGCGACTCGCAAAACTCGTCCCACCTGAAGTGAAGGCTGTTTCTCATCCGAGCTCACGTGAGCTCGGAGGAGTAGAGTCTAGCCCATTGATCGTGATTCACTTTTCGCGATCACGCTTCGCGCGGCTGCAAGCTGCAGGCAAAATGCGGATCACGGCGCCAAGCGGCACCTTGCGCCCCAAAAACAAAGAGCCGCACTTGGCGGCTCGGGCTCTATTCGTCGCGATAGACCTTCTCGCGTTTCTCGTGGCGCTCCTGCGCTTCCACCGAGAGCGTCGCGATGGGCCGGGCTTCGAGCCGCTTCAACGAGATCGGCTCGCCGGTTTCCTCGCAATAGCCGTAGGTGTTGTCCTCGATGCGCTGGAGCGCGGCGTCGATCTTGGCGATCAACTTGCGCTGGCGGTCGCGGGCGCGGAGTTCGATGGCACGGTCGGTTTCGGACGATGCCCGATCGGCGAGATCGGGGTGGTTCACGTTCTCCTCCTGCAAAGCCTGCAGGGTGAGCTTGGACTCTTTGAGGATCTCATCCTTCCAGGCGAGGAGCTTCAAACGGAAGTACTCCTTCTGCCGGTCGTTCATGAAAGGCTCTTTGTCGGTCGGTCGGTAGTTTTTCAACTTTTCCAAGGGAGGCCTATCTGTCTAAGCAACGACTCGCATACGGAACGAGGTCCGTCGAGCGGGGCGTTATATAGCGGCCTCCTGTGACAGACAATATTTCCCCTCATCGCCCCGGTGCCGCCCCCAAGCCCTTGCACAGGAAGGTTTATCCTGGAGGGATCCGGGGGGCGGCTGACGGCTCAATAGCCGACCGTGAAGCGCTGCCTCAGATGGGCGGGCCGTTCGACCTCGTCGGCGAGCGCGATGGCATAGTCGGCGAAGGTGATCCAGCTCTTGCCGTTCGCATCTGCGAGAAGCTGGTCGGTCCCAAGCCGGAACTTGCCCGTGCGTTCCCCCTCGACGAACAAAGCCGACGGCGAGATGAAGGTCCAATTCAGGTCCTTTTCCTGCCGCAGCAGGTCGAGGAAGGCCGAGCCCGCCTCCGCCTCAGCCTTGTATTGGGTAGGAAAATTGGGCGTTGTGACCAGCTTCACGCCTGGGGCGACCTCAAGGCTGCCGGCACCGCCGACGACGAGGTAACGACCGACCTTGGAGTCCTTCGCCGCACCGATCAGCTTGAGCGGGTCACTGGCCAGGAAGTGCACGGAACTCACGGCGACGTCGTGTCCGGCCCACAGCCTGGCGAGGCCGGCCTGGTCGAGCACATCCCCCTTGGTCGGCGTGACGTTGGGCAGGGCTGCGATCTTCTCGGGGTTCCGAGCGATGGCTGTGACGGCGTGGCCGCGGCGGGACAGTTCCCTGGTGATCTCCGACCCGGCCCGGCCCGAGGCGCCGGCGACTGCGATTTTCATGGAAGGCTCCTTTGCTTCTATAG
Organism: Bradyrhizobium sp. R2.2-H; assembly: GCF_004346455.1. Taxonomy (NCBI): domain Bacteria; kingdom Pseudomonadati; phylum Pseudomonadota; class Alphaproteobacteria; order Hyphomicrobiales; family Nitrobacteraceae; genus Bradyrhizobium; species Bradyrhizobium sp. R2.2-H. The sequence goes on from NZ_SMBR01000029.1 coordinate 30,356, forward strand.
TAACTATCAGTAACTAGATATCGCAAAGGATGCTGGTGTTAAGAGAGCACTTTGTGCTTACCTGATTACGCTGGAGTAACCGGCATGCATATTCTCAAGCGACCAGACTCTTGAGGGCCGACGATGAAACCGGACGTCTACGCAGCGAACTGCCCTACTCGCCAGATCCTCGATCGCGTCGGCGACAAATGGGCGGTGCTGATCCTCTTGCTCCTGCGCGAGGAGCCGATGCGCTTCAATCAGTTGCGCCGCACGATTGAAGGCATCTCGCAGAAGATGCTGAGTCAGGTTCTCAAGTCGCTCGAACGCGACGGCCTGATCAGGCGACATGCCATCGCGACCGTTCCTGTCACGGTGGAATATTCGATCACGCCGCTCGGGCTGACGCTGGCCGCGGCGGTCGATCCACTGCGCGATTGGGCCGAGCAGAATCTGAAGGACGTGCTCGCGGCGCAGCGCCGCTACGATGCGCAGCAGAAGGAGGAAGCGGCGTAGACGCTAGGCCTGCCCGGCCTTCGCGAGCTCGACTTCGACGCGCAACTCGATCTCCGAGAGCACGGAATCGAGTCCGGCATCGCCCGACGAGGACTTGAGGTTCGCCGCAGCATCACGCAGACGCATCACGGTCGAGGCGTCGAGGTTTCCGGACAGCAGTCCCATCTTCAGATCGTCGAGCACGTCGAGCGCCGTCCTGCCGCGGGCGACCGAGCGCTTGCGGCGCTCGACCGGATCCTCTTCGACGCCCTGCAATGCCAGCAGCGCGTCGATGTTGGCGGTGGTTTTCGGTGCGGCAGCGCTCCGCGTCTCCTGTGCCGACGAGGTGTCGGGCAGCACGAAGGTGCCAGAGCCGGTCCGCCTGGCCTGGCTGGCCGGCGTTCCCAGCGTGGTTCCGTTCGGTCCGTAGATGCGCATCGGAAGGAATCCGGGTGATCGATGCCGGAGCTTCGCCGTTTTATGGTTAACGGCCCGTAAACAGCCCGGCAAAATCTGCCGACAGGCGGCAGTTTCGCTCCTCAGGCACAACACCCGCTGACACCGGTCGAAACAGATTTATTCAACCTATTCAGCGATCTATCCCGAAGCCCCGGGTTGGCACAGCGCTCGCAAGGAAAGCGCCGGACCAGCTCGTCATGGGAGTGTCGTGCAGGTCCTTCCGATTTGAGGAGCCTTTCTAGGAGCCTTGGGGAGCAGAGGATGCCAGGCGTTCGTTGGGTGAGGATTGTTGGGGTGGCCTGCGCCGCGCTGTCAGCGCTGGCGCTCTCGGTCACGTCAGCGGCTGCGACCTCGCGCATCAAGGACCTCGCCAACATCGAGGGCGTGCGGCAGAACCAGCTCATCGGCTACGGCCTCGTCGTGGGCCTCAACGGCACCGGCGACACGCTCAACAACATCCCCTTCACCAAGCAATCGCTGCAGGCGATGCTCGAGCGCATGGGCGTCAACATCCGCGGCGCCACCATCCGCACCGGCAACGTCGCGGCCGTGATGGTGACCGGCAACCTGCCAGCCTTCGCCACCCAGGGCACGCGCATGGATGTCACCGTCTCCGCGCTCGGTGACGCCAAGAACCTCCAGGGCGGCACCCTGCTCGTGACCCCCCTCTTGGGCGCCGACGGCAACGTCTATGCAGTGGCGCAGGGCTCGCTCGCGATTTCCGGCTTCCAGGCCGAGGGCGAGGCGGCCAAGATCGTGCGCGGCGTTCCGACCGTCGGACGCATCGCCAACGGCGCCATCATCGAGCGCGAGATCGAGTTCGCGCTCAATCGGCTGCCGAACGTGCGCCTGGCGCTGCGCAACGCCGACTTCACCACCGCCAAGCGCATTGCGGCTGCGGTCAACGACTATCTCGGCGTCAAGACCGCCGAGCCGATCGACCCATCGACGGTGCAGCTGTCGGTCCCGCCGGAGTTCAAGGGCAACGTCGTCGCATTCCTCACCGAGATCGAGCAGCTCCAGGTCGATCCCGATCTCGCCGCCAAGATCATCATCGACGAGCGGAGCGGCATCATCGTGATGGGCCGCGACGTCCGCGTCGCCACCGTGGCTGTGGCGCAGGGCAACCTCACCGTCACCATCTCCGAGAGCCCGCAGGTCAGTCAGCCCAACCCGCTGTCGCGCGGCCGCACCGTGGTCGCGCCGCGCAGCAGCGTCACCGTCACCGAGGACGGCAAGAAGCTGGCCGTCGTCAAGGACGGCGTCTCGCTTCAGCAGCTCGTCGACGGCCTCAACGGCCTCGGCATCGGTCCCCGCGACATGATCAGCATCCTCCAGGCGATCAAGGCCGCCGGCGCGATCGAAGCCGACATCGAGGTGATGTGATGCAGGCAGGCTCAATCAACACCCCGCGCCTCGCCACCGCTTCGGCGTTCTCGGTGGAGAGCCGCAACGGCCGGCCGGACTTCGAGCTCGCCGCCGCGCTGCAGAAAGTCTCACCGCAGCAGCAGGCCAAGGCGCAGAAGACCGCCACCGATTTCGAGGCGATGTTCCTCAACAGCATGTTCTCGCAGATGACCTCGGGCCTGAAGGGCGAAGGTCCGTTCGGCGATACGACCGGCACCGGGGTGTGGCGCTCGATGCTGACCGAGCAATATTCCAAGAGCTTTGCCCAGGCCGGCGGCGTCGGCGTCGCCACCGAAGTCTACCGCACCCTGATCATGCAGCAGGCGAAAACGATCCGCACGGCATAAGGTCAAACGAAATGAACCATTTCCACGCCTCACGTCAGCCGATGCAAGCCCAGAGTCCGAACACCGCGCCCGGCAGCACCGAGGCGCGCAAGCTCGCCGAAGGCCTGATGGACGCAATGAGCGCGCTGCTCGGACTGATCGAGCGCGAGACCGAGCTCGTTCGCGCCGGCAAGGTCCGCGAGGCGATGACGCTCGAGAGCAAGAAGCAGGAGCTGTCGCGCAATTACGTCGGCGCCGTCAGCCAGCTGAAGGCGAACCAGGCCCAGCTCGCGAAATCCGCGCCGGAGTTGCTCTCGACGCTGCATCGCCACCACGATGCGTTTCGCGCGATGCTCCAGGTCAATCTCACCGTGCTCGCGACCGCGCACGCTGTCTCCGAGAGCGTCGTGCGCGGCGTCAACGCCGAGATCCAGAAGCGCAACGTGCCGAACACCTATACGGCCGCGGGACGCCGCGCCGCGCCGGGTCCGCGCCACATCACCCCGCTCGCGGTCAGCCGCTCGCTCTGAGCGCGCAGGAACAAGCGACATTTTTACGAAATATTGCTCGGCGATGGCGTCGCACGGTTAGTCACGTTTCCTTACCAGGTCTTCAAACCTGGTGTTCCATGGTTGCGTTATTAGAGGGGTTGGGATTTGACTCACGTAAGGCAACCAGGAGGCTGCCATGAGTACAGATTTCAGCATCAGGCCGGTGGGGATCCCGGCACCCGCGCAGATCGTACCGACGTCCAACGTGGCGGCGAACGAGGCCGTGCAAACGGATCTTCCGGTGAGCCAGACGGTCGCCGCGAGCGCTACCGGCGCGCCTGTGCGCAATGATCTGCCGAACCACGAGAACGTCTCGCGCCAGGTCGTGTTCGACCAGGCGGCCGCATCCTTCGTATTCCAGGTCGTCAACGCCAGGACCGACGCGGTGGTGACCCAGTTCCCCGACGAGGCGATGCTGCGCCGGCGCGCCTATTTCCATGCGCTGGATATGCAGTCCGAGCCCTCGCGTCCGCTCAGCACGGACGTCAGCGCCTGACGACCAGGTGTCGACCGTCACGACGGCGGATCGACACCAGTCGAGTCCGCCGCAAGTTCGGTGGCGATGTCGTTGATCCGCCCCGGCGCCGGCTTCCTTCAGCATCGACTTGGTCCGCGGTCGGCAAATGCTCGACCACGACCGCTCTCCGTCACGGCCGTCCGGACAGGCCTGCAGCAATGTTGCGGTTGATCTCGATCAGCGGGCGGAAATGATCGAACTGCGGGCTCATCTGCAGCGCGGCCGTCTGGCTCAGCACGAACACGCTGATGTTGGCGATCTTCTGCCGGACGTCGATCGGCTGCGGATTGGTGTCACGCATCGCCTCGCTCAGGAAGATCGTCCAGAGCTTGCGGTTGAACATCAGGGCCTGCATGGTCTGCTCGCTGAGCGGATCGGCGTTGTTCACCGCGTCCTGGAGCTTGTTGGCGGCCTTGAGCAGGGTCTGCGCCTCGATGTCCCGAGGAGATGCGGTGGTCGTTGCAACACGCGCATAAGCCGAGGCAGCGGAATTCGACATCAATCACACCCTGGACGTTACCTAGCGCGTTATACGCGCTTAAGGATTTCTTTCCCAACCCTAGGCAGCACCGCTTAAGATTTGCTTACGTGTTGTGCTTGGAAGCACTCCGGACAATTACGGGGCACGGAGCTCTTCGTCGGCGCAACGCTAGATGCACGCACGCACGATGTAAACTCGCTCGGCGTGATGCGCATCGATCTCAGCTAATCTTGTCTTAGCGATCTCCCTTAAAAGAACGGCGGAGCGTTAGCTCCGCCGCGAAATCTCGAGTAGCGAACCTGCGCCGCGAACTTAGCGGAGCAGCTGCAGCACGCTCTGTTGCGACTGGTTGGCCAACGACAGCGCGGAAACCGCGATCGACTGGCGAGTCGAAAGCGCCTGGCTGTTCGCCGCTTCCTCATTGGTATCGGCGAGCGTCAGGTTGGACGAGCCGGTCTGCAGCACGTTGATCAGGTTCTTGGAGAAGTCCTGACGCACCTGCACGATCGACAGGTTCGAACCGAGGGTGGAGCCTTCCGAACGCAGCGTACTCGAGGCTGCATTCAGGCTGGCCAGCACCTTGTTGGTGGCGCCGTTGTCGATGAAGTCGACGCCGTTGACGAGATTGCTGAGACCGAGGCCCGCCGCATTGAACACCACGCCGTTGATGCTCAGCGTGGAGCTGCCGGTCTCGTTGAAGACGAGCTTCAGCGTGTCGCCGTTGAGCAGGTTGACGCCGTTAAAGGAGGAGTCCTGCGACGTCGTGTCGATCTGGGCCAGGATGTTGTTGAACTGGTTGACCAGGTTGGAGCGCGCGGTCTGCGCCACCGGATCCTGGACCGGAGGCTGCGCGGTGGTAAAGGCCAGAACGCCGGTGATGGTGCCGCCGACCGCGCCGCCCGCGAGGGTCGAACCGAGCGTCGACGAGGCGTATTCGTTGACGGTGGTCACCGTGAGCACGCCGTTGGCATCGATCGTCGCCGTCAGGTGGTTGGCCTGCAGCTGCGCGTTGAGCTGGTCCAGCGTCTTGACGGTGCCGTTGGTGCCGTCGCCGAAAGTGACATTCACCGGGGTGCCGCCGTTGAACGAGGTGAAAGTCAGCGTCTTGCCGCTGATGCCGCCGACGCCGGACGTGCGGGCCGCAGTGAAGGCGGTCGCCGTTCCCGTATTGCCGCTGAGACCGAATGCGCCGAGGGCATTGCCGGTGCCGGTGATCGAGAGATCGGCGTTGACGCCGGTGGAAAGCGCAAGCTGACCGCTGCTGTTGACCGACGACGGGATCTGGCCTGCCGTGGTCGACAGCGTCGCCGCGCCGTTGAAGATGCTGGCCGTCTTGACGCCAGTCGCGAGGTCGACGGCGTTGAGCAGGTCGGTCAGCGTCGCGCTCTGGATATAGACGGTCGAGTTGCCGTTGCCGTCCGTGACGATGTTGCCGCTGACGCCACCCGACGTGACGCTCGCCGCCGATTGCGGCGTTTGCGCGTTCTTGAAGGTGATGGTGTGGCCGTCGATGTTCAGCGTCGAGCCGTCCTGAACGAGGGTGCCGAGCGAACCCGCGGTGGTCGACCGGGCCGCGGTGACGTTGGCATTGCCGGCGCCGGTTGCGGCCGTCAGACCGAGCGCCTTGAGGAAGTCGGCCTTTCCGGTCACGCTCAGATCGGCGCCGGTCGAGCTCTTCAGCGTGACCTGGCCGCCCGTGATGGAGGATGCCACCTGCAACGTGCCGACAGGACCGGCCGAGCCGCTGACCGAGATGGTCGCGGCGCCGGCGCTGATCGTCGCGCTCTTGACGCCGCTGGCCAGATCGATCGCGCTCAACAGGTCGTTGACGGTGCCGGTGGGCGCGGCGGCCGTCCCCATGTAGACGATCGAGTTGCCGTTGCCGTCGGTAGCGATGTGGCCGCTGGCATCGAGGCCCCAGCCGGTCGGCTGCGTCGCGGGCGCCGCGCCGGTCCGGAAGGTAATGGTCTTGCCGTTGACCGTGATCGAGTCTCCGTCGGCAGGCGACGAGCCGAGGGTGCTCGCTGCCGTGGTGCCGATCAGCGTCGCGGTGCCAGTCAGTGCAGTGGTGCCGTCGGCCGCGTTGGTGGCGGCGCCGGTCAACGTGCCCGCGGTCGAGCCCAACGATGCGCCGAGTGCGGCGGCGGCCGTCACCGGCGTCACGCCACCGGGAGCGCCGGTGTAGAGCACGTTGCTGTTGGCGGTTGCGCTTGCATACGACGTCGTGCCGCGCAGATCGGCCGGCGTCGCACCGGGAATCGTGGTCGAGACGTTCGACTTGGTGGAATAGCCGACGGTGGTCTGCAGCGCCTGGTTGGCGATCGATTTCGCGCTGTCGATCAGCTTTTGCAGCGAGGTGATGCCGGTGTTGGCGGCCTGGAGCACCTGCACGCCGTTGTTGATGCCGTCGAGCAGGTTGCTGATGTCGCTCGCCCGGTTGTCCAACCCCTGCGCCGTGAAGAAATTGGTGGGATTGTCGAGCGCCGTATTGACCTTTTTGCCGGTCGACAACCGCTCCTGCGTCGTGGCCAGCAAGTCGGCCGTCGACTGCAGCGACAACAGGTTCTGGCGAACGGACGCCGAGAGAACGATGTTGGACATTGGCGAGTCTTCCTCTTGAACCGGATACGAATCGGCCGCGCGGTCTGCAAAGCGGGCTTTTGTCCAGTTTTAGGAGGTGTCCTTTAAAGTATGGTTAACGCCGGTTTAAGGGATAGGGTTAACGGCGGGTGAAGGCCCCTGCCCGCCTCCAAATGCAAAAAGAGCGGCAGGGCAAATGACCCCGCCGCTCGATTTTACCTCGTAATTTCAGTTGCTTACTAGCGGAGCAGCTGGAGCACGCTCTGCTGCGACTGGTTGGCCAGCGACAGTGCGGAGACCGCGATCGACTGACGGGTCGAGAGCGCCTGGCTGTTCGCCGCCTCGACGTTGGTGTCGGCCAGGGTCAGGTTGGACGAGCCGGTCTGCAGCACATTGATCAGGTTCTTGTTGAAGTCCTGACGGATCTGCACCACCGAGAGGTTCGAACCGAGGCTCGAAGCCTCCGAGCGCAACGTGCTCGAGGCGGCGTTCAAATTGGTCAACACCCTGTTGGCGGCGGCGTTGTCGATGAAGTCGACGCCGACGGTCAGCGCGGCGAGGCCGAGGCCCTTGGAGTTGTAGGTCACTCCGGTGATGTTCAGGCTCGACTTGCCGGTCTCGTCGAACACCAGCTTGAGCTGGTCGCCGTTCAAGAGGTTGACGCCGTTGAACGAGGAGTCCTGCGCGGTCGTGTCGATCTGGTTCAGGATGTTGTTGTACTGAGATACCAGGTTCGCACGGGCCGTCTGTGCAACCGCATCCTGGACGGGGGTGGAAGCCGTCGAGAACGTCAGCGCCGAGGTCAGCGTGCCGCCGATCGCACCGCCCGCTGCAGTCGAGCCGAGCGTCGAGGAAGCATAGTCATTGGACGCCGTGATCGTCAGCAGGCCATTGGCGTCGATCGTCGCGGACAGGTTGTTGGCCTGAAGCTTCGAGTTGAGCTGGTCGAGCGTCTTGACCGTGCCGTTGGTGCCGTCGCCGAAGGTGACGTCGACCGCGGTGCCGCCGTTGAAGGAGGTGAAGGTCAGGCTCTTGCCGCTGATGCCGCCGATGCCGGAGGTGCGCGCCGCCGAGAACGCCGTCGCGTTGCCGGTGTTGCCCGAAAGCCCAAACACCGCCAGCGCGTTGCCGGTGCCGGTGATCGACAGATCGGCGTTGATGCCGGTCGAGAGCTGGAGCTGGCCGCTGGTGTTGATCGACGACTTGCTCTGGCCGGTTGCGGTATTCAGTGTCGCCGCGCCGTTGGCCGCAATCGACGCGGTCTGCACGCCGGTGGCGAGGTCGATCGCGTTCAGCACGTCGGCGACAGTGCCGGCCTGGAGGTAGACCGTCGAGTTGCCGTTGCCGTCGGTGATCACGTTGCCGCTCTTGCCGAAGCCGGCTGGAATGGCCGGCGCACCTGCTGAGCCCGGAACCGGGGCGTTCTTGAAGGTAATGACGTGGCCGTCGACATTCAGGGATGCGCCATCGGAAATCAGCGATCCCAGCGAGCCCGCGGTCGTGGTCCGGTTGACGCTCAGCGACGCATTGCCGCCGCCCGTTGCGCCGGAGAGGCCCAGCGCCGTGAGCAGGTCGGCCTTGCCGGTCAAGGACAGATCCGCACCCGTCGAGCTCTTCAGCGCCACGATACCCGCGGCAATCGAGGAAGGCGTCTGGCCGGCGCTGTTCGCGATCGTCGCCAACCCGCTTGCGATCACCGAGGTGTTCACGCCGCTGGCGAGGTCGATCGCGGTCAGGAGGTCGTTGACGGTCGCGGCCGGGGTGGCGGCGGTGCCGAGATAGACGGTGGTGTTGCCGTTGCCGTCGGTCACGAGGTTGCCGCTGAGGCCCGAGCCGGCCGGAACGGCGGCCGCCAAGGGAGCCGAGCCGGCGCGGAATGTGATGGTCTTGCCGTTCACCGTCAGCGTGTCGCCGTCGGCGGGAGCCGAACTGATCTTCGTGGCCGCGGTGGTGCCGATCAGGGTCATCGTGCCTGTCACGGCGGTAGTGCCGTCGGCAGCGTTCACGGCAACCGTGTTCGAGAACGTACCTTGCGTCGCGCCGAGAGTGGTGGTTGCGACGGCCGCGGTAACGCCGCCCGCCGTACCGTTGTACAGCACGTTGCTGTAGGCGGTCGCGCTGGCATAGGAGGTCGTGCCGCGCAGGTCGGCGGCGGTTGCGCCCGCGATCGTGGTGGAGACGTTGGACTTGGTGGAGTAGCCGACCGTGGTCTGCAGCGCCTGGTTGGCAATCGACTTGGCGCTGTCGATCAGCTTCTGCAGCGAGGTCAGGCCGGTATTGGCGGCCTGCAGCACCTGCACGCCGTTGGCGATGCCGTCGAGCAGGTTGTTGATGTCGCTGGCGCGGTTGTCGAGCGACTGCGCCGTGAAGAAGTTGGTGGGATTGTCCAGGGCCGAGTTGACGCTCTTGCCGGTCGACAGACGGTTCTGTGTGGTGGCGAGAAGATCGGCGGTGGACTGTAGAGAGAGCAGGTTCTGACGAACCGACGCAGAGAGAACGATACCGGACATGACTCTTACCCTTCTGGCTTACGCGTCTTCGTTCGATCGCTTCGGATCGAGTGACGGGCACAGCCTGCGCGGACATGGCTAACAAAGGGTGAAACGCATCTCGCCGGCATAAGCGGCGGTTCACCATAAGCTGCCGGAAGGCGCGGATGGCATCGACAATCCGTCTGAAATAATTGGCGTTTCTCTACGCTTACGCTCCATTAACCATAACCGCTGGTTACTTTTCAGAGCGTCTCCTCACCTCTCGAAAGATCGCATGACACACGAAAAAGCGGCGGGGCCAAAGCCCCGCCGCCGGATCCTGCTTGCGATGTCGTCCGCGATTTAGCGGAGCAGCTGGAGCACGCTCTGCTGCGACTGGTTGGCCAGCGACAGCGCGGAGACCGCGATCGACTGGCGGGTCGAGAGCGCCTGGCTGTTGGCCGCCTCGACGTTGGTGTCGGCCAGGGTCAGGTTGGACGAACCGGTCTGCAGCACGTTGATCAGGTTCTTGTTGAAGTCCTGACGCACCTGCACGATGGTCAGATTCGAACCCAGAGCGGAGGCTTCCGAGCGCAGCGTGCTCGACGCAGCGTTCAGGTTGGTCAGCACCTTGTTGGTGGCCGCGTTGTCGATGAAATCAACACCGCTGGTCAGCGCAGCAAGGCCCAGACCCTTGGAGTTGTAGGTCACGCCGGTGATGCTCAGGCTCGATTTGGCGGTTTCGTCGAACACCAGCTTGAGCTGATCGCCGTTCAAGAGGTTGACGCCGTTGAACGAGGAGTCCTGCGCGGTCGAGTCGATCTGCTGGAGGATGTTGTTGTACTGGTTGACCAGATTGGCACGCGAGGTCTGCGCGACGACGTCCTGGACGGGGGTGGAAGCCGTCGAGAAGGTGAGCGACGAGGTCAGCGTGCCGCCGATCGCACCACCCGCGGTGCTCGACCCGATGGTCGAGGACGCGTAGTCGTTGGTGGTCGAGATCGTCAGCAGGCCGTTGGCGTCGATCGTCGCGGACAGGTTGTTGGCCTGAAGCTTCGAGTTGAGCTGGTCGAGCGTCTTGACCGTGCCGTTGGTGCCGTCGCCGAAGGTGACGTCAACCGCGGTGCCGCCGTTGAAGGAGGTGAAGGTCAGGGTCTTGCCGCTGATGCCGCCGATGCCGGAGGTGCGGGCCGCCGAGAATGCGCTGGCGGTGCCGGTGTTGCCGGCGAGGCCAAGCGCATTCAGCGCGTTGCCGGTGCCGGTGATCGACAGGTCGGCATTGATGCCGGTCGAGAGCTT
>NZ_SMBR01000030.1:0-10219 GCF_004346455.1 Bradyrhizobium sp. R2.2-H
GACAGAGAACTGTCACCCATCCATCCGGTCTACTGTGTTACCTATCTATCCGGTCTGGACATCGCGCCACCTTCTCCCACAAGGGGAGAAGGGAAGAGTCGGCTGACGCGGGCACTGGCACTGTGATCAAACATTGCGCCTCGCCAGGAACCTCGTGATCGCGCCACCGAGCTTCGCATTGTCCAGCGGCTGCGCCAGCGATGCTCTCGCCGTTGCGACGACGTCATCCGGCGCCTTGCCGTCGCGCAGATCGCAACACACCTGTGCAAACTCCACGTCGAATTCCGGATGCGGCTGCACGGTCAGCGTTGCGCCGTTGGCATAGAGCAGGCCGGCATGCGGGGTAAAGTCCGAGGAGAGGATCGTCAGCGCGTCGTTTGGCGGCTCGATCACCTGATCCTGATGCGAGGCGGCGATCGCGACCACGTCGCCGTCGACCACGCCGTTCTCAGGCAGCACCTGATAGATGTGCCGGCCGAGGCCCCAGCCCTTGTCCGACTTACGCACGGTGCCGCCGAGCGCCTGCGCGATCAGCTGATGGCCGAAGCAGACGCCGACCATCGGCGTCTTGTTGGTGTAGGCCTTGCGCACGAAATCTTCCAGCGGCGCCATCCAGTCCAGTTCGTCATAGACGCCGGCGGCCGCGCCGGTGATCAGGATGGCCTCCACCTGGCGCGGATCGGGAACCGCATCGCCATTCGGGATGCTGACGACGTCGACCGTGGCTGTGGGGTCCTCGGTTCGGATCATGCGCGCGAACATGTCCGGAAACGAGCCGTGGCGTTCGCGATGCTCTTGAGGAACGAGCCCGGTCTCGATGATGGTGATGCGTGCCATGTGCACCTCGGATAGAAGGTTGCGCGTGTGATCGCAAGCTCAGTCGCCTTCTGCACCATGTTGCTGGTGCGGCGCTGTGCGCTCGAGCAGCGCGCTCTCCTTGCGAACCTCGCTGAGAAAGGCCTTGGCCAGACGCGACAGCGGCTCGGCTTCCGACCACAGCATATAGGCGACCGCCTGCGTCATCGGCGTGAACGGACGGACGACGAGGCCGCTGCCGCCGTTCTGCCGCGGCGAGAACGGATCGACCACCGCAGCGCCGACGCCGGCGGCCGCGAGCACGCAGGCCGTGTTGCAGTAGCGCACCTCGACCGTCGGCCGGAACGGCGCGCCGGCCCGGGTAAAGCTGTCGCGCACGGCTTCGCCGAGCCGCGTGCCGCGCTCGAGCCCGATGAAGGGCAGGCCGGAAAGATCGGACGCAGATATCACCGGCCTGTCGGCGAGCGGATGCTGCGGCGGCAGCACGCACACCATCTCGCCGGTATGCACCACCTCATGCGCGATCCCTGGATGATGCGTCAGTCCGAGCGCGAAGCCGAGCTCGGCGACGCGGCTCAGCACACCCTCGATGATGCCCTCGTAGCGGCGCACGTCGAAGAACATGCGCGTCTCCGGGCGGCGGCGCAGGAAGCCTGACAGCGCGGAAGGGATGATGCTGTAGGCGAGCGGCGGTGTCGCGACGATGGCGAGATGCCCGGAGCGGTTCTCGCGCAGATCGCGCACGCGGTTCTCGAGCTTCGCGTGCAAGGCGAAGATCGCTTCGCTCTCCTTGTAGAGCGCCATCGCTTCGGCGGTCGGAAACAGCCGGTTGTTGACGCGCTCGAACAGCGCGAAGCCGGCCTGCGCCTCCATCGTCTTCAGCGCGTTGCTCACCGCGGGCTGCGACAGCGCCAGCTCGTCAGCCGCCGCAACCGTGGTGCGGTGGCGGATGATCGCTCGCAAAATCTCAAGCTGACGCAGGTTCATATCACTGCCGATTATACTCAGGGCCGAAACATCATAGCAAAACGAATTGATTTTGCAGCCCCGCTCGCCCGTAATGGCAGCGGATTTGCGCGTCGTATCAAAGGGTTCATTCGCCCATTGAGGCGGCACCGCGCACAGATTGGAGGCAAACTTGGTTCGTGTCCTTCGCGCCGCCGCCGCTCAGATGGGGCCGACGCAAAAAGCCGATACGCGCGAGCATACGCTGAAGCGAATGCTCGACATGCTGGAGGAGGCCGCCGGCCGCGGCGCCAGCCTCGTGGTGTTTCCGGAGCTTGCCTTCACCACCTTCTTCCCGCGCTGGCTGCTCGAAGGCGAGGCTCTCGACCAGTATTTCGAGCGCAGCATGCCGAATCCGGCGGTGGCAAGGCTGTTCGATCGGGCGCGTGCGCTCCGCGTCGGCTTCTATGTCGGCTATGCCGAGAAGACGCCGGACGGCCGGCGCTACAACTGCTCTATCCTGGTCGATCGCGACGGTGAGATCCTCGGCCGCTACCGCAAGGTGCACCTTCCGGGCTCGGTCGAGCCGCGTCCGGGGGCGCGCTACCAGCAGCTCGAGAAGCGCTATTTCGAATATGGCGATCTCGGCTTTCCCGCCTTCCGCGCCGGCTCGTCCTGGGCCCACGCCATCATGGGCATGATGATCTGCAACGATCGGCGCTGGCCGGAATCCTGGCGCGTGCTCGGCCTGCAAGGCGTCGAGCTCGTCTGCATCGGCTACAATTCGGCGGCCTATGATCCAAACGGTGGCGCCACCGAAGACGGCGCCTTGCGCACCTTCCACTCGACGCTGGTGACGCAGGCCAACGCCTACATGAACGCGACCTGGGCGATCTCGGTGGCCAAGGCGGGCGAGGAGGACGGCTCCGGGCTGATCGGCGGCTCCTGCATCGTCGATCCCAACGGCCGCATCGTCGCGCAGGCCCAGACGCTCGCGGACGAGGTGATCGTCGCCGACATAGATCTCGACCTCTGCCGCCAGGGCAAGGACAAGATGTTCAACTTCGCCGCCCACCGGCGGCCCGAGCAGTACAGGGTGATCACCGAGCGCGCCGGCGTGATCGAGCCCGCCGTTCTCGACGCAGATTGATTTCGGACGGCCGATCGCAGCGTTGGCAAAGGAGCTGACATGACACGCCTCTCGCATTTGCTTGCCTTCGCAGCGTTGGCTGCCGTGACGTCGGCGCAGGCGGCCGAGCTTCCGGCGGAGATCAAGCAGGCCGGCACGCTGAAGCTCACGGTCAATTCCACCTACGCGCCGATGGAATATCGCGATCCTGCAACCAACGAGCTGGTCGGGCTCGATGTCGATCTCGCCAAAGAGCTCGCCAAGCGGATTGGCGGGCTGAAGATCGTCTGGAGCGAGACGCCGTTCGCCGAGCTGATCCCCTCGCTCCAGACCAAGCGCGCCGATTTCATCATCTCCGGCATCTCCGATCGGGCCTCGCGGCGCGAGACCGCCGATTTCGTCGATTACCTCGCAACCGGGCCGCAGTTCTTCGTGATGGCGGACAACGCGGCCAAGGACGCGACCGATCTCTGCGGCAAGAAGGTCGGCACCACCCGCAGCACCAGCTTCCCGGTCGAGATCGACAAGTGGAGCAAACAGAATTGCGAGCCGGCCGGCAAGCCGGCGATTCAGTATGTTCCGGGCGAGAACTCGATCGACGTCCGCAACCAGCTCAAGCAGGGCCGCATCGACGCCGCCGTTCAGGGCAGCGAGACGCTGCCTTACGCGCAGACGCAGGAGCCCGGGAAATATCGCGTGGTCGGCGAGCCCTTCGCCAAGGGCTACCAGGGCATCATGTTCCGCAAGGACGATGCGGCCCTGCGCGAGGTGGTGACCGAGAAGCTCGCGGCGATGATCGCCGATGGCACCTACAAGGCCATTCTCGACAAATGGGGCCTTGGCGCCAACGCGGTGGCCCAGCCCATGCTGAACGCGGCGCCGCAATGAAGCCGGCTCCGGCACTCGCGGACGGATTTCCCGATCTGTCGGGAATGCAGATCGCGCGCGAGCCGCACTGGTTTCGCTGGATCAGCGCGGCCCTGATCGTCCTCGTGCTGGCGGCGATTGCGCGCGCCTTTGCGAACGGACAGATCGAATGGTCCTATGTCGGCCGCTTCCTGACCGCAAAGGTCATCCTCGAAGGCATCGTCAACACCATGGTGATGGCGGTGCTGGCGATGGCGCTCGGCATCGTGCTCGGCATCGTCGTCGCGATCATGCGGCTATCGCCCAATCCGGTGCTGAAGACGGTGGCGGCCGGCTACACCTGGTTGTTTCGCGGCACCCCGCTGATCCTGCAATTGCTGCTGTGGTTCAATCTCGCGCTGGTGTTTCCGACCATCGGCATCCCCGGCCTGTGGTCCGCGCGCGCCGTCGATGTCATGACGCCATTCCTCGCCGCCTTGCTTGGGCTCGGCATCAACCAGGGCGCCTACACCTCCGAAGTGATGCGCGCCGGCATGCTGTCGGTCGACATCGGGCAATATGAAGCGGCGCAGGCGATCGGCATGGGGCGGCTGCGCGCGTTGCGGCGGATCGTGCTGCCGCAGGCGATGCGCGTGGTGATCCCGCCGCTCGGCAACGAGTTCATCGGAATGGTGAAGGCGACCTCGCTCGCAAGCGTGATCCAGTATCCCGAACTGCTGCACAACGCCGAGAACATCTACTACGCAAATTCCCGCGTCATCGAACTCCTGATCGTCGCCGGGCTCTGGTACCTGCTCGTGGTCTCGATCCTGACCCCGCTGCAGATGCTGCTCGAACGACGCTTTGCGCGCGGCACATTGCGGCTGGCGCGATGACAAGACCTCTCGTCGCGATCCGCTCCGTAGCGAAGAATTTCGGGGAGTTTCAGGCTCTCAAGAACGTCTCGCTCGACGTCTGGCCCGGCGAGGTGATGTGCCTGATCGGCGCCTCCGGCTCCGGCAAGACCACGCTGCTCCGCTGCATCAACCAGTTAGCTGCGATCGATGCCGGCGGCATCTGGCTCGACGGCGAGCTCCTGGGCGTGCGCGAGCAGGGCGGACGGCTGCATCGGTTGAGCGAGCGCGAGATTGGCCGGCAGCGGCTGAAGACCGGCATGGTGTTCCAGCGCTTCAACCTGTTTCCGCACATGACCGCCCTCGAAAACATCACGGAAGGGCCGACCCAGGTGCAGGGGCGCAAGGCCGACGAGGTGCGCGCCGAGGCGACCGAGCTGCTCCGTCGCGTCGGGCTCGCGGCCAAGGCGGGCTCATATCCGGCCCAGCTCTCCGGCGGCCAGCAGCAGCGCGTCGCGATCGCGCGGGCGCTCGCCATGAAGCCGATGCTGATGCTGTTCGACGAGCCGACCAGTGCGCTCGATCCCGAGCTCGTCGGCGAGGTGCTCGCGGTGATGAAGGAGCTGGCGAAGAGCGGCATGACCATGATGGTCGTGACGCACGAGCTCGGCTTCGCGCGCGAGGTTGCCGACCGTGTCGTCTACATGGATCAGGGCGCGATCGTCGAGCAGGGCCGCGCCTGCGACGTGTTGGGCGCGCCGCGCGAGGAGCGCACCAAGGCATTTCTTTCGGCAGTGATCTGACATTGGGGGTATGGTGATGAAGAGATTTTTGCTTGCGGCGGCGTTCCTGGGCGCCATGAGCTTGCCAGCGATGGCGATCGAGCTGCCGGCGGAGATCGTCAAGCGCGGCAGCATCAAGATGGCGGTGGTGCCGAATTATCCGCCGATGGAGTTCCGCGATCCCGCCACCAACGCGTTGTCGGGATTCGACATCGAACTCGGCGAGGCGCTTGCCCGCAAGCTCGGCAGCAAGATCGAATGGCAGGAAACCAGTTTTGCCGAGTTCCTGCCATCGATCCAGACTGGCCGGGTTGATGCCGTCCTGTCGGGCTTTACCGATTATGCGAGCCGTCACGGGATTGCGACGTTCGTCGATTATCTCCAGACCGGCCCGCGCTTTTTCGTGCAGCAATCGCGAGCGGCGGAATTCAAGGAGATGACTGCGCTCTGCGGCAAGAAGGTCGGCGCCAGCCGTCGCACGAAGTATCCGGAGCAGATTGCAAGCTGGAGCGAGAAGCACTGCGGCGGCAATCCCGTCATCTTCGTAGGCACCGACGGCTCTGGCGATGCCCGTACTCAGCTCAAGCAGGGTCGCATCGACGCCGCCGTGCAGGGCAACGAGACGCTGCCCTACATCATGGATCTCGAGCCCAGCGCCTATACGCCGGTCGGCGAGGCCATCGCGCAGCAGTTCGTCGGCATTGCAGTGCCGGTCAAGGAAAAGGCGCTGCAGCAGGCCATGCTGGAGGCGGTCGACGCGCTGATCGCGGATGGTACCTACAAGACGCTGCTGGCGAAGTGGAAATTGAGCGACAACGCAATCGAGAAGGCGACCATCAATGCTGGACAGTAAGGCACTCCAGAGCATTCCGCTCGTTCCGGCCAACACCGCGGATCCCGCGCCCGACTATCCCTGGCCGAAGCCGTACACATCCGCGATGTTCCTGTCGTTCGACGTGGACGCCGAGAGCGCCTGGACCAGCAAGGACGCAGGTCATGCGCAGCGGCTCATCACCATGAGCTATGGCGGCTATGAGGCGCGCGTCGGCACGCCAAAACTGCTGGAGCTGCTCGGCCAGCTCGATCTCAAGGCGACGTTCTTCGTCACGGGCTGGTCGGTCGATGCGCATCCGGAGATGGCCGAATCCATCCTCAAGGCCGGGCACGAGATCGGCCATCACGGCTATCATCATCTGCTGCCCGATCCCGGCGATCCCTGGATCGAGGAGGAGCTGGAGCGCGGCTTCGAGGCGTTGAAGCGCCGGCTCGGCGTCAAGCCGACCGGTTATCGCGCGCCTTACGGCGAGTTCACCGAGGAGCTGCGCGTCGCGCTGGTGCGCCACGGCATCGTCTACACGTCCTCGTTCCGCGACGACGTCAGGCCCTATCGTCATCGTCTCGCCGACGGCAAGCCGGGCACGATCGAGCTGCCGGTGACGGCGAGCTATGACGACTGGATGCACGGCCTGTCCGCCCGTTTCAGTCCGCGTTCGATCTTCCCGAAAGAGCACGTGCTCTCGATGTGGAAGGACGAGCTCGACGAAGTCCGCGACTGGGGCGCGATGGTCACGACGGTGCTGCATCCGCAATGCAGCGGCCGCCCGATGCGGCTGCGTCTGCTGCGCGAGTTCCTGACCTACGCAAAGTCGTGCCCGGATGTCTGGATCACCACCGGCGAGAACATCGCGGAAAACTTCCTGCGCCACGAAGCCGGTAACCGCTGATGTCCATCTCCCGCCGTTCGCTCCTCAAGGCCGGCGCGGCGCTGCCGGCGCTGTCGCTGCCGGGCATCGTCCGCGCTGAATCCCAGTCCACGCTGCGCTTCATCCCTGTCATCGACCTTGCCTTCGTCGACCCGATCTATTCCACCGCGCAGGTGTCGCGAAACCACGGCTTCATGGTTTACGACACGCTCTTTGGCATGAGCTCCTCGCTCCAGGTGTCGCCGCAGATGCTGTCGGGCTACGTCGTCTCCGCTGACGGGCTGCAATGGGATCTCACATTGCGCGACGGCCTGTTCTGGCACGACGGCGAGCGCGTGCTCGCGCGCGACTGCGTTGCCAGCATCCGCCGCTGGGCGGCGCGCGACGGCTTTGGCGGCGAGCTGTTGGAGGCGACGGCCGAACTGCTGGCCGCGGACGATCGCACCATCCGTTTTCGCCTCAAGCGCCCGTTCCCGCTGCTGCCGCAGGCGCTGGGCAAGGCCGCCATCAATGCCTGCTTCATGATGCCGGAGCGGCTGGCGAGCCAGGATCCGTTCAAGCCGTTGACCGAAGTGATCGGCAGCGGCCCGTTCCGCTATCTCGCCGACGAGCGGGTACAGGGCGCCCGCAACGCCTATGCCAAATTCGAGCGCTACCAGCCGCGCACGGACGGCAAGCCGGATTGGACGGCGGGTCCCAAGATCGTGCACTACGACCGCGTGGTCTGGACCACCACACCTGATGCCGGCACCGGCGTCGCCGCACTCCAGACCGGCGAGCAGGATTGGCAGGAGACCACGCCGCATGATCTGTTGCCGGTGATCAAGGCTGCCGGCGATATCGAGACGCGTATCCTCGATCCCCGCGGCTACGCTTGCATGCTGCGCCTCAATCACCTGCAGCCGCCGTTCGACAATCCCGCCATCCGGCGCGCCCTGCTGGGTGCGATCGACCAGTCCGCGTTCATGACCGCGGTCGCCGGCACCGATCCGGCCTTTCAGGTCTCGCCGATCGGTTTCTTCGCGCCCGGCACGCCGATGGCGAGCGACGTTGGCCTCGATGTGTTCCGTGGCCCGCGTGATTACGCCAAGGTGAAGGCCGATCTGAAAGCCGCCGGTTACAACGGCGAGAAGATCGTGGTGCTGGTCCCAACCAACTCGCTGGCGCAGAAGCCGCTTGGCGAGATCGCCGTGGACTCGCTTCGCAAGGCCGGCATGAACGTGGAATATGCCGGGCTCGATTTCGCCGTCGTGCTGCAGCGCCAGCTCAAGAAGGACCCGATCGGACAGGGCGGCTGGAGCGCGGCGGTCGGCAATTGGCAGGGCATCGACTGGCTCAACCCGGCCGGCAACACCAACATCCGCGGCGAAGGCAAGGTCGCCGGCTGGTATGCGAGCGAGAAGATGGGGCCGCTGCGCAGCCAATGGCTGGCGGCCTCAGAGCTCGCCGAGCAGCAGCGCATCTGCCGCGAGATCCAGGCGGTCGCGTTCGAGGAAATCCCGTATATTCCGATCGGGCTGTACAAACAGCCGACCGCCTATCGCAAGGCGCTCACCGGCATTCTCGACGGCACCGCCGTCTTCTGGAACGTGCGTCCCGCATGAGCACCACAGCAATCTTCGGCAGCTATGTGCTGTCACGGAAAGACGACGCGCAGGATGTCTTGCGCGACCACTGGGTTCTGGTCGAAGGCAAGAAGATCGCCGCGATCACGCGCGACAAGCCGCGCGCCGATCAGGTCCATGATCGCCCAGGCCGCTTCGTCCTGCCGGGTCTGCTCAACCTGCACAATCACTGCTTTTCGGAAGCGGTGGCGCGCAGTCACACCGAGGACGGCAACGGCCGCAAGAATAACCAGAGCATCGTCTACACGGTGCTGCTGCCGCTGACCAAGCGCGGTGCCGATATCCTGTCGGCGGAAGAACGTCTCGCGGTGGCGCGGCTCGGCATCCTCCAGCTTCTCAAGGGCGGCGCCACCACGGTGATGGAGCCGTTCCGCAACTCGATCCCCGAGATGTTCGACGCCGCGGAGGAGATGGGCATCCGCTTCTACGGCGCGCCCTATCTGTTCTCGACGTCCGATGCCAAGGCCGGGCCGGACGGTGTGGTCCAATATTCCGGCGACGACGGCGCTGCCGACATGGCGACATGGAGTGCGCTCTATCAGCGCTGGAATAATCGCGGCGACGGCCGCATCAGCCTCGCCATGAGCCCGCATGCCACCGACACATGCGGCCCCGATCTGCTGAAGGCTTGCGCCACCCGGGCGCGCGAGCTCGGGGTGCCCATCACGACGCACATGGCGCAGAGCCGCGCCGAGGTCGAGACCATCGGCAAGCGCTATGGTGGCCGCACCCCGGCGCAATATCTGGACTGGCTCGGCCTGCTCGCGCCCGACCTCATGGCGGCGCACTGCATGTTCAGCAGCGACGACGATCTCAAGCTCATGGCCGCGCGCGGCATGACCGTGCTGAACTGCCCGCGCGTCTTCGCGCGCGCCGGCATCACCGCCGCCTTCAGCCGCTTCGCCGAGCACGGCGTGCGCACCGTGGTCGGCACCGACGGCTACAACATGGACCTGCTCGGTGAGCTCAATGCCGCCTCGCTGATCTCAAAGATCACCTCGGCGCGTCCCGACGTCGCGAACTCGCCAGAGCTGATCGAAGCGAACACGGTTGTCGCCGCCAATGTCATCAAGCGGCCGGATCTCGGCCGCATCGAGCCGGGCGCCACGGCCGATCTCACCGTCGTCGATCTCACTCATCCGCATCTTCAGCCGCTGTTCGATCCCCGCCGCGCGCTGGTCGCACTCGCCAACCGTGCCAATATCGATCAGGTCATGGTCGACGGTCGTGTGCTGGTAGATGAGGGACGCTATCTCGGCGCGGACGAGGCGGCGATCATTGCGGCGGGCACCGCCGCGATTGGCAAGATCTGGGACCTGCCGGAGGCGCAGGCCGCGTTCAACGGCTGATCGCTTTTTTTTGCGCATGATCGTCGCCTCGAGGAAAGTGCGCTCCCTCTCCCGCTTGCGGGAGAGGGCAGGGGAGTGTCCAGACCGGATAGATAGGTAACACAGTAGACCGGATGGATGGGTGACAGTTCTCTGTCGGCTGGGAGGATCAGCCGATGCCTTGGCGGGAG
>NZ_SMBR01000031.1:0-8241 GCF_004346455.1 Bradyrhizobium sp. R2.2-H
GGAAAGCCATCTGGCGCGACCGATTAATCGACATCGGATCGTCATCGGCAATGGCGCCATCAGGGTAACATTCGCAGATGCGGCAATACGGGGGGTCAATTTTGCATGCCGAACGACAGCCGGACCATGACGGACCGTTCGAACGGGCGCAATTTGAGAGGGCGAAGCGCCTATTTGCCGGTGTGCCCGGATCGTCCCAGAGATCGGAGAAGCACGCGCAACTGCTGACTCAATTCGTGCCAGCCGATGCACTTTAAGAAGGCGCTCCGGCCGTCGGCAGGAGCTTTCCCAGCCGTCTGCGACGGGTTGTCCAGAGCGCCGCGGCCACCCAAGCGGCTGTAGACTCCGATTGAAGCTGGGTTCGGCGCGCGCGAGCGCCGAAATCGGTCTTGAAAAACGCTATCAAACAATCTACATTGATAGCATCGCAGTCAATCTCGGGAGGGCGCCATCATGGCCGCTGTCACCATCCGCAATCTCTCCGAGGAGGCGCACCGCGCCCTGAAAGTCCGCGCGGCGCAACACAATCGCAGCACGGAAGCGGAAATGCGCGCCATTCTGGAGGCAGCCGTGCGTCCCGAGGGCCGGCTGCGGCTCGGCACTGCCCTTTCGGAGATGAGCCGCAAGATCGGACTCACCAATGCCGATGTCGAGGCACTTGAACAGGGCCGCGACGCGCGTCCCGCTGAGCCGATGCGCTTCGAATGATCCTGCTCGATACCAATGTGGTCTCCGAGGCGATGAAGCCCGATCCGCACCCATCGGTCCGTGACTGGCTCGACGCCCAGGCGGCCGAGACGCTGTTTCTCTCCAGCGTCGCCGTCGCGGAACTGCTGTTCGGCATCGGCGCGCTGCCGCGCGGCAAGCGCAAGGACAGGCTGGCATCTGCGCTCGACGGCGTGTTGGACCTGTTCGCGACCCGCATCCTGGCCTTCGATACCGCCGCGGCGCGGCGCTATGCCGAACTCGCCGTCAAGGCGCGCGCGTTGGGAAAAGGCTTCCCAACACCCGATGGCTACATCGCTGCAATCGCTGCCGCGCACGGGTGCGCAGTGGCATCGCGCGACACGAGTGCGTTCAATGCTGCAGGTCTGACGGTGATTGACCCCTGGACCGTGACCAGCCGATAGGAACAACAACAACTGTCGTTTCTGGTTCGATCGGAGTCTCGGAGCGAAAAAGCGCAGTAGTTTCAGTTCACGGATTATGGCCCTTCAGAGTCCATTCTGGCTCCACCCGAGTCGGTTGGCCAGAACTTGGTTCCATCCGAGTCTGCTCCTTTCCGGCAAATTCAACTCAGACCGTCGCGGTACCGATCGACCTAAGCAGCAACACTTCCACTCGCTGAAATCAGCAAATCCGCCGGAATATTGAAACGCTCGCGCAGACGCTTCACCATCGTCATGCTCAATTCGCGCTTGCCGGACATGACCTCACTAACCCGACTCGCAGTGCCCAGAAGCGGCACAAGATCAGCGCGCGTCAAACCATGTTGCTCCACCAAATAGGCCAACAAATCGGGCAACGGCGGCGCTTTGCGCGGCCAGCGCGCGCGTTCATACGCCTCGATAAGGCGAGCCTGCGCGACCATGCGGGCTCGATCGGCAGCCTCGTTCGATTGCATCAGCTTGCCGACAAGCGCCTTGGCCGCCTCATGATCGGCCTGGTTCTGGATAATTATCAATGTTGCCTTCATCATACCGTCTCTGCGTTGACCTTGTCATAGTCTTCATGACTGCCGAAGAAGCGGATCATCAACACACCATCACGGTATTGAACTATGGCGATCAGGCGGTAGTCATTGGCCTTGATGTTGAACACCACACGTCCGCCTTTCAGGATGCTCGCCTTGGGATGCGATCGCTTCACCTGTTGCGGCGTCCGCCAGTCCGAACTCTCCGCAATCGCAAGCCATGCCCTGTATTGAGCGCGCGCCGCATCGATGCCCCGATGACCAGAGCGCTCGGCAAAATAGCGCTCCACAATGTCCGTGCCGATCACCAGCATGAAAGGATACTACCCAGGAGTTCCCAAAAATGGAAGAGGACAATTCCATTTTTGGGAATTTTTGTCGCGCGGCCGAACGCGAGCTACGGGCCGTCCTGTAGGAAGAAGAAATTGGACCTTCGGGCGCCACCGCGGTCCCGCGCTAGCAGCCAGCCCGCCGTCGCAGGACGAGGTTAGCTGGCGGCGGGGCTGAAAACCGAAATCTGCGACAGCCTAGCCGCCCAAACTTCATCCAACGGATCGGCAGGTCCAGACTCCGATTGAACCTAAACGACTTAAATTGAACCGAAAACGACAAATAAGTCGCATCGAGGCCGGCACTTCTTCGGAGATGCCTCCTTATGCGAATCTGACTCCATAGGTTTGGTCTGGGGTTGTCGTTTCTCGTTCGATCTGAATCTTTCGGCTTCAATTGGGGTCTGACGCCCCGCTGCTGGCCGCCCCGGCTCTAAGGAGCAGCCCCAAGGCGGTCCATCCTGCGTCCAACTCCGGCTTGAAAGCCGTCCCGTCAAACAATAGCAGTCTCTAAGTCGTTCAGGATGGCCGCAAGCTCGGATCGGCAGTCTAGCAGACGCGCCATAGTGGTCATCCTCAGGAAAAGACTCCGTTCATCTGGTTTTGGGCTACACCCATAACGGCCTCATGTTGCCCTGCCTTCAAGGCATCCAGGGCGGTCCGTCCGCCGAGCTCCGCGTGCTCGGTCCGCAGGAACCGATAGACGACCCACGGATGTCTGCCCAGTATCTCAAACAGCCTGGACAAACCGGGCAGCGGCAAGCCGGCGTCCGTGACCTGCCAACGCGGATATCTCACCGCGCGGGTCGCGCCCTGCAGTCCGAGGACTTCGCCCTGGCGGCGTTTGACGTTGACGGTCTCGTGGGACCCGCCGATGAGCGAACCGAAATCGCTCGCCGTCAGCATGTCATCGCCCTTCAATATCTCGGCCACCCTGACCTGCCCCCGCTCTCTTGCCGCCGTCAGGGCCGATTCCAGCGCGTCACTCTCCGCGACCAGTGCGGCGACAGGTTCAGCCACAACTTTCGCGTCACCATCAGGCGAGACGGGCACAGTGTAGTCGAACTCACGGCGCGCACGGTCTACCTGTCGGTCATGCGACGGGCATCGATGAAAGCCCGCTCGGGCGCGCGTGCAGCGACCGGCAGGCAGCGCTGGCGGCGTCCCTGTTGATGCAACTCTTGGCGCATTGTGCTGCCCTTACGATCGATGGCGTCACCCGAACGAGTGAAGCGTCGGCCCCCCGAAACACGTTCAGGCGCTGGCTGAGGCGGTATCGCTGGACATGGCGGGGCATTGGCAACCCACTGCCGCCAACTACCTTGGGCAGGTAACCAAGGCCGGCATTATGAAGGCGGTGCGCGAGGGCGTGTCCGAAAGGGCGGCGGCGCAGTTGGCGGACTTGAAGAAGTCTGCGATAGCCGAGGCCGCAGAGCGGATTCTGGCTGACAAGGGCTGGTTGCCGCGGGTGTTGCGATTACCTCAACGGCAATCCCTAACGCGCCTGTGGCGTAGCCACAGGCCACCGAACAAGCCGGGCAGCGAAAGCGGCCCGGCTTGTTGAACTCAAAAATTTTGCCGCGCCTGCGCGGCGGTGTCCTGCCGATGATTTGCCCGCGTTCCCCCTACGTCTACCCACTGTTCCCTTTGCGCAATTTCGGGTAAAGATTACCATCCGGCGATGCGGTGGGGGCTGCTGATGGAAACCAAATCGAGCGATCCGGCGTACGTGGTCTGCAAGTTTATTGAGACCTATGGAGAGGTATGGGACCGATACTTTCCCAACTCCATGAGGAAGGCTCATTGGCAGATCGCCTCAATCGTGCGCATGCACGACGACGGAATCCTCTTTTCGCGTATACGGGGGCGGCTTGATGCCGTCTATGGCCTTGACGAGGAAACCAGCATCCTGCGCATCAAAGAACTCGTCAAGGAGGACTTGATCAGCCTCGACGAGAAGACCATTCGGTCGTCAACCTGCCTGTCACCAACCAACAAGCTCACGCAATCATTTGACGCACATGTCGCCGAGACAGTCCAGCTGCTCTACGCAGCTGCCCGCGAAATCGAACCGACGTTTCCTTCGCATCTGCAAATTTCGCCCGTCGAGGGTGCGAACCGGATCTTCTTCGAATTCTTTGAGAGCTTCCTGGAAGCATGGGACGAACATCGCCTCGCATTCCTCCGCAAGCAGATAGCAGATTCTCCGGCACGCCGGAACAAGGCACTGCTGGCCTTAAAGACCTACGCCTATTGGCATATCTTTATGACAGCTTGGCTGCACCAGCATCCCCAGAGCAAGCCGAAAAAGGCCTACTTGCTGGTCGATGATTTCCATAGTGCAATTTATCAGCACGTCGGCGTCAGCGTGAAGGCCACAACGGGTTACATCCAGGACATGATCGATTGGGGATTCCTGCGCCGGCTAAGCAAGGATGACGGTGTCCCCCGCGGCAAGTTTGCTGTACGGATGGACAGTGATGTCTTCGAGAACTTCCGCACCGCGTTTGCCTCGACATCCGATCTCGCAAGGGAAGCTGGCCGAAATCTGATGAACCTGTATGGCGCGTCATCTACTGCGACCTCAGACGCGGACAAAATATTGAAATTTCGAGTGTCCCGGTAGAACGTTTCCGGAACTTCGGAGACAATGTTCAACCCTCTACTGCCTACGCGAGTTCTACCTGGGCCGGGGCGAATGATAGTGCGCGTCTCACTGCGCACTACCACTTGTCCCTCTGGGGCCAACGCCCGACTTCACTCCCAACAACTTGGTAAACAAATCCTTCCGCTGATTGGCGCCGCATAGTCTTCATTGCAGCGCGCGCGTGCAAAGTTAGGTTGCGCTGAGTTCGAACAGAAGGTTCGAGCGCGATCAGCGGAGACTCACGTGATCAACATCACCGGACGGTTCAAGGCCATTCCGTTCTTCATCGCGGCAGCCACATTTGCTGTCGTCAGCTTCATGGCAAGCGCACCGGCGAATGCGGGCGTCTTTGTTTGCAACGAGACCGGCATGAAACTGCACGTCGCAGTGGGTTGGAAGGAAGGCAATGCCTGGAATTCGCGCGGCTGGTACACACTTGCGCCGCAGGAGTGCAAGAACCCCATCGCAGGAGCGATGGAAAATCAGATCTTCTACTACTACGCTAGGAACACAGATAATTCCATACAGTGGAAGGACGGCGCCGAAAGCGCACACTTCTGCACCACCCGCGACCGCTTCCATTTCTCGTACGCGGTCGACCCGCCCTGCGAGGGGTTCAACTTCCGCAAAGTCCACACGAGCCAGCCCGATCAGCACACCCTGCGTCTCACCGAGACTCAGATGGACCCGGCCGAGGCCGCCCGGAATTGCGTCAACACCATGCGGGACGGACGGGATGCGTTCATCAAATGCTGGACGCGGAATGCCGCGACGTCCACTCAGCGCAAGATTCTGGAGTGCTGGGATAAGACCAAGACCTATGCCAGCTTCGCCGTGTGCGCCAACCAGGGCTATCTGAACCGGGATGCTGCGGCGGTCGCCGACTGCTCCGCAAAGTACAGTGACAATGCGAATTTGGTCACCTGCCTGACCAACGGCCGCCTCTCGGAACAGGAGTCCCGCTTTCTGAACTGTGCCGTGTCCTCGCAGGGCAATCTGGCCTCAATGGGATCGTGTGCCCTCGCCGGGCAACTGCCCCCCGAGCAGCGCCGCCTAGTCGAGTGTGTCGCGACGAATCGCGGAAGCTACACCAACATGGGCCTGTGCGCCGCTGGCGGATACGTGAACCCGGAGCATCGTCGCATCGCCGACTGTGTCGTGAAGAATAGCAACAACTACGTCGGCATGGGTGTCTGTGCCGCGGGAAACAATCTGACCCCTGAGCAGCAGGTGTTCGTGCAGTGCGCGGTGACCACTGGCGGCCAGCCGTATGCCTTCGCGGGCTGCGTGGGTACCCAGCTCACGCTGAACGAGTTGCAGAAGTGCATGACGGACGGCATCGGCGGCGACGGCTGCTTCGGCAAGAACAACGAGGCCGTCAAGTTTGTCCGTAATGCCTGGAAAGACGTGACCCGGGGTCCCGGCCCGAGCAATGATCTTGTCGGGCGTGATGGAGCACTGGTTCGCACCGTTCGCAACAATATCGCGGGACCAGCCCAGGATTTGGCGCGCGGAGAACTGGGACGGAGCGACGCCTCGGTGTGGCGTCAGGTCGGGCTGCCGCCCGTCAAGCTTCCCAAGCTGCCCAAGATCCGATTCTAGAACCTTCACGTCGAAGACGAGTCGGGATCTGTCCCGGCTCGCGCGTTAAAGCGAGAAAAACCTCAGGAGCGTACGGCCAACGCATCAACCCTTCGTCGACCGCTTCCGCTGCTGAGATCGCCTACTTCACCTGCTGATTGCACGTAAATGCAATGCAATCTTAACCTGGAGGTACGTTGATATGAGCGTTGTACAAAGGTTTACCGCCCTAGCATTCTTCACGCTAGGCATGATTGCTTCTCCTGCTTGGGCCCAGCAATCCGACGACATAGTTATGACGAGCCATCATATCAATCCGGTTCGCAACGCGCGAACGCCCTGGGACGAAGTCCAGAATTGTTTGCGTGACCCGGCCTGCGCGGCAGCGGTCAATGGAATATCTGCACAGATTGGTATTCCCGCAAATGCCATCCGCCTTGTAAGCGCTGGCGCCGCGTTCACTGCGCAGGCGGCGGGTGAGGAAACCCGGTACACGATTCCTGCGCTTAGTGGTCGGAAGGTTTGCCGCGTGCAGATCCGAACAACTTCCGTTGTCCCAGCGACCGGTAACCGCGCGTCACTTTTCTCACGCAACGCGACACCAGCAACGGTCGCGATTTATACATGGACACCGCGTCGGGGAATCGGTGGCGGAAGAAGCTGGTACGATGGAAAGGTCTTCGTCACTCACGTGAAGGATTCGCTAGCCGATGACTATGCCAAATCCGGGAAATGCACCGTTCACGCCGGCCAGCCTTCAGCTTACGCATGCAGGGGTGCTAGCGGTGTAAATCACGGCTTGGCTGCATGCGGTGGGAAAGACCTATAGGATTGCCATCATGATGCCCCTTGCAAGGCTTTGGACCTGGATAGGTAACCTCTTTATCCCGCTTGCGATCGGGTGGGCGCTTTTTGTGCAAAACGGTTTCGGAGACAAGCCGCCGCCGGATGGCGTCCTAATCTCGCGGGGATACTGGGGTTTGCTCGTTTCTTTGCTAGCCGGCAGTGCGCTCGTATGGACGGCAGCCTTGTATGCACGCCAGGCAAAAAAGGCGCGCGCGCGGATTTTAGTGCCGCCAAACACGGCCTTCGAAGATGCCAAGGATCGCAGCAAGGTTATCACCTATGGAACCGCCTGCATCTTCACAATGGTAGTGCTTCTCGCACTCGTCATTTTTGGAAGCCGTTACTCGGACAGCCTTATCCATGGCTGGAATGCTCTCAGTCCGCTCCAGCAAGGATTTTGGGCTAGTCGGGTTACGGCTCACGCTGTCGGTTGCGCATCGCAGCCTTGCTTCTCGGTCGCTCGAAGAACCGAACAAGGGGGCGGCAAGGTCTTCGGCGTCAACGAATACATTTTGTATCTTACCGATGGCGTACTTGCCGTGCTTGCAGTGCTCCTCGTATCAGGCCTTATCTACCTTCGGATTATCCGAAGACGAAACGTCGCAAGAGATTGATCCCCAACCGATCCGCTGCGATCGCGGGCAACTTGCGATGCGATCATGATGGGGATCCGGGGGCTGTGCCCCCGGCCGATTTGTCCGACCAACGACATTGTTGCGCAGAGGCGGATTGTGCCGATTTTCCTTAGACGGACTGATCGCATTGCCTCACGCAGAATGTTACTAAACAACTTCTCGCCGATGAATGCAGCAGCGCCACCAAATTGGTTCGGTGGCCTCCATGGCGGGAAAGATCAGCATGGGCGCGCGGCGCGAAGTGTTGTCGGCGGTGATGGAACGTTACCGGTCGGCCAAACGAACGGAGAAGGGGCGGATCCTTGACGAGCTGTGCGCAACGACGGGCTGGCATCGCAAGCATGCGGTGCGCGCACTCCGGCGACGCGCAACGGTTGGGCCCGACGAAGTGGAGGCACCTCGAGAGCGCAAGCGTAGATATGGCGCGACGATCAAGGACGCGCTGACGGCGTTGTGGGAGGCGTCGGATCGGGTGTGCGGCAAGCGGCTCAAAGTGATGATCCCGACCTT
>NZ_SMBR01000032.1:0-4797 GCF_004346455.1 Bradyrhizobium sp. R2.2-H
GTCACCGAGGCCGAGCTGGAGAAGATGAGCGAAGCCCAGATCCACAAGTTCATCTTCGCGCCGGGCTTCTCCACCGCGGCCGCCATCACCTCGGTCTCGGGGCGCGGCGTCGGCATGGACGTGGTGCGCACCAATATCGACCAGATCGGCGGCACCATCGACATCAAGAGCGTGGCCGGCGAAGGCTCGAGCGTCACCATCAAGATCCCGCTGACGCTGGCCATCGTCTCGGCCCTGATCGTGGAAGCCGCCGGCGACCGCTTCGCGATCCCGCAGCTCTCGGTCGTCGAGCTGGTGCGGGCCCGCGCCAATTCCGAGCACCGCATCGAGCGCATCAAGGACACCGCGGTCCTTCGGCTGCGCAACAAGCTCTTGCCGCTGATCCATCTGAAGAAGCTGCTCAAGATCGACGACGGCGCGGCTAGCGATCCCGAGAACGGCTTCATCGTGGTGACCCAGGTCGGCAGCCAGACCTTTGGCATCGTGGTCGATGGTGTCTTCCATACGGAAGAGATCGTCGTGAAGCCGATGTCGACGAAACTGCGTCACATCGACATGTTCTCCGGCAACACCATTCTGGGCGACGGCGCGGTGATCATGATCATCGATCCCAACGGCATTGCCAAGGCGCTCGGCGCCGCCGGCTCCTCGGCCCATGACATGGGCGAGGACGCGGCCGGCCATCACATCGGCAGCGGCGAGCAGACCACCTCGCTGCTGGTGTTCCGCGCCGGCTCGTCCCAGCCCAAGGCGGTCCCGCTCGGGCTCGTCACCCGCCTGGAGGAGCTCCCCGCCGACAAGATCGAGTTCTCGAACGGCCGCTACATGGTGCAGTACCGTGAGCAGCTGATGCCGCTGGTGGCCATGGAAGGCGTCACCATCGCCAGCCAGGGCGTCCAGCCGATCCTGGTGTTCGCCGACGACGGCCGCTCCATGGGCCTCGTCGTCGACGAGATCATCGACATCGTCGAGGAGCGGCTCAACATCGAGGTCGGCGGCTCGAGTTCGGGCATCCTGGGCTCGGCCGTGATCAAGGGCCAGGCCACCGAGGTGATCGACGTCGGCCACTTCCTGCCGATGGCGTTCTCCGACTGGTTCACCCGCAAGGAGATGAAGCCGTCGATGCATTCGCAGGCGGTGCTGCTGGTCGACGATTCGGCCTTCTTCCGCAACATGCTGGCTCCGGTGCTCAAGGCCGCCGGCTACCGCGTCCGCACCGCGCCGACCGCGCAGGAAGGCCTGGCTGCGCTCCGCGCCCAGAGCTTCGACGTGGTGCTGACCGACATCGAGATGCCCGACATGAACGGGTTCGAGTTCGCCGAAGTGATCCGGTCCGACAACAACCTCGCCGCGACGCCGATCATCGGCCTGTCGGCGCTGGTGTCGCCGGCGGCGATCGAGCGCGGCCGTCAGGCCGGCTTCCACGACTACGTCGCCAAGTTCGACCGTCCCGGCCTGATCGCGGCGCTGAAGGAGCAGACCGCGGGCGCCGCCGGCGCTTCCGAGCTGAGCCGGGCCGCGGCGTAACCCAGGGGATCAGGAGATAGGCTTATGGCCAGCAACAAGACCCAGTCCAGCGAAGGCGCCATGGTCGAATACGTCACCGCGATGATCGGCGGCCAGTTGTTCGGCCTGCCGATCTCCCGCGTCCAGGACGTGTTCATGCCCGAGCGCGTCACCCGCGTTCCGCTGTCCTCGCGCGAGATCGCAGGCGTGTTGAACCTGCGCGGCCGCATCGTCACCGTGGTCGACATGCGCGCCCGTCTCGGCCTGCCCAAGGCCGAGGACGGCAAGACCCCGATGGCGGTCGGCGTCGATTTGCGCGGCGAATCCTATGGTCTGCTGATCGACCAGATCGGCGAGGTGCTGCGCCTGCCCGAGGACGGCAAGGAGGAGAACCCCGTCAACCTCGACCCCCGCATGGCCAAGCTCGCCGGCGGCGTCCACCGCCTCGACGGCCAGCTCATGGTCGTCCTCGACGTCGATCGCGTCCTCGAGCTCGCACCCGAAATGATGGCGGCCTGATACGGCGGCATCGTCGCCGACGTGCCAGCAATTGGAAGTGCCCCCGCAAAGGGGAGGAAGCAGAGGTTCACATGCGCACTTGTCTCATCGTCGATGATTCCAGCGTCATCCGCAAGGTTGCGCGGCGGATCCTGGAGGGCCTCGACTTCCAGATCCTCGAAGCCGAGGACGGTGAGAAGGCGCTGGAGGCCTGCAAGCGCGGCCTGCCCGATGCGGTGCTGCTCGACTGGAACATGCCCGTGATGGACGGCTACGAGTTCCTCGGCCATCTCAGGCGCATGCCCGGCGGCGACCAGCCCAAAGTCGTGTTCTGCACCACCGAAAACGACGTCGCGCATATCGCGCGCGCGCTCCATGCCGGCGCCAACGAGTACATCATGAAGCCGTTCGACA
Organism: Bradyrhizobium sp. R2.2-H; assembly: GCF_004346455.1. NCBI lineage: Bacteria > Pseudomonadati > Pseudomonadota > Alphaproteobacteria > Hyphomicrobiales > Nitrobacteraceae > Bradyrhizobium > Bradyrhizobium sp. R2.2-H. The sequence goes on from NZ_SMBR01000032.1 coordinate 2,419, forward strand.
AGGACATCGTGACGGCGAAATTCCAGGAAGTCGGCCTTATCTGAGCGACCGCCCGAAGGTTGAACGGATCCTTCGGCGCCTGCTTTCAACCATATCGTTTCAGTCTGAGTTGGTGAGTAATGAGTGTTGCGTTCGCAGGGAATTCGACCACGACGCCGTCGCGCGAAGCGGGGCCGCTGCGGGTGATGGTCGTCGACGACTCCGTCGTAATCCGCGGTCTGATCTCGCGCTGGATCGGCGCCGAGCACGACATGGAGGTCGCGGCCTCGCTGCGCACCGGGCTCGAGGCGGTCAACCAGATCGAGCGCATCAACCCCGACGTTGCCGTGCTCGACATCGAGATGCCCGAGCTCGACGGCCTCTCGGCGCTGCCGCAACTGCTGGCGAAGAAGCGCGATCTCGTCATCATCATGGCCTCGACACTGACCCGCCGCAACGCGGAGATCAGCTTCAAGGCGCTGTCGCTCGGCGCGGCCGACTACATCCCGAAGCCGGAATCGACGCGCGAGGCATCGGCGGCCGACATCTTCCATCACGACCTGATCCAGAAGATCCGCCATCTCGGCGCGCGGCTGCGTCGCAAGGCTGCGGTTGCGAGCCCGCCGCTGGCGCCTGCAAGCCCGGCTCCGGCGGTGCGCGGTCCTGTTGCACGGCCTGCCGTGCCTGCGCCCGCTCCGGCCGTGCATGCCCCGTCGTCAGGACCGCTGTCGACGCGTCCGTTCTCGACCCAGGCGCCGAAGGTGCTGCTGATCGGCTCGTCGACCGGCGGTCCTCAGGCGCTGATGTCGCTCGTCACCGAGCTAGGCCCGGTGATCGACCGCTTCCCGGTGCTGATCACCCAGCACATGCCGCCGACCTTCACCACCATCCTTGCCGAGCATCTGGCGCGTTCGAGCCGCCGGCCGGCGAGCGAGGCAGTCGACGGCGAGCCGGTGAAGGCCGGACGGATCTACCTTGCGCCCGGCGGCAAGCATATGCGCGTCGTGCGCAGCGGCGCGGATGCCGCGATCTCGCTCGATGACGGGCCGGCAGTCAATTTCTGCAAGCCCGCGGTCGATCCGCTCTTCACCTCGGCCATCGACGTCTGGCATGGCAATATCCTCTCCGTGATCCTGACGGGCATGGGCTCGGACGGTATGCGTGGCGGCAAGGACATCGTCGCCGCCGGCGGCAGCGTCATTGCACAGGACGAAGCCTCCAGCGTGGTCTGGGGCATGCCGGGGGCGGCGGCCAATGCCGGCATCTGCGCGGCGATCCTGCCGCTCAACCAGATCGGCGCCAAGGTCAACCGCCTGTTCGCGGGAGACCGCTCGTGACGCCGACGGATTACGACTACCTGCGCAAGTTCCTGAAGGAGCGCTCCGGCCTCGATCTCTCGGCCGACAAGCAGTACCTGGTCGAGAGCCGGCTGCTGCCGCTCGCCCGCAAGGCAAGCCTATCAGGCATCCCCGATCTCGTGCTGAAGATCAGGAACGGCGACGGCCGGCTTGCGACCGACGTGGTCGAGGCCATGACCACCAACGAGACTTTCTTTTACCGCGACAAGATTCCGTTCGACCATCTGCGCGAGACCATCCTGCCGGGCCTGATCCAGGCGCGCGCGGCGCGCAAGAGCTTGCGCATCTGGTCGGCGGCGTCGTCGACCGGGCAGGAGCCCTATTCGATCGCGATGTGTGTGAAGGAGATGGGCGCGGCCTTCGCCGGCTGGCGCATCGAGATCGTCGCCACCGACCTGTCGCAGGAAGTGCTGGAGAAATCCAGGGCCGGCGTCTACAGCCAGTTCGAGGTGCAGCGCGGCCTGCCGATCCAGCATCTGGTGAAATACTTCACCCAAAGCGGCGAGGTCTGGCGGCTCAACGCCGACATTCGCGCCATGGTTCAGTTCCGCCAGCTCAACCTGCTGCAGGACTTCTCCCATCTCGGCACGTTCGACGTGATCTTCTGCCGCAACGTGCTGATCTATTTCGATCAGGACACCAAGGCGGTGATCTTCGAGCGCGTGGCGAAGGCGATGGAGCCCGACGGCACGCTGCTGCTTGGCGCGGCCGAGTCCGTCGTCGGCATCACTGACGCATTCCGCCCCATGGCCGACCGTCGCGGTCTCTATCAGCTCAACCCCGCGCGCTCCGGCCGCCCAATGGGCGGACTGATGCCGCCGACATTGAAGGTGGCAGCGGCGAGGTGAGCTGCTTTTTCACCCTCGCCCCTTGTGGGAGAGGGTGGCTTCGCGTTAGCGAAGTCGGGTGAGGGGTCTCTATCCTCACGAACAATCTTGTGAGTGGAAAGAACCCCTCATCCGGCGCTTCGCTGTCCAGCGGATGGATGGGTAACAAAACAGACCGGATGGATAGGTAACAGTCGTTCGTGGTTCGGTCCGCT
>NZ_SMBR01000033.1:0-1498 GCF_004346455.1 Bradyrhizobium sp. R2.2-H
AGATATGGCGCGACGATCAAGGACGCGCTGACGGCGTTGTGGGAGGCGTCGGATCGGGTGTGCGGCAAGCGGCTCAAAGTGATGATCCCGACCTTGCTGCCTGCCCTTGAGCAACATGGCCGATTGCAGCTTGGCCAGTCGGACCGTGATCGCGTTCTGGCTATCAGCGCCGCCACCATCGATCGCCTGCTCGTCGATGTGAAGATCGTGGCGAGCGGCGGCAGGCGGCGCCGTGCTGGATTCTATTCGGCAATCCGGCGCGAGGTCCCGATCCGCACGTTCAATGACTGGAATAGCCCGATGCCCGGATTCTGCGAGGTTGACATGGTCGCCCATGGCGGCACGTCGGTGGCTGGCTCGTTCATCCAAACCCTCACGATGGTCGATGTCGCCACCGGCTGGACGGAGTGCCTACCGTTGCTGACGCGGGAAGGTTCGCTCGTCGTCGAGGCGATCAACCGCGCACAGAGCCTGTTCCCCTGGCTGTTGCGCGGCGTGGACTTCGACAACGACAGCGCCTTCATGAACGATGTCGTCGTGCCATGGTGTCGCGAACAGAAGCTCGAAGTCACTCGCTCGCGCGCCTATAAGAAGAACGATCAGGCGTTTGTCGAGCAGAAGAATGGTGCCGTCGTCCGCCGCCTCATGGGCTATGGCCGCTTCGATGGCGTCGAGACGGCGCGTATGATGGGCCGCCTTTATGCGGCGGCACGGCTCTACGTCAACTTCTTCCAGCCGTCGTTCAAGCTGAAGGAGAAGCGTCGCGAAGGGGCTAAAGTGATCAAGCGCTATCATCTCCCATCGACGCCCTATGAGCGTGCCTTGGCGCATCCCAAGGTGACCGCGGCCGTGAAGATACGGCTACGCGATCAGTATCGCTCGCTCGATCCGGTCGCGCTGTTGGCGGAGATTCGCACGACCCAAGAAGAACTAGGCAATCGCGTCGATCGTCGTGCCGGACAGGCGCGCGGCCTGCAACCCGCTCGCACTAGCATCCTACCAGCGACCGCGGCGACGTTCGCGAAGACGCTCGGCAAGACCGCGACGGTCGGCGAGCCGCGTGCCACGCACCGGCGAACTCGTCGGCCCTATAAGACCAGAGTTCGCATGCCGTCCAAGCTCGACCCGCATATTGCCGCGATCGAAGCGTGGCTCGCAGAGCAGCCGCAGCTGACGGCGCTCGCAATTGTCGGCCGGCTGCGCGAGAAATACCCCGAGGAGTTCGGAAAGAAACAGCATTCGATTGTGCAACGTCTGTTGAGGGCGCTCAGACGGAGGGCTGCCGAACGGTTGGTCGCCCAGGGCCCGCTCGACGACGCCACGACCGCTGCCCCATTGCCCGGGGTTATGGACGGCTCGGGCTATGTAGGGCCCGACCCGCCCACAGCCCCTCTCGTCGAGCAAGCCGGGAAAGCCATCTGGCGCGACCGATTAATCGACATCGGATCGTCATCGGCAATGGCGCCATCAGGGTAACATTCGCAGATGCGGCAATACG
>NZ_SMBR01000034.1:0-1444 GCF_004346455.1 Bradyrhizobium sp. R2.2-H
CCTTGCGGCCGAGACCCGGCAGCACGACGTCGAAATTGCCCGATGCGAGCTCGCGCATCGCCTTGCACATCGCGATCATCGGACGCGAGATGCCGTTGCCGAGCCACAAGGCCAGCACGGTGCCGACGGCCAGCCCGCCCAGCGCCAGCATCAGCATCAGCTGCTCGGTTTCCACGATGGTGGAATTGGCGCTCGCCTCGATGCGTTGCTGGTCGGCGGTCAGATCCGAACGCAGCTCGGCCGAGAGCTTGAGGATGGTCGCAGCCGTCTTGGTCATCTCGCCGTTCAGCTTGACGATCACCTTCACGTTCTCATTCAGCTTTGCGAACGAGGTGCGGTATTGCTTCAAGAGATCGCCGATCTCCTTGACGCGATCCGTGATCTTCTGGTCATTCGCGTAGATGGAGACCAGCAGCGTCTCGAGGAACTTGATGCGGGCGATCACGCCGTCGGCGGTCTTCGGCTCCGGCTTGGCCACGAATGCGCCGACCGAGGTGGAGACCGCCAGATATTGCGAGGTGACGTCCTTGGCCGTGGTCTGGACCGAGTTCAGGCCCGCCAGAGCTGCGGTGTCGGCGAGATCATCGAATTTGAAGCGGATCTTGTTGCCGACACTGTTGAGTTCATCGGCCGCGATCTTGTTGTTCTCGCGCGTCAGCGTGATGATCTCGCTGAAGACTTTCGTGAAGTTCTGGAACTCGGTCTCGAGCTTGCCGACCTGCTCGCGGCGGGCGGCGCCGGTCGTCGCCGTCATCGACTTGGCGATCGCGCTCTTCAGGTTGCCTTCAGCGGTCTTGGCTGCGGTCTCGTCATCGGCCGCACCGGTCAGGGTATAGGCCCGCGCCAGCCCTTGATAAGCAACCAGCTCGCGATCGACCGTCCGCGCCAGGTCGGCTTCCGATACGCTGGTGCGATAGGACGCCACAGCGCCTGCGATTCGCTCGAAGCCGAAATAGGCGAACGCCATGCTGGCGGCGAGGATGGCTAGCACCGCCACAAAGCCGAGGATGATTTTTGCGCGAAAGCGCAGCGTTGGCAGCTTCGATTTGCTCGACTTCGACTTGACCGACATTCCCCCACCCCATTCCATTCGCGGAAAGCCAGGCGCATCCCGGAAGCAGCCCGCTTCCCGGCTCTTCTGCACGTTACGGGGCAAAGGATAAGCTGTGGTAAATTTGTGGCGCCGCAACTGGCGGTTAGGTGACCCAGGGAATTGTTAAGGCCCGCTTTCCCGCGCCGTTACAAATTGACCGCCGCCCCATCTCCGCCGTCGTCCCGGACAAGCGCGCCCAAAGCGCGCGCCGATCCGGGATCCATAGCCACAGGGAGTGATTTGGCGAAGACTCGGGGTTGCCACCGTCCGTCCCAACGACGCCCAGGGAGTATGGGTCCCGGATCTACGCGCGCCTGAGGGGCGCGCTTGTCCGGAACGACGGCGGAGGGC
>NZ_SMBR01000035.1:0-1424 GCF_004346455.1 Bradyrhizobium sp. R2.2-H
GATCGTGTCCCCTGGCGTGGTGTAGCTGGCGGCGGGTTACCGCGTTCTCCGGCGAGAGCCGGGCTGGTCAGCTGGCGATAGCCTGAAGGCTGACGGTGGGATCATCGCTCAAGGGCGCGATGGTTTCCAGTGTCATGTAGCGGGCGCGCTGGACGGCCCACTCATCGTTCTGCTCGAGCAGGATCGCGCCGATGAGGCGGACGATGGCATCTTCGTTGGGGAAGATGCCGACCACTTCGGTGCGCCGCTTGATCTCGCCATTGAGGCGCTCGATCGGATTGGTGGAGTGCAGCTTGGTCCGATGCTGCGGCGGGAACGTCATGTAGGCGAGCACGTCGGTCTCGGCCTCGTCGAGGAAGCCTGCGAGTTTCGGCAGCTTTGGGCGGAGTTGATCTGCGACCTTGCGCCACTGCGTCTTCGCAGCCTCGGCGTCGTCTTGGGCAAAGGCGGTGGCGATGAAGGCGGAGACGACGCGGCGGCCGCTCTTGCCGGCATGGGCGAGCGCGTTGCGCATGAAGTGGACGCGGCAACGCTGCCAACTGGCGTTGAGCACCTTGGCGACGGTGGCCTTGATGCCCTCATGGGCGTCGGAGACGACCAGCTTGACGCCGCGCAGTCCGCGGCGGGCGAGCTTGCGCAGGAATGCCGTCCAGAACGTCTCGGCCTCGGAGGGTCCGATGTCCATGCCGAGAACCTCGCGCCGACCGTCGCTGTTGACGCCAACCGCGACAATCACCGCGACCGACACAATGCGCCCGTTCTGGCGCACCTTCACGTAGGTGGCGTCGATCCACAGATACGGCCAGTCGCCCTCGATCGGCCGGGCGAGGAACGCCTTCACCTTGTCGTCGATCTCCGCGCACAGCCGCGAGACCTGGCTCTTGGAGATACCGCTCATGCCCATCGCCTGCACCAGGTCATCGACCGAGCGGGTCGAGACGCCCTGCACATAGGCTTCCTGCACCACGGCGGTGAGCGCCTTCTCGGCCATCCGGCGCGGCTCCAGGAAGCCCGGAAAGTAGGAGCCCTTGCGCAGCTTGGGGATACGAAGCTCGACCGTGCCGGCGCGGGTCTCCCAGGTCCGGTCGCGGTAGCCGTTGCGCTGGGCCAGGCGTTCGGCGTTCTTCTCGCCATAGGCCGCCCCGGTCTGGCTTTCGACCTCCACCTCCATCAGACGCTGGGCGGCAAAGCCGATCATCTCGCGCAGCAGATCGGCATCTGGGGTCTTCTCTACGAGCGTGCGCAGGTTCATCATGTCGTCGGTCATCGGTGGGTCCTCGGTTGCGTTGGCGTGTCGCAACCCGATCCTACCGGAGAACTGCCGATGACCACCGCAAAGCCGCCCGCCCGCTACGGCGCTATTTGGGGGCGCGCGTCCGGGCGGCTTTGCTCTACCGAGCTACACCACTCCCGGGGACACGACC
>NZ_SMBR01000036.1:0-1369 GCF_004346455.1 Bradyrhizobium sp. R2.2-H
TTCCTTCTCCCCTTGTGGGAGAAGGTGGCGCGATGTCCAGACCGGATAGATAGGTAACACAGTAGACCGGATGGATGGGTGACAGTTCTCTATCGGCTGGGAGGATCAGCCGATGCCTTGGCAAGAGAGCTGTGCAATGGACCTGCGGGTTAGCTTCATTTCGGATCAGCTAAGCGGCTTGTGGACGATGACGGAGCTTTGCGAGCGTTACGCAATCAGCCGCAAGACCGGTTACAAGTGGCGGGACCGCTACCGGTTGGAGGGGCCTAGCGGGCTTGAGGATCGTTCCCATGCCGCGCGAGTGCATGGGCGGGCGACGCCGCAGCACATTGTGGATGCGATTGTAGGGCTGCGGCTCGAGCGGCCGAGCTGGGGACCGCGCAAGATCGTCAGCAAGCTTGAGGCTCGCCAAGGGGATGTCGATTGGCCGTCGGCTTCGACGGCGGGCGAGATTCTCAAGCGGGCGGGACTGGTTGACGACCGCCGGGTCCGGCGACGGGCACCGCCGCGTATAGGACAACTGACAGTGCCTCAGCATGCCAACCATGTCTGGGCCCTCGATCACAAGGGCTGGATCCGGCTGGGCGACCGATCTCGCGTTGAGCCCTTCACGGTGACCGATGGCTTCAGCCGCTATTTGATTAGCCTGGCGGCGACGGGCAGCACGCAATATGCCGAGTGCCAACCCCTGCTGGAACGTGCGTTTCGCGAGTACGGCTTGCCGCAGATCATCCGCTCCGACAACGGCTCGCCGTTCGCCTCGACTGGGATCACTGGTCTGACCGCGCTGTCGGTATGGTGGATCAAGCTTGGCATCCGCCATGAACGGATTGATCCTGGCCATCCGCAGCAGAATGGCCGGCACGAGCGTTTCCACCTCACGCTTCTGGAGGCCATGCGGCCACCGCCACCGACCAGGGCCGCGCAAGCCCGCCGGTTCGCAGCATTTATGCGCGACTACAACGAAGAGCGGCCGCATGAGGCACTCGGGCAGCGTTCACCTGCCAGCGTCTATCAGCCTTCGTCCCGTGAGATGCCGCGGCGGCTTCCAGAGCCGGATTATCCGGTCGGAGCGGCGGTGCGCCAGGTTCGCTCCAACGGCGAGATCAAATGGCGTGGCGAGCTCATCCATCTTTGCAGCGCTCTCGCTGGCGAAACAGTTGCCGTGGCGGAAGCCGCCGACGGGCAATGGCAAGTGCGCTTCTTCAACGTGCCGATCGGCATCGTCGACCAGAAAACATCAACGCTGCGGCGCTGCGCTAGCGCAGCGCCGCAGCGGACCGAACCACGAACGACTGTTACCTATCCATCCGGTCTGTTTTGTTACCCATCCATCCGCTGGACAGCGAAGCGCCGGATGAGGGGTTCT
>NZ_SMBR01000037.1:0-1312 GCF_004346455.1 Bradyrhizobium sp. R2.2-H
TGTCCAGCGGATGGATGGGTAACAAACCAGACCGGATGGATAGGTAACAGTCGTTCATGGTTCGGTCCGCTGCGGCGCTGCGCTAGCGCAGCGCCGCAGCGTTGATGTTTTCTGGTCGATGATGCCGATCGGCATGTTGAAGAAGCGCACTTGCCATTGCCCCTCGGCGGTTTCCTCCACGGCAACTGTTTCACCAGCGAGAGCGCTGCAAAGATGGATGAGCTCGCCACGCCATTTGATCTCGCCGTTGGAGCGAACCTGGCGCACTGCCGCTCCGACCGGATAATTCGGCTCCGGAAGCCGACTGGGCATCGCACGAGGGGAAGCCTTGTAGACGCTGGCAGGTGGACGCTGCCCAAGTGCCTCATGCGGCCGTTCTTCGTTGTAGTCGCGCATAAATGCTGCGAACCGACGGGCTTGCGCGGCCTTGGTCGGCGGCGGTGGCCGCATGGCCTCCAGAAGCGTGAGGTGGAAACGCTCGTGTCGGCCATTCTGCTGCGGATGGCCGGGATCAATCCGTTCATGGCAGATGCCAAGCTTGATCCACCATACCGACAGCGCGGTCAGACCAGTGATCCCAGTCGAGGCGAACGGCGAGCCGTTGTCGGAGCGGATGATCTGCGGCAAGCCGTACTCGCGAAACGCCCGTTCCAGCAGGGGTTGGCACTCGGCATATTGCGTGCTGCTCGTTGCCGCCAAGCTAATCAAATAGCGGCTGAAGCCATCGGTCATCGTGAAGGGCTCAACGCGAGATCGGTCGCCCAGCCGGATCCAGCCCTTGTGATCGAGGGCCCAGACATGGTTGGCATGCTGAGGCACTGTCAGTTGTCCCATACGCGGCGGCGCTCGTCGCCGGACCCGACGGCTGTTCACCAGTCCAGCCCGCTTGAGAATCTCGCCTGCCGTCGAGGCTGACGGCCAATCGACATCCCCTTGACGGACCTCTAGCTTGCTGACGATCTTGCGCGGTCCCCAGCTCGGCCGCTCGAGCCGCAGCCCGACAATCGCATCCACAATGTGCTGCGGCGTCGCTCGCCCATGCACTCGCGCGGCATGGGAACGATCCTCAAGCCCGCTAGGCCCCTCCAACCGGTAGCGGTCCAGCCACTTGTAACCGGTCTTGCGGCTGATCTCGTAGCGCTCGCAGAGCTCTGTCATCGTCCACAAGCCGCTTCGCTGATCCGCTATGAAATCAACCCTCAGGTCCACTGTACAGCTCTCCCGCCAAGGCATCGGCTGATCCTCCCAGCCGACAGAGAACTGTCACCCATCCATCCGGTCTACTGTGTTACCTATCTATCCGGTCTGGACA
>NZ_SMBR01000038.1:0-1059 GCF_004346455.1 Bradyrhizobium sp. R2.2-H
CTAGAGCAAAATCTGACCGACTTGGATCGGGAGGGATTCCCATGGGAGTCAAAATCTGATTCACCCTGTGTGCTGGACGAGGAGGCCGGCACACATGGCCAAACCTTTGTCGGAGGATTTGCGGATCCGGACAGTTCGGGCGGTTGAAGGGGGAATGTCGCGCCGCGCGGCGGCAGACCGGTTCGGCATCTCGGTTGCGAGTGCGGTGCGCTTTGTCCGGGAATGGCGCGAGAACGGGGCGACAAAAGCCAAACGGCAGGGCGGCGACCAGCGCTCGCAGCGCATCGAAGAGTACCATGATGCGATCATGAGTGCGATCGAGGCCAAGCCCGACATGACTCTGGTTGAGATTTCCGAGATGCTCAAATCGGAGTTTGGAGCCTCGTTTGCGCCGAGTTCGATTTGGCGCTTCCTCGACCGTCACGGCGTAACCTTCAAAAAAAAGCGCGCACGCAGCAGAGCAGGATAGGCCCGATGTTGCGGCGGCGCGCCAGGCCTGGCGCGAACTCGCGCCGCAGCTCGATCCTGACAAGCTGGTCTTCATCGACGAGACCGGCGCCTCGACCAAAATGACGCGGCTTTACGGCCGCTCAAAACGCGGCCAACGTTGCCGCGCCGCGGTCCCGCATGGTCATTGGCTAACCACAACCTTTACCGCCGCCTTACGCTGCACTGCCCTGACTGCCCCGATGACGCTCGACGGACCGATGAACGCCGTCGCTTTCCTCGCCTATGTCGAACAGGTGTTGGCTCCTACCCTCAATCCCGATGACGTCGTCGTGATGGACAACCTGCCGGCACATAAAGGTGCTGCCGTCCGGGCTGCAATCGAGGTCCGCGGCGCCAGCCTTCTGCTGCTGCCGCCCTATTCGCCCGATTTCAATCCGATCGAGAACGCATTTGCCAAATTCAAATCGAGCCTGCGCAAAGCCGCAGCCAGGACCGTCGATACCCTCGAAGCTGCGATTGCCGACGCCTACAGAGCATTCACCCCTGCCGAATGCGCCAACTACTTCACGGCAGCAGGATACAGTTCAACTTGATCGGAATCTGCTCTAG
>NZ_SMBR01000039.1:0-1038 GCF_004346455.1 Bradyrhizobium sp. R2.2-H
TAGAGCGTTTCACATTTTGATTGAAGCATAACCGGCGCTTGCGAAGTAGTTTGCGCATTCGCGAGGCTGGATGTCTTGGACGAGGTGACCGATATGGCGCCAGGTGTCCTCGATGGTGCGCTTCTGAGCTTGCCGCATCCAATGTTTGATCTTGGAGAAGGCCTGTTCGATCGGGTTGAGGTCGGGCGAGTATGGCGGCAGGTACCAGAGCCTGGCGCCGGCAGCCTTGATCATCTGCCTGACGGCTTTCGACTTGTGGCTTCCGAGATTGTCGAGAATGACGATATCGCCCTCGCGCAGGGTCGGAAGGAGGAGGTGCTTCACATAAGCGCGGAAGCATTCGCCGTTGATCGGGCCGTCGAAGACGCAGGGTGCTGTGAGTTGGTCATGGCGGAGTGCGCCGAGGAATGTGAGGGTACGCCAATGCCCGTGCGGGGCGAAGCCACGCAGGCGTGCCCCTTTGGGGCCCCAGCCTCGCAAAGGGGCCATGTTGGTCTTGATCCAGGTCTCATCGATGAAGACGAGCCGACCCGGATCAAGTCCGGCCTGCCAGGATCGCCAACGCTGGCGCCTACGAGAGACGTCGGCGCGAGCCTGTTCGAGGGCGAACAGTGTTTTTTTTGAACCGCAGCCCTTCCCGGCGTAGGAACAGCCAGACCGCGTTGTGGGAAACCTTGACCCCACGGGCTGCCAGTTCCGCCTTCAGGCCATGCAGCGTCAGATGCGGCGTCTGAGTGATCCGTTCGACGATGAAGGCGCGATGCGGATCAAGCACAGGCTTGCGGTGGCCACCCATCTTGCCAGGCGCTACCGAACCGGTCGTTCGATAACGCTGTGACCACTTCACAACTGACGAGACCGCAACGCCAAACCGTTCCGCCACAGATCGGCAGCTCTCACCTTTGGCAACAGCGGATACTGCGCGCTTACGCAAATCGTTGGAAATGGGTCGCACCATCGGATGCTGGCCTCCAGCCCAGCCAGCATCTTGAATCATATTCGCCCCAGATCCGGAATCCCTTCCGATTCAATAAATTC